>DATLQV010000046.1:0-171849 GCA_035534955.1 Gaiellaceae bacterium
GCGCCGGCGAAGCCGGCACCTCCGCTCCCTGTGCGGCTCCGTCGAGCCTACGCCGCATGCCGCTCCAGCGCCGGCGAAGCCGGCACCTCCGCTCCCTGTGCGGCTCCGTCGAGCCTACGCCGCATGCCGCTCCACCAGCTCGCGCGCCTGCCGGTCGGCCTCGCGCAGCTCGGCGAGATCGCCCGCCGGTGCGCCGTCTACGCGGCCGAGTGCGTCCTCGACCAGCGCCGCGATGTCGAGGAAGCCGATGCGCCCTTCCAGGAACGCCGCGACCGCGACCTCGTTGGCACCGTTGTAGGCGCAGGGGTAGGTGCCGCCGCGCTCGCCGGCCTCGCGTGCGAGCGCGAGCATTCGGAAGGTCTCGACGTCGGGCTCGAAGAACTCGAGCGACCCTGCGGTCAGATCGAGGGGCGGGACGGGCGTCGCAGCCCGGTTGGGGAAGGTCAGCGCGTAGGAGATCGGCACGCGCATGTCGGGATAGCCGAGATGCGCGATCGACGCGCCGTCGCGAAAGCGCACGAGGCCGTGCACGATCGACGTCGGGTGCACCACCACTTCGATCCGCTCGTAGGGGATCGCGAACAGGAAGTGCGCCTCGATCACCTCGAGGCCCTTGTTGGCGAGGGTCGCCGAATCGACCGTGATCTTCGCCCCCATCGACCAGGTCGGATGCGCGAGCGCCTCGGCCGCGGTGACATCGGTGAGCTCGTCGCGCGTGCGGCCCCTGAACGGCCCCCCGCTCGCGGTCAGGACGACGCTCTCCGGCTCGCCGAGCTGCGCGCACTGGAAGAGCGCGGAGTGCTCGCTGTCGACGGGAATCAGCATGCCGCCGCCGCGCTCCCGCGCTGCGAGCGCGAGTTCGCCGGCGGCGACGAGGCTCTCCTTGTTCGCAAGCGCGAGAGTGACGCCGTGCTCGAGCGCCCAGATGGTGGCCGGGAGCCCCGCAAACCCGAGCATCGCGTTGAGGACGACGTCGGGCTCTGCCTGCCCGAGCAGGCCGGTCGGGTCGCCGCCCACCTGCGTCAGTGGGGCAAGCCCGTCGATCGGCGTCGTCCCGGAAGTCGCGGCAACGAGCTCCAAGCCGGGATCGGCTTCGATCACCTGAAGGGCCTGGCGACCGATCGATCCGGTGGCGCCGAGCAGGGCGACGCGCGTCATGCCCACAGTGTGCCCGGAGTCCCCCTCCCTGCCGACGTGCCTGATCGAGCCCCGTCCGGTGTCAGACACCGATACGGAACTGTCACGTGAACGCGAGGATCGTGAAGTACGCCGCCGGGGCCGCGAAGAGCAGTGCGTCCATCCGGTCGAGCATGCCGCCGTGGCCGCCGAGCAGCGTGCCGGTGTCCTTCACCGCCATGTCGCGCTTCAGCAGCGACTCGAAGAGGTCACCGAGCGGTGCGGCGAGCGCCAGCACGACGCCGAGGACGATCGACTGCGAGATTGACAGGAAGTGCTGCTTGTAGAGCGCCACGAAGGTGACGAAGATCGTCGCCGCCGTTCCGAAGACGAACCCCTCCCACGTCTTGCCCGGTGAGGTGTGCGGGGCCATCTTGTGCCGGCCGACCACCCGGCCGCCTGCGTAGGCGAACGTGTCGCCCGCCCACACCGCCAGCAGCAACGTGACCACCGCAAGCCGTCCGTGGCTGGGAAGCTCGCGCAACAGGATCACGAAGCCGAGCCCGAGCCCGATCCACACGGCGCCGAGCACGGTGCCGCTGATCGCGATCGTCGCTGCCTGACGCGTGCCGGAGACCGCCTTGAGCACGAACGCGAGCACGAACGTCGAGAGCACGCCTCCGATCATCCAGTGGAGGCCCGAGATCTCGGCGCCCACGAGCGCGAGCGCCGCACCGATGTACCCGGCCAGGGCGAGCGGGGCGAGCGGCCGCGCGAGCAGCCAGAACTCGTGCAGCGAAACCGCGGCAGCGAACGCAGCGAGAGCGAAGACCCACCAGCCTCCCAGATAGACCGCGCCGAGCACGACGGGCACGAGGATGAGCGCGACAACGATGCGCGAGACGGCGTTGCTCACGTCGACCGGCCGCCGAATCGCCGGCGGCGGGACGCGTAGTCGGCCAGAGCCGCCCGGAGGTCGCGCTCGTCGAAGTCCGGCCAGAGAGTGTCGACGAACACGAGCTCTGCATACGCGAGCTGCCAGAGGAGGAAGTTCGAGATCCGCAGCTCGCCGCTCGTCCGAATCAGCAGGTCAGGGTCGGGAAGCTCCGGCGCGTACAGGTTCGCCGCGAAGACGTTCTCGTCGATGTCGGCCGCCTCGACCCCGCTCTCGACGAGTCGACGTGCGGCCTCCACGAGCTCTGCGCGTCCCCCGTAGTCGAAGGCCACCCAGAGGCTGAGGCGCGTGTTGAGCGCGGTGCGGTCCTCCATCGCCAGCATTCGCTGCTGGAGGGTCTCCGGCGCGCGGTCGCGCCGGCCGATGAAGCGCACCCGGACACCCTGCGCCGCCAGGTCGGGCAGCTCGCGCTCGATTGTCTCGGCGAAGATCTCCATCAACGCGTCGACCTCGTCCTGGGGACGCGACCAGTTCTCCGTTGAGAACGCGAACACCGACAGGTCGTTGATGCCGATGTCGATCGCGGCTTCGACGATGCGACGAACCGTCCGAGCGCCGGCGCGATGCCCGGCGGCCGGGGGCAGCCCGCGGCGCTTGGCCCAGCGTCCGTTCCCGTCGAGGATGATCGCCACCGAGCCTGCCACCTCCGGCAGCTCCTGATGGGGCAGCGGCCGGATCCGGGCGAGTGTGCGAATGCGCGAGAGCAGCTTCATGGAGGCCTCAGACCTCCATGATCTCGGCCTCTTTGCGCTTCAGCAACTCGTCGATCTTCGCCGTGTGGTCGTCGGTCAGCTTCTGGACGCGGCTCTCGGCCGCGCGCTCGTCGTCGTCGCCGACGTCGCCGTTTCGGACGAGGTCCTCGAGGTGTTTGATCGCGTCGCGCCGGACGTTCCGCACGGCGACGCGTCCCTCCTCGGCCATCTGCCGAACAACCTTCACGAGTTCCTTGCGACGTTCCTCGGTCAGCTGCGGGATCGGCAGACGGATCAGCTTGCCGTCGTTCGACGGCGTCAGGCCGAGATCGGACTCCATGATCGTCTTCTCGATCTGCTTGATCGACGTCGGGTCGAACGGCTGGATCGTGAGCAACCGCGGTTCCGGAGCGCCGATGGTCGCCAGGTTCTTCAGCGGAGTCGGCGTCCCGTAGTAGTCGATCGCAATCCGATCGAGCAGCGCGGGAGTCGCGCGCCCGGTGCGCACCGAGTTGAAATGCTCGTGCGTCGCCTCGACCGACTTGTCCATTCGCTGCGTCGCGTCACCGATGAAGTTCTCGATCACCGTTCGTCTCCTTCGGGTGTAGAGATGAGGGTGCCTACGCGTTCGCCTCCCACGACTCGTCCAATAGTGCCCGGTGCGAGCTCGAAGACGTGAATCGGGAGGCGGTTGTCCATGCAGAGCGAAAGGGCGGTCGTGTCCATTACCTTCAACCCTCGCTCGATCGCCTGCAAGTGCGTCAGCTCCGGGACCAGCTTCGCGTCGGGGTTGGTGCGCGGATCGCCGTCGAGGACGCCTTCGACCCCGTGCTTCGCCATCAGGATCGCCTCCGCTCCGATCTCGAGCGCGCGCAGCGCCGCGGCGGTGTCGGTGGTGAAGTACGGGTTGCCGGTGCCGGCTGCAAAGATCACGATGCGGCCCTTCTCGAGATGGCGCACGGCACGCCGGCGAATGTACGGCTCCGCCACCTCCTGCACCTCGATCGCCGAGAGGACGCGCGTGTCGGCGCCGTTGCGCTCGAGCGCGTCCTGCACCGCCAGGGCATTCAGCACTGTCGCGAGCATGCCCATGTAGTCGCCGGTCGCGCGGTCGATCCCGTGCTCGGCCGCCGACATGCCGCGGTAGATGTTCCCGCCGCCGATCACGAGGGCGATCTGCGGGCCGCCTGCGCGAACGCTGGCGAGCTCGCCCGCGAGCGCGTCGACGGTGCCCGCATCGAGACCGAAGTCTCCGGGGCCCATCAGGGCCTCCCCGGAGAGCTTCAGGAGGATGCGCTGGAACGGCACTGTCGAACTAACCGACTGCGTACCACGCGTAGTCAAGGAGCTCGACCCCGCGCTCCTTCAGATACTGCGCGACCGTGCTGGTGGACTCGTCGGCCCGGTACCAGGTCTGCTCGGTCAGCACCGCCTCGCCGAAGAACTTCTTCTGGAGCTGTCCTTCGACGATCTTGCCGCGAACGTTCTCGGGCTTCGAGAGGACCTCGTCGGAGTTGGACAGGATCTCCCGCTCGGTGTCGACGAGCTCCTGCGGAATCTCGTCGCGCGTCCCGTAGGTCGGCCGGGCGAACGTGAGATGCAGCGCAAGGCTGCGCGCCGCCTGCGGGTCGCCGCCGCGCGTGTGCACCAGCGCGCCGACCTTGTTCGCGGGCGAGTGGACATAGAACGAGAGCAGTTCGTCGCCCGACGCCTGCATCCGCTTCGCGCCGGCGGCCTGGATGTTCTCGCCGAGCCTGGCCGCAAGCGCGACCCGCTCGTCCTCGAGCGACGACGCGTCGCCGCCGTCGAACACGGTCTTGAGAAGCCTCTCTGCGTAGGCGAGAAAATCCTCGTTGTTCGAGACCGGCTCGGTCTCGCAACCGACTGCCGCGATCGCGCCGACGTCGTCGCGCACCATGATGCCGACCTTGCCCTCGCTCGTCTCGCGGTCGGCGCGCTTCGCGGCGGAGGCCATTCCCTTCTCGCGTAGCAGCTTCACGGCCTCGTCGAAGTCGCCGTCGGTCTCCTGGAGCGCGCGCTTGCACTCCATCATCCCGGCGCTCGTCGCATCGCGGAGCTGCTTCACCATCGCGGCGGTGATCTCGGTCATTCCGCGGTCTCCTCGCCCTGCTCGCCCTCTCCGACGACCGCTTCGGCGACGGGCGGCACTTCGACGGCCGTCTCTTCATCGACCGCGGCGGCCTCGTCCTCTGCCGCAGGCTCCTCGTTCTTCCTGTCGCGCGCTTCTTGCAGCTCGGCGGGCGTGACCTTCCGCTTTCCGGCCTCGATGCCGTTTGCAACCGCCTTCACCACGAGCGCGCATGAGCGGATCGCGTCGTCGTTGCCGGGGATCACGTAGTCGGCCTCGTCGGGATCGCAGTTCGTGTCCACGAGGGCGATCACCGGCAGCCCGAGCCGCTTGGCCTCGCGCACGGCGAGCTGCTCCTTGCGCAGGTCGACGATGAAGATCGCCTCGGGCTGACGCCGCATGTCGGCGACGCCGCCAAGGTTCGCCTCGAGCTTTTCGAGCTCCGCCTCCATCGAGATGCGTTCTTTTGCGGGCAGCAGGTCGAGCTGGGCCTCCTGCTTGAGCGAGCGGAGCTCGTGGAGGCGCTGGATGCGGTCGGAGATCGTGCGCCAGTTCGTCAGGAGACCGCCGAGCCAGCGGTTGTTGACGTACGGCATGCCGACGCGCCTTGCCTCGTCACGGACCGAATCCTGGGCCTGCTTCTTGGTGCCCACGAAGAGCACCGAGCCGTTGCGCTCGGCGATCGCCTTCGCGAAGTTGTACGCCTCGTCCAGCAGTTCCTGGGTCTGGGTGAGGTCGATCAGGTAGATGCCACCGCGCTCGCCGAAGATGAAACGCTTCATCTTCGGGTTCCAGCGGCGTGTCTGGTGGCCGAAGTGGACGCCGGCCTCCAGCAATTCCTTCATGGAAACGACGGGCATGGGAGCCCCTTTCTACGGTTATTGGATTGCACTGCACCGGCGAGGCCGCGGTGGAAGCCGGAGCGAACATCCGGCCACCGTCCACCAACGTCTCCCTCCGGTCGAGGGAACGACGGACGAGGGCATGGTAGCCGCCTTACCCGAGCGAGGCGAGAAACGCCTCGAGGGCGGGCGGCAGCTCGGAGCGAACGTCGATTCGCTCGCCTCCGAACGGGTGCGGGAAGGCGAGGGCCGAGGCGTGCAGAAACTGGCGGCCGAGCGCGGGCTCGGGCACGCCGTAGGTCGGGTCGCCGACCACCGGCAGGTCGACCGCGGCCAGGTGCACGCGAATCTGGTGCATCCGGCCCGTCTCCAGGTTGATGCGGAGCAGTGCGTGCTCCGGCCACAACCGTTCGACCTCGAAATGCGTGACCGCCTCGCGCGGGGTGTCCGTGTCGAGGGAAACACGTGTCGCATCTCCCCGGTCGCGCCCGATCGGCGCTTCGATCCGGCCGCTGCGCGAGCGCGGCCGCCCCCGGACGAGCGCCGTGTATGTTCGCTCGAGCGTCCGCTCGCGCACGAGCTCCGACAGCCGCTCGTAGGCCTCCTGCGACCGCGCGACCACCATCAGCCCGGAGGTGTCGCGATCGAGACGATGGACGATCCCGGGGCGCTCCGGGTCACCGCCCGCGATCATCCCCGCCAGAGCGTCGACGAGCGTTCCGCTCGCGTGCCCGGCGCCCGGGTGCACGACGAGCCCGGCGGGCTTGTCGACTACGAGCAGGTGCTCGTCCTGCCAGGCGAGCGCCGGCCGCTCCGGAACAACGATGACGGGCGCCGGCGGTGCCTCGGACAGCTCGACCTCCTCCCCGCCCTCGAGACGAAAGCTCTTCGGCCGGGCGATCCCGTCGACGAGCGCGCCCGCCTCGACCGCCCGCTCGGCGGCCGAGCGCGAGCCGAGCGTCGACGCGAGGAACCGGTCGAGCCGCTCGCCCGCGGCTTCCGGCGGGACCTTCACCGCGCTGCGACGTCGATGCCGCGCCGCGACGGGCGCGGCGCCCGGTCGGCGACGACGAGCGCGCCGAGCAGGACGGCGACGCCGATCACGATGAAGCTATCCGCGAGATTGAACGCCGGCCACCACTTGAGGTCGATGAAGTCGGTGACGTGATGAAGGCGGATGCGGTCGACGAGATTCGAGACGCTGCCGCCGATCAGAAGCCCGAGCGCGGCCGGCAGAACCGGATGCCGCGCGCCGGAACGCGCGAAGTAGACGAGCATCCACACGACTGCGCCCGCCGTGACGGCGGTGACGACCGCCGTGGCGCCGGAGAAGAAGCCAAACGCGATCCCTGAGTTCTGGACGTGATGAATCGAGAGCGGCCCGGCCACGTGCACCGAGGCATCGAGGGCCAGCGTGCTGGTGACGATCTGTTTTGTCACCTGGTCGGCCAGCACGGCCGCGAGCACGACCGCCCCGAGCCCAAGCCATTGCCACAGACCCGCTGCAAGCGAGCGCTCCGCGACGGAGACGGGCTGCAACCCGTTCGTCGACGACCCGACCCTGACGTCGGCCAAGCCGGCGCCGTCACTACGCGTCGGGTCCGTGAGACTCAACCGGACCGGCGCTGATCGTCGATGCAGAGGCGGGCCCACGGGATCGCCGACAGGCGCTCTACGCCGATCGGCTCGCCGCAGATCTCGCAGACGCCGTAGCTGCCGTCGGCGATCCGTCCGAGGGCGGCTTCGACCTCCGCGAGGGCCTTCTGGGCGCCTTCTTCGAGGCCCTCGTCGAGCTCGCGGTCGTAGGTCGCCGTCGCCATGTCGGCCAGGTGGTCGCCGGAGCCGCGACCGCCGATGTCGCCGAGCTCCTCCTCCATCGTCCCCGGGTTCTCCTTGTCGAGGAACGCGAGTGCGTCACGCAGCCGTGCCTGCTCCGACTCGAGCGCCTGCTTGAACTCGCCGGTGTCGATGTCGCTCATTCGAACTCCTCTCCGGCGCCGCTCGCCTGCCCGAGTCGCCGCTCGATCTCGTCGTCGTCGATCCCTTGGAGCGCGACCATCTTGTCCCTGGAGCCGTGTCCGGACACGATCTCGACGTCACGCACTGACAGCGCGAGAGTAGCCGCGAGCAGCCGCACGACGGCGGCATTCGCCTTGCCGTCCGCCGGCGCCGCCGTGACGCGAACCTTCCAGGCATCGCCGTGGCGTCCGACAACGGACGTCCTGGCCGCGCCGGGTGAAACTCGAAGCTTGAGCCGAGCGCTCACGGCGCCCAGGTTACCCCCAGGCGAAGTCGCGCCCGGCCCACGGACCGTCGTCTGCGCCCGCCGGCGGGGCCGGCTGCACCGGCGGAAGCTTCGGCGACACGAACGCCTGCGGCTGCGGGGCGACGGCCTCCGGGTCGACCGCCTGGAACTCGCGGGTGTCCTGGCGATTCGGCCAATGCTCGGACGGGCCCTCGGCCTCGGGCAGCTCGTGCTTGGTCTCCTCGACCATTCCGAGGGCGGCCCGCAGCAAGGTCTCGACACGCCGCACCTCGCCGAAGAGCCGCTCACGCTCGCCCTGCGCCGCACGGGTTACCGACCGCGCCTCCTGATGCGCCTCCGCGACAATCAGCTCGGCCTCCTTCCTGGCCTGCTCCCTCGCGTCGCCGGCCGCACGCTCGGCAGAAACGAGCGTCGAGGTCAGCAGCGCCTCGCGCTGCTTGACGTCGACCAGCAGCTTCTCGACGTCCTCGAGCTTGTCGACGAGCTCGCCGCGCTCGCGCCAGACCTCCTCGAAGCTGTCGGCGACGTCCTCGATCAGACTGTCGACCTCGTGGCGTTTGTACCCAAACAGCCCCCGGGTGGGGCGAACATGTCTCAGCTCAACGGGCGTATAGCGCATGTGGGAGCTCCTCTCAGTGCAGGCGGTCGAGGACGGCGATGACAATCCGCTCAACCGCGATCAATGCGAATACGGCGACCATCGGCGAGAAGTCGAACGGCCCCGCCGAGAACGGCAGGAGCCGTCGCCAGAGCCGCAGGTACGGCTCACACACGTCGTAGAGGAAGCGCTGGACCGGCCGCAGCGAGTACGGCAGCTGCACCCAGGACGTGAGGATGTAGGCGAGGATCGCCAGGATGTAAACGCCGACGAAGACGTTCACGAACAACTCGACTTCCGTGACTGCGTCGAGCAGCATGACGCACCCTTCGCGCCAGACGCCGTGTTTCCTACGTGAGCTAGGCCTGGTTGAAGAAGCCGCCGCGCTCGAGGAGAGCGGCGCGCTGCTCGGCCGAGACCTCCACGTTGCGCGGCGTCAGCAAGAAGACCTTGTCGGCGACGCGTTGCATGCCCCCGTTCAGGGCATAGGTGAGGCCGCTCGCGAAGTCGATCAGCCGCTTCGAGAGCTCTGTGTCGGCGTTCTGAAGATTCAGGATCACGGGGATCCCCTGCTTGAACTTGTCGGCGATCTGCTGCGCGTCGTTGAAGCTGCGGGGAAGCACGAGGTGGACACGAACGTTCGACGGGTTCGGCACCGCCTCGATCTGCGGTCGCATCTCGCGCACACGCGACGCGCGCGCCGTCGGCACGCGGGAGGTCGGCTGGTCGGCCTCGGACTCGGTCCAGTCGTCGAAGTCCTGCGACCGGCGCCTCGGCGTCAGACGGCGGACGTTCGGCCGCTCGCGATAGCTCTGCTCGAGGCTCTCCTCGGCGACATAGCCGTCCTCGTCTTCCCATTCGTCGTCCTCCTCGGCGATGCCGAAGTAAACGAGCGTCCGACTCCAGAGGTCTCCGAGGGCCACGTGCGGGGAATTCTAATCTCGAAACAGGACTGACCCCACACGAACGTACGTCGCACCCTCCTGCGCAGCGACGGCGTAGTCCTGTGTGGTGCCCATGGAGAGGTCCGAAAGACCGTGCTCGGCGGCGAGCCCGCGCAGCCGGGCGAAGTACGCCCGGGAGTCGGCGGGGGTCGCGGCAGCGGGCGGCATCGTCGAGAGCCCGCGCACGTCGTAGCCCAGGTAGGAGGCGATCTCAGCCGGCTCCACGCCGGACTTCGAGGCTTCTCCCGCAAGGTTCACCTGGACGAGCGCGGGCACTTCGAGCCTGCGCGCAGCCGAGTCCGAGTCGAGGGAATGCACGAGCTCGCAGATGCGGTTCACGACCCTGACCTTGTTGGACTGCAGATGGCCGATGAAGTGCCAGCGAAACGCATCGCCGTATTCGGCGTGCTTCTCCTCGAGGTCCTGCGCGCGGTTCTCGCCGACCACGCCGATGCCCGCCTCGACGAGGAACGCGAGGTCGGCGAGCGGCACGTATTTGGTCGCGGCGACCACCGTGACCCCGGGTCCGACCTCCGCCTGGACGCGCTCGAAGCGCGCTCGAATCGCGTCAGACGACAGCACCGATCACCCCCTGTACGCCACGCGCGGTCCCGCTTCGCCGGTGCGAGAAGAAGAGCTCCGGATGGCAGCGGGTGCACAGGTCGGTGCGCTCGACGTGCTCCACGCCGGCGGCCCTGAGCGCCCGTTCGGCGGCCGTCCACAGGTCAAGCCGCCGGTCCACGGTCAGGTCGTCGGCGAAGAGAGCCGCCACCTCGGCGCCCACCTCGTAGCAGCAGGGGCCAACCGCCGGGCCGATGACGGCGGCCTTCGCGCCCGCGCCGATCGCATCGGCGCCGGCTGCGACGACGCCCTCGGCCAGTCCCCGCCAGCCCGCGTGCACGACCGCGAGGGCCCGGGGTCCCTCACGGCGCGCGATCGCGATCGGCAGACAGTCCGCAGACATGGCGAGCATCGGCAGGAGGGGCTCGTCGGTCCACAGGCCGTCTCCCGGAGCGCCTCGATCTCCGGCGGATGCGCGGTGCACGTTCGGTGAGTGCACCTGCCGGTTGAACGCGAGCAGCGACGCGTCGAGACCGAGTGCCGCACACGCGATCCGCCGGTTCTCCTCGACCGTCTCCGCGCGGTCGCCTGTTCCCGTCGTCAGGTTGAGCGATTCGTACACGCCGGTTGACACCCCTCCGACCCGCATCGTGAACGCCACGACATATCCCGGCTCCTGCCAGTGGATCACCGTGCGAGCTCCTGCGCGCGCTCGAGCAGCCGCTCGCGGGTGTTGCGGGCGGGCTCGTGAACGACCTCGTCGAGCAGTCTCGCAAGCGTCCGCCCAAGCGCCGGCCCGGGCGCATAGCCGAGCGCAACGAGATCGTCGCCGCCGACCGCCAGGTCGCGCAGCCGGTGCGGGCTTCCCTGCTCGGCTTCCACCACAGCGCGGAAGCGGGCGAGCTTCGCCAGGTCCGCAGCCGGCGGCCGGCCCTTGCCGCGCAGGTCGGCCTCCTTGTGGTCCAGAAGGTCGAAAAGCAGGCCCGCGCCGTACCGCGCGAGCAGCTTGCGCGCCCTCAGCGGGTCAACCTTGCTCGGGCCGATCATATGCCCGCGCACGATCCGCACGACACGCTTGCGCAGCTCGGTCGGGTAGCGCAGCCGGTCGAGCGCCTCGGCGGCGAGCTCGGCGCTGACCTGCTCGTGGCTGTGCACCGCATAGCCGGGTTTCGCGTAATAGTGCAACCTGCCGTCGTTTCCGCGCCACGCGACCTGCGGCTTGCCGAGGTCGTGGAAGAGCGCGGCAAGCCGGATGCGCAGCGGGTAGCCCAGGTCGGCGGCCGCCTGCACGACCTCGAACGTGTGCTCGTCGACGGTCAGCTCGTGCCAGCGGCTCTCCTGTTCGAAGCCGATCGCCGCAGCCATCTCGGGCAGGAGATGGACGAGGACGCCCGTGTCGCGCGCAAGGCGAAGCGCTCTCGCCGGCTGCGCTCCGAGCAGGAGCTTCGAGAGCTCCCCCATGCCGTCTGCGGCAAGCCCGCCACCGATCCGTTCGCCGGAGACAAGCTCGACACTCGCCGCCTCCTCGCGCATCTGCAAGAGGGTCTGCTCGTCCGGTTGGAGGCCGAGCTGCGACACGAAGCGCAGACCGCGGACGATCCGCAGCGGGTCCTCCGCGAAGCTCGTAGCGGAAACGGTCTTCAGCGTCCCTGCCGCCAGGTCGGCACGGCCGCCGTACGGGTCCACGATCGTCCCGTCGGCGAGACGCCGCGCCATGGCGTTGACGGTGAAGTCGCGGCGTGCGAGGTCGTCCTCGACGCTTGCCTGCGGGTCGACGACGATCTCGAAGTCATGCCGCCCCGGCCCCGTCGAGATCTCGCGCCGCGGCGGGGCGAGCTCGATGCCGGCGCGCACGAGCGCACGCACCGCCGGGTCGCGCGGATGAAACCGCACGCCGACGGGGCGGCCGGCGACCACCAGCTCGTCGGGGCGGCCGTGTGGTGCGAGCGCGCCACGCAGCCCCGCGATGTCGAGACCCGGGACGAGGAAGTCGGCGTCCTTCGCATCGACGCCGAGCAGCTCGTCGCGCACGGCACCGCCCACGACGTACGCGTCCAGCCCGAGCGAGCGGACGTAGGCCTCGATCTGTCTAGACGAGGGCGATCGCCTCGATCTCGACGAGCGCGCCCGACGGCAGCTTCGCGACCTCGACGGTCGAACGGGCCGGCGGCGTCGCACCGACATGGGTTGCATACACCTCGTTCATCCCGGCGAAATCGTCGAGGTTCTGGAGGAAAACGGTCGTCTTGACCAGTTGGTCGAGCGAGCTGCCTGCTGCGTGCAGGATCGCACGCAGGTTGGCGAACGCCTGCTCGGTTTGCACCTTGATATCCCCGTCGAGCAGCTCCTTGTGCCCGGGCACGAGCGACAGCTGACCGGAGACGAAGACGAAGCCGTTCGCCTTGATCGCCTGCGAATACGGCGCACCCTGAAACGGCGCCGGTGCGTCTTCGGTGCGAACGACGTCCTTGCTCACGATTCATCCTCCTTGGCTTCCGGAACGGAACGACAGGCCTGGCCGAGCGCTGCGCCGACCGCCTTGAAGATCGCAGCGAGCACGTGCTGGGGGTCGGTGCCCTCGACGAGGCGAACGTGCAGGTTCAACCCGGCGGCCTGTGCGAGCTCCTCGAGAAAGCGCGCTGCGACATCGGTGCCGAGCCCCCCGACCCGCTGATCCGAAAAGTCCACGTTCGTCACGAGTCGCGGCTCGGACACCCGCTCGAGCGCGGCCAGCGCGAGCGCCTCGTCGGCAGGCGCGAGGGCCGAGCCCCGCCCTGCCGCGCCGGGCGCCGAAAGGCGCTCGCCGATTGCCTCCCCGAGCATCCGGCCCGCGGCCCCGACGGCCTCGTCCGCGCCGCCCGGCATCACCTCGAGCGCAAGCTTGAAGCGCGCGGCGCGGGCGAGCTCCGTCACGAGGTGATCGAGCACCGGCAACCCGGTGCTGACGTTCGCGGCACCGACGGCAGCGAGTGCGACGCGGGCTCCAGCGGGGTTCTCGTCCATCGCGCTGAGCGTACCCGGTACGACAGCACGATTTACAACGGTAGGCCGAACGGCCTATTGGCGAGCGGCCGTCCTACCCCTAACGTGGGATCGGGAGTCGAGGGACACGGGGAGTTCACGGATGGGGATGAAGAACGTCTGCTTGGGCGCGGCAGTCGTAGCGTTGATGTGTACGCCTGCCGCAGCAGCGAGCCGGCTCGTCTCGGTGGGGTACACGACGCCCTCGGCGCTGCACGGCCTCAGAGTGGTGCAGCGCATCGATGCGCTGCACACGGCGGAGGTCCGTGTCCCGAACCTGCGCGGCGAGCGCCAGCTTCGTGCCCGGCCCGGCATCCGCTTCGTTCAACGCACCCAGGCCCGGCGCGACACGGGCGGCCCCGCTTTCCCGACCGCTGCCGCGGCAGCGGTTCCCGAGTGGCAGTGGCCGGCGTTGCACGCCGACCTCGTCCCCGCGTGGGTCAGTGCCGCCGCTTCGCGCATCACGATCGCCGTGATCGACACGGGCGCCGACACGACCGTCCCCAGTCTCGCCGCGAAGAACCCGATCACCTACAACATCGTCACGGGCACGTCCACCGTGCACGACGACGTCGGTCACGGCACGTTCGTCGCATCGCTCGCGGGCGGCTCCATTTCCGACCCGAACGGCATGTCGGGCTTCGGCGGCGACGCACAGCTGATGATCATCCAGGCGAACCGCGGCGGAACGGGCTTCTCGGACATCGACGAGGCAAACGCCATCGTCTGGGCGGTCGACAACCACGCCAATGTGATCAACCTCAGCCTCGGCGGATCGCAGACGTCGCTCGTCGAGCGGTCGGCGATCCAGTACGCGACCGACCACGGCGTCCTGCTGGTCGCCGCCGCGGGGAACTCCGCCGAGCAGGGCAACCCGACCGTGTACCCAGCGGCGCTGCTCGGCGAGTCCGGTCTCGCCGTCGGCGCGGCAACTGCCGCAGGAACGCGTGCCCCGTTCTCGACGACGGGCACATACGTCGACGTTCTGGCTCCGGGAGTCGACGTGCTCGGCGCGCTCGCGAGCGGCGTCTCGAGCGGCTTCTTCTCGCCGATCGCAACGCCGGGCGCGACGGGGAACTACGCGCTCGGCAGCGGAACCTCATATTCCGCGCCCGAGGTGTCCGGCGCTGCCGCGCTCGTATGGGCGGCGAACCCGTCGCTCGACGCCGCCGGAGTCGCGGCGATCATCGAAGCCACCGCCTCGGGCGAGGGCCGCTGGACGCAGGATCTCGCCTTCGGGGAGCTGAACATCGCCGCCGCCGTCCAGCGTGCGACCGGCGGGCCCGCCCCGCAGCTCGACAAGCCTGCCGTGCTCGCGAAGCCTGTCACGATGAGCAAGCCCAAAGCGCATGCCGCGACCACCACCCACAGGGTGAAGGCGCCCAGGGCCAAGATCAAGGCGGCTCCGCGGCACGCGCACCCGTGATCCGCTCGAGCTAAGAATCCACGCGCTCGATGCGGGCGCCGAGGGCGCGCAACCGCTCGTCGATGCGCTCGTAGCCCTTGTCGATCTGGTACGCGTCCCCGATCGTGGACGTGCCCTCGGCACAGAGCGCCGCGATCACCATCGCCATGCCCGCGCGGATGTCGGGGCTCGACATGCGTTGCCCGTACAGCCGGGCAGGCCCGGTGACGACGACACGGTGCGGATCGCACAGGATGATCCGGGCGCCCATCGAGACGAGCTTGTCGACAAAGAACAGGCGGCTCTCGAACATCTTCTCGAACACGAGCACGGTGCCCTTCGCCTGGGTCGCGACGACCACGGCGATCGACGTGAGATCCGCCGGGAACGCGGGCCAGGGGCCGTCCTCCACCTTCGGGATCGCGCCGCCGAGGTCGTCGGTCACCGCGAGCGTCTGGCCCGGCGGCACACGCACCCAGTCGTCGCCGAGCTCGACCTCGATCCCGAGCCTCCGCAAAACCGGCAGGACCGGCCGGAGGTCGTCCGGAACGATCCCCTCGACCGTGATGTCGCCGCCCGTGACGGCCGCCATCCCGATGAAGCTGCCAACCTCGACATGTTCCGGCGCGATCGCGTACGAGCCGCCGCTGAGACGCTCGACGCCGTCGACGTGCAGAACGTTCGAGCCGATCCCGCCGATCTTCGCGCCCCGCGAGACGAGAAAGCGGCACAGATCCTGCACGTGCGGCTCGCAGGCGGCGTTCGAGATGACCGTCTGACCAGGCGCAAGCGACGCCGCCATCAGCGTGTTCTCGGTCGCCATCACCGACGCTTCGTCGAGATGGATGTGCGCGCCCGCGAGCCGGCCCTGCAGCTCGTAGCGGCCCGGGAACTCGAAGCTCGCGCCGAGCTCTGCAAGCGCATGGATGTGAGGGTCGAGCCTCCGGCGGCCGATCACGTCACCGCCGGGAGGCGGCACACTCGCCCTGCCGAGGCGCGCGAGCAGCGGGCCGGCGAGCAGGAAGGAGGCGCGGATCTGGCTTGCGAGCTCTTCGTCGACCTCGTGCGTCACATCGGCGGCATGCACGCGCACCTCGTTCTGCCCGGTCCACTCGACCTCCGCCCCGAGGTGGGCGAGCAGCCCGATCATCGTCTCGACGTCGCGGATGCGAGGCACGTTCGAGAGCGACACCGGCTCATCGGTGAGCAGGCACGACGCCAGGATCGGCAGTGCGCCGTTCTTGTTGCCGGCGGCCCGAAGCCTGCCCGACAGCGGGTGGCCCCCCTCGATCTGGAACGAATGCGCCAACGGTCTGGCAATGGTGACGGACAAAGCGCGCACTATGCTAGCTCCGCCGTGAATCCGACCCGCCTGGAAGCCTGGGAGACGCTGACCCGCTACACGACGAGTGAGGCGCTCTTGCGCCACGCGCTCGCCGTAGAAGCCTCGACGGCCTCATACGCGGCGAGGTTCGGGGAAGACGCGGAACTGTGGCGCGTGACGGCGCTGCTCCATGATTTCGACTACGAGATCCACCCCACGCTCGACAAGCATCCGCAAGACGGCGCGGCGATCCTGCGTGATGAGGGGTATCCAGACGTCGTGATCGACGCCGTGCTCTCCCATGCAAACCACCTCGGGCTCCCGCGCGACACACCGCTCAAGCGGTCGCTCTTTGCCTGCGACGAGTTGTCCGGCTTCGTGTACGCGTGCGGGCTCGTCCGTCCGACCGGGCTCGAGGGCCTCGAGCCGAAGTCCGTGCGGAAGAAGCTGAAGCAGCCGTCGTTCGCGGCCGGCGTCTCACGTGACGACGTCTACGAGGGGGCAACGCTCCTGGAGCTCGAGCTCGACGAGCACATCGCCAACGTGGTGGCTGCACTCCAGCCGATCGCCGGCGACCTCGGCCTGCCTTCCTAAATCGCGGCGAGACCCTCGACGAGCCGTTCGAGGTCGCTGTCGTCGTTCCACCAGCCGACCGAGGCACGCACGAGCCCGGTTCCCGGCAGCTCTCGCAGCAGCACGCCCCGCTCAGAGAGCGCGGCAACCGCAGCGGCGGTGTCGCCCTGCAGCCGGAACGCCACGAGCGTGCCCTGGCCCGGCTCGGTGACGACGTCGTGGCCGCGCTCGAGCAGCATGCTGCGGCAGCGCTCGGCCAGCTCACGGGCACGTTCGAAGCGGCCGTCCGGCAGCCCCGTCAGCGCCGCTTCGAGCCCGGCGAGCGACGAGGCAGGGGTGAACAGGGGGTCGAAGCGACGCGCACCCTCCTTCGGCTCCCAGGTTCCCTCGGCGATGTCGTACGACGCGGCGCCGGGATAGGAGACGATCCGCGGGGGAAGCGCCTCGGGATCGCGCACGTACAGAGCGCCGGTCGCGTCAGGACCGCACAGCCACTTCTGCGCGCTGACCGTGTAGAAGTCGGCGGCCGTCGCGTTCACGTCGAGCGCGCCGGCCGACTGCGCCCCGTCGACGAGCACCGGCACGTTCGTCGCGCCGCGCAGCTCCTGCCATGGAAACACCGTGCCGTCGAGCCACGAGACGCCGGAGATCGCGATCAGCCGCGTGCGTCGCGTCACCTGCGCACGGATCAGCTCGAAGACGTCCGCTGCATGCGCATCGCGCACCCGGGCGATGCGCAGCGTCGCCCCCGACGCGACGAGTGGGCCGGTCAGCCCGAAATGCTCGGCGTCGGTGGTCACGACCTCGTCGCCGCCGCCGAGGCCCAGCCCGCTGAGCACGACATGCACGCCCTGCGTGGTCGAGTTCGTCAGCGAGACATGCCCGGTGGGCACGAGGATCTGCGCCGCCACGAGCTCCCGAACGCGCTCGCGCCGCTCGAGCATCGTCTCGAAGTACTCCTTGCCGCCACGGCCGTGCGTGGCCTCCCACGCGCGCAGGTCGGCCATCGCCGCCAGGGTCGTCCGGGAAAGCGGCCCGAACGTTCCCGCGTTCAGATACGCGAACCGGTCGAGCACAGGGAACCGCGCGCGTTCCTGCGACCAGTTCATCGGATCTCGAGCTCCACAGGAGCATGATCCGACAAAAGACGGACACCGTGCGTGCGCTCCCGGTCCGGCCAGACGCGTAATGGCGTCACCGCAGCTCCCCGGACGAGGATGTGGTCGATCCCGACGCCCGGCCCCGAGAAGCCCCACTCCTCGCCGGTCAGGTCGTTCAACGTGCGCGAACGCGCCGCGGTGACGTTGAAGTCGCCCGCCAGCACGACGACGTCCTCCGGCAGGGCCTCCGAGACCGCGAACCAGGCAGCGCGCAGCAGCTCCGCATCGGCGAGCCGCTCGTCGGCGGGGTAGCTCGTACAGTGCAGGTTGGCGACGAGGAACGTGCGGCCACCGGGGCCGGCGAGGCGCAACGCTTGCACGACCCGCCGCTCCTTCGCCCACGCAAGGCGCGCGAAAGCACCGAGGCCGAGTGCCCGGGCCTGCGCCTCCCGAAACCGGCGCGGGTTGAGTGTCAACACGGAACGTGCGAGCACCTGTAGCGACGGCCCGGCGTGGATCGCGTTGCCCTGGCCGGAGAAAGCCGACCGCAGGAGGCCGTGGTGTCGCTCCGTCAGCCTGCGCCCGAGCGCGGCCGTGATCCGAATCGGTCCGAACGTCGGCGGCGCGGCGACCTCCCCGGCGGTGAAACGGTCGAGCGCCCAGGCCGGCACCTCCTGAGCGCAGAGGACGTCCGGCTGGTCGAAGGTGGCGACCCGAAGCATCTCGTCGAGAAAGGCGGCGCGCTGCGGCGGGTCGGTGTTTCCGTGGAAGAGGTTCCAGCTGCGGACGAGCACGCGTCTACGCTACTTCGGTGCGCGTGCTCGTTGCCGATCCGCCGGCCTTCACACCCTGGTACGACCACGAGCTCGCGGCCGCCCTCGCCCGGGCGGGCGCGGACGTAGAGCTCGCCACGTCGCGGTTCCGCTTCGGCGAGGTGCCCGCGGCCGAGGGTTACCGGCGCAGTGAGCGCTGGTACCCGCTGTCGTCGAGACTCTTCCGGCGCTCCCGGCTGCGGCTGCCGCTGAAGGCCGTCGAGCACCTGGAGGTGATGCGCTCGCTGGCGCGGGCCCGTGCCGACGTGCTGCACGTGCAGTGGCTCGAGCTGCCGCAACTCGACGTGTACATGCGCTTCCGCTCCCCGTCGGTGTTCACGGCCCACGACTTGCTGCCGCGGCGCACGGCGTCCCGCACCGGCCTCTGGCGGCGACTGCTCGCCCGCTTCGACCGGATCGTCGTGCACAGCGAGCGCGGCCGCGAGACGCTCGACGGCCTCGGCCTCGACGCCCGGGTGATCCCACACCCGGTGTATCCGAGCGCGGCGACGCGGGCCGACGACGGTGCCACTCTGCTGTCGCTCGGCGTGATCCGCCCGTACAAGGGGCTCGCGGACGCCGTCGAGCTGACCCGGCGGCTCCCGGACGCGCGGCTCCTCGTCGCAGGCGACCCGGCGATGCCGCTCGACGGCCTGCGCGAGGCCGAACGCGTCGAGTGGCGCCTGGGCTACCTCTCGCCAGCCGAGCTCGACCGCGCGCTCTCCGAGGCCACCGTGGCGGTGTTCCCCTACCGCGCCGAGCTCGACCAGTCGGGGGCGCTGCTGCAGGCGCTGGGCGCCGGGATACCGGCGGTGGTGTACGACGTCGGCGGCCTGGCCGAGCCCGTCCGTGCCTACGGCGCGGGCCGCGTCGTTCCGGCGGGCGACATCGACGCCCTGACCGCCGCCGCCGCCGAGCTGCTGGGCGACGCACAGGCCCTCGCCGCAGCACGGGCGGGCGCCGAACGGGCGCGGGCCGAGTTGACCTGGGATGCCTCCGCCGCGCGGCATCTCGAGCTCTACGGCGAGCTCGCCTGATGCTTCGCCGAGCCCGGTTCACACAACTCATCCGCCAACAACTCGACCTGTTCCTGCTCGAGCACCGGGACGTCGTCGACGAGGTCGCCGAGCGTCTCGACACGTACAACCGCGCCGACCGCGACGAGGCCGAGGAGCTGTACGGCGACTACGTCGACGCGGTCGAGACCGGCACGGAGATACTCGCGGAGATGCGCGATCACTACGCCCGCTCGCTCGACGATCCTGAGCCCTACATCCTCGAGTTCAACCGGGCGGTCGCAAAGCGCTTGCCGCCGTTCGCCCTCGAGATCGAAAATCGCTAGGCGACGATGGCCGAGCGCATCGAGGACTACGCACTCGTCGGCGACCTCCAAACGGCCGCTCTCATCGGGCGCAGCGGCTCGATCGACTGGCTCTGCTTCCCGCGCTTCGACTCCGGGTCGTGCTTCGGCGCGCTGCTCGGCGTCCACGACCACGGTCACTGGAGCATCTCGCCCGCCGCGGGAGGCGCTGCAACCGTCCGTCGTTACCGCAAGGACACCCTCATCCTCGAGAGCGAATGGCAGACCCCGACGGGCCGCGTGCGCGTGATCGACTTCATGCCGCCCCGCGGCAGGCTGCCCGACATCGTGAGGATCGTCGAGGGCCTCGACGGACAGGTCGAGCTGCAGACCGAGCTCGTGATCCGCTTCGACTACGGCTCGGTGATCCCCTGGGTGCGGCGTCTCGACGACGCCACGCTGCTCGCGGTTGCGGGCCCCGACGCCCTGGCGCTGCGCACCCCCGTCGACCTGGAACCGCAGGGCATGACACACACAGCCACATTCACGGTCCACGCCGGCGAGCGCGTGCCGTTCGTCCTCACCTGGTTTCCGTCGCACGAGCGCCCTCCCCATCCGGTCGACGCGGAGCAGGCGCTGCGCGACACGGAGTCGTTCTGGACCGGCTGGCTGGCCGGCTGCCACTACGAGGGAGCCTACGGAGAAGCCGTGCGCACCTCGCTCGTCGTCCTGAAGGCGCTCACCTACGCCCCCACCGGCGGCATCGTCGCGGCGCCGACCACATCGCTGCCGGAGCAGATCGGAGGCGTGCGCAACTGGGACTATCGCTACTGCTGGCTGCGCGACGCGACCTTCACGCTGCTCGCGATGATGAACGCCGGGTTCATCGACGAGGCACGAGCGTGGCGCAACTGGCTGTTGCGTGCGGTGGCCGGCGACCCCGCGAACGCGCAGATCCTCTACGGAGTCGCCGGTGAGCGGCGCATCGAAGAGCGAGAGCTCGCCTGGCTGCCCGGTTACGCAGGCTCAGCGCCCGTGCGCGTCGGCAACGCGGCGCACGAACAGGTGCAGCTCGACGTCTACGGCGAGGTCATGGACGCGCTGCACCAGGCACGCACGGACGGCCTGGCCGGCGACGATCACGCCTGGTCTCTGCAGCGTGCGGTGATGGACTTCCTCGAAACCATCTGGGAGCAGCCCGACGACGGCATCTGGGAGGTGCGGGGCCCGCGCCGGCACTTCACGCACTCCAAGGTGCTCGCATGGGTCGCGTTCGACCGCGCAGTCCAGAGCGTCGAGCGCTTCGACCTGCCCGGGCCGGTCGACCGCTGGCGCCGGATCCGCGAGGAACTGCACCGTGAAGTCTGCAGCGAGGGCTTCAACGTCGAGCTCAACTCGTTCACGCAGGCGTACGGGTCGGACGAGCTCGACGCGTCGACGCTCATGATCCCGCTTGTTGGTTTTCTGCCGGCCGACGACCCGCGCGTCGCCGGCACGATCGCTGCGATCCAACGCGACCTGACACGCGACGGCTTCGTCGAGCGCTACAAGGCGAAGGAAGACAACGCTGTCGACGGGCTGCCGGGCGGCGAAGGCGTGTTCCTGCCGTGCTCGTTCTGGCTCGTCGACGCGCTGCTGATGGCGGAACGCGACGACGAGGCGCGCGCTCTGTTCGAGCGGCTCCTCTCGATCCGCACCGATCTTGGTCTGCTCTCCGAGGAGTACGACCCCGCCGGGAAGCGCCTGCTCGGAAACTTCCCCCAGGCGTTCACGCATGTCGGCCTCGTCAACTCGGCGTACAACCTTTCCCACCACGTCGGGCCGATGCACCAGCGCACGCGCTAGCGATGGCCGAAGTGGTGCGCGCGCGGCAGGGCGCGCGTCACCTCCGCCTCGCTCGCTGCCGTGCGCGCGAGCGGGCCGAGCGAAACGAGCTCCGACACGAGCAGGTTGACGTTGCGGTCGTGGCGCTCGAGCTTGCCGCGCGCGAGGATGAGCGGCTCGCCGCGGACGATTGCGCGGTGCGCTTCGTAGACCTTCGACGGGATGATCAGGTTCGCCTGGCCGTGCTCGTCCTCGATCAGCATGAAGACGATGCCGTTCGCGGTCGCCGGGCGCTGGCGGGCGATCGCGAGACCTGCCACCTGGACGAGCGTTCCATTCGGCGTTTCCGGCAAGTCGGCGCTCGTCGCCACACCGGCCGGCAGGTGCGGGCGCAGGAGCTGCAACGGATGGACGCCGACCGAGATCGACGTGTGCTTGTAGTCGGCCAGCATCCGTTCCCACGGCGTCTGCTCGGGTAGCTCGGGGATCCCGGCGGTCGGCTCGAGCGGCAGCGCGAGCTGTCTCGACCCGCCGGCGACCGTCTCGCCGCGCGCGGTGACGCCGAGCCGCCACAGGAGCTGCCGCCGCGGCCCCCATTCGTCGCACGCTCCGGCCGAGACGAGCGCTTCCAGCACGTCGAGCTTCACCGACGCACGCCGTGCGAGCTCCCCCAGGTCGCGGTAGGGCTGCTGCGCGACGACCGCCAGCGCGTCGTCCTCGCCGACCGACTGCACGTAGGCGAGCCCGACCCGTACCGCCCCGTCTTCGATCCCGCACTGCGCCTCCGAGCGGTTGATGTGCGGCGCCCGTACCTCTACCCCACGCCGCTGCGCGTCGCGCACGAGCGACGACGGCGGGTAGAAGCCCATCGGCTGAGCGTTCATCAGCGCGCAGAGAAACTCGCCCGGGAAGTAGCGGCGCAGCCACGCCGACTGGTACGCGAGCAGACCGAACGCGGCAGCGTGCGACTTCGGGAAACCGAAGCCCGCAAAGCCGACAAGCTTGTCGTAGATCGCGTGCGCCGTCTCGACGCCGATGCCTTTTCCCAGCGCCCCCGCGACGAAGCGGGGGCGCCAAGCTTCGATGGCTTCCAAGCTGCGCTTCCTACTCATCGCGCGGCGCAACCCCTCGGCCTCGCCGATCGAGAAGCCGGCGGCCGCCATCGCCACATCGAGCACCTGGTCCTGGAAGACGACGACCCCGAGCGTGTCGCGCAGCGCCTCGCGCAGCGACTCATGCTCGACCGGCGGCTCGAAGCTCGGGTCGAGGCGCTTTGCGTGCCGGTGCCTGACATAGGGGTGCACCGCCTTGCCCTGGATCGGCCCGGGCCGCACGAGCGCGACCTGCACGGTCAGGTCGTCGAGGTTCTCGGGGCGCGTCTGGAGCAGGCTCTGCATCTGCGCGCGACTCTCGATCTGGAAGACGCCGACCGTGTCCGCCTGCTGGATCTCCTCGTAGACGCCCGGGTCGTCGAGTGGGATCCGCGAGAGGTCGATCGTCTCGCCCTTGAGGCGCGCGACGCGGTCGATCGTCTCCTCGACGGCCGAGAGCATGCCGAGTCCGAGCAGGTCGATCTTCAGGAAGCCGGCGTCGGCGCAGCTGTCCTTGTCCCACTGGCAGATCTGGCGGCCGGCCATCGCGGCCGGCTGCACCGGGACGAGGTCGATGAGCGGCCGCGTCGAGATGATCATGCCGCCCGGGTGCTGTCCCAGATGCCGGGGCAGGCCCGCGATCTCCTTGGTCAGCTCGCGGAAGGCGTTCCAACGCGGCCCCGTGTGCGACCCCGGCAGGCCCGAGAGCTCGTCGGCGACGCGAGTTGCGTCCCAGCCGTCGGTGACGCGCGCGAGCCGCTCGAGCTCGGCGAACGGCAGGCCGAGCGCCTTGCCGACGTCACGGATCGCGCCGCGGCTGCGGTAGCTCGCGAACGTCGCGACGAGCGCCGCATGCTCGTGGCCGTAGCGCTCTGTGACACGCACGATCAGCTTCTCGCGGATCTCGCGCGGGAAGTCGAGGTCGATATCAGGCACGGCGACCATCTCGTCGTTGATGAACCGGCCGAGCGACAGGCCGGCTGCGACGGGATCGACGTGCGAGAGGCCGGTCAGGTAGCAGACGATCGAGCCGACGCTGGAGCCGCGCCCGCGTCCCGGCGGCAGCGCCTGACGCGGGCTGCCCGGCCCGCGCACCTCGAACGCGCACACGCGCGCGAGCTCGAGCACCTCCCAGTGGAGCAGGAAGAACCCGGACAGGCCAAGCCGCGCGATCAGCGCCAGCTCCTCGCGCAATCGTTCGCGCGCGTGCGCGCGAACGATTGCGCTAGCGGATCGGTAGCGCTCGGCAAAAGTCGACTGGCAAATCATTTCGAGCTGCCGATCTGCGGGAGCTTCCTGGTCGGAGAAGTCCGGGTAGCGGTATCCCAGCTCCTGCGTCAGGTCGAAGGCGCAGCGTTCGGCGATCTCGCGCGTGCGGTTGGCGGCCTCCGGCGGGAGCCGTTCGAGCATCTCCTGCGGTGTGCGCAGTACCGCCTCGTGGTTGCCCCGGCGCTCGCGTTCGCAGCCGTCGAGCGAGGTGCGGTGCTTGATTGCGACGAGTGCGTCCTGGAGCCGTGCCCGAGCCGCACTGTGCGCGTGCACGTCGCCGGTGGCCACGGTGGGCACGCGAAGCGTCGTTGCGAGCTGCACGAGCTGCGCGTTACGGCGCACGTCGCCACGCTCGTAGGGACGTTGCAGCTCGACGTAGAACGAGCCGGGGAAGGCGCGCGCGAGCCGTGCAGCCGCCTGCACGTCGACGACGCCGAGCCCTTTGCGCGCGCAGCCCGAAAGCGCGACGAGCCCTTCTGCATGCGCGGCGACCGTCTCGATCGTCGTTCCGGCAGGCAGCAGGTCGCGTTCCCTGCCCTCGAGGCGGGTGCCCGCGTGCGCATCGGTGAGGATGCGGCAGAGGTTCGCGTAGCCCTGCCGCGTCTCGCAGAGCAGCGTGACGTGAGCGGGCCCGGCTCCCGCGACGGCAACCGTCACCTCGGCGCCGGTGATCGGGCGCACGCCGAAGCTCTTCGCGGCGTGCGCAAACTCGAGCGCGCCGTAGACGCCGTCGTGGTCGGTCAGCGCGAGCGTGTCGTGACCGAGCTCGGCGGCGCGCGCGGCCAGCTCCTCGGGCAGCGATGCACCGTCGAGGAACGAGTAGGCCGAATGTGCGTGCAGCTCGACATAGGTCACGACAGCTCGAAGCTCGTCGGGCTCATAGGGCAACCTTCGGCTGCCCTATGAATCTCCGCTCCGGCATCGGCGAAGCCGGCGCCTTAGCTACCTGTGAGCCTCCGTCGAGCCTACGGCTCACGCCCGCTGGGTGAACCACGTTCCTGCGTCGTCGTCGTGGTAGACGACGGCGTTCTCCCCGGTCTCGAGCACGAGGTCGAAGTAGCGGCGGTGCACCGGCTCCTCGGTCCACCAGCGGTCGACGACGCGCCACTCCTCGCGCACGACGGCAACCTCCCGGCGGTTCAGGCGGCGCGGCGTGCCGTCGGCGTGGCTCTCGACGAGCGCCGGCCTTGGGTTGTTGAGACGGCGGGGGTTCAGTCGTCGCGCGGAACCAAGAGCGCGCGCGCTTCCGGTATGCGTGACCATGGAGCGACCTCCACCACCGTCGAGATTCCACCCGCCCCGACGGCCGCGCGCACCTGGCGCAGGCCTTCACGGAGCCGGCCCTGCATGACTTCTCCCTCGGCGGCCACGAGCTCGAGCTGCTCGCCGGTGTGCTCGGCGAGCTCCACCACCTCGAGCCGGAGCTTGAGCGCCGGCGCCGGCAGCTCGGTGAGCTTCGACGAGAGCGCGGCCCGCAGCCGGGCCGGGTCGGCCGTCGGCTCGCGCAGCGTCACGGTCCGGCGCCACGAGGCGCCGCCGACAAGCCGCGCCCACACCGCGACTTTCCTCGGCGGCCGCCCCGCGCGTTCCGGCCGTGCGAGCAGGCGATCGAGCAGCACCGCGAGCCCTCGCCGGAGCGTCAGCTCGTTACCGACCGCTTCCGGGAACTCGAGCGTCTCGTGCAGGGCGCTCGCCGGCCGTCGTGGCGAGACCCTCCCGTCCTGCCCGGGGGCGTCGTGCCCCCCTGCCAGGCTCCAGGCGCGCCGTCCGTCCGGCCCCAACCGTTCGGAGACGGCGTCGCCCGGCAGCCCGGCAAGCTGTCCGATCGTGCGAACTCCCAGTTCTTCGAGCTCCTCGTAGCGCCGCCGTTCGAGCGGCAGGAGTTGCAGTGGCAGTGGCGCGAGGAACGAGCGCGCACGGTCGTCGGAGACGATCAGCGCCTGCCCCGCCCGGGCCACGTTCGCCGCAGCGAGCGCCGCGAACCGCCGCTCCGCAGCTCCGGCGCGGGGATCCCAGCCGGCGCCGACAGCACTGAGCGCCCGCTTGAGCGCCGGTTCGAGCCCGCCGTAGAGCCGCTCGACGCCCTTCGAGTCGAAGAAGACCGTGCCCGGCGCCACCGGCTCGACCGCGAAACCGGCGTCCTCGAGCCGGCGCAGGATCTCCTCCCATGCCTGCTCGGCGCTCGCCGGGTCTTGCTCGACGAGCTCGAGCTCCGGGCAGGTCGCGAGCGCCTCGCCGAGGCGCATCCCCGGCCGGACCCCTTTCGCTTCAGCAGGTCCGGTGACCGAACCGATCAGCGGCTCCGCCCCGTGGAGCGGCGCGAGCGCTGCCGGCTGAGCCTGCAGCCGGGGACGACGGCGCAGCGCGGCCCGTAGATCAAACGCCGGGATGACGATTGCAGCGATCACGCGAACAGATGTTCTATACGAACACCTGTTCGCTGTCAAGCCGGAATGACGACTCTCGCCAGACCGCCTCACTCGTGGCCGGCCGGCCGTCCGTCAGCGGACGATCATCACCGGGCACGGTGCCTGCTCGGCGACCCGGTCGGCGGTCGAGCCGAGCAGGTGATCGCGAACGAAGTGCCCGCGGTGGCCGAGCACGACGAGGTCGTAACCTCCCTCCGCCGCGACGCGGGAGATCAGCTCGGCCGCATGGCCGGCGCGGACATCGACGTCGATCTCGAGCCCGGCTCGCTCCGCTTCCTGCTTGGCCCGCTCGGCCAGCGCGCGGAAGAAGACGTCCTTCTCGCGCTTCACCTCCTCGACCTCGCCGATCGTCGCCGCGTAGACCGGCAGCGGTCCCTCGACGGCCAGCGCCGTCAGCCGCGCACCCATCATGCGCGCGAGCTCGAGCGCCGCTGCGAAGGCCCGGTTCGAGCAGTCGCTCCCGTCGATCGCAACGAGGATCCGCTCGAAGAGCATCAGCCCACCGCCCCCTCCGGCTCGGGCAACGCAGCGACGGTGTGTTCCGTCGGCTCCGCGTGCGGATGGAAGAAGTGCTGGGCGATCGCCGTCGGCACGATTGCCGACAGGACGACGACTGCGATGAGGAGCGAGAACTGCGTGCGGTCGATGATCCCTGAACTCAAACCGTAGAGCGAGGTGATCGTCCCGAAGGTGAGCCCGGTCGACATCAGGAGCGTCGTGAAGGTCGCGTGAGGGGCCGTGTAGCGACGGGCAAGCGGATAGATGCCCGCGACCTTCGGGCCCATCTTCGCGACGAAGAGCAGCGCCAGGATCCCGAGGTTCGCCCACAGTGCCCCGGCGGAGACGTTCATGCCGCCCTTGAGGAAGAAGAAGGGCGTCAGGAACGCGAACGCGACGACTCGCATCCGCTCCTGCTCCGTGCGGTGCGACGTGTAGTGCTCGCTCATCACGAGCCCGAGGATGAACGCCGGTAGCGCGGCCTGTGAGTTCGCACGCCCGCCGAGCCACATCAGCACGAAGAGGATGGCGAACACGAGCTTGATCTCCGGCTCGATCACGCGATTGCCGTAACGGCCGAAGAACCATGGTGCGATCCGCGGCAGCGCGACGATCGCCGCGATCGACGCCACCGCGAACGGCACGATCCAGATCGTCGGCTTCAGGAACAGCACGGTCAGGCCGGCGACGGTCGTGACGTCCGTGACAAACGTCGCGGACATCAGGCGCTTTCCGACGAGCTCGCGATTGAGCCCCGTCTCGACGAGGACCGCGTACACCACGGCGAGACTCGTGGTCGAGAGCGCAAGCCCTCCGATCTCCGCCTGCCGGTAGGTCCAGCCGAGCGCGTAGTACGCGAGCAGACCGACGACGATGAACGGCGCGAAGAAGCTGGCGAGCCCGATCGAGAGCGAGGCGCGCCACTCGCGGCGGAACTGCGGCACGTCGACCTCGGCGCCCGCCTGGAACGTCAGCACGATGCCGGCGAATGAGCCGATGAAGGTCAGCCACCCCGGCACGTTCAGATGGAACGCGTTGCCGACGATCACGCCCGCGAGCAGCTCGATCAAAGCGACCGAGAGCCCGATCTCGACGCTGATCGTCGAGGCGACGAGAATTGTCGCTGCAAGGAGTGCTGCTATCGCGATGTCGCTCATGGATCTACCTCCGTCAGGTGGGACCTGGGTTGGTAGAGGCCATCAGCGGCATGCACCGCGGTTGGGCGCGAGCCTCATCGCGCGAACGACTCGACTATAGACGCGCGAGCCGCAGCCCGCCAACCTTCCCCTGGGGCGCGATCGCATGGAACGCGGGCACCATCTCGCTCGTCACGAGCCCCGCTTCGTCGGTCAGCTCGTCGACCACGGCGAACCAGCGGCGGATTTGCTCCGGTGTGTCGATGAGCGTCGCAACGACGGGCACCCGGCGTCGCACGGAAAGCAGTCGGTCGCCGTGCGGAGCATGGTCGCCGGAGAAGCCCCAGATGCCGCGCACGGCGGTGGCGCCGCTCGCGTTCTCCTCGCGGAGGCGGCGAATCAGCTGGATGTAGAGGGGATGCCCGTCGTGCCGCGCCTGCTCGCCGGCATAGACCATCAGCTTCTGCCAGATGCCGAGGCCGGCGTCGTCGCGCTCGGGCAGGTGTCGAGGCTCGGCGAGCAGAACGCCGTCGCGCTTGCAGACGCGGATCCACTCGAGCGTCAGCAGCGGATCGCGCAGGAGGCTGCCGATCGATTCCGCCGCCTCGGCGATCCTGGCGGCGGGCCCGACCGTGATCACCATCAGCGGCACCGAGGCGTTGCGGGCGAAGAAGCGCGCACGCTGCCGGTGGCCGTGCGTGATCCCGTCGACGCCGAGGAGCACCGTCGCGCCGGCGACACCGTGCCGGCGCAGGCGCTCGACCACCTCGAGGTAGGCGGGCCTGCCGCCGATGCGCTCGTCGCGCCCCAGGTAGAGCGTCAGCTTCGCCTCGTCGCCGGGCGTCTCGGGCCCGGGGGACGCCGCACCGTCCTCGAGCAGGCGGGCCCGCTCGAGCGTGATCAGCCCGCCGCCGAGCAGTTCCTTCGCCTCGGGCAGGACGCGCTCGATCGCCTCGCGCCGGTCGACCGCGACCGCGACGAGCGGCAGGTCCTCGGAGAGCGTGAGGAACCGCTGCGTGTGCAGCCTGTGCTTGATCCCGAACCCTTCGACCGCGCGCAGAAGAACGGCCGCCTTCAGCTCGGCTCGCTCGAACAGGTCGAGCAGCTCGTCGGAGACGAGCCGGTGGCCCACGCGATCCGACTCGCCGAAGTAGACCGTCAGCTTCAGGCTCTCGCTCACAGGACCGCTCCGATCGCCCAGCCGAGGGCCGCAGCGAGCGCCCCGGCGACGAGAGACACGACGAGGTTCGCGAGCGCGCGCCTGCCCTCCCCGTCCTCGGCAAGCCGTTCGGTCTCGAGCATCCAGGTCGAGAACGTCGTGAACGAACCGACGAAGCCCGTGCCTGCGACGAGAGCTGTGTCGCCGGTGACCGCGAGGCCCGTCAAGAGACCGAGCACGAACGAGCCCGAGACGTTGACGACCAACGTCCCGAAGGGGAACGCGCCGGCCATCCACACCTGCACGAGCCCGTCGAGCTCGAACCGCGCCAGCGCCCCGACGGAGCCGATCGCGGCGACGCCGCACCAGAGGAGCAGGCTCATCGCAGCGGCACCCGCCGCGTCAGGGCGGTTGCGACGTACACGGCGAGCGCGCCCGCGACGAGACTCGCCCCGAGGTACGAAGCCGCAAGACCGGCTTCCCCCTGTCTGACGAACCGGACGAGCTCGATCTGGAGCGTCGAGAACGTCGTCAACGCGCCGCAGAAGCCCGTGCCGAGGAGCGGCCGCCGGAACGTCGACGGCGGCAGCCGCTCTCCGAGACGCGTCGCGAAGTATCCGAGCAGGAACGTGCCGGAGACGTTCACGGCGAACGTCGGCCACGGCCAGGCGTGACCCCCCGGCGGAAACCACCGGACGAGCGCCGCCCGCGCCAGAGCGCCCAGCGCACCGCCCGCGACGATCGCGAGCCGCAGGCGGATGGCGACACTCATGTGGCCGGGCTAGATGCGCTCGAGCACGACGACCGGGATCTCGCGCTCGGTCTGCTGCTGGTACTCCACGTAGTGTGGCCACACCTCGTTCGCCTTGCCCCACAACCGCTCGCGCTCCTCACCTTCGGCGTCGCGCGCGCGCGCCCGGAACACCTCGTCGCGCACCTGCAGCTCGACCTCCGGCGTCTTCGAGAGGTTCTCGTACCAGCCGGGATGCTCCGGCGCACCGCCCTTCGAGGCGACGATCACGTAGCGATCGCCGTCACGAGCGTAGATCAGCGGCGTCGTGCGCGGCTCACCGCTTCGGCGGCCGGTCGTTGTCAGCAGGAGCACCGTCGAGCCCTCCTTCCACATGTGGCCGACCTCGCCGCCGGTCTCCCGGTAGCGCCTGACGTGCTCCTCGCCGAACAGGGTCTCTGCTTCACTCATCGCTCGCTCCTCCAGTCGGTGATCTCCGCCGCGCTCCCGATCATGCGCGAAAAGCGCGGCACGGTGTCGAGCAGGTCGACCTGAGCGCAGAACTCGATGTCGGCCTCCAGGCCCGCGGGCCCGTACGTCCGCGCGTTCAAGCCCTCGTGCGGGTCACTCCACGAGCCGGCGATCACCGCGGCGCCGACCGCGGCGTCGCTCCGCTCGCCGCCGAGCGCCTCGACGATCCGCCCGGCGCAGTAGGCGTCGTCGAGTGCAAACGCGCCCTTGAACCCCGCGCAGAGGATCGCCACGTCTCCCGCCTCCTCTCGTACCGCGCGCACGAGCGACGACAGGTTCAGCAGCGACCCGAGCAGCACGACCTCACAACGCGCAGCCGCCGTGAGGATCGCCCGTGTGCCGTTGGTGGTGGAGAGGATCAGCGTTCGTGCCCGGGGCGGCTGGGCGAACTCGCGCGGCGAAGCGCCGACGTCGAACCCGTCGATCACGATCCCGTTGCGCTCGCCGCCGACCACGGCTTCCTCGCCGAGCTCCGCCCGGAGTGCACGGGCCTCGTCGATCTCGGCGCAGCAGAGCACCCGCTCGTACCCCGACGCGAGCGCCTGCGCAATCGACGACGTGGCGCGGATCACGTCGACGACGATCCCGACGCGCGCGGCGGCCTCTTCCTCCGGAGTGAACGCAACGTGGACGCGCACCCCGATACGCTAGCCGCGTGGACGCCCCCCGCTACTGCTACCGCCACCCCGACCGCGAGACCGGTCTCTCGTGCTCGGAATGCGAACGCCCGATCTGTTACGAGTGCATGACGCCGGCCCCGGTCGGGCTGCGCTGTCCCGAGCACTCCGGTAAGCCACAGGGCATCCAAAAGGTGACACGCGCCGCCGAGCGCGCCGTGACGGGCGTCGGCGGGCGGCGTGTGAACGCCGTCACGCTCGCGCTGATCGCGATCAACGTCGGCGTCTACGCCGCGGAGCTCGCCACCGGAGGCACCGTGGACGGTGTCAACAACTGGATCTACAACCACGGCGCGCTGTTTGCGTCGGGCGCCTACACGCAGGGCACCGTCGGGACGCTGCCGGCCCATGCCTACGTGCCCGGTTATCACCTGATCGGCGTCGCGCACGGCGAGTGGTGGCGGATGATCACCTCCGCGTTCCTGCACTACGGGCCGCTGCACCTCGGCATGAACATGTACGGCCTCTACCTCGGCGGTACGCTCCTCGAGCACGTGATCGGACGCTGGCGGTTCGCGCTGCTCTATCTCGCCTCGGGCGTCGCCGGCTCTGCCATAGCCCTGTTCATCACTCCGAACGTGACGACCGCGGGCGCATCGGGCGCGATTTTCGGGATCTTCGGTGCGTTGTTCGTCCTCGAACGGAAGCGGCACATCTCGACCGGCGGACAGGTTGCGGTACTGATCGTGTTGAACCTCGTCTTCACGTTCGCCGTCCCGGGCATCTCGATCGGCGGCCACATCGGCGGCCTGATCGCCGGCGTGTTCCTGATGCTGATGTACCTGCAGTACCGGCGCTCGACCCTCTACAGCGTCGCTGCCACCGCTGCGGTGGTCGCGATCGCGATCGTCGTCACCTACATGAAGCTACGCAACTACTGACGATCCTCATCAACTTCGTTCAAGATGAGGGTGTGCCCGAGCCCGTGAAGACCCCGGTCGAGCCGTTCGCAACCACAGCCCGTGACCTCTACCACCACGTCGCGTCCGACGAAGAGAACGATCCCCTCGTCGCCGCGGAGTGGATGTATCGCCGCCGCGAGGTTCATCGGTTGCTCGAGCGGGCGATCGCGCGCTTTCCCACCCGCCCCTTGACGATCTGCGACGTCGGCTCCGGGACGGGCTTCAATCTCTACTACGCCCTCAGAAGGCTCCTGGCGGAGCACGAGGAACTGGCGCCTTCGCTCCGCGAGTCAGAGATCGTGACGCTCGACGTCCCATCGGAGTGGCCCGAAAGACTCCGCCACGTCCTCGCGCTGATCGGCTTCGACCGTTACCGACACGTCGACTGCGACCTGGCCACAGGGCTCCCCCTGGAGACCGCATCGGTCGACGCAGTCATCTGCACGGAGGTCGTGGAGCATCTCGAGCATCCCGCGTCGCTCTTCCACGAGTTCAGCCGGGTCATCCGTCCGGAGGGAGCACTGATCCTGACGACGCCGAACGAACCCTCCCTTCCCGGGAAGATCGCGAGCTGGCTCCACGGCAGGGCGTGGCGGGTCAGCCGGGACGAGAGCGCGGAAACCGTCGACGGCGTCACGCTCTACGGTCACATCAGCACGAAGCCCACCGCGGAGTGGGAGTCGCTCCTCGCGCAGTCAGGCTTCGCCGTCGAGGCCTACGGCCTCTATCGGATCGTCGGCAACCCGGCGAACCGTGATGTCACATCGAATCGGATCGCGGCCGTCGCCGCGAGGTTCATCCTGGCCGGTCTGATTGCCCCGCTGCCCCCACGCCTGCGCCGGTTCTTCGGCGCCGACGTCACGTTGCTTCTACGCAGGACGCCGTGATCCGGCGGCTCGCCGGATCACGCACCGAACTCACGGACGGGTGTACTAGCCGCCGGCGGCGACGTACGCGCCCGAGCCTGCTTCCTTCAGCGCGGCCTGGGCGGCTGCGAGGCGGGCGAGCGGCACTCGGAACGGTGAGCAGCTGACGTAGTCGAGGCCGAGCTCGTGGCAGAAGGCGACGGAGCGTGGCTCGCCGCCGTGCTCGCCGCAGATGCCGAGCTTGAGCTCGGGCTTCGCGCCGCGGCCGCGCTCGACGGCGATGCGCATCAGGTCGCCGACGCCGTCGATGTCGATTACCTCGAACGGGTTGCGTTCGAGCACACCCTCCTGCAGGTAGGCGGTCAGGAACTTGCCCTCCGCGTCGTCGCGTGAGAACGCGAGCGTCGTCTGCGTCAGGTCGTTCGTACCGAAGGAGAAGAAGTCGGCAACTTCGGCGATCTCGTCGGCGCGCAACGCCGCGCGCGGAACCTCGATCATCGTGCCGACGAGGTGCTCGATCTCCGGCGCCTCCTGCGCCCACACAGTCTCCGTCAGGTCCCTGAGGCGTGCGAGCTCCTCGCGGAAACCGACGAGCGGGTGCATCACCTCGACGAGCGGCGCGTCGCCGGTGCGCTCCTGTACGGCACGGGCGGCGCGGGCGATCGCCCGGATCTGCATCTCGTAGATCTCGGGGTAGAGCAGACCGAGCCGGCAACCGCGCGTCCCGAGCATCGGGTTGGATTCGTGCAGCGCCCGGATCCGGCGGGCCATCTTCTCGTCGACGGCGTCGGCCTCGGCCGGCAGGAACTCGTGCAGCGGCGGGTCGAGCAGGCGAATGGTCACGGGCAGCCCGGCCATCGCCTCGAAGATCCCCTCGAAGTCGGACTGCTGGAACGGCAGCAGTCGGTCGAGCGCGGAACGGCGGCCCGCCTCGGTGTCGGCGAGGATCATCTCCTGCATGACGGGGAGCCGTTCCTCGCCGAAGAACATGTGCTCGGAGCGGCAGAGGCCGATCCCCTGCGCGCCGAACTCGCGGGCCCGGGCGGCATCCTCGGGGTTGTCGGCGTTCGCGCGCACCTTGAGCCGCCGCTGCGCGTCGGCCCAGCCGAGAATCGTCTCGAAGTCCTCGTTGATCTGCGGCGCCACGAGCGGTACCTCGCCGATGAACACCCGCCCGGTGCCGCCGTCGATCGTGATCACGTCGCCCTCACGAAGCGTCGTGCCTCCGATCGTCGCGGTGTCTGCACCGATCGTGAGGTCGTCACACCCGGCGACGCAGGGCTTGCCCATGCCTCGTGCAACCACGGCGGCGTGCGAGGTCATGCCGCCGTGCACGGTCAGGATCCCCTGCGCGGCGATCATCCCGTGGATGTCGTCCGGGGTGGTCTCCCAGCGGACGAGCACCACCGGTCCCGCCTTCGCACGCTCGACGGCGCTGTCGGCGTCGAACACGATTCCACCACTTGCCGCGCCGGGCGATGCGTTCAGGCCCTTCGCGGCCACGGTAAGCCCGGCGTTCGGGTCGATCATCGGATGCAGCAACTGATCGAGCTGCGCCGGATCGATCCGGTTGACCGCCTCCTCGCGCGTGATCAACCGCTCGTCGACCATCGAGACGGCCGCCTTCAGCGCTGCGGCCGCGGTCCGCTTGGCCGCACGCGTCTGCAGCAGGTAGAGCTGCTCGTCCTCGACGGTGAACTCGATGTCCTGCATGTCGCGGTAGTGCTCCTCGAGCCGCCGCATCGTCGAGATCAACTGCTCGAACGCCTTGGGCAGCGACGTGCGCATCGCCTCCATCGGCTGCGGTGTCCTGATCCCGGCCACGACGTCCTCGCCCTGGGCATCTGAGAGGAACTCGCCGTACAGGCCCGCCTCGCCCGTCGAAGGGTCGCGGGTGAACGCAACACCCGTGCCCGACCGCTCGCCCTTGTTGCCGAACACCATCTGCACGACGTTCACGGCGGTCCCGAGATCCTCGGGGATGTCGTGCGCCCGGCGATAGACCTGCGCACGCGGCGTGTCCCACGACTCGAACACCGCACGCACCGCCCTCAGCAACTGAGCGCGCGCGTCCGCCGCGAAGTCTGCACCCGCCTCCTCGCGATAGATGGCCTTGAACGTCTCGACCAGCTCACGCAGATCGTCGGCCGAGAGGTCGGTGTCCTGCTGCACGTCACGCTGCTGCTTCAACGCGCCAAGGGCGCTCTCGAAGCGATGCCCGTCGATCCCCTCCACGACCTCGCCGAACATCTGGATCAACCGCCGGTAGGAGTCGAACGCGAACCGCGCGTTACCCGTACGCGCAGCGAGGCCCTCCGCCGCAGCGTCGTTCAACCCGAGATTCAAGATCGTGTCCATCATCCCCGGCATCGACACCGCAGCGCCGGACCGCACCGACACGAGCAACGGATCGTCGTCCGAACCGAAGCGCTTCCCGGTCAGCTCCTCGAGGCGCCGCACGTGCGCATCGACCTCGTCCTCGAGCCCGTCCGGCAGGTCGCGCGCCACCATGTAGGCCCGGCAGGCATCCGTCGTGATCGTGAACCCCGCCGGCACCGGCACACCCAGCTGCGTCATCTCCGCGAGACCGACGCCCTTGCCGCCGAGCAGCTCCCGGCCGCCGGTCGCCGGCTCGTCGAAGCCGTACACATAGCGCGTTTTGGCCATCCGCACGCATCTTTCCATGCTCGCTGTGGGTGCGCCGACCAGACCGTCCGCCGTGCCGCCGGCACGCCTAGGCGTGCGAGGCGCCGGGCCGGCGGGCGGTCCGGCGCCTCGCACGAAACTCCGCCAGCCAGGCGAGCGAGCGCAGGCCGAACCAGAACGGCGTGAACAGGCCGTAGAAGAGGATCAGGGCGAGGACGAGCGCCGAATACCAGACGGCCCAGCGCCAGAACGGGACGGGCGGTTTGGGCTTCACGTGACCTGCACTTCGGCGCGCCGCCGCTCGATCGCACGGATGATGCGGTGCGAGATCTCCTCGATCGAGAGCTCGCTCACCTCGAGCACCGGGCAGCCGAGCCGCCGGTGCACCTGCTCGGCGTAGTCGAGCTCCTCGTAGATCTCGACCAGGCTCGCGTATTTGCTGTCGCCCTTCATCCAGCGCATCCGCTCGCCGCGGATCTCCGACAGCCGCTGCGCATCGATCGTCAACCCGACGACCTTGGTCTGGTCGATCGAGAAGATGTCCGGTGGCGGCTCGATGCCCTTCACGAGCGGCACGTTCGCAGTCTTGTAGCCGAGGTAGCCGAGGTAGATCGAAAGCGGCGTCTTCGACGTACGCGACACGCCGACGAGCACGATGTCCGCCTCGGCAAGCCCGGCCGGGACCCCGTCGTCGTACTTCACCGCGAACTCGATCGCCGACATGCGGCGGAAGTACGCGTCGTTCAGCGGCGGCCTCGCCCCCGGCGTCATCCGGGCCGCCTGCCCCGAGACCCGGGTGACCGCGTCGATCGGATGGCCCAGGAGATCGCAGTAGTGGAGCTTGGCGCTGCGGCAGAGGGTGCGCATCGAGTCGCGCAGCTCCGGCCCGACGAGCGTGTAGATGACGACCGCCGGACGCCCCTTCATCCGCTCGACCGCGAGCTGCAGGTCGGAGACAGATTCGACGCGCGGGTGACGGATCTCGACGAACTCCTGATCGGGAAACTGTGCCTCGAGCGCCTGCACGAGCCGCTGTGCCGTTTCGCCGGTCGAGTCCGAGATCATGTGCAGCTCGACAGGATTCACGCGCCCACCTTAACGGGCTGTTCCTGCACCAGGAGAGCTCGAGCGTGAGGACTGGCGCAGCCCAGTTTGCTCGTGTGGGCTCGCTGGCGATGCCTATGTAACGCAGCGAAATCCGGCGCTCATTACATAGTACGTGCATAGGCAGGGCTTGACGGGCAGTAAGCGAGCCGATACTTGAGGTGCCCGTGCTGCCCAGAATCTCTGCACTCGTCGCGATCGTGAGCGTCCTGCTTTGCCTCCCTGCGGCCTCGCTGGCCAAGGTGACAGATAGCGGCCGCTTGGCGGTCTTCGCGGCCGCGTCTCTGACGGAGGCCTTCCCGGCGATCAACAGCCAGCCCAACTATTCGTTTGCGGGCTCGGACCAACTTGCCTTCCAGATCCAGCAAGGCGCGAGAGTAGATGTGTTCGCGGCTGCGAGCCCCAAGTACCCCGAACTGCTCTACAAGCAGGGCCTCGTCCAGAAGCCGATTCCGTTTGCGACGAACTCGCTGGTTGTGATCGTGCCAAAGTCCAACCCGGCCGGTATCCACACCGTCAGCGATCTGACCAAGCCAAACCTGAAGATCGTCATCGGCAACCCCGCCGTCCCGGTTGGCTCCTATACACAGACAGTGCTGAAGAACCTGGGCATTACCGCCGCGGTCATGAAGAACGTCGTCAGCGAAGAAGTCGACGTGAAGTCAGTCGTCGCGAAAGTCGCCCTCGGTGAGGCCGACGCTGGCTTCGTCTATGTCACAGACGTGCGGCCGGTGCGCGGGACGGTGCTCGCGATCGCACTTCGCCCATCGGCGCAACCCACCGTCGTCTACGAAGTCGCCGTTGTCAAAGACGCGCCACACCCGCGTGCCGCCTACCGGTTCGTAACCGCGCTGATCAGACAGCACGACCAAAACCTGATCGTCAAGTACGGCTTCGGACGCAAGCCGCCCGCCCCCGCTCAGACGCCCTGATCCAACCAACCGCCGGGGAGACGGCCCGAACAAGCTTCGGGGGGACGGTAAGAACTCAACGCCAGGCCCAGGCTGAACCTGGCTCTCGCCGCAGGCGAAACCAGGTGGTTCCGGCTTCGCCGGCAATCAGGTTCGGTGCCGGGCTCGCCCCAACCAAGCCCTAGGCTGGCAGGCGTGCGGAAGATCGCGGTGATCGCCAGTGCGAGCGGAAACGGCAAGACGACGCTCGCACGCGAGCTCGCCGAGCGAATCGACGTGCCGTTCGTCGAGCTGGACGCGCTCGTCCACGGGCCGGGTTGGGTCGAGATTCCCGACGGCGAGCTGCGCGCGCTGGTCGAGCCGGTGCTCGCCTCGGCCTGCTGGGTGATCGACGGGGCCTACCGCGGCAAGCTCGGCGACCTCGTGCTCGACGGCGCCGACCTCGTCGTCTGGCTCGATCTGCCGATCCGCGTCTGGCTGCCGCGCCTCGTCCGGCGCACCGTGCGGCGCATCCGCGGCCGCGAGCAGCTCTGGAACGGCAACCGCGAGACGCTCTCGTCGGCGGTCTGGGGCCGCGAATCGCTCGTCGTCTTCGCCCTGCGCTCGCACTTCCGTCGTCGCCGCCGGTACCCGCAGGAGCTCGCGCGGTTCCCGGTCGTTCGTCTGCGCACGACCGCCGAGGTCGAGCGCTTTCTCGCGACCATCTAGGCTCCCTCCGTGGGGATCGCACACTGGGACGACGTCGAGCGCCAGCAGCGCGCAAAGGGCGAGCTGGACGCCGAGTGGCAGCGGCTCGGCACGGCGGCCGGCACGGTCGGTGTCGGTCTGAACCGCGTGCGTGTCGCGCCCGGGAAGCTGCCGACGCCGCCGCACTCGCACGGCGCCTCCGAGGAGCTCTTCTACGTGCTCGGCGGCTCGGGCCTCGCCTGGCAGGACGGCGAGGTGCACGACGTGCGGCCAGGCGACTGTGTCATCCATCGCGCCGACGAGCATGAGCACACGTTCATCGCGGGCCCCGACGGGCTCGACTACCTCGTCTACGGGACGCGGCACCCGACCGAGATCGGCTGGTTGCCGCGCTCGCGCGCGATCCGGATCGGGTGGCCGTGGGTGCAAGGCCGCGACGACGACCCGTGGGACGTCGAGGCGCTCGAGCCGCCGCTCGCCTACGGCGACCCCGCGCCGCGTCCGGCGAACATCGTCAACGCCGGCGAGGTCGAGCTCGAACACCACGGAGACCAGGCGGTGACCGCACCGCTCGCGACGCACGAGCGTTCCGTGCTGGCCGGCCTCCACTGGGAGCGCCTGACGCCGGGCAAGACGGGCGCCGTGCCCCACTGCCACTCCGAGGAGGAGGAGATCTTCGTGATCCTCGAGGGCAACGCGACGCTGCACCTCTGGCCGTCGCCGCTCCGTGAGGAGCGCGGCGCGACGCGCGAGGAGCACGACCTGCGCGCGGGACACGTCGTCGCGCGACCGCCCGGCACCGGCGTTTCGCACTGGTTCCGCGCGGGAGCCGGCGGCTGCACGATGCTGGTCTACGGAACGCGGCGGCCGAACGACATGTGCTTCTACCCACGGTCGAACAAGATCTCCTGGCGGGGCCTGGGTGTGATCGGACGGATCGAGCACGTCCCGTACTGGGACGGCGAATCGGACGAGTAGGTACGTTCAGGGCCATGGCCATGGACGAGCTGGAGCACTTCGAAGGCGCCGCGACGATCGAGAAGGTCGCCTCGCTCTGCCGGCGGCGCGGCTTCGTCTTCCCCACCTCCGACATCTACGGCGGCCTCGGCTCGTCGTTCGACTTCGGCCACTACGGGGTGCTGCTTGCGCAGAACATCAAGTCCGAGTGGCAGCGCTCGATGATCCAGGAGCGCGACGACATGGTCGCGCTCGACTCGGCGGTGATCCTCAACCCGCAGGTCTGGGTTGCCTCGGGCCACGTCGAGGGTTTCTCCGACCCGATGGTCGACTGCCGCACCTGCAAGCTCCGCTTCCGTGCCGATCACATCGGCACCAGCGCCTGCGGCAAGAAGCCGTCGAAGCATCCGGGCGAGCACTCGGAGTGCGACCTCACCGAGCCGCGCCACTTCAACCTGATGTTCGAGACGCACGTCGGGGCTCTCCGCGACGACGCGAGCGTTGCCTACCTGCGGCCCGAGACGGCGCAGGGCATCTTCGTCAACTTCAAGAACGTCACCTCGTCGCTGCGCGTCAAGCCGCCGTTCGGGATCGCCCAGATCGGCAAGAGCTTCCGCAACGAGATCACGCCGGGCAACTTCCTCTTCCGCGTCCGTGAGTTCGAGCAGATGGAGATGGAGTTCTTCGTGCCGCCGGCCGACGCCGACGAGTGGCACCGCTACTGGATCGAGCAGCGCGTCAACTGGCACACGGGGTTGGGTGTCCGCCCCTCGCACCTGCGTGTGCGCGCACACGAGGCCGACGAGTTGTCGCACTATTCGAGCGCGACCTCGGACATCGAGTACCTCTTCCCGATCGGCTGGCAGGAGCTCGAGGGCGTTGCGAACCGCGGCGACTACGACCTGCGCCAGCACTCCGAGGCGTCGGGAACCACGCTCGAGTGGATCGGGCACGAGGAGCGCTACGTCCCCTACGTGATCGAGCCTGCCCTCGGCGTCGGCCGCGCGTTCCTCACGTTCCTCTGCGACGCCTACGACGAGGAAGTGGTCGCCGAGCGCCCCCGCACACTGCTGCGGCTACACCCGCGCATCGCGCCGGTGAAGGTCGCCGTGCTGCCGCTCGTCGGCAAGGACACCGCGCTGGTCGAGCGGGCTCGCCCGCTCTACGAGGAGCTTCGCCGCTCGATGTCGGCGGAGTACGACGACGCGGCGGCGATCGGAAAACGCTACCGCCGCCAGGACGAGATCGGCACGCCGTGGGCGCTGACGATCGACGAGCAGACCCTTGCCGACGGCACGATCACGCTGCGCGACCGCGACACGCTCCAGCAGGAGCGCATCCCGCTCGACGGGGCAAGACGCCTCTTGCTGGACAAGCTCGAGCAGCCCTGGCACCCGCGGCTGTAGTGGGCTTCAGCAAGCACACGATCGCCTCCGACGCCCTGCGCGGGAACCCGCTCGGCGACCCGTCTGAGCGCGACCTCTGGGTCTGGGTGCCTGACGAAGAGGGACGGCGCTACCCGGCGGTCTACGTCCTGCACGCGCACATGCGCTCGGCGCAGTCGTGGTTCAACGTCGAGCCGTTCGCGCGCTCTTACCCGGAGGAGATCGCGGCGCTCGCACCGGATGCAGTCGTCGTGCTCGTCGACAGCTGGACGTCGGTCGGCGGTTCGCAGTGGATCGACTCGCACGGGATCGGCCGTTACGGCACCTACCTGCGCGAGGAGGTCGTCCCCTTCGTCGATGGGCGCTTCCCGACGATCCCCGATGCGGCACACCGCGGCCTGCAGGGGAAGTCGTCCGGAGGCTACGGCGCCCTCGTCACGGCGCTCGAACGTCCCGATCTCTTCTCGGCCGCCGCCGCCCACGCCCCCGACGCGCTCTTCGAGGTGACGAACGCGCACGGCTTCGCCGCTGCCGCACGCGAGCTGTGCGAGCACCACGGTGGCTCCCTCGCGGAGTTCCTCCGCACCTTTCAGGGCTTCCACTCGCAGGGGGACGCCCTCCTCAACGAGCTTGCGGTGTGCGCCCTCGCGTTCTCGGACGGAGAGCTGCCATTCGACCCGGAGACCGCGATGCTCGTCCCCGATGTCTGGGACCGGTGGCTCGCCCACGATCCGGCCCGGCTTGCCGCCCGGCACCCGGACGCGGTCCGTGCGCTGCGCGGCCTCTGGCTCGACGCGGGTGACGCCGACGAGTATTTCCTCGACCTCGGAGCGCTCGCGCTACGCCGCGCGTTCATCGCCGCGGGGCTCCCACAGGACGTGCTGCGCTTCGAGCTCTTCTCCGGCGGCCACCGCGGCCTCACCTGGCGCTACCCGCTCTCGCTCGCGTTCCTGGTCGAGCGCCTCTCCATCACCTTGTAGCCCGGCTCGTCGAACCCGAGCTTTCGGTAGAGCGTGTGCATGTCGGTTGTGTGGAGCAGCCACTTGACGTCCGCATACGGGCCGCGGTCGATCATCTCGCGCACGAGCTCCTCGCCCAGGCCGCGCCCGCGATAGTCGGCAAGCACGTAGACGTCGGCCAGGTATGCGATCGCAAGGCCGTCCGTAAACGCGCGGCAGAAGCCGATCTGGCGGTCGCCGTCGTAGAGGCCGACGACGCGCGAGGCCTCGTCGATCAGCCTGTCCTGCGTCTCGCGTGGCCGCCCCGTGCCCCAGTACGACTCGACCGAGAGGAATCGATGCACCTCGACGCGGTCGATCCGCGCCTTGTCGTCGTCCAGTTCCAGGCCGTCGCCGAGCGCCCGCCTCATCCGATCAGGCGCTCGCCTACGATCAGGTCGTCGAGCACACGGTCGACGACGTTCATAGGGCAACCTTCGGCTGCCCTATGAATCCCAGCGCCGGCTTCGGCGAAGCCGGAGCCTCCGCTACCTGTGAGCCTCCGTCAAGCCTACGGCTCATGCCGACAGCGTCCTCAGCCGGAAGCCGCCGTGCTCCTCGTACGACGAGGTGACCACCGTCAGCGCGTCGCGACGGGCGCGCTCCGAAAGGCCGGCCGCCGCCGCCTCCGCGAGTGGCGTCGAGAGGAGCCGCTCGATGCCGCTGATTCCTTCGGGCGCGAGCTGCAACGCATTCGCCGCGTGCTCGCTGCACACGGCGCCTCCGGCCCGGGGCGAGAACGCGACAAGCGTTCCCTCTGAGCCGCACTCCACACAGTTTCTGAGATGCGGCAGGTACCCGGCGAGCCAGAGCAGCTTGAGCTGGAACGAGAGCGCGAGCGGGTCGACAGCCGGCCGTGTCTCCGCCGGCGGCACCTCGTCGAGCAGGTCGAGGAACCGCGCGAGTGCGCCGAACGCCCGCTCGTTCGCCTCGGGCTCACCGAAGAGGCGCAGCATCGCCTCCGCACCGATCAGTCCCACGTTCAGGCGGTAGTTGTCCTCACGCGTCGCGTGATGCGACCGGATGAGCTCCACGCCGGTGATCGTCTGCAGTTCCCCGGATCCCTCGTGCAACATCAGCTCCACGTGCGAGAGCGGCTCGAGCCGCGCCCCGAACCGCGACTTGGTCTTGCGAATGCCCTTCGCGATCGCGCCGATCCGGCCGCGCTCGGCCGAATACAGGTGCAGGATCCGGTCGGCCTCCGAGAAGCGGATCGAGCGCAGGACGATCGCCTCGCTCTTGTAGGTCCGGCTGGCCATTCGAGCCAGTGTAGAGCCCGTTGCGGGGAATCCCGGCGCGTCTTTCTGCGTTGTAACTCGCCATGGCCCGGATTCAGATGTACACGACTCGCTGGTGCGGCTACTGCGTGCGCGCCAAGACGCTGCTCGACGGCCGCGGTCTCGCCTATGAGGAGATCAACCTCGACGACGACCCGAACTTCCGGGCGACGCTGCACGGGCTGACGGGCGGCTGGACCGTGCCTCAGATCCTGATCGACGACGAGCCGATCGGCGGCTACACCGAGCTCTGGCGGCTCGACCGTGCCGGGAAGCTCGACGGCCTGAGCGCACCGTAGCGCTGGCAGCGCGGGCAGTACCACGTGCCCCGGCCTGCGACGCGAATCTTGTCGATGGGCGTGCCGCAGCGGTCACACGGATCGCCGCCGCGGCCGTAGACCTTGAACTCGAACTGGGCGCCGCCCTCCTCGCCGTCCGGCAACCGGTAGTCGCGCAGGGTCGAGCCCTGGCGTCGCAGCCCCGCCCGAAGCGCCTGCCGGATGCCGCGGTGCAGTGCGCGCACCTCGTCCGGGTCGAGCGCCCCTGCGGGCGTCAGCGGATGGATGCGCGCCCGCCAGAGCGCCTCGTCGGCATAGATGTTCCCGACGCCGGCGACCGTTCGCTGGTCGAGGATCGCAGCCTTCGCCGGGGCGCGCCGCCCGGCGAGCTCGGCTCCGAGTTGCCGTGCCGTGTAGGAACGCTCGAGCGGCTCGCTCCCCACCCGCGCGTCCACGTAGGGCTCGACCTGCGCCTGCTCGAGCAGCAGCCACGTCCCGAAGCGGCGCACGTCGCGGTAGGCAACGTCCGAGCCGTCGTCTAACCTGACAACGGCTCGGCGATGAGAATCGGCCGGCAGCGCCCCTCGAACGCCGTGGTGCAGCGACCCCGTCATCCGAAGGTGAATCAGGAGCGCACGACCACTCTCGAACCGGACGATCAGATACTTGCCGCGGCGGTCGACGACTGCCACCCGCTCGCCCTCGAGCTCCCGCGCCAACCCGACCGGGTCGAACGGGCGCGTCAGGCGCGCGTCCGAGATCTCGACCTGCTCGAAGCGGCGCCCCTCGAGCAGCGGCGCAAGCCGGCGGCGAACGGTCTCGACCTCGGGCAGCTCGGGCACGCCGCCACGGTACCCGGCGAAGGGAGACGGTAACACTCCGAATCCCGTGCACGTGATCCGCGAGGGATGATCGATCCTGGTTGCCGGCGCAGCCGGAACCAGGATCGTGTCTGTCGCGCTTCGGCGCAGGTCCGGGAGGGGGCGCAACTTGCACCCCTTGAAGCGTCTAGCCGACGGTCTCGAGCAGCACCGGGCGCTTCGCGGGAGGTCCGTCGGCCAGCTCGTAGGCCGCCAGCACGTCGCGCACCGCCTCAGCGGCCTGCGTCTCGGTGCGGGCGTGCACGACGGCGAGCACCTCCCCCACTTCCACCCGATCGCCACGCTTCGCCCGGCAGACGATGCCGACGGCGTGGTCGACATCGTCCTCCTTGGTGCGGCGCCCGGCGCCGAGATGGACGGCGGCATTCCCGATCCGGGTCGCCCCGAGCGCGGCCACGTAGCCGCTCCGAGGTGCGGTCACGTCGACCTGCAGCGGTGCGACAGGAAGCGCGGATTCGTCGGAGTTTCCCCCCTGCGCCTCGAGCCAGCGCCGCCAGACCCGCTCGGCGCTCCCCTCGGCGACCGCGGCCCCCGCCCGGCGGCGTCCTTCGGTCTCGTCGATGCCGAGGTCGGAGAGCGCGAGCAGCTTGCCGCACGCGTCGAGCACGAGCTCGGTGACGTCGGGCGGGCCGATCCCCCGCACGACATCAAGCGCCTCCCGCACCTCGAGCGCATTGCCGACGGCTGCACCGAGCGGCTGGTCCATGTCGGTGAGCACACAGACGACCTTCCGGCCGGCCCGGCGGCCGAGCGAGGTCATCATCTCGGCCAGCTCCCGCGCAGTCTCGAGCGACCTCATGAACGCGCCGTCGCCGACTTTCACGTCCAGCACGATCGCCTGGGCGCCGCCCGCGAGCTTCTTGGACATGATCGACGCGGCGATCAGCGACAGCTGGTCGACGGTCGCCGTGACATCACGGAGCGCGTAGAGCAGCTTGTCGGCGGGCACGAGGTCGCCGGTCTGCCCGATGATCGCGACGCCGACGTCGCGCACCTGGGTGACGAACTCGTCGAGGGAAAGCTCGGTGCGGAAGCCGGGGATCGACTCGAGCTTGTCGAGCGTCCCACCGGTGTGGCCGAGACCGCGGCCGCTCATCTTCCCGAACGGCACGCCGCACGCGGCGACGATCGGCCCGACGGCAAGCGAGACCTTGTCGCCGACCCCGCCGGTCGAGTGCTTGTCGACCACCTTGCGGCCGAGCCGGGCGCCGAGGTCGAGCGTCTCGCCGCTTCGGATCATCGCGTCGGTGAGCACATACGTCTCGCGCGCCGAGAGCCCGCGAAAGAAGACAGCCATGCAGAACGCGGCCATCTGATAGTCGGGCACCTCGCCGCGCGCGTACGCGAGCACGAGCTCGGCGAGCTCGTCGTCGGGCAACTCCTCGCCGTCGCGCTTGCGCTTGATCAGCTCGGCCGGCCGGATCATGTCGTCGCGAAGAAGATCGAGGGGCGGCTGTACGTGACGAATGGGAACGTGACGCCGCCGGGCACCGGATGCGAGGGAACCTGGAGCGACTGCTGGTAGGCAACGAGCTTCGCACGGGCGCGGACAGTGACGGCGACCTCCATGTCGTGCCGCTCCACGACCCTGAAGTGGGGCGCGAGACGCTCGGCACCGTTCTCGCGAGTGAACGTGTCCGCGAAGCCGGCCGTCGGGTACGCGACAAGCTCCCAGAGCTCAGAGAGGTGGCGAACCGAGTTCGTGACCGCGATCAGCGCGCCGCCGGGACGTAGGACGCGTGCGATCTCGGCAAGCCCGCGCTGAAGGTCGGGCACGTGGTAGAGCATCCACGCGGCGACGACGGTGTCGAAGCTCGCGTCGGCGAACGGCAGTTCCTGGACATCGCCGACAGCAGCGTCGATCCCGCGCGTTCGTGCGAGCTCGACCATCCGCTCCGAGACGTCGACAAAGGCAACCGCCGCACCGAGCTCCTTCTGCATCCGCTCCGCCAGCTCGCCGGGACCACCGCCGACTTCGAGCACCTGTTTGGGCCCCCACTCGGCGATCGTGCGCCAGAGCACCTCGCGGGGATCGGGACCGGAAACCTCCTCGTAGAGCGCCTGGCGGGCGCGCAGATTCGACTCGTCCGCGTACTGCGCCGCGACGCAGGCCGGGTCGTCGAGTCGGCTCAAGCAGCCTTCTCCGCCACGAAGACCGTGTGGTGGCTGCGCACCCGCACGGGCTCCGTGAACTGCGGGACGTTCGGAGCGGCATGCGCGCGGGTCATGTCGGAGGCGACGAACTTGCGCATCTCTTCCGGGCTCGTGAAGACAAAGGCGCCCTCCGCCTCGATCACCTCGACGTGCGCGAAATGCCGCGCGACCTGCTGCGCGCCGTTCGCCGTCGAGAAGGTGAGCGTGCGCTCGCTCGGCACCCCGAGGTACTCCCAGAGGTCCGCCAGATTCTCGTCGGCGAGGGTGGCGGTGACGAACCGTCCCCCGGGCCGCAACACGCGCGCGCATTCCGCGATCGCACGGTCGCGGTCGGCAACGTGATAGAGCAGCCAGCCCGCCGCGACGCAGTCGAACCGCCCGTCCTCGAACGGCAGGGCCTGAACGTCGCCCAGCACCGCCTCGACGCCGCGCGCCCGTGTCAGATCGACCATCCGCTGGGAGAAGTCGAGAGCGATCACCTCGGAGCCGAGCTCTCGGCCGATCCGCTCGGCCATCTCACCGGCGCCGCAGCCGACGTCGAGAACGTGCTGAGGCGAGACTTCCGCAACGGCGTCGAACAGCACCTCCTCGGCGTTCAACCCCTCGATCAGCTTGCGATAGATCGCGTTCCGCGTGGTCAGGCGCTCCTCGCTCGCAAACTCCCAGCGAACGAGCATCGGGTTGTCGAGGCGGAAGTCGTCCGGGCGTTCGGTCAAGGTCGCTCGACGATCGTCGTTCCGGGCATTGCCTTGCCCGGCGTGCGCCCACCGAGCCACGTGTTGATCGTGGCGCCGACGTCGGCGAACTCCCCGTCCTCGTGGATACGACCCGCGGCGTTGCGACCCTCCACGTAGGCGAGCAGCAACGCGTGCTCACGCGAATGGTCGGTCGACGGCGTGGTCGGGTCGCAGCCGTGGTCGGATGTGATGATCAGGAGGTCGTCGGGACGCAGGGCGTCGAGCAGGTCAGGTAGCCGCCGGTCGAAGTCCTGCAGGCAGCGGTGGAAGTTCACCGGGTCGTTCCGATGCCCCCACAGCGAGTCGGTCTCGACGAGGTTCGTGAAGATGAGCCCGTCGTCGACCGAGCGCAGCAGCTCCTCGGTCTTCTGGATCCCCTCGACGTTCGACTTGGTCGGGAACTCCTCGTCGATGTCCTGGTGGGCGAAGATGTCGCCGATCTTGCCGACGCCGTAGACCTTGTGACCGGCGTCGCGGACAGTTGACAGATAGTTGGGCCGCCGCGGCTCGAGCGAAAAGTCGTGGCGGTTCGGCGTGCGCTCGTATGAGCCGGGCGCCCCGACGAATGGCCGCGCGATCACTCGGCCGACCGCGTGCTTGCCGGTGAGGATCTCGCGCGCGATCCGGCAGGCGGCGTACAGCTCCTCCAGCGGCACCGTCTCCTCATGGGCGGCGATCTGGAACACGGAGTCGGCGCTCGTGTAGACGATCCATTTCCCGGTCCGCTGGTGCTCCTCGCCGAGCTCCTGGATGATCTCGGTCCCGCTCGCCGGCCTGTTGCCGAGCACGCTCCGGCCCGTCTGGTTCATGAACGGGTCGATCACGTCGTCCGGGAAGCCGAACGGATAGGTCGGCAGCGCCTGCGGCGTCACGACCCCCATCAGCTCCCAGTGCCCGGTGGTCGTGTCCTTGCCCTTGGAGCGCTCGACGAGCCGCCCTGCGACCGCCGGCGCGCCCGGCTGCGGTGCGCAGCCCTCGAGCGGCTCGATGTTTCCGAATCCGAGCGCCTCGAGCGTCGGCAGATCGAGCCCGCCGACCGCTCGAGCGACATTCCCCAGGGTGTTCGCGCCCTCGTCGCCGAATTCCGCCGCATCGGGCAGGGCACCCGCCCCGACGGCGTCCAGCACGATGACGCAGGCGCGCGGCGACATGCCAGCTATCCTACTTCCGTGGAAAACGTGCTCGGCCTGCTGGGAATCGTCGTCTTCATCGCGTGCATGATCGCGCTGTCGGCCGGCATCACCTGGCTCGTGGTGCAGGTCAGCCCGTCACCCAGCAAGAAAAAAGCCAAAGCCGACGCGGCCGGCTAGACCGCCGCGAGCGGTAGCGCGTCGTCAAGCGGCGTGTAGTCGAGGCCATGCGCCGCGGCGACGGCCTCGTAGGTCAGCTTGCCCTGGATGACGTTCACGCCCATGGCAAGAGCCGGATCGCGCGCGACCGCCGCGGCGAGGCCGAGGTTGGCGATCGCCTCGACGTAGGGGAGCGTCGCGTTGGTCAGCGCCTTCGTCGACGTAACCGGCACGGCCCCGGGCATGTTTGCGACGCAATAGTGGGTCACACCGTCGACGACGTACACCGGGTCGGCATGCGTCGTGGCGTGCGAGGTCTCGAAGCAGCCCCCCTGGTCGATCGCGACGTCGACCACCACGGCGCCCTCCTTCATGCTGGCGATCATCTCGGCAGTGACGAGCTTGGGCGCGACGGCACCCGGGATCAGCACGGCGCCGATCACCAGATCGGCCTCCTCGACGGACGCCGCGACCTGGAGGCTCGAGCTCATGAGCAGCGAGACCCGCCCCGACAGCACCTCCTCGAGGTGGCGCATCCGGTCGATCGACCGCTCGAGGATGGTCACCTGCGCGCCGAGCCCGAGCGCGATCACGGCCGCGTTGTAACCGACGACACCCCCGCCCACGATCACGACCCGGCCGGGGCTCACGCCCGGCACCCCACCGAGCAAAAGACCGCGCCCGCCGACCGGCTTCTCGAGGAAGTACGCGCCGGCCTGCGGCGCGAGCCTGCCGGCGACCTCCGACATCGGCGCCAGGAGCGGCAGCGACCGTCCGACCTCGACCGTCTCGTAGGCGACCGCGGCGATGCCCGAGTCGATCAGCGCCCGCGTCAGCGGCTCGTCGGCGGCGATGTGCAGGTACGTGAACAGGATCAGCCCTTCACGCAGCCGCGCATACTCCGGTGCGATCGGCTCCTTCACCTTCAGCACCAGGTCCGAGCGCTGCCAGACGTCGTCGACCGAAACAACCTCGGCGCCAACCCGGCCGTACGCGTCGTCGGGGAACGAGCTGCCCATGCCGGCACCCGTTTCGATCGCGACCTCGTGGCCGCTTCGGATCAGCTCGAGCGCCCCGGCCGGCGTGAGCGCCACCCGGTACTCGTCCTGCTTGATCTCTCTTGCAACTCCTATCCTCATGGCGGCGGAAGCCTACCGCCCCGGCGCGAGGGCGGCGTCGACGAGCGCCAGCGTCACCTCGACCATCGCTTCGAGATCGACGACCGAGATGTGCTCGGCGGATGTGTGGATGTCGGTCATGCCGTTGGCGAGGTTCACGCATTCGAGGCCGCGCTCGTTGAAGATGTTCGCGTCGGCCGCGCCGCCCGACAACTCGTACGTCACCTCGTGGCCGCAGCGGGCAAGCGCCGTCGCGGCGAGCGTGACGGCGCGGTCCGACCTCGCAAAGCGATAGCCGCGGTAGCTCTTGCGCGTCTTCGTCTCGACATCGCACTCCGCGATGCCCGCAGCAAAGGTGATCGCGTCCTGCATCTCCTGCACGAGCTCGGCGAGCCTGCGCTCGTCCTGTGAGCGCACCTCTGCGACGAACGTGCACCACTCGGGAACGATGTTCGTCGCGGTGCCGCCGGCAATCGTCCCGACATTGGCACTCGAATCTTCGTCGACGCGGCCGAGTCTCAGCTCCGAGATCGCTCGGGCGGCCGCCGCGATCGCCGACCTGCCGTCCTCGGGCTGCATGCCGGAATGCGAGGCCCGCCCGTGAAACGTGACCTCGAGCGACTGTGAGTACGGCGCGCCGAGGATGATGACGCCGATCGGGGCCGCCTGGTCGTACACGTAGCCGGTCCGAGCGCGCAGGCGTGTGTGGTCGAACGCTTCGGCGCCGATCAGTCCAACCTCTTCCCGCGGGGTGAAGACGAGCTCGATCCCGGGATGAGGGCGCCCTTCGGCCAGCACGCGACGTGTCGCCTCGAGCATCGCGGCCACGGCTGCCTTGTTGTCGGCGCCAAGGATCGTCCCGGCCGCGTTCCGCACGACGCCTTCCTCCAGGACCGGCTCGATCGCCGCAGTCGGTGGCACCGTGTCGAGGTGTGCGCACAGAAACAGCGGCTCGCCTGCGGCGGTCGGCTCGAGCCGCGTGTACAGGTTTCCCATCGTCGAGGAGATCGCCGGGCCGCACGCATCCTCGTCGACGTCGAGCCCGCAGTCGCGCAGATAGCGGATGACGATGTCTGCGACCGCCCGCTCCTCGCCCGACGGGCTCGACACGGCGGCGAGCTCCATGAACAGATCAAGGACCTCCGGCGGCACCGGGAGCAGATCCTACGTGGCGGCGGGCGCGCCGTATGTGACAGTTGGCCCGGATGGGATCCACTGAGGTGAGCCTGCGGCGCATAGCCGTACGTGCGCAGCTGCTCGACGGCGGCGCGAAGGACGTGCTCGAGGTGGTGCGCCGGCTCGGCTTCCTGCAGATGGATCCGATCGCGACGATCGCCCCGCCGCAGCAGCTCGTCCTGTTCAACCGGCTCCGCCGGTTCGACGTCGCCGAGCTCGACCGGCTGATCTGGGAGGAACGCAAGCTGTTCGAGTGGAACGCGTTCATCTGGCCCGTCGAGGATCTGCCTCTCGTCCGCGCCCGTATGAAACAGCGGAGCGCGACCGGCAACGCCTGGGTCCGCGACTTTCTGCAGGCGAACGCGCGCTTCCGCCGCTACGTGCTCCGCGAGCTCGAGCGAAACGGGCCGCTGCTCTCGCGCGACCTCAAGGCCGACCTGTTGCCCGAGTACGAGCCGCACGCCTGGTGGGGGACCCGCCAGGTCAGGCTGATGCTCGAGCTGCTCCAGGAGCGCGGCGAGATCGCCGTCGCCGGCCGCTCCGGCAAGCAACGTCTCTGGGACGTTGCCGACCGCGTGTATCCGCAGACCGAGACGATCCCGTGGCGTGAGGCCGAGCGGCTGATCGAGGAGAAGAAGCGGCGCTCACTCGGCGTCTGGCTGGAGCGCGGCAGATTGCACACGCACCCGGCGGTCTCGGACGAGCCGGTCCGAGACCGCATCACCTTCCTTTCGCCGTTCGACCGGCTGATCCACGATCGCGACCGCGCCGAGGCGCTCTTTGGCTTCCACTACCGCCTCGAGATGTACGTCCCCAAGGCGAAGCGCCGGTACGGCTACTACGTCCTGCCGATCCTGCGCGGCGAACGGATCATCGGACGAATCGACGTCGAGCGCGACAAGACGGCGAATGCGCTCCGCGTGAACGGCGTCTGGTGGGAGCACGGCGTCAAGCCCGCCGCGCTCGGGCCGGCGCTGAAGCGACTCGCGTCGTTCACCGGCTGCGAGCCGCCTGGTGTCTGACACCAACGGTGTCAGACACCTCTCCTGGGTTTGCTGGCGCAGCGGACGGTCTGGTCCCGCCGTCCTGTGATCGTCGTCGAAGACCGCGACGATCTACTTAGCGCGCTCGTGCGGACACCCGCGCGGAGCGTCTGATCTCCTGCCTCGCACGTGAGGATTGGGTCTTAGTTGACAGCGGACGTGCTGATCGAGCCGGACTGCTCCGCCTGGCGGTGGAAGGACGAAGACGAGTTCGACGCGATGATCCAGTGGGGCCTGATTGAAGACCGGGAAGCGGAGGCAGTTCGTTTTGAGGCCGCTGCGGTAATCAGGCGTGCAGAAAACATCGAGCCGCCGTTCTGCGAGCCGTGGGGGTCGTGGCAACCCGATCCCGCGTGGCAGCTCCCGTCGCTTCCGCCAGACGTGCGGAGCTAGGCGACTTCGACGCCGGCTTGCGCGCGGGCGCGGGCGCGCTCGAGCGATGCAGCCACGAACTCGCGGAAGAGCGGCGCCGGCCGGGTCGGGCGCGACTTGAACTCTGGATGGAACTGCGACGCGACGAACCAGGGGTGGTCGGGCAGCTCGACGATCTCGACGAGCCGGCCCTCCTGGAACGTGCCGCTCACGACGAGACCGTGGTCGACGAGCTGCTGCCGGTAGGCGTTGTTGACCTCGTAGCGATGACGGTGACGCTCGGCGATCACCGCCTCGCCGCCGTAGACGTCGCGGGTGCGCGTTCCCACTCCGAGCTCGACGGCCTGCGCGCCGAGGCGCATCGTGCCGCCGAGGTCCTCGATCTCCTTCTGCTCGGGCAGCAGGTCGATGACCGGGAACGGCGTTTCCGGGTCCATCTCCGTGGAATTGGCGCCTTCGAGGCCGCAGACGTGGCGTGCGAACTCCGACACCGCGACGTGCATGCCGAGACAGATACCGAGGTACGGAATGGCGTCCTCACGCGCAACGCGGCAGGCGAGGATCTTGCCCTCCCAGCCGCGCGACCCGAAACCGCCGGGCACGAGCACGCCGTCGACGCCCGCAAGCTCGGCCCGCGTCTCCTCGAGCGTCTTGTCCTCGGCGTCGACCCAGCGCACGTGCACGCGGCAGCCGGTGTGGATCCCGGCGTGCTTGAGCGCTTCGTGCACCGAGAGGTACGCGTCGTGCAGCTTGACGTACTTGCCGACGAGGGCGATCTCGATCGACTCCTTGCGTTCCTTGATGCGCTCGGTCAGCTCGAGCCACTCGCCGAGGTCGGCGGCCGGGGCGTCGATGCCGAGCTTCCGGCAGACGAGCTCGTCGAGTCCCTGCTCCTGGAGCGCGAGCGGCACGAGGTACACGTCCGAGACGTCGGGATTCGTGATCACCGCGTCGACGTCGACGTCGGCAAACAGCGCGATCTTCTCGCGGATCTCGCGTGGCAACGACTCGGTCGAGCGGCAGACGAGCACGTCGGGATGCACACCGATGCGGCGCAACTCGTTGACCGAGTGCTGCGTCGGCTTGGTCTTCAGCTCGCCGGCCGTGTCGATGAACGGCACGAGCGTGACGTGGAGGTAGATGACGTTCTCGGGCCCGACCTCACGCCGGAACTGGCGGATCGCCTCGAGGAACGGCTGCGATTCGATGTCGCCGACGGTGCCGCCGATCTCGGTGATCACGACGTCGGTGTCGCTCGCATCCGCGACCGAGCGGATGCGTGCCTTGATCTCGTTCGTGATGTGCGGGATCACCTGCACGGTCGAGCCGAGGTACTCGCCCTTGCGCTCCTTGCGCAGCACGCGGTCCCACACGCCGCCGGCGGTGTGGTTCGCGGCGCGCGACAGGTTCTCGTCGATGAACCGCTCGTAGTGCCCGATGTCGAGGTCGGTCTCGGCGCCGTCTTCGGTGACGAACACCTCACCGTGCTGGAACGGGCTCATCGTGCCCGGGTCGACGTTGATGTAGGGATCGAACTTCTGCACCTGCACCTTCAGGCCGCGCGCCTTGAGCAGGCGGCCGAGCGAGGCGGCGGTGATCCCCTTGCCGAGCGACGAGACGACGCCGCCGGTCACGAACACGAACTTCGCCATGCCTACGCGCTCCCCCGTTCGACACGACGCGCGAGCGGCGTGCGCTCGGTGATCCGGTCTGAGCTGCGCTTCCCGGGGGCAGTGAGGCCGAGGAGTACCTCGATGCAGCCTCTGCCCGTGATCCAACTCACGGAATTCAATCCTAGCAGCGCCGCCTGCGGGGCCGATCTTGCGTCTGCGCTCAGCGTCATCCTGCGGGATCGTAGGGAGCACGCAGGACGGCCACCCCTGACGGGGTCTACAAGGTCGCTGCGGTCTGGACGAGGTCGTACAGCCGCTTGACCGCCGCCTTGGCGACGGCTGTGCTCGTCGCCACGGTGACAAGCGTCCGATCCGCCTCCACCACGCGCAGCCGGATCTCGGTGTCGGTCTTCGGCTCCAGGAGGTGCCACGACCAGCGTTCGTACAGGTCGATCTCGCGGATGAGGAGCAGGGTTTCGACCTTTCGGCGCCCGGCGAAGACGTTCCGCTTCGAGGCGTGCACCTTCCAGCGGGCGCCGGGCGCGAAGCCGCGCACGTCCGGGTCGACGCCGGCGATCCCGGGCCACCAGTCGGCCAGGTGGTACGGCTCGGCCAGGAACGCCCACACGTCCTCGCGCGGGGCGAGCAGCTCGAGTGCCGCCTCCGTCATGCCGGCGGCTCACGCACCGCGATCGATCGAGGCGAGGAAGTCGGCGCCGCCGAGCATGCGCTCGACCTCGTCCCGCCGCTGCGCGTCGTCGAGCGGTGCGATGCGCGTGTGGGTGGGGTCTCCGGCCACCTTTTCGACCGCGAAGTGCCGGTCGGCGATCGTCGCGATCTGAGGCAGGTGGGTGATCGTCACGACCTGGGCGCGCTCGGCAAGCCGCCGTAGCGTCCCGGCCACCGCATGCGCCGTCGTGCCGCCGATGCCCGCGTCGATCTCGTCGAACACCATCGTCTCGCCGCCCGCAACGGCCGCGATCGCGAGGGCGATGCGCGACAGCTCGCCGCCCGAGGCCGTCTCGGCCACGGGCCCGAACGGCAGCCCGGGGTTTGGACGGATCAGGAACGACACGTCGTCGACGCCTGCCGGCCCCGGCTCGCGCTCAGCGAGGACGACCTGGAACTCGCCGTCGCCGAGGCCGATGCCCTGCAACTCGGCCGCGACGGCCGCCGCGAATGGGCCGGCCGCAGCCTGCCGTTCCGCGCGCAGCGCTGCGTGCACACGGTCGATCTCCGCCTGCGCGGCGGCGAGCGCCTCCTGCGCCACAGCGACCGGGTCGTGACCTTCGTCGAGGGCCGCCAGCTCACGCCGTGCCTCCTCACCGCGCTCGACCAGCTCGGCGAACGTCTGGGCGCGGTGGCGGCGTTTCAGGTCGGCGAAGGCTTCCAGCTCACCCTCGATCTGGTCGAGCCGCCCCGGCTCGGCCTCGAGCGACGCGAGAAACGCCCGCAGCTCGGAGGCGGTTTCGCGCAGCTGGAGCTCGGCCTGGCGAAGCGCGTCGCCGGCCGCCTGTAGCTCCGGCGCCAGGCGCTCGAGCGGTGCCACCGCCCGCTCGGCCGAGGCGATCAGGCCGGTCGCCCCCTCGCCGTCCTCGGGCGAAAGCGCCGCCGCTGCAGTCTCGGCGCCCTCCGCCAGGTCGCCGACGTGGCGGAGCCGCTCGCGCTCGGCTTTCAGCTCGTCCTCGCGGGCCGGGTCGAGGCCCTCGGTCGCAGCTGCGAGCAGCCGCAGCTCTTCGCCTCGGGCCTGCGCGCCGGCGGCGTCGCGCGTCAGCTCGTCGAAGTCGCGACGGGCGCTTGCGAGGTCGCGCCACGCGCGCGCGGCGGTGCGTGTGCCCAGCCCCGCGAACGTGTCGAGCACCCCGCGCTGGTAGGCGGGCCGCGCAAGTCGCCGCTGCTCGAACTGGCCGCTCATCGCGATCAACGCCTCCGCGGCGGCGGCGACGTCCTCGCGTGCCGCGCTGCGGCCCCAGGCGTACGCGCGCGTCCGCCCGTCGGCGAAGATCCGCCGCGCCAGCACGACGCCGTCCTCGCCGTGGGGGCGCAGCTCCGCGAGCGGGCCGAGCGCCTCCTCGTCGACGCCGTCGAACTCGGCCTCCACGTATGCCTCGTCGGCCGCTGCACCGATCAGTGCCGCGTCGCCGCGAGAGCCGAGCAACAGACCGATCGCGTTCGTGAGGATCGTCTTGCCGGCTCCGGTCTCGCCGGTGATCGCATTCAGCCCGGGATGCAGCTCGAGCTCGGCCTCACGGATGAGGACGAGGTTCGAGATCCGAAGCGCACGGAGCATCCCTTCATCCTAGGGCGGACGCCCGCCGTTCCCCTATCGGCCGAACGTAGCGGCGTACCGGCGGAAGAACGTGACCTCGGGCAGCGTGGCAAGGAGGCTCTGCTCGGCGCCGACTCGCACGACGGCGCGCTCGCCGGATGCGAGGGCGCCGACCGCGTGCCCGTCGACGAGCACGGTCGCACCCGGGCCCTTCGTCTCGTTTCGGATCTCGATGTCCGGGCCGCGCGGGACGACGAGCGGGCGGATGTGCAGGGTGTGAGGCGCGACGAACGTCAGCACCATCGCATCGAGCCCCCACACGAGCACCGGGCCGCCGTTGGAGAGGTTGTACGCCGTCGAGCCGGTCGGGGTCGCGCAGATGACGCCGTCGCACGGCTGGCAGCCGAGGTCCTCGCCGCCGATCGAATAGCAGATCTCGACCATGCGCCCAAGCGTGCCGCCCGCGACGACGACGTCGTTGACGCCGACGTGTGACTCGCCACCGACGGTCACCTCCACCGTCGCGAGGCCGACGGTGCGGTAGTCGCCGGCGAAGACCCGGCGCAGGCCGTCCTCGAGCTCGGAGCCGTCCAGCGCGGTGAGGAAACCGACACGCCCGTAGTTGACGCCGAGCACCGGGACGCCGGTGCCGAGGAACCGGGCGAGCGCCCGCAGCATCGTCCCGTCGCCGCCGAGCACGATCGCGATATCCGCCTCGTTCCCGTCGACGAGGGTGACGTGATGCTCGGCGGCGAGCGCGCGCAACCGCTCCAGGGCGCCCTCCACGCCGTTCTGGCCGTGCGTGACGACCGCCGCCGTCCTAACCGACGGCATCGGCGATCCACCCGTCGAGGGCGTCTGGGACCTCTGCGGGGTCGTGTTGGACGAGGTGGAGGACGAACTCACGGTTTCCCTTCGGGCCTGGAAGCCCCGAGTCTACGACGCCGTGCGCCTCGCCCCCACACACCGCGAGCGCCTCGGCGACCTCGCGCACGACTCGCCGCTGCACGGCGGGGTCGCGCACGACACCCTTGGGGGCCTCGGCACGGCCCGCCTCGAACTGCGGCTTGACCAGAACGAGCGCCTGCCAGCCGGGCGCCGCAAGCGCGAGCGCGGCCGGCAGAGCGAGCCGGGCCGAGATGAACGAGACATCGCAGGTCACAAGCTGCGGCGCGAAAGGCAGCTCGGTCAGCGAGCGGGCGTTCACGCGCTCCAGCACGACAACCCGTTGGTCGTCACGGATCTTCGAGTGGAGCTGCCCGTAGCCGACGTCGAGCGCGATCACCCGTGCTGCACCACGTTGCAACAGCACGTCGGTGAAGCCCCCGGTCGAGGCGCCCACGTCGAGCACGTCGAGACCGGCGACGTCGATGCCGAATGCGTCGAGCGCGTTCGCGAGCTTGTGCCCGGCCCGCGAGACATACGGCGGAGGCGCGAGCACGTCGAGCGGTGCGGCCTCGTCGACCTGCTCGCCCGCCTTCGAATGGCCGGGCACGAGGCCCGCCATCACGAGCGCCTGCGCCTGCGCGCGCGACTCGGCGAGGCCACGCTCGACCAGCAGCACGTCGAGCCGCTTCCTCGTCATGCGGTGCGAACGGCCAGCTCGTCGACGATCGAGGCGAGCACCGTCGTGTCGCCGTCGACGGCGCCGAGCCGCGTGTGCGCGCGCTCGGCCGCCTCGCCCACGAGCCGAAGGGCAGCTTCCTCCCCCACCTCGAGCACGTAGCCGTCGCCGTCCAGCAGGTCGTCGACGATCTGGAAGAGCAGGCCCAGCTCGCCCGCGAACAGGCGCCAGCCGGGATGTTCCGCAACGGGCACCTCGGCGGCCCAGAGCCCGCACATGACCGCGGCCGAGAGGAGTGCACCCGTCTTCAGAGCGTGCAGGTGCTCGAGCTGCGACCCGCCCTCGATGTCGAGCTGCTGGCCGCCGATCATTGCGAGCGTTGCGTCGACGAGCTCGCGCGCGACGGCAGGCGTCGGATAGGTGAGCGCCAGGCGAAGCGCCTCGGCGAGCAGGGCGTCGCCCGCCAGGATCGCGGCCGCCTCTCCGTATTGCGCCCAGACCGACGGCGCCCCGCGCCGCTCGCGGTCGTCGTCGAGCGACGGCAGGTCGTCGTGTACGAGCGAGAAGGAGTGCACGAGCTCCACCGCCGCCGCCGCGGGCAGCAGCTGCTCGAGGGGCGCACCGACGGCGTCGCCGGTCGCGAGCAGCAATACGGGCCGGACGCGCTTGCCGCCGAGCGCGTGGCGCATCGGCCCTTGGAGGGTGCCGAGCTCGGGTGTCAGCGCGAGCCCGGCGAGGTAGCCCTCGACGAGCGCACGCAGCTCGTCAGTCGGCTGCGGCATCCGGATTCGGAAGAGCGGCGGCCTCGGTCTCGGCCGCGCGCTTGGCCCGCTGGAGCTCTCCCTCGACTTCCTTGGCGAGCTCGGCGAGCTCCTGCAGGATCTCGATCGCCTGGTCGGGATCCTGCGTCTCGTCCAGCCGCACCCGGGCCGCCTCGAGCCGCGCAAGCAGGTTCTCCGCGTTCGAGAGCGACTCGTCAGCAGTCATGACCACGCCTCATACTCTCTCCTCTCGTTGGATCCGCCCGAGGATGCCGTTCACGAGCCTCGCACCGTCCTCGGACGCGTAGCGCTTCGTGAACGCCACCGCCTCGTTGATCGCCACCTCGGGAGGCACGTCGTGCGACTCGAGCTCGTGCACGGCGACGCGCAGGGCGCTGCGCTCGACGGCCCCGAGCCGGTCGGCCGTCCACCCTTCGGCCGCCGAGGTGATGCGCGCGTCGAGCTCCACCGCGTGCTCCGCAACCGTTCCGGCAACCTCGCGGGCCCAGGGGTCGATCTCCCCTGCGTACTGCGAGCCGATCTGCTGCCCCGAGAGGTCCCACTGGTAGAGCAGGAAGAGCGCCTGCCTGCGTGCCTGGCGACGGGAGATGGTCATACCCGTTCTGCCGCGCGCAGAGCCTCGAGCGTCGAGGTGGAATAGTCGCCGCTTCGAAACGGCTCGCTCCCAAGCACCTCGATGGCAAGGTCGCGCGTCGTCGGAACGCCCTCCACGACCGTCTCGCGGAGCATGCGCTCGGCGCGAGCGATCGCCGCAGGACGGTTCGAGTCCCAGACGACGAGCTTCGCGATCATCGAGTCGTAGAACGGCGAGATCACCGTCCCGGACTCGACGAACGTGTCGACCCGGATGCCGGGCCCGAGCGCCGGCTCGAACAGGCTGATGCGGCCCGGCGAGGGCCGGAAGTCATGCTCGGGATCCTCGGCGTTCAGGCGAATCTCGATCGCGTGGCCGCGCCGTGGAGCCCGGCCGGTGACGAGGAGCTCTTCGCCCGCGGCGATGCGGAGCTGCTCGCGTACCAGGTCGATGCCGGTGACGAGCTCCGTCACCGGATGCTCGACCTGGAGGCGCGCATTGAGCTCGATGAAGTAGAAGCTGCCGTCCGGGCCGAGCAGGAACTCGAATGTGCCGGCGTTGCGGTAGCCGACCGCGCGGCAGGCGCGCTCGGCGGCCGCCTCCATCGCCTCGCGCTCCTCGGCGTCGAGCGCCGCCGACGGCGACTCCTCGACGAGCTTCTGGTGGCGGCGCTGGATCGAGCACTCGCGCTCGCCGAGCGTCAGGACGTTCCCGTAGTGGTCGCAGAGCACCTGGATCTCGACATGCCGCGCCGGCACGAGCGCCTTTTCGACGTACATCGTCGCGTCGCCGAACGCCGCTTCGGCCTCAGCGGCCGCCATCCCGAACGCGTCCTCGAGCTCCCCGGGCTCCCGCACGAGCCGCATGCCCTTGCCACCCCCGCCCGCGGTCGCCTTCAGCAGGATCGGGAAGCCGATCTCCTCGGCGGCGCGGCGCGCGGCGGACACGGTCGTGGAGCCCTCGGTGCCGGGCACGGTCGGGACCTCCGCGGCGCGCATCGCCTGCTTGGCCGAGATCTTGTCGCCCATCGAGGCCATCACGTCCGCCGGCGGTCCGACGAACACGAGGTCGTTGTCGACGCACGCCTCGACGAACGCCGGGTTCTCCGCCAGGAAGCCGTAGCCGGGATGCACCGCCTGGCAGTCCGTCGTGACAGCCGCAGCGACGACGCTCGGAATGCTCAGGTAGCTGTCGCCGGCCGGCGGCGGGCCCACGCACACTGCCTGGTCGGCCATGCGCACGTGCTGCGCGTCCTTGTCGGCCGTCGAGTAGACCGCGACCGCCTCGATGTCGAGCTCGTGCAGCGCGCGGATCACCCGGACGGCGATCTCGCCCCGGTTCGCAACCAGCACGCGGGAGAACATCAGACCGCGTCCAGGAGGCGCCCGTTGACGGGCTCGAGCTCGAACAGGAGCTGGCCGTACTCGACGGGCTCTGCGTTGCCGACGTGGATCTTCCGGACGATGCCCTCGATCTCGGCCTTGACCTCGTTCATCAGCTTCATGGCCTCGAGGATGCACAGGGTCTGCCCCGGCGCGACCGGTTCGCCCTCCTCGACGAACACCGGCGAGCCGGGCGCGGGCGAACGGTAGAAGGTGCCGACCATCGGGCTCTCGACCCGCACGAGCGAATGGTCGAACGGGACGACGGGCGGCGCGTCCCTGTCCGCCGCCGGATCGGCGGTGCCGGCGGGCGCCTGGACGTACGTGGGCTCGGCCGTGCGCCGGACACTCACCCGCATCCCGCCCTCGTCGATGGTGATCTCGCCCACACCGGTCTCCTGCACGATGCGGACGACCTCGCGGATCTTCTCGGCCCGGGCCTGGTCGACTCCCCCCGCGCCGAGCGACTCGTCGCCACCCGACCGCTCGCGGATCGAGCGCAGGAGCGGCTCGGCCTCCTCGCCGAAGAGGGCAAGCAAGAGCAACTCCTCCTCGCTCGAGGCGAGCCCCTCGGCGTCGGTGCGCAGGTCGTCGAGCTCGACCGGCGGCTCCTCTGCTCGGCCTGCGCCGACGAGCTCGACCGCGCGCGCGAGCGCCGGATCGACCGGAGCAGGGGTCCGGCCGAACTTTCCCTCGACGAGGCTGCGCAACTCGTCGACCATCGTCGAATACCGGTTGGCGGTGAGCACATTCAGCAGCGCCTGAGACGCGACGATGTTCCCGATCGGCGCTGCGAGCGGCGGCGAGCCGACCTCCGTGCGCACCTTGTCGACCTCCGCCAGCACCTCGTCGAGGCGGTCGCCCGCGGAGCGGCTGCGCAGCTGCGCGTCGAGCGCTCCGACGAGCCCCACAGGGAGCTTGCGCTGCGCCGCGCGCACGGCGATCCGGGGCGCGACCGGTGAGACAGGCTCATCGCCGATGTGCTCGTCCACGAGGTCGGCGGCGGCCCACAGCTTGTCCATATCGATCCCGGTGGCGAGCCCGAGCCCGGCGAGCGCCTGCGCCGCCGATTCGCCGGAAACACGATGCATCGTCAGCGCAATCGGATAGACGGCGGTTGCGATCACGTCGGCGCCGGCACGCGCCGCCTCGATCGCCGCCGCCAGGGCGTTCCCGCTCGCGCCCTGCGCATAGAGGCCCACCGGCAGCCCCGACACCTCGCGCAGCTCGCTGACGAGCTCGCCGGCGCGGTGCGGCTGGAGCACCGCTGCCGGGTCGTTCAGCAGGATGCGCGCGGCGCCCAGCTCCGGCAGCCGCTTCGCCGCATCGACGAGCGCTTCGTGCCTGCCGCTCCCGTACAGGAGCCCGGCCTCGAACTCGGCGCCGGAGTCGACGATCGCCTCGGCGGCGGCCCGCAGGTTGTCCACGTCGTTCAGGGGGTCGTGCAGGCGAAAGACGTCGATCCCGCTCTGCGCCGCGCTCGCAATGAACCGGCGTGCGAAGTCGCCGCCGACCGGCCGTGAGCCGACGAGAAAGCGCCCGCGGAGCGCCAGTGCAAGCGGTGTCGATGTGCGCCCCTTCAGGGCGCGGATGCGCTCCCACGGGCTCTCGACGCCGCGCCGTACAGCGCTGTCGAAGACCCCTCCTCCGGAGACTTCGAGGTAGGCGAACCCGGCCCCGTCGAGGAGCTCTGCGAGGCGCAGCAGATCCGCCGTCGGCATCAGGCCGGCGAGCGGCTCCTGACTGAGGACGCGGATCGTCGTGTCGACGAGGCGCGGCATGGCTTGGGACCCTAGCGCGCCTAGGCGCGCTGGATGTAGCGCTTCTCGCGGGGGTCGACCTTGATCTTGTCCCCGACGTTGACGAAGAGGGGCACCTGGACGACCGCGCCGGTCTCCAAGGTGGCCGGCTTCGTGACGTTCGAGACGGTATCGCCCTTGATTCCCGGCTCGGTGTCGGTCACCTCGAGGACAACCGACGAGGGAAGATCGACCCCGGACGGGTCGCCGCCGACGAACATCACCTGCACGCTCGACGACGGTTGCATGAACGGCAGCTCGTCCTCGATCAGCGCGTGCGGCAGCGAGAGTTGCTCAAACGTCCCCTCGTCCATGAACACGACCTCGTCCCCCGAGTCGTAGAGGTACTGCATGTTCTTCTGCTCGGTGCGGACGCGTGGAAACTTCTCGCCGGCCCGGAACGTCTTGTCGACGACCGACCCCGAGCCGAGGGACTTCAGCTTGGTGCGTACGAACGCGCCACCCTTGCCCGGCTTCACGTGCTGGAACTCGACGATGCGCCACGTCTGCCCATCGAGCTCGATGTGCATCCCGTTGCGGAACTGGTTGGTGGAGACGACCTCTGCCATCGGCGCCGGAGGGTACCGGACTCGGGAGCCTGGAGCTGCCCTCAGACTGATGCTCCCGAACGAAGATCGAACCAGATTCGCTCTCTGTATCTGATTCGCGAGTTCCTCGGGAGGCCGCGGCAGGCCGAAACTCGTTCGGTGGGTGGGCGAGTGAGTTCGTAAAGACACTCCGACTTCGGCCGTCGCCGAGCGATGTCGAAGCACTCGGATCGCAGCTAGCGAACGGCGAGATCGCTGACGTACATCCTCGCGGCAGCGATGAAGGAGAAGCCCACGCCCTCGAGAACCGGCCGCGACATCTGGCCGGCCTGCACCGTTAGCGCCGGCGTTCCGCGCTCGACCGCGAAGTCCCAACGCGCGCGAATCAAGGCGCGATACACGCCGCGGCCGCGCGCTTCGGGGAGAACGCCCGCCGCGAAGAGGTTAACGCCGTACTTCCCGATGACCGCGGCGGCCGTGCCGACGACGCGTCCGTCGAGCGCGGCGATGAATTGCCGCGCCGGGTTACCAGGCGTCGTGTATTCGGAGTAGCGCTTCGTCCGATCCTGTTCCATCTCGTCGCGCGCCTCCGAACCCATGCCGAACGCCTCCACGGTTACGTGATCCGAGGCTGCGAGGTCGTCGAGCGTTTCGACCAGGGCGACGGTAACGCCGTCGGACACGTTGCCCGATGGAGGCTCGACGAGCGCCATTGCGTTCTCGATCGTCTCGAAACCAGGTGTCTCCTCGTTCATGAGCCCACGCTGCTCGAGCTCCGTCCCAAGCCACTCATACGCGGGTTCGACCCACCAGACGAGACGGTCCTTGCCCTCCGCGCGGACGAGCTCACGCGCCTCCTCGACCGCGTCGTCGACGTCCCCCGGACCGAAGTTCTTCGGCTCGACGACCTGTGCGATCGGATACGTGTGGAAGCAGACAAGCACGTGCTCTCCCTCGACGCGCTTCCAGCCGACCGGTAGAAGCAGCTCCTGGAAAGGATGCAAAGCCTGCCGCCGCACATCCGCCGGGATTTCCACCGGCCCACCTTACGGAATGGTCTGCTTTCGCACCAGCGGAGCCCGCCTCGGCTGCGCGAGTGTGTCGGAATGCACCCTGAGCCGACGAAGGTCTGACCGCGGTCGCGCGGTCAATGTGACGCCCACCAACAAGGACTTGAAGTCCAGCGGCCTAGAGGTTTGCGAGAGCGCGAACGCCCGTGTGCAGCAGCTGCGTGTGCGCCGGGTTCGCGCATCGAATGACGAAGCGGACGTTGCCCCGCCAACGCTCAGCGTCTGGGATCCCGGAAGTGCATGTTCGTGGAATGCGCACGTAGGTGCCGTGAGAGTCGACGATGATCTCAGGAGAGCCGCCGAGCGCATTCACCCGAGCAGGATCGCCAAACACATCGACTTCGAATGCGTCGTTGCGTGAGCCAATGGTGGTGACGACGCCGGGAACACGCGACCTGGGCACGAGCCGGATACCGACAGCAGCGAAGGCGCGCTTTGCATCGTTAGCCGTGAACTGGACATTGCTGTAGGGGAGAGTCGCTGCCGGAGGCTTCTGCGTCGATGGCCGGTAGTGCGGCCGCCAGACGGTCAGGAAGAGCGCGGCGACGCTGGCGCTGAGCGCCACGAGGGCGAAGACCCACGCGTGCTGCCTGACCCCTGCCACACGCCATCCATCGGCAACCTGCCGACGGTCATAACCCCCGAATCGGGGAACCGAGAGGCCGCGACTCGAAGAACGACCGTCGCCGGTCGCCTGCGCGAGTGTGCGGGAATGAATCTCCTGAAGGCGACTGGATGAACTATGTCCAGTTGCGGACGTCCTGCGCATCGTTCACCGGCGGCGGACCCGGCGTCGGCGCAACGAGCAGCTGACGGTCTGGGTCGTTCACCACGATCGTCCCGGCAAACTTGTCCCAAACTTCCTGGTTGCGACTATCCCAGATCAGCCAGAAGTACGCAATGCCGAAGGTGAGTGCGCAGAGGATCGCCGCGACCGGTTTCGCAATCCATTCGCGCAGGAACATGCGTCCCCAGCTGGCACGGGTGCCGCGCCGCAGCGCTACTACACGCATCTTGAGAACTTGCTTCGCCGGTGTCTGACCGCGCGCATAGACGATCAGCGACCAAACGACGTAGCCGATGCCGAGGGTAAGGATGGCGAGGACTCCCTCCAGCAGATAGCCGCCGAACCGCTTAGCGGGCGAACTCAGATGAACGCCGGTGGGTAGTCCTTCAACTTGGTCGCAGAACTGACAGGCGATGCCGCCGCCCCAAGCTCGTGCGCACGAAGGACACGTTCTCGATGCGATCGCCCCGGCCACAGGGTCAGAGCGTTCCAGGTTCGGCAGTCGTTGTCCAGAGACCGCGCCGGGGCCGTGGAGACTCGGCTGGGCCAGCGTGCGGGATTTCACACCCGACCGCGACTGGGCGCCAATCACGGGTCAATCCGTGCGGACTTGCGGCCACCAAGGTTCAAGCCAGTGAGGAGATAGAGCTGGTCCAACCACCGAACTTCAACGACAAGACGCCCGATCAACATATTGAACTCATCAGCGTTGTCGAGCCGGTTGGGATCGCCGTACTCCACTTCGGGTGGTAATTCTCCAAGGGCGTCGAACTCGGCGACTCGCCCTGGGAGATAACCCCTCAGGCCACTCCGAACCTCGTTCGCCCGCCACAAGCCGATGTGGTGCGAGCGTGTACCTAGTTCGATGCGACTCTTCGCGTGCTGGGAATAGACCGCCCCTAGGTCGCCCTGGAGACCAGCGATGAGGCCCTCGCCGCTTCGCGTCGCGCTCTGGAGGAACGTTCTGATCTCCGCGATCTCCCTCGGGTCGCGGAGCGCAGCATCCCGCTCGCGGCGGACGCGGTCGAACGACCGAAACTGCATCCACACTGCGCAGGAGAGCGCAAGCAAGAACCACCCCCAGGACGGCATGTAGTGCTGGATGAAGCCGAGAACGGTGAAGACGGCGCCGCCTAGAAGGACAAAGCCTTCACGGACACTCAAGCGCAGGTACTCCTTGGCCGAGGCCCACATTTTTCGAGCCTACGCCAACAGGATTGGCGAGGAGAGCCTGGCTTGTGCGAGTGTGCTCACGCCGGAACCGGCTTTTCTACCCGACCTCGATCAGCTCCTTGGGGAAGCTCGTCAAGAGGTCGACGCCGTCCTTGCGAACGATCGCGAGATCCTCGATCCGCACGCCGCCGAGACCGGGCAGGTAGATGCCCGGCTCGATCGTCACGCAATGGCCGGCCTCGAGCGTTTCCGGCGATTCGGGCGAGAGGCGCGGCGCCTCGTGAACCTGGAGGCCGACGCCGTGCCCGAGGCCGTGGCCGAAGTTCTCGCCAAAACCGGCAGCGGTAATCGGCTCGCGCGCGAGTGCGTCCGCCTCGATGCCGGTCATCCCCGCCTTGATCTCCGCGCAGGCTCGCTTCTGCGCCTCGAAGCAGACGTCGTAGGCCTCGCGCAGCCGGGTGGGCAGCTTGCCCGTCGAGAAGGTGCGCGTGCAGTCGCTGCAGTAACCGTCGACCCGCACGCCCCAGTCGACGGTCACGAGCGCGCCACGCTCGATGATCCGGTCGGTCGGACGCGCGTGCGGCTTCGCCCCGTTCTCGCCCGAAGCGACGATGGTCTCGAAGGCGAGCTCGTCCGCCCCGTGCGCGTGCAGCAGCTCGCGCAGCCGCCAGGCGATCTCGCGCTCGCTGTGGCCGATCCACGTCTCCGCGGTCAACGCCTCGAGCCCGCGGTCGGCGATCCGCGCCGCGCGTTGCAGCCGTGCGACCTCGTCCTCGTCCTTGACCGCCCGGATCTCCGCGACGATGCCGTGCGTCGGGACGAGCTCCGCGTCCCCGGCGCCCAGGCGCTCCCACTCGAGGTGTGGCAGCACGTCGGCCTCGAACTGGACGCGGCCCTTCAGGCGCGCGCCGACATCGCGCATGATCCCGCGGAGTGTCAGCTGCACCTCGACGCCCGGCACTTCCCGCGCTGATTCGACATAGCGAAAGTCGGTGTACAGCGTCGCGGCTCCGTCCGGCTCGACGAGCAGTGCCGCATTCGAACTGTCGAAGCCCGTCAGGTACACGACGTTCGTCAGGTCGGTGATGAGCAGAGGCGCGTCGAGCTGCGCTGCGAGCGCTTCAAGGCGAGTCATTCGATCTCCTTCCCGGCAAGAAACTCGAGCGCCTCGAGGTAGCCCTCGGGGCCCTTGCCGATCACGCGGTGCGCCGCGAGCTCGGCGACAACGCTCTTACGCCGCCATTCTTCGCGGCCGTCGATGTCGGAGAGGTGCACCTCGACGAACGGCACCTGGAGGAGCTCCAGCGCGTCACGGATTGCGTAGCTGTAGTGGCTCCACGCGCCCGGGTTGACGATCACGGCATCGACGTTGTCGTACGCATCGTGGATCCACCCGATGAACTCGCCTTCGCTGTTCGTCTGGCGGCAGCGCGCAGCGATGTCGAGATCGTGCGCCCACCCGTAGATACGGCTCTCGAGCTCGTTCAGGCTGAGGCCGCCGTAGATCGCTGGATCCCGCCGGGCAAGCGTGTCGAGGTTGACGCCGTTGAGGACGAGGACCTGCATCAGACGATGAGCGTATCCAGGGCGGCACGCACCTCGTCAGGCGACCGGGCTTCCAGATACGGGCCCCGGTCGCCGACGAGCACCAGATTGATCGTGTCGCCGCTTCGCTTCTTGTCGCGCAGCAGCGCCGCCCAGGCGCGCTCACGGTCGACCCGGACCGGTTGCGGGTCGAGCGCGTCGACCACCGGAGCGGTGTCGCGGCCGCTGAGGCGCAGAGCGGCGAGCAGGCCGAGCGCCACCGCCTCGCCGTGCGGAAGGTCGAAGTCCGAAGCGGCCTCGAGGGCGTGCGCGAAGGTGTGACCGAGGTTCAGCCACTGCCTGGGCCCACGATCGTGCGGGTCGCGCAGGCAGAGCGCCGCCTTGTAGGCGGCTGCACCGCGCACGTCGAGCGGGTAGCCCGCCAGCAACTCGGTCTTGATCCGCTCCGCCGTGCCCTGGCGGCGTTCGCGTTCGGGCAGCGTGGCGAGGAGACCCTCGTCGATCACGACCCGCACGGGCCAGTGGAAGGCACCCACGAGGTTCTTGCCCTGCGCGATGTCGACCGCCGTCTTCCCGCCGATCCCCGCGTCGACCTGACCCACGAGCGTGGTCGGCACAGAGACCCACGGCACGCCGCGCAGGTAGCAGGCCGCGGCGAAACCGGCGGTGTCGGTGAGCGAGCCGCCACCGAGCGCGACCACGGTGCCTCCGCGGTCGAGCCGCAGCTCCGACCAGAGCCGCTCGACGACGGACATCTGCTTCGCGTCCTCGCCGCGTGGCAACTCGTGGATGGTCGCGAGCCGGTCTCCGAGCGCGGTTTGCGCATCGGCCCCGTGGATGCCGAGCACCGTCGAGTCGGCAACGAGCGCCACCGGACCGTCGCCGGGGACGAGCTCGCCGAGCCGCTCGAGCGCACCGAGCTCGTGGTGCACGCCCGCGGCGGCGAGAATCACGCCGTCCTCGTCGGAGACGACCGCGTCCGCCACATCGCGATAGAGCGGTCGTCGCTGCTCGTAGAGCGCGCGGAACGCCGCCTCGTCTTGTCCCAGCGGCCGGTCGGAACCGCGCACGCGCCTCCAGGCGGTGTCGACGTCGACGTCAATGAGCACCGTGAACGCATGATCGTGAAGCGCGCGCCTGACCTCCGGCGTCTGCACGGCGCCCCCGCCGAGCGCGATCACCGCGGGCGGGCCGTTACTCAGGGTCTCGCGGAGAATCGTGGCCTCGACGACGCGAAACTCCGTCTCGCCCTTCTGGGCGAAGAACGAGCCGATCGACAGCTGAACACGACCCTCGAACAGCCGGTCGGCGTCGGCAGCTGTCCGGTCGAGTCGCGCCGCAACCGCCTTCGCCGTCGTCGTCTTCCCGGCGCCCATGAAGCCCACGAGCGCCAGGTGGCGATCGAGCGCGTTCAGCGGCATTCCCTACGCCTCATGCGATGCGCTCGGCGTAGGCGCGGTGAGCGGCGACGAAGTCCTGGACGGCGTCGCCGCCGAACTTCTCGTGGGCCGCGACGGCGAGCTCCCACGCGACCGCGGACTCGGCGACGACCGCCAGAGCCTCGACCGCCGCCACGTCGGAGCGTTCGACGAGTGCGCTCGCCGGCTCGCCGGTGGCGAGGTCGACCGACGCGAGCGGCTTCATCAGCGTCGGCAGCGGCTTCATCGCGGCCCGTACGACGATCTCCTCGCCGTTTGAGATTCCGGCTTCGATCCCGCCGGCTCGATTCGACGTGCGCCGCTTCGAGGTGTCGATCTCGTCGTGCGCCTCGGAGCCCCGCAACCCCGCAAGCGCGAAGCCGTCGCCGATCTCGACGCCCTTCACCGCCTGAATGCCCATCAGGGCGAACGCGAGCCGGGCGTCGAGGCGATCCTCCTTCGCTGCGTACGAGCCGAGGCCGGGCGGCACACCGGTCGCGCGCACCTCGACCACGCCGCCGACCGTGTCGCGCTCGGCACGGGCCTCGTCGATCCGGGCGCGGAGCCCCTCCTCATCGACGGTCGAGCCCGACACGGTGATGCCGATCGTCGCGAGCAGCGCCTTCGCGACCGCACCGGCGGCGACGTGCACCGCCGTGTGACGCGCCGAAGCCCGCTCGAGCGAGTCGCGAACGTCGGCGTGGCCGTACTTCTGGACCCCCGCAAGGTCGGCGTGGCCCGGGCGCGGCAGCGTCACCGGCTTCGTCCCCTTGCCGGACGGCTCACCGGCCGGCAGCCACGGTGACATTCCCCACGTCCAGTTCTTGTGGTCGACGTTGCGGACGACGAGCGCCAGCGGCGTCCCGAGCGTCCGCCCGTGCCGAAGGCCTGCGAGCACCTCGACCCGGTCCTGTTCGATCTGCTGGCGCGGCGAGCGTCCGTAGCCCTCCTGGCGCCGCTTCAGGTCGGCGTCGATCGCGTCACGGTCGAGCACGAGCCCGGCGGGCAGGCCGGTCAGGATCGCCACGAGCCCAGGCCCGTGTGACTCACCAGCGGATGAGAGGCGCAGCGTCACCCGGGAAAGACTAGGGCCTGACCGCCGCGCGCATCACGTCGACGGGCGCATCGAGACCTGTCCACAGGCGGAAGCTCGCCGCACCCTGTCGCACGAGCGCCTCCCGGCCGTCGATCACGACGCAGCCGGCCGCGCGCGCCGCCGCAACGAGTGCCGTCTCGCCCGGCCCGTAGGCCAGGTCGACGATCGTCTGCCCGGCCTGCGGCTGCACGACGACCTCGTCGCGGATCGGCGTGGCGTTGACGACGAGGTCGCAGCCGGTGGCATCGGGTGGCCACTCGCCGGAGCGGGTGAAGACACGAGTGTCCGCGGGCAGGGCGGGCCTGAGCGCACGCGCCGCGCCCCCCGCTCCGATCAGGCACGCGCGAACCGCGTCGACTCCGGCGAGGATCTCCTGATCGGTGTTGAAGCCGAGCACGTGCCCCTCCCGGAACACGAGCGTATTGACGGCTTCTCCATCGGCCTCGTCGCAGGCCGCGACGACCGCCTGCTTGTGCGGGATCGTCACGTTTGCGCCGACGAACCGCTGCTCGAGCAGCGCGGCAACGGCCGCGACGACGTCCTCGACGTCGCGCGCCGTGTACTGCCAGTCGAGCCCGCACGCGGCGAACGCCGCGTTCTGCATCCGCGGCGACAGCGAGTGCGCGACGGGATGCCCGAGCAGGGCGACCTGTGAGGTCATGTCTCTACCCTCAGCACCCGTAGCCGTGGGCGCATTCGTAGTGGGCGAATGCCGTCGCGCTGGCCGTGAAGAAATGGTGGACCTTGTCGGGCTTGCGCACGTAATACAGGTAGTCGACGTGCGCAGGATGCGCGGCAGCCTGAAGGGATGCGAGGCCCGGGTTCGCGATCGGTGTCGGAGGCAACCCGGCAACCCGGCGCGAGTTGTACGGGTTGTTGCTCTGCAGCTGCGACTCGAGAATCGACTGCGTCGGCGGGATGTGGAACCCATAGCGGACGGTCGCATCGATGCCGAGCGGCATGTGCGCATGCAGGCGGTTGTAGATCACCGCTGCGACGAGCTTCCGCTCCTCCGGCGCGAGCGCTTCCTTCTCCACCATCGAGGCGATCTTCACGACCTCGTAGCCCGTCAGGTTCTTCGACCGGGCGTAGGCGAGATTGACCTGCTGCCAGTTCTGACAGAACGCCTGCAGTTGAGCCTGCACGAGCTGGATCGGCGTCGTCGTGCCGACGAAGTCGTACGTCGCGGGAAACAGGAACCCTTCGAGGCTGCTCCGCGCATGCGGCAAGATGCACGGGATCGAGGCGCGACGCGATGCGAGGAGATAGCCCTTCGCGTTCAGCTGCACCGGCTTGTGGCTCTTGCGCCGGGCGATTCCCGCGACGTCCTGCACGCGGACGGCCATCTGCGCGCGGGTGAAGCCCTCGGGGAAGACGATCCGGAACGTCTCCGGCGCGAGCGGTGCTGTCGTTTGCGCGTGCGAGCCGCGCACATGTGAGATCGCCACCACGATCGCGATGCCGCCGACGAGGAGCGCTCCGCTGATCGCCGCGAGTGCGATCAGCCGCCGGCGCCGGATCTCCCCGGGCGCTGGGCCCTTCCGGTTTGGGATCGGCATCATCGACGTGCGCTCCGCCAGTCGAGGTAGGTCGACAGCAGATGCGCAGCCGCGCGCGCGTCGTCGCCGCCCGCGAGCACGGACGTGAACCGCTCGTCGTAGGTCTCGACCGGCATCTGGACCGCTGCGCGCAGACGCTCGACGAACGCCTGTGTCTCTCGCGCCTGCTCGCCGTGCTCGCCGCGCAGGGTCAGCGGCATCCCGACGACAACGAGATCGGCAGCCTCGGCGGCGATCACGGCCAGGAGCTTCGCGAAGCCCGCGTCGGTCGTCGCGCGCTCGACGATCGTCACCGGGCGCGCCACGGTGCCGGTCGGGTCGGATGCCGCGACTCCGGTGCGGGCCGAGCCGTAGTCGAGCGCAACGACCTTCGTCACGCCAGGGCGGCGACGAGCTTGTCGCGCCCTGCCACGAGCGCGTCCCGAAGAGCATCGACGTTCTTCCCGCCGGCTTCTGCCAGCGTCGGCCGGCCGCCGCCGCCGCCGCCGATGATCGGCCCGAGCTCACGAATGATCGCGACCGCATCGAGCCCGGCCAGCGAGCTCGCGAGGTTGACGACGAGCCCTACCTTCCCGTCTTCCACCGAGGCGAGCACGACGGCGTCGACACCTTCGCGCCGGCGCACCTGGTCCGACAGGTCGCGCAGCGCGCTCCCGCGCACGCCTTTCACCTCCGCGACGAACACACGGCCCTGCTTGTCGTGCCAGAGCAACTCCGGCCCCGCCGCGGTCTGCTTCGGCTTGCGGGCCTCGCGCTTCACCAGGTCGAGCTCGGCCCGCACCGCCTCGAGCTCCTTCGACCGGCCCTCGAGCACCGTCCACGCCTCGCCGGCGGTGACCGCCTCGATCCGGCGCGCCCCCGAGCCGACGGAGCCTTCGGTGAGGATCAGGAACGGACCGATCTCGGCGGTCGAGCGCACGTGTGTGCCGCCGCAGAGCTCGGTCGAGTAGTCCCCGATCTCGACCACGCGCACCTCGGCGCCGTATTTCTCGCTGAAGAGCATCATCGCGCCGAGCTTGCGCGCCTCCTCGATCGGCGTCACGAACGTGCGCACCGGGATCGCCTCGAAGACCTTCTCGTTGACGATCCGCTCGACGCGTTCGCGCTGCTCGGGTGTCAGCGGCTCCGGGTGCGTGAAGTCGAAGCGCAGCTTGTCGGGCCGCACCGCCGATCCGGCCTGCTTGACGTGGTCGCCCAGCACGTCGCGCAATGCCTGGTGCAGCAGATGGGTGGCCGTGTGGTTCGCCTGCGCTGGAAAGCGGTCGCCCCAGTTGACGCTCGCCTCGACCCGCGTGCCGGGCTCGAGCGGCGCGTGTCCCGCGAGCTCGAGCACGAGCACCTGGTCGTCGCCGAACTTCAGCACGTCGACCACGTCGAGCCGCTGCCGGGCGCCGTCGACCAGCACGGTGCCCCGGTCGGAGACCTGGCCTCCGCTCGCCGCGTAGAACGGGCTCTGCTCGAGCTTTACGAGCTGCTGCGTGCCGCCGAGCGGCGCCGCTTCGACCACCGCGGTGAGCACGCTCGTCTTCGCATAACCGACGAACTCGCTCGGCCGCCGGCCGGCGCCGACGAGCTCCGCCGCGCTCTGCTGGGTCGACGATTCGCCGCCCGCGCGGGAGACCTCGCGGTGCTGCTCCATCAGGTCGGCGAAGCCGTCGAGATCGAGCGCCTGGCCGCGCTCCTCGGCCAGCTCCTGCGCCAGTTCGATCGGGAAGCCGTAGGTCGCGACCAGTGAGAAGGCGTCGTCCGCGCTGATCGCCTCCTTGCCCGCCATGTCGTCGAACACCTTCATGCCGCGTGCGAGCGTTTCGGAGAAGCGCTCCTCCTCGGCGCGCACGATGCGTTCGATGTCCGCAGCGTGCTCGCGCAGCATCGGGTAGGCGTCGCCCATCTGCTCGACGACGACGGCGGGCAGGCGGTGTACGCCCTCGAGGCCGATGCGTCGCGCCTGGTAGATCGCGCGCCGCATGAGACGGCGACAGATGTAGCCGCGACCTTCGTTCGACGGCTCGATGCCTTCGGCGATCAGGAAGCTCACCGCGCGGCCGTGGTCGGCGAGCACGCGATGCGCGCGCCGTGAGATGTCGCTTTCGTTGTAGGCGACGCCCGACTCACGCTCGATCCAATCCATGATCACCCGAAAGCCGTCGGTGTCGAAGACCGAGCGAACGTCCTGCAGCACACACGCGGTCCGCTCGAGGCCGTTGCCGGTATCGACGTTGGGAGTCGGCAGGGCCACGAGCACGTTCCCCGGCTGCAGGTCGTACGCCATGAAGACGAGGTTGTAGATCTCCATGATCCGGTCGCAGTGTCCAGGCCCGCAGTTCGGATCGCCGCAGGCGTAGGCCTCGCCGCGGTCGTAGAAGATCTCGGTGCACTGACCGCAGGGGCCCGTCTCGCCGGCCTGCCAGAAGTTGTCCTTGCCGAGCCGGACGATGCGCTCGACGGGGATACCCACCCGTTGCCACGCCTCGATCGCAACCGTGTCCTCGTCGAGACCGAGCACCGGATCTCCCTCGTGCACCGTCGCCCAGAGACGCTCCGGCTCGAGCTCCAGGACGGTGGTCACCCAGTCCCAGGCGAAGTCGACTGCCTCGTCCTTGTAGTAGTCGCCGAACGAGAAGTTGCCCATCATCTCGAAGAAGGAGCAGTGCCGGTCGGTGCGCCCAACCTCGTCGAGGTCGGTCTCCTTGCCACCCGCGCGCAGACACGGCTGCACGCTGACGACGCGGTCACGCGGCGGCTCCTTGGTGCGCAGGAAGTACGGCTTGAACTGCTGCATGCCCGCGATGATGAACAGCGTCGAGGCGTCTTCCGCCGGCGGGATCAGCGAGTGGCCGGGCACGCGCAGGTGCGCGCGCTCTTCGTAGAAGCGTTGAAACGCCTCGCGCAGCTCGTTCGTCGTCATCGCCACGCGGACAGTGTACGGACGCCCTGTTGACGGTTCGTGGCGCTTACTTCACGTCGTTTCGCAGTGGGCCGTGTCGCGGAAGCTTGAGCGTGATCTCGTCACTCATGCGTCGCTTTCAGCTCTTCGGCGAGATCCCGCTCGCGCCGCGCGGCTGCGGTCTTGCCCTCGGCGACAGCGTCACGCCAGCTGCGGCGCGACTTGAACGAGGCCCACCCGTGCGAGACGCCGGCGGACAATCCGGCGAGCTTCTGCACAGGCCGCTTGACGGCGAAGCTGATCGTACGGACTGCTTCGTCGACGGCCTCGACCGCGTCGACGGCGCTGTCGGTTGCCGTGTCGAGCTTGTCGAGTTGCGCATTGACGCGGTCGACCGATCCGCCGACCTTGTTGATCACCGGCAGAACCTCGTTCTCTGCCCCGCGGATCAACGACGAAAGCCGGTCGAACGTGGCGGCCAACCGAAGAAATGCCCAGCCCAGCCCGACGCCGACCGCGACCAGGAACACCGCGAGGGCGAGATCTGCGAGGTCTCCGAAGGTGAAGGCGACGACCACTGCGGTCAAGCCTAACCGTCGAGATGGTTGATCGGTAATTGCCGTTGTTGCGGGGAGGGTCTGCACCAAGCAGTGTGGTCGACGCGACCGGGGTCAAGGCCGGTGGGCCTTGGCGGCGGGCGCGGCGGGCGCAATGCGCCGTGTGCAGGCCCCCAGCCGCGGCGGCGGTGAATTACCGATCGATCATCTAGCCCGCGGCGGCGGACGTGACCAAGCCGGAACCGACCACCGCATCGCCGTCGTAGAGCACCGCGGCCTGTCCGCGAGCGACGCCGTACGCCGGCTCGTCGAGGTGAAGCGTGAACCCACCCGGCGTCCGCTCGACCGTAGCCGCAACGCCGGGAGAGCGATACCGGAGCTTGGCGGTCACACGAGCTGCCGGCGCAAACAGCCTCCCCCTCGCCGAGATGCGCGTGCGTGCAAGAGCTGCCCGCGGCCCGACGACGACGGTGTTCGTGCGCACATCGGTCGACAGCGCGTAGAGGGGCTCGGGGGCGGCGACACCGAGCCCGCGCCGCTGTCCGGGTGTGAACTGCCAGTAGCCGTCGTGCTTGCCGACCACAACCCCGGCTTCGTCGACGAGCGTGCCGGGCGACGATGGCAGGCCGTGACGGCCGAGAAACTCCCGGTAGTCGTCGCCGGCGAGAAAGCAGGCCTCCTGACTCTCTGCGCGACGCGCGGCTGCGAGTCCCGCAGCGTCGGCTTCGGTGCGCGTCTGTGTCTTGGTCTGCGCTCCGAGCGGGAAGCGAATGCGCGACAGATGACGCGGGTCCAGGCGCGCGAGCATGTAGCTCTGGTCTTTCTGGTCGTCGACGGCACGCGCGAGCAGCAGCTGCCCATCCCGTTCGACAACGCGCGCGTAATGGCCGGTGGCCAGGACGGGCGCACCGACCCGGCGCGCAAACGCAAGGAGCTCGGCGAAGCGGAAGCCTCCGTTGCAGCGAATGCACGGATTCGGCGTCTCGCCGCGGGCGTAGCCGCGTACGAACGGCGCCACCACGGCGCGCCGAAACACCTCACGGAGGTCGAGCGTGACGTGCGGCAGGCCGCGCCCGTGACACTGCTCGCGTGCGGCAATGACGGCGCTGGGCGAGCAGCAGGCGCGCTCGGCATCCGGGCCGTCAGGATCGAGCCAGAGCCGGAGCGTGACCCCGACCGCGGCCGGCCCGGCCTTGAGCAGCGTGACTGCGCTGTCGACGCCCCCGCTCATCGCCACGGCGACCCGCGCCGGATCGAGCGGCGCACGCACGGCGGGAGCGAGGGCGTTTGCGAGCGCGTCGGCAGGAAGCGTCTCACCCCCGACCGCGCACGCCTCGAGCAGGGTCATTCCGCGCAGGTCGGCGGCGATCCCGGGGGCATCGGCGTCGACGATGCGGCCCCGGTCGACCCGCAGCCGGACCGCCGCCCAGTCGGAGCCGCGCGCTGAGTCCCCGTAGAGCTCCTGCATCAGGCCAGGGTAGCCCCGAGTACAAGAGAGAGGAGCCGAAGCTCCTCTCTCTGCATACTCCGACTTCGCCGGTTGTGCCGCGTCCGTGTGAACCTGGACAAGCCAGGTGGGTGCCGTACGAACCGTCGACGCCAGGCGCCTAGATCCGACGCGGGCTCCCTTTCACATGGTGTTGGTTCTACATGGATACGCGGCGCACGAACGAGATCGAGCACACAGCCGAACCCTACCCGCCAGGTCGCGTGCTGCGGGCATACGACCAGCGGATCTGCTGCACTCCCTGGAGGCCGAGACGGCGGGCGAGCGCGTCGGTCAGATCGAACTGCCGGCCGGGCTCGTAGGGGCCGCGGTCGACCACCTGCGTCAGCACCGTCTGGCCGCGGTAGGTGATGAAGAGACGCACCCCACAGGGGAGCGTCGGCTGTGCCACCCCCTCGGTGTCGGGGCCGAGCACCCCGCCGCACGCGGTATGTCGCCCGAACGCCTGCGGGCCGCTGGAGCCGGCGAGAGCGACGTACGAGCCGACGGGCTCCGCCGCCGCGCCGTTCCGAGTTCGTGTCTGCGCCGCGACGGCGAGCGCGATCGTGGCCGCGAGCAGCGCGAGGCCGGCAAGCGCGACCTCCCGCACCGCGAGGCGGGGCCTCATCCCGTCAGCGTGCCGACCAGATCGCCGAACGACTCGCGAACGAGCTGGTCGAAGTCGAGCGGCAACAGGCCGTCGGGCCCAGCGTAGTCGCGCAGATAGAGCAGCAGAAACTCGTTCTCCTCGCCGACCGCCTCGCCACGCTCGCGGAGCACGCGCTCGATCTCCCAGACGTTCCACCGCCGCGCGACGACAGGCTCCGGCTCCGGCTCCGGCTCGGGCTCGGGCTCGGGTTCCGGCTCGGGCTCGGGCTCGGGCTCCGGCTCGCGCACCGGCTCCGGCTCCGGCTCCGGCTCCCGTTCGGGTTCGGGTTCGGGTTCGCGCACCGGCTCCGGCTCCGGTTCGGGTTCGGGTTCGGGTTCCGGCTCGGGTTCGGGCTCGGGCTCGGGCTCGGGCTCGCGCACCAGCACCGGCTCCGGTTCGGGCTCCGGTTCCGGCTCAGGCTCCGGTTCCGGCACAGGCTCCGGTTCCGGCTCCGGTTCCGGCTCGCGTACGAGCTCGGGCTCCGGTTCGGCCGCCGGCCGACGGCCGATCACGCGCACCGTCTCGCCGATCGGTGACCGCGGCTCGGGTAGAGCCACCGCTTCTTCTTCGCGGTCCTCGGCTGCAGGTGCAGCGACACGCCCGCGGCGGTGCGACAGCGAGTACTCGACGACGGCGGCGAGCAGCCAGACAACGAACACCGCAGCGGCGATCGCCCAGGCGCCGAAGTGCATGAGCCCGGTGGCGACCGCGGTCAGCACGATCACGACGGCCTCGACGACAAAGCGGAGGCCGGGGCGGCTCAGGGTGCTCACTCCCTAATCCTGACGGTTCGACCGGCCGGGGAGCGCGCGAATGCCGTCGGGACGAGCCGGAATCTCGAGCGCCGGGGCCAGCTCGGTGTCGCCCCGCCGCAGCCGCCGCCGCGGCGGAGCTATCTCCCCGAGCGGGTCGAGGCTGTAGCGGGCAACGCTCTGGACGGAGCGAACGAGCACCGCGTCGAGCGTCTCCTCCGGCTCGTCGTCGAGCTCGTCGAGCGCTGCCCCGGGCAACGCCACGATCGTCCAGGGGTCCTGGTCCTCCGTGGGCCCCTCCGCGCGGTCGGCGGCAGGCGCGGCGTGCGGCCAGCCGCCCAGCACTTCCGCACGAAGCGCGGCGGAGGCGATCCAGGTGGGCGCCTCGTCGTGGTGCGACGCCGGATACCCCGCGGAGACCTGTTCGAGCGGCAGGGCCGGCGGCAGGTTCACCTCCGGCACGTAGTAGCGCGGCGGCAGACCGCTTCCGAAGTGGGGCTCACCGTGCCAGGCGGCCCATTCGAGCGCGGCGACGACGAGCCAGCCCACGAGCATCACGGCCCCGATCTCGAGCGGGTCGAGCTGCGCCAGCGCGAGGGCACCGGCCAACATGAGGAGGAAGAGCACCTCGAGGAAGAACCGCGAGCCGCGACGATCGGGCATCGAGCCTTCCTTCGGCTAGGACGCGTCCTCGCCCTGCTCCGGCGAAGGCGAGGTCGGCGGGCCACTGACGGGTGGGCCACTGACAGGCGGGCCACTGACAGGCGGATCACTGACAGGCGGGAAACTCACCGGCGGCAGCGGCGGCGGCGAGTCGGCAAGCGCCGGCTCGTCGTCCGTGCCGGGCTCCGCTTCGGCTGCGGTTTCGGGCTCGGCCTCGGGTTCGGGCTCGGGCGCCGCCGCAATGCGAGCGGGCTCGACCGAGGGCGGGCTCGGTGCGCCGCCGCGGCCTTTACTGGCGTCGGCCGCTGCCTGGGCAGCGCTCATGATCGCGTTCGAGACCTCGCTGAGCGCTTCGGCACCGAGCCCGGCTGCGGTGAGCAGCTGCTCTGCGCCGGTCTGGGCGCGGGCCAGGATCACGCCTGCCTGAGCACGCGCCCACTCGAGCGTCTGCTCGACCTCGGCACGGGCGGCGTTCGTCAACTCGGTTGCTTGGTGGCGCGATTGCTCGAGCAGCCGGGCGCCCTTCGCCTCGGCCTCGCGCAGCTCGGTGGTCGCGTCGCGGTTCGCGTTCGCGAGCAGCTCGCGCGCCTCGTTCTTCGCCTGGGTCATGATCTCGCTGCGCTGGCGCTCGCTCTCCTCACGGAAGCGTGCGACCTCGCGCTCGCGCTCCTGCAGGTCGCGCTGGCGGTGCGACACCTCGGTCTCGGTGCGCTGGAACTGTGCGGCGGAGGCATTTTGCGCGTCGCGTTCGAGCACGTCCGCGAACTCCGCCGCCGCCCGGATCAGATGCAACGCGTCCATGCGCACCGCATGCCCGGTCGCCTCGACGCTCGAGCTCTTGCCGGCCGCCTGCAGCACGCGCAGCTGCGCCTGCAGTTGCAGTGCATGACGGCGGAACGAGTCGAATGCCTCGCGGACGCCGTCGGGCTCGAAGGTGCCCTCCGGGGTCTGCGGCAGGTCCTCGAGGCGCGGCAGCGAGGTCAGTGGCGAGGGCTGTGGTGAAGGGGTCGTCATGGTGGACCGGGTTTCCGATCGGGGCGAACTGTAAGTATGCCTTCTCTATCGGCGGTAGTTCAGGCCCGGCTTGAGTCTTCCTGCGGAAGTGCCTGCACGCCGAGCTCTTTCAGCACCGCTTGAGGCATCGGCGTCGGCGCCCCGGTGAGCGGATCGGAGCCGCTCGACACCTTCGGGAAGGCGATCACCTGCCGAATGTCGGGCTCGCCCGCCATCAGCGCGACGAAGCGCTCGATGCCCATCGCGAAGCCGCCGTGGGGCGGCGCACCCATCGCGAGGGCCTCGAGCAGGTAGCCGAACTTCGAATCCGCCTCCTCGTCGGTGAGGCCGATCGTGCGGAAGACCCGCTGCTGCAGCTCGACGTCGTGGATCCGGATCGAGCCCGAGCCGAGCTCGGTCCCGTTCCAGACGAGGTCATAGTGCTGCCCGCGCACAGCCGAGGGGTCGCTCTCATCCCAGTGCTCGTGACCGGCCATCGGCGCGGTGAAGGCGTGGTGCATGAACGTCCACCCGCCGGTCTCCTCGTCCTGCTCGAAGAGCGGGAAGTCGAGCACCCAGTGGAATGTGTCGAGGTCCGGATCGACCAGCCCGAGCTCGCGGGAGACATGCAGCCGGAGCAGGCCGAGCACGCGCAGCACCGCCGCCTCGTCGCCTGCCCCGAACAGCAACGTCGAGCCGGGCGCGGCAGCAAAGGCGGCCAGTTCGGTTGCGGAGAGGAACTTCGTGATCGGCGAGCGAACCTCGCCGTCGGGGTCGGCGACGATGTAGGCGAGGCCTTTCGCCCCCCACTCCTTGGCCAGCTCCTCGAGCCGAGCGAGCTCGGCGCGCGAGAACGCCTTCGGCGCAACGATGTACCGCACCGAGGCGGCGTTCTTGAAGACGCCGAACTCCGACTCGCGCGTCAACGCCGTCGCGTCCTGGATCTCGACGCCGAAGCGCAGGTCGGGCTTGTCGGAGCCGAACCGCGCCATCGCATCGTCGAACAAGAGCCGCGGGAACGGGCGCGGCGGCGCCGCACGTCCCAGCGCCTCGAACGACGCCACCACCGCCGACTCCATCACGTCGAGCACGTCCTCACGCTCGGCGAACGCCAGCTCGAAGTCCAGCTGGCGAAACTCGAACTGCCGGTCGGCCCGGAGATCCTCGTCGCGCCAGCACGTGGCGATCTGGTAGTAGCGGTCGATGCCGCCGACCATGCAGAGCTGCTTGAAGATCTGCGGTGACTGCGCGAGCGCGAAGAACTTGCCGGGCTGGAGCCGCACCGGCACGAGGAAGTCACGCGCGCCCTCGGGTGTGCCGCGCGTCATGCTCGGTGTCCACACGTCGACGAACCCGAGCGCGTCCATCGTGCGCCTGATCGCCGCGATCACGGTGTGCGAAAGGCGGAAGTTGTGCTGCATCTTGTCGCGCCGCAGGTCGAGCCAGCGGTACTTGAGCCGCAGCGTCTCGTCGACGTTCTCCTCGTCGAGCTGGAACGGCAGCGGCGTCGAGCGGGACAGCACGGTCAGACGGTCGACCTGGATCTCGACTTCGCCGGTCGGCAGGTTCGGGTTCACGGCCTCGGAGGCGCGCGCGACGACCTCGCCCTCGGCCTGGAGCACGAACTCGTTGCGGATGTCGCGGGCGGCCTTCGCGGCGTCCGCGGCGCGCTCCGGGTTGACGACGAGCTGCAGCTTGCCGGTGTGGTCGCGTAGGTCGACGAACACGAGCCCGCCGTGGTCGCGGCGCGTGTCGGCCCAGCCGGCGACCGTGACCCGTTTGCCGATGTGGGCGGGACGAAGGTCGCCGCAATAAAAATCGCGCCAGCTCACGCCGTGAGCGTAGCGACGAGGTCGCCGAGACCGACCAGCTGCTCGTCGCGCCCGCCCCGCCTGATCGTCGCCTCGCCGGCGCGCACGATCACGACCGTCCCCGCCCCGCTACGACTTGCCTGTGTCAGCTGGCCCTTGAAGGAGCGGCCCGCATAGTCGGTGTCGGCCGCGACGCCTGCACGGCGGAGCTCGGCGAGTGCCAGCAGCGCCGCTTCGCGTGCGGCCGGATCGTCGACAACGAGGAACACCTCGACGCCCGGCGGGTCGGCAGCCACTCCTTCGTTTTCGAGCGCGAGCATCAGCCGTTCGAGACCTGCGCCGAATCCGATGCCGGGAGTCGGAGGCCCACCGATCTGCTCGACGAGGCCGTCGTAGCGCCCGCCGCCGCAGATCGTCGAGTTCGCGTTCTCATCGGGCCCGATGAACTCGAAGGTCGTGCGCGAGTAGTAGTCCAGCCCGCGCACGAGCGTCGGGTCGAGGACGTACGGCACGCCGAAGGAGTCGAGGTGGCGGCAGACCGCAGCGAAGTGGGCGCGGCACTCGTCGCAGAGCGACTCGCCGATCCGCGGCGCCTGGTCGAGCGCGGCGCGTACGGACGGCGTCTTCACGTCGAACACCTGCAACGGGCTCGTCGCGCGCTTGTGACGCGCGTCGTCGTCGAGCGCGTCGTCGTGCGCGTCGAGCCACGCGTTCAACCGCTCGACGTACTGCGGGCGGCAGGCCGCATCCCCGATCGAGTTCAGGCGGAGCTCCCACCTGGTGACGCCGAGCCGCCGCAGCAGCTCGTGATAGAGCTGGATGATCTCCGCGTCGATCGCCGGGTCCGCCGACCCGATCGCCTCGACCGAGAGTTGGTAGTGCTCGCGATAGCGGCCGCGCCCGGGTGCGCCGTAGCGGTACATCGGCGCGATCGTGTACGCCTTCACGGGTTGCGGCTCGCGGTACATCCCGTGCTCGACGTAGGCACGGCAGATCGGCGCGGTGCCCTCGGGGCGAAGCGTCAGCGGCCGGTCGCTGCGGTCGGCGAAGCTGTACATCTCCTTGTGCACGACGTCGGATGCGGCGCCGGCTGTGCGCGCGAAGAGACCGGTGTCTTCGAACCCGGGCGTCTGGATGCGCCGCCACCCATAGAGCGACGTCACCTCTTCCATCGTGCGGACGAGCTGCCACCACATCGCATCGGACGGCAGGATGTCGTGCGTTCCCCGCGGTGCCTGGAACTTCTCCGGGGACTCGGCCACGCTCTAGGTCGCCCGCTCGGCCCGGAGCTCGCCCAGGAAGGGGTTCGACTCGAGCTCGCGGCGGAGCGTCGTCGCAGGGCCGTGCCCCGGATGGACGACCGTCTCCGGCGCAAAGCGGTCGAGCAGCCCGCGCACCGAGTCCAGCAGCAGCTCCCAGTCGCCGCCCTCGAGGTCGACGCGGCCGACCGACCCGGCGAAGAGCAGGTCGCCGGAGAAGAGCTCACCGCGCGCGTAGAACGCAATGTGCCCGGAGGAGTGGCCCGGCACGTCGACCACCTCGAAGGTGATGCCCGCCACCGTGATCTCGTCGCCGCCCGACACGGTGTGCGCCGGATCGTGCGGTGGAACCTGAAGCCCGCCGCGCGTCTTCCCGCTGCGCAAGGCCTCCACCTCGCCCACAGGCGCCCAGACCTCGGCGCCCGTGCCGTCGGCGAGCGCGGCGACACCACCGATGTGGTCGACGTCCGTGTGGGTGACGAGGACACCGGCAGTCTGTGCGCCCATCCCCGCCAGTTCGAGCAGCAGCGGCGCGGGATCGTCGCCCGGGTCGATCACCGCGGCCTCGGCTGCCCCGGGTTCACTGCGAACGACGTAGCAATTCGAATGGAACGGGCTCAGAACGAAGCTGTCGACGACAAGCGGCATGCGAGCGCCTGAGTCTATCCAGGGGCGGATAGGCTTTCCCCGGTGCAGCACTGGGAGATCCTCGACCTCGATGCTCCCGAGGGGACGCGCGACCCGATCGTGCTCCACTCGGGCGACGATGCACGCGCGGTCGTGATCGTCCTCGGTCCGGGCCAGGCGCTCGGCGAGCACCAGGTGACCGAGAACACGTGGATCACGGTGCTCGACGGCGAGGTCGAGATCAGCGCGGGTGGCGAGTCGGTCCACGGCCGTCGGGGCACACTCGTCCGGTTCGAGCCGGGCGAACGGCACGCGCTGCGAAGCACGAACGGTGCCCGCGTGCTTCTGCTGCTCGCTCCGTGGCCCGGCGTGGGCCACTACCGCGACACCGAGTAGAGGCCCTACCTCTTCTGAGGCTGGCGTTCGAGTCGCCGCTGATAGCTGCGATACGCCGTGCGATCGATCCAGTAGGTCAACGGGACGAACGCCACGGCATAGAAGATGCCCCAGGCGAGCCGTTGCGCGAGTGGCTGGGTCTTGAACAGGAACACGAAGGCGAGCAGCATCAGCCCGCCCATCGCTCCGCCGCGCTTGAACGCGCGCTCCCACGACGGCGGTGAAACCACCCGCGGCGTCCGCGAGCGCGAGCCGCGTGCGTTCTTCCCCTTCTTCCCGCCTTTGGTGGCCTGCACGGCCTTCGGCTTCTCAGCTCGAGACCGCAGCTCGGCGATCGGGACCTCGTTCCCCTCCGCGTCGACCTCGAATACGCGCACGTCGTGGCGGAAGTCCTTGTCGCGGCGCCGCCGCTGCTTCCGGGTGGGCATCGACGCCCAGGTTAGCGGCGAAACGCGAGCTCGCCGCCGCGTACGACCGCCGCCACGACGTCGCCCGCGAGGTAGTAGGCGAGGTACCGCCAATCGGGCGCATCGAGGAGCGTCAGGTCGGCGCGCAGGCCGGGCGCGACGCGACCCCGATCGCCCGCACAGCCGAGCACGTGGGCCGCGTTCACGGTGACCGCCGCAAGCGCCTCCTGGGGGCTGAGCTGGAGTTGCGTGCAGGCGAGGGAGCAGACGAGCGGCAGGCTCGTCGTGAACGAGCTCCCGGGGTTGAAGTCGGTGGCGAGTGCGATCGCCGCGCCTGCGGCGACGAGCGCCTGCGCCGGAGGCATCGGACGGTCGAGATACAGCGCGCTGGCGGGCAGCAGCACTCCGACGGTTTCGCTCGCCGCAAGCGCCCGCACGCCGTCGGGGCCCGTCGCCTCGAGGTGGTCGACGGAGCGGGCTCCGAGCTCGCACGCGAGCCCGATGGCGCCGATCTCGGTGAACTGGTCCCCGTGCAGACGCAGCGCGAGCCCAGCGTCGCGGCAGGCGACGAGGTACCGCCGGGCCTGGGCTGCGTCGAACGCCCCGCGCTCGAGGAACACGTCCGCGGCCTCGGCCAGCCGGGCTGCGCCGGGCAGCACCTCCCGCAGGGCGAAGTCGAGGTAGTCGTCGGCGTCGTCGAACTCGGGCGGCACCGCGTGCGCTCCCAGCCAGGTCGGCAAGCCACCCGCCGCGCGGACGGCTGCAAGCGACTCGAGCTCGGTGTCGCGGTCGAGCCCGTAGCCCGACTTCCCCTCCCAGGTGGTCGTCCCGTCGCGCAACAGCCAACCTGCGTGGCGCTCGACTCGCGCACGGAGCCCGTCGGCGCCCAGTGCACGCGTTGCGGCCACCGTGGCGGCGATCCCGCCGCCGGCCGCGTGCAGCTCCTCGTAGCCCGCGCCGGCGGCACGCAGCGAGAACTCTTCGACGCGGTCGCCGCCCCACGCGGGATGCGTATGGCAGTCGACGAGCCCGGGCACCGCGCAGAGGCCCCGCCCGTCGAGCTCGGCCACCTCTCCGTCGAGCGCCCGCAGATCACGCATGCGGCCGCACGCCTCGATGCGGTCGCCCGCGCAGAGCACGTAGGCGTCCTCGACGACATCGACTGCGGCGAGGGCCGCTCCGCGCCGGGGGAACCCGCCCGCCGACGGCGTCGCCAGCTGGGCGAGGTCGCGAACGAGCAGGCGATGCGCGCGGCCCGGCGCCACGCGGTCAGGCGTCGAACATCGGTGTCGAGAGGCCGTGCTCGCGCGCCGCTGCCTCGGCCTCGGGATAGCCGGCGTCGAGGTGGCGAACGACGCCCATCCCGGGATCGGTGGTCAGCACGCGCTCGAGGCGCTCGCCGGCCTCCACCGTGCCGTCAGCGAGCACGACCATTCCCGCGTGAATCGAGTTGCCGATGCCCACGCCGCCGCCGTGATGGACGCTCACCCAGGTCGCGCCCGCTGCCACGTTGACGAGCGCATTCAGGATCGGCCAGTCGGCGATCGCGTCGGAGCCGTCGCGCATCGACTCCGTCTCGCGGTAGGGCGACGCCACCGAGCCCGCGTCGAGGTGATCCCGTCCGATCACCACGGGCGCCTTGACGCTGCCCGAGCGAACGAGGTCGTTGATCGCGAGCCCCGCCTTGGCGCGGTCGCCGTAGCCGAGCCAGCAGATCCGCGCCGGGAGGCCCTGGAAGGCAACCCGCTCGGGTGCGAGCGCGAGCCAACGCTGGAGCAGTTCGTCGCCGGGAAAGAGCTGACGCAGCGCCTCGTCGATCGTCGCGATGTCGGCCGGGTCCCCGGACAGTGCAGCCCAGCGAAACGGCCCGATGCCGCGGCAGAAGAGCGGTCGAATATAGGCCGGGACGAAGCCCGGGTATGAGAAGGCCTCCGTTACGCCTGCGTCCCGGGCCTCACCTCGCAAGTTGTTGCCATAATCGAAAACATAGCTCCCGGCCCGGACGTACTCGAGCAGCGCCTCGACGTGGAGCGCGATCGAGCCGCGCGCACGGCGGAGATACTCGTCGGGGTCCGCCAGGCGCAGCGCGTCGGCCTCGGCGATCGCGAGACCTTGCGGTACGTAGCCGGTCAACGGGTCGTGGGCTGCGGTCTGGTCGGTGACGAGATCGAAGTGCTCTCCCCGCCGCGCGAGCTCCGGCACCACGTCGGCCGCATTCCCGAGCAGGCCGACCGAGAGCGCGCGGCCGTCGGCCGCAGCCGCGCGAACCCGCGCGAGCGCGTCGTCGAGCGACTCGGTCGCCTCGTCGAGGTAGCGCGTCTCGAGACGGCGTTCGATCCGCGCAGGGTCGACCTCGACGCAGAGGATCGCGCCGCCGGCGAGCGTCGCGGCGAGCGGCTGCGCACCGCCCATCCCACCGAGCCCGGCCGTCAGGATCGTGCGCCCCGAGAGCGACGGCGAGCCGAAGTGCTCCTGACCGGCTGCTGCAAACGTCTGGTAGGTGCCCTGCAGGATCCCCTGCGTGCCGATGTAGATCCACGATCCCGCCGTCATCTGGCCGAACATCGTCAGCCCCAGTGCCTCGAGGCGACGGAACTCCTCCCACGTCGCCCACTTCGGGACGAGCAGTGAGTTGGCGATCAGCACCCGCGGCGATGACGTCGTCGTCCGAAACACGGCGACCGGCTTGCCCGACTGCACGAGCAGCGTCTCGTCGTCGCCCAGGGTCAGGAGCGCCCGCACGATCGCCTTCAGGGCCTCGTGTGAGCGCGCTGCACGGCCGGAACCGCCGTAGACGACGAGGTCCTCGGGGCGCTCGGCAACATCAGCGTCGAGGTTGTTGAGCAGCATGCGCAACGGCGCCTCCGTCGACCACGACCGTGCATGCAGCGTGTTGCCGTGGGGTGCACGGATCGCCGACAGGTCGCCGCAGAGCGATTCGACCACTTCGTCGAGCGACGGGGCCGCCGTCACCGCTCGCCTTGCCGGCGCAGGCGGCGGCGCCAGCGCACGAGGCTCCACACCGACGCGAGGACGAAGAAGCCGGCTGCAATCAGCGCCGCCTTCCCGACCGGCCCGCCGCTTACCCACGCGATCACCACGATCACGACTGCGAGCCCGCCGTAGACGAGCAGCGAGTCGCGAAAGGGATGCTCGAGCGGCGCCGGCTCCGCCTCGCCCCACTGCAGGCGTCGCTGGCGGCTCATTCGAGCTCCCCCACATCGGCCTCGACGGCCGCGAGGAGCGAGCCGTCCCGGATCGAGTCGGCGACGGCCTCGATGTCGAGCCCGAGCGACCGGTCGTCGCGCAGCCGCGGCGAGAGCGTGCGGACGAAGTCGTGCACCGCGCGTCCACCGCGTCCTGGTTCGAGCGGCGCGAGGAACTCGACCGCCTGTGCGCCTGCGAGCAACTCGATCGCAAGCGCGCGCTCCGAGTTCGCCACGATCTGCCACGCCTTCAGCGCCGACGCATTGCCCATCGACACATGATCCTCCTGCCCCGCGCTCGTCGGGATCGAGTCGACCGACGCCGGGTGACAGAGCGACTTGTTCTCGGAGACGAGAGCTGCCGCCACGTACTGCGGGATCATGAACCCAGAATTGAGGCCGCCGTCGCTGGTGAGGAACGCCGGCAGCCCTTCGCTGAGATTCGGGTTGACGAGGCGCTCGACTCGGCGCTCGGAGATGCTCGCGTACTCCGAGACGGCCATCGCGAGCGCATCGAGTGCGAAGGCCAGCGGCTGGCCGTGGAAGTTGCCCGCCGACACGAGCATCCCGTCGTCGACGAGCACGAGTGGGTTGTCGGTCGCGGAGTTCAGCTCGGTCGTGACCGTGTACTCGACGTAGTCGAGGAGATCTCTCGACGCGCCGTGCACCTGCGGCGCGCACCGAAGCGAGTACGCGTCCTGCACCTTGTCGCACCAGCGGTGCGATTCGATGATCGCCGAGCCGTCGAGGAGGCGCATGACGTTGCGCGCCGACGCCCCCTGCCCACGCAGCGGACGCAGTTCGTGCACCTGCGGGATGAACGAGTTTCGCGACCCCTGCAGCGCCTCGAGCGACAGCGCGCACGCGCAGTCGGCGATGCGGCCGAGGCGGCGTGCCCGCACGAGCGCGAGCGACCCCTGCGCCGCCATGAACTGGGTGCCGTTGATCAGCGACAGGCCCTCCTTGGCAAGCAGGCGAACCGGCTCGAGGCCGGCCCGCGCGAGCGCAGCACCGCCGTCGACGAGGTCACCGTCGTACCAGGCCCGGCCCTCGCCGACGAGCGGCAGCGCGAGATGCGCAAGCGGCGCCAGGTCGCCGGAGGCGCCGACCGAGCCACGGGCTGGGACAAACGGCAGTACGCCGCGGTTCAAACAGGCGAGCAGCAGCTCGACCGTCTCGACCCGCGCGCCCGAGTTGCCTTTGGCAAGGGCGTTCGCGCGCAGCAGCATCGCCGCCCGAACGACAGCGTCGGGATACGGCTCGCCGACGCCGCAGGCGTGCGAACGGAGGAGCCGCAACTGCAGTTCCTCGGTCAGCTCCTCCGGTATCTGCTTCGACACGAACCGGCCGAAGCCGGTATTGACGCCGTAGGTGTGCTCGTGGGCGCCGTGCGCGACCGCCTCGACAACGGCGCGCGCGGCGCGCATCCGCTCACGCGCCGTCTCCGCAAGCGGCGCCGCGGGCTGCCTTTCCACGGCAACTGCCCAGACGTCGTCGAGCGAGAGGTCGTCGCCCGTGAGGGCGAGTGTCGGGGCCATGCCGCCGAGTCTAGAGCGGCGCGGGCGGAGTCAGGGGAGCAGGCGGAGCTCGAGCACGCGCGATGCGTCGAAGCCGTCGAGCTTGAGCAGCGCGCCCGCCGCGGCAGCGGCGGCGCCCGCGGGCATCAGGCCGACGAGCTCCGAGCCGACGATCTCGGCGCCGCGGGCCGAAGCCTCGGCCTCGATGCGGGCGACGACCGCGTGCGGCGCCGCTGCCTCCCAGTCCTCGATGTTCATCGACACCTGGACGAGCCCCGCGCTCGGCAGAGCGAGCCCGAGGGCACGCACGCCGGGAAAGCCGCCGCCCTGCTCGCGCACGACCGCTGCGATCGCACGCGCAACCTCCACGTCCCCGCGGAGGTTGACGTTGAACGCGACGAGCGGCCGGCGCGCGCCGAGGATCACTCCGCCTGCGCGCTCGTGCAGGCGCGCCGGGCCGAAGTCGGGTATGAGCTCTCCGTCGTCGATGCGTCGCTGCAGCCCCTCCGGCCCGCCGCGCCGGTAGAACGCCGGCCCGCGCTCGGGTGGCGCGTACAGGAAGACCGGCAGCCCGAGCTCGGCGCCGATCCGCTTCCCGACGGTGCGCGCAGCAGCCTGCGCTCGTTCCATGTCCTCCGGGCGGAGTGGCACGAGCGGCACCACATCGGCCGCGCCGATGCGCGGATGCGCTCCCTCGTGCGCACGCAGGTCGATGCGCTCGGCTGCGACCGCGATCCCTGCGAGCAGCGCGTCGACCAGCTCCGCCTCCGACCCGACGAGCGTGAAGACCGAGCGGTTGTGGTCGGCGTCGGTGTGCACGTCGAGCAGGCGCGCACGCGCCCCGAGCGCCTGCCCGATCGCGTCGATCGTCGCCTGGTCGCGACCTTCGCTGAAGTTCGGCACCGACTCGAGCGGAAACACGGTCACTACTCTATGAGGCCGTGAAGGAGTACTACGACACGCGTGCTTCCGAGTACGACGACTGGTGGCTCGGACGAGGGCTCTTCGCCGACCGGGAGCGTCCCGGCTGGGACGAGGAGCTGGACGAGCTCTGCAAGACGATCGCAGGACTACCGAGGGGTCGCACGCTCGACGTCGCGTGCGGTACGGGATTTCTCACCCGGCACATCCGCGGTGACGTCGTCGGTCTCGACCAGAGCGCGCGCATGCTCGACGTCGCACGACGACAGGCGCCGAACGCGACGTTCGTTCAGGGCGACGCCTTCGCTCTGCCGTTTCCGGACGCCTGCTTTTCGCTCGTCTTCACAGGCCACTTCTACGGCCATCTGGAGACCGGCGAGCGCGAGCGCTTCCTCGCCGAGGCCGCGCGGGTCGCGCCCGAGCTCGTGGTCGTCGACGCGTCCCGCGCCCACAGCGACGTCGACGAGCACCTGTCGCCGCGCGTGCTGAACGACGGCTCGGCCTGGGAGGTCTACAAGCGGTACTTCACCGGTGACGGTCTCGCAGACGAACTGGGCGGCGGCGAGGTGCTGCACGAAGGCCGTTGGTTCGTGGCCGTGCGCGCGCCCGCGTGAGCGTCGCGCCGCCACCCGCCTGAAGCCCGGTACCCTCGACGAGTGACCCAGTCGCCTCGCTACCGCACCACGTTCGTCAGGCTGCTCGGGTTCCTTCGTCCCTACAAGCTCTCGATGGCCGTGTCGATCGTGCTCGCCGTCGGCTCGCAGGCGGCGGGGCTGGGCGGCGTCTACCTGACCGGCTCCGTCGCGAATGCGCTCACCCACCATGGACGCCACGAGCTGCCGTGGCTCGTCGGGGCGATCCTCGCGCTGGGCGCCGCCCGGGCACTGATGATGGGCGGACGCCGTCTGATCGCGGGCAAGCAGGCGCTCGACGTCGAGCTCGACATGCGCACTGCCGTGTACGCGAAGCTCGTCCGCCTCTCGTTCGGCTTCTACGACCGGCATCAGACCGGCCAGTTGATGAGCCGGGCAACGGTCGACCTGCAGAGCGTGCGTTTCTTCCTCGGCTACGGGCTGATCTTCTTCTTCCAGCACATCTTCACGATCCTGGGCGTCGGCGCCATCGTGTTCTTCATCCAGTGGCACCTGGCACTGGTCACGCTCGCGATCGCGCCGTTCCTGATCGCCGTCGCGTACCGCTACAGCCACGTCTCGCACCCGCTGCTGCGCGACGTGCAACAGAAGATGGCCGACGTGGCGACGGTCGCCGAAGAGAACATCGTCGGAGTGCACGTGGTCAAGTCGTTCGCGCAGGAGAACGCCGAGCAGCAAAAGTTCGAGCGGCGCTCCGAGGAGGTGTTCAGCCTCAGCGTGAAGGCCAACCGGCAGCGCGCGTTCTATGTGCCGATGCTGAGCTTCCTGCCGCTCCTCGCGCAAGCGGCGATCCTCCTGCTCGGCGGGCGCATGGTCGCCCACGGGACGCTCTCGGTGGGCAGCTTCGTGCGCTTCAACCTCTATCTGGCGATGCTCGTGATGCCGCTGCGCGCACTCGGCATGTGGATCGGACAGGCACAGCGCGCGACCGCGTCCGGCGAACGCATCTTCCAGGTGATCGACGAGCCGGAGGAGATCCGCGACGAGCCCGAGGCGCGCGAGCTGCCGGCGGGCCCGGGACGGGTGCAGTTCGAGAACGTCACCTTCGGCTACGACCCGCAACGGCCCGTGCTGCACGGCATCGATCTCGACCTCGCGCCCGGCAAGGTCGTCGCGCTGATCGGCCACACGGGCGCCGGCAAGACGACGCTCGCGTCGCTCGTGCCCCGCTTCTACGACGTCCAGGCGGGCACCGTCTCGATCGACGGCGCCGACGTGCGCACCGTCGCGTTGACGTCCCTCCGCCGCGAGATCGGGGTGATCGCGCAGGATCCGTTCCTCTTCTCGGCGACGGTCCGCGAGAACATCGCCTTCGGCCGTCCCGACGCGACCGACGAGGAGGTCGAGCGCGCGGCGCGGCTCGCCCAGGCGCACGAGTTCGTCGAAGCGCTTCCCGACGGCTACGACACCGTGATCGGCGAGCGCGGGATCACGCTCTCGGGTGGGCAACGCCAGCGGGTGGCAATCGCGCGAGCGCTCGTGGTCGACCCGCGCATCTTGATCCTCGACGACGCAACGGCATCGGTCGACGCGACGACCGAGTCGAGGATCCGCGACGGTCTCCGTGAGGCGATGCAGGGCCGGACGACGATCATCATCGCGCACCGCCTCTCGACGATCGCGCTCGCGGACGAGGTCGTCGTGCTCGAGGACGGCCGGGTGGCCGCGCGCGGCACCCACGACGACCTCATCGACTCCAACGAGGTCTACCGCGAGATCTACGAGCACGGGCAACTCGAGCGCGTGTTCACGGAGGAGGTGGCCCAGGCATGAAGGTGCATCAGCCGGGAGGCCACCTGATGCGGGGCGGGCGCCCTCAGGTCGACGACTGGTCGTGGGCGCAGACGAAGCGCCGTCTCACCGCGCTCTACCGCCTCGCGCGGCCGTACAAGGGGCGCACGGCGCTCGCTGTGGTCTCACTGCTCGGCGCGACCGCCGTCGCGCTCGCCCCGCCGTACCTCGTCGGCCGCGCCGTCGACGACGTTCGCCACGGCTCGACGAGTGCACTCGAAACCCTCGTGCTCGCGTTCGTGGCCGCCGGCGTGCTCGGGATCGGATTCAGCTACGCGCAGACCTTCTACACGGGCTGGACCGGCGAGCGGATGCTCGCCGACCTCCGCAACCACCTCTTCCGCCACCTGCAACGGCTCTCGCTCGGCTTCTACGAGCGCAACCGCGCCGGCGTGATCATCAGCCGCCTGACCAACGACGTCGAGGCGCTCGACCAGCTCGTCACCGACGGCGTCAGCTCGCTCGTGCAGAACTCGCTCACACTCGTCGGGACGGCTGTCGTCCTCTTCTTCCTCGACTGGCGGCTCGCCCTCGCCTCGCTGACGGTGATGCCTGCGATGGCGCTCGCGACAGCGTGGTTCCGGAAGCGCTCGGGGCGCGCCTACCGTTCGGTGCGCGAAACGCTCGGCGCTGTGACTGCGACGCTCGCCGAGGACATCGCCGGCATGCGCGTGCTCCAGTCGTTCACCCGCGAGGGCGCCGCGCGCGAGAACTTCCGCCACGTCAGCAACCGCTACCGCGCCTCGAACATGGAGACCGTCGTCCTGAACGGCCTGTACTTCCCGGTGGTCGACTTCCTCTCCTCCGCGGCCACCGCGGTGGTACTCGGTTACGGCGGCTGGCTCGCGTTCAACGGCCACGTGTCGATCGGGACGCTGGTGGCGTTTCTCGGCTACCTGACGAACTTCTTCGACCCGGTACAGCAGCTCTCGCAGCTCTACAACACGTTCCTCTCGGCGGTGGCTGCGCTCGACAAGATCACCGACCTGCTCGACGAGGAGGCGGAGGTGCGCGATGCCGACGACGCCGTCGAGCTCGGACGGATCGACGGACGCATCGGCTTCCACGCTGTCCGCTTCGGGTACGGCCGGGGGCCCGAGGTACTGCACGGGATCGACCTCGACGTCGCTCCGGGCACCACGGTCGCGCTCGTCGGCCACACCGGCGCCGGCAAGTCGACGATCGCGAAGCTGCTCGCGCGCTTCTACGACCCGACGGGTGGCAGCCTCACGATCGACGGCGCCGACCTGCGGACCGTCTCGCAGGCGTCGCTCCGCGGACAGCTCGGGATCGTGCCGCAGGAAGGCTTCCTCTTCGCGGGGACTGTCGCCGAGAACATCGCCTTCGGCCGCCCGGAGGCGGGGCTCCAGGAGATCGTCGCGGCGGCGCGCGCAGTGGGCGCCGACGAGTTCATCGAACGGCTCGAGCATGGCTACGAGACGCAGCTCGGCGAGCGCGGCTCACGCCTGTCGCTCGGGCAGCGGCAGCTCGTCGCGTTCGCCCGCTCGCTGCTTGCCGACCCGCGCATCTTGATCCTCGACGAGGCGACGAGCTCGGTCGACATCGGCACCGAGCGGAAGATCGAGCGCGCGCTGCGCAGGCTCTTGCACGGCCGCACCGCGTTCATCATCGCCCACCGTCTGTCGACGATCCGAGACGCCGACCTGATCGTCGTGCTCGAGCACGGCAAGGTGGTGGAGCAGGGCACGCACGACGAGCTGCTCGCGCTGCACGGCCTCTACCGCTCGCTCTACGGCGACTGGGCCGTCAACGTCGCCTAATACCCGACGACGACCGGCAGCGAGCCGGCGGCCTTGTCGTGCCAGGTCTGCTTGCGCGGGTCCCAGAGCATCCACAGGTAGCCGAGCAGGAACACCACGCCGGAGGGGATCGAGACGACCCAGCGTACGAACGCGCGCCCGTAACCGAGCGGCCGCCCGAGCCGGTCGCGACTGTCGACGACGCGGATGCCGAGAGCGGCGTTCCCCGGTGTCTGGCCCGTCCGTCCGTGGAAGAACGTGAAGTAGCCCGCGGCCACGACGAGCCCGAGCCCGTTTCCACCCGAGAACCAGACCTGCGCGCCGTGCCCGCCGCGATACCCGAAGACGATGCTGAGGAGGCCGCCGGCGAGGCTGACGACGATCCCGTCGATGAACGACGCGGCGAACCTGCGCCAGAATCCAGCCGGGGCGCCGCCGAGGTCGGTGTGGGTGTCGTCGAGCACCGGAGGCGTATCGTGTCACGCATGCCGGAGGACAAGACAGAGCTCGATCCCGCGACGCGCGAGCTGATCGCGGCTCCGGCCTCGGCCGAGGCCGAGCGGGAGACGCGGCTGACACCGGCCGAGGCGGTCAAGGCGATGCGGATTCGCGTTCCCGTGCGCGCGAACAAGAAGCTGCGCACGGTCGTCGACCGCGTGAACCAGGACGACCAGGTGAAGGGCTGGTGGCACGTCGCCAATGTCAACGCCGTCGCGCGCATGGGGATCAACGACCACTCCTGGGTGCACATCCAGATCGTCACGAACATCGCCCTGAAGCTTTTGCGTCAGCTGACGAAGCACGGCATCGAGCCGGCCATGGTCCGGGACTACGGCATGACGCGCGACGACGCCGAGGTGGTCGTCGCCCTGACCGCGCTCACGCACTGCATCGGCATGTCGGTGCACCGCCACGGCCACGAAGACTTCAGCCTCTTCCTCGCCGAGCCGAAGCTCCGCCAGCTGGTCGCTGGGCTCTACGAGGAGCCCGACCTGACCGTCGTCGTCTCCGAGGTGCTGCAGGGGATCATCAGCCACCGCTCCGACGGCGAGCCGCTGACGCTCGAGGCGGGCATCCTGCGCGTCGCGGACGCGCTCGACATGGAGCAGGGCCGCTCGCGCATCGCGTTCGAACGAGGCCGTGTCGGCATCCATTCGCTCTCGGCAGCGGCGATCGAGGAGGTCGAGATCTCCGACGGCGAGGAGAAGCCGATCCGCATCTCGATCCGCATGAACAACTCCTCCGGCATCTTCCAGGTCGACGGCCTGCTGAAGGCGAAGCTCCGCGGCTCGGGGCTCGAGCCGTACGTCGAAGTGATCGCGCATATCGACACGGAGGCCGAGAAACGGCTCGTCCCGCTCTACCAACTCGACCTGTAACACCGGTCGCCGTTTTCGAGGGCGGCTACAATGCGGCCGCGCTGCGGGATCGTCTAATGGTAGGACGCCGGACTCTGAATCCGGTAGTCTAGGTTCGAGTCCTAGTCCCGCAGCCTCAGCATTAGAGCCAAAACTGAGCCAAAGAGAGACCCCGAAGAGCCTCTCTTTCGTGCTGGGTCACACCTGGGTCATGATTCGTTTTCAAACCTGCCCGGCGGCGCGCGACGCCGCCATCGCTGACCGACCCGAGCGCCGTTGCTCTCGGCGTTGATCAGCCCGGAATAGGTGCCCCGCACCTCGATTGAGCAACCCATCTGCGAGGCGACGTATGCGTCGCTGCCCGGCCTCGCTGCTCTGTGACGGGTCATCCTTACGCTGAGTCACAAACGAAGAGCACCGACACCAACCTGACAAACGCCCCAGACGGGACACCGACACACTCACAGTTCACGAATGTCCCCCGGCCGAGCTGCACGCTGACGCCTACGCGCGCAGCGCGTACTCCACGCTGGCGAATGGCCAGTCCGATTCGAGCCACTCACTCACGGCGTGCCAAAGGGGGGTGTCCAGGTGTGCGTGGCTCTCCCGCACCCACGAGAGTGCGCAGGCGTCGCTGTCGCTGTCGCGTAGCGGGTAGATGTAGACGCACCCGATCACGTCGCGGCTGGCCGGATCGAGCACCGTGTACGTGAACCCCTTCCGGGTGCGGAAGTCGTCGGCGTGGCGCTGCAGGTCCGCGCGGTTCTCGTCCCGCGTCATCTCTCGCGGCCAGGAGCCGTCGGGATACCCGGGCGTCGCCGCGATGTGCTCCATCGACGACGTCCAGGCGTCGTAGTCCAGCTCGTTGTGCTCAGGCCCGAGCGGCTCGAGGACGAACTCGGAATTCTCGAGACCGAGCGGGACGTCAAAGTCGGGCGGAACGAACTCGGCCACGCGACCAATCGTAGAACGTCGACTCAAGGGGAGCTGGGGAAGCGACTCTCACCTGCGCGAGTGTGCGGGAATGACCCCCGAACCTCAGACCAGTCGATAGCCCCTACGCGATGTTGCCGACGTCATTCCACGAACGTGTAGGTCCAGTACACGGTGACTCCAAGGATCGTGCCATTACTAAACGTCACGTCGACAAGGGTAGATTCGGACATTTGAACCGTATAGGTGCAGTCAAAGGTTGGCGTCTGCGGCGCCACGCCGATGGTGACCGTAAACGGTCCTGATCCAGTCCCTGAGCCAGCGACGACTTGACCAGGGGAGTTCGAATTTGGATCTTCCTTGACCGTCCACGAAACGTTGCTTGCTGCGGTGATCTGCATCGATGCGGTTAGGTTGCCGCCGGCACAGCCTCCCGCGGACCCGAGCGTGATGGTCGCCGGCGTCACCGCGTCGATAACGGGCTTCGGGGTCGGGGTCGGCGTCGGTGTGGGCGTCGGTGTCGGTTTCGGCTTCGGCGTGAGCTTCGTCTTCACAACGACAACGATCGAGGTGTCCTGACACGGGATAGCGTTGGCACCACCTTGCGGCGGGCTCCCGTCTGACACGCAGATCGTCAGCGACCACGTGCGCGAACGCCTATTCAGCTTGCTGACGGTGCCGGTGAGCAGTCCGTTGGTGTGGAGCACGAGTCCGAACGGAAGAAACCCCTGCTTGATCCTGTAGGTATACGGGCCGTGTAGTGAGTGGCCCCCTAGCGGGTTCAGCTGATTGTGTACGAAAGGGCCACCACAATCTCGGCCGGGCAGCGGCCTCGGACTGCAATAGGACCGGTCGATCTTCTCGCCGACAGTGACATGAAGCCCGTCCAGTCCGTTGGGCACCGAAAAGAAGGGGCCGTCCGTCGCAGGCTCTTGCACAAGCGTCGTGAAGTTCAACGGGCCGAATCTGATTGTCTGCGGTGGACTGCTGTGATCGCTCATCTTGAAAGAGAACGGTCCCGTCACGGACTTGTATTTGACGGTGGGCGCCATCCCGGTGATCCAGCAGTCGCTAGTCAGGTGGAGCGACCCGACGTGCAAGGCCTCGGGCACACAGACGTAGGGTCGAGTGCCGCCAGTCGCGCGGAGCTGCACGGCATACGACAGCGCCGAAAAGGCTGCCGGCAGGCTGTGAGTTTGCGCGACGAGCGGCGCTCCGGCCACACGATTGAGCGCAGCAGGTGCACCCGCCGGGAGCAGCACCAGCAGCAACGCAACACATGCGAATGCGAGTGCCGTCGAACCGCTATGACCCCTCATTTTGATGGCGCCCTTCCCACACAAAATCGCAGCTGTCTCGCCCTCTTGATCCTTATGACACACATACCTCCAAATGGCAATCACCCCGCTCATCAAGCACAGGTTGCTGCGGGAGACGGTCCGGAAACTTGCGCTCGGTGATTTCAGCCGGCTCCGTCAAGATTCGTCACCGCGACGAGCGACGTAGGTCTTCGTCGCCGACGGGCGGTACATCGGTGGGACTCTGAGAGCCGACGGGGGCACCGTGGGACGGCGCTGCGGCCGATCTGAAGAGGTCGGAGACCTCGACCGACACGATCTGCTCGGCCTCGGCCGGCCGCAAACTGCCCCCGGGGACGATCCTCCCAACGATCTGCCGCAGGCAGTTTGCGGCGCTACAGGGCGGCGACCGGCGGTGCGGCGGCGACCTGCGCGAGCGCCGTTTCGAGTGCGCGCTCGAGCGCGTAGAGCGGGAACGGCTTGACGAGATACGCGGCCGGGCCGAGCTCGAGCATGTCGTCGTCGGCGGGGTAGATGCTCGTGAAGAGCACCGGCACATTCTTGGCACGCAGACGCCGCGCGAGGTGCAGACCGTCACCCTCCCCCGGCTCGATCACCGCCGCATCGACGCCGATGTGGTCGACGGAGCGACCGGAATACGGCACCGGTTGATGCCCCAGGCGGTGGACGACGAGCTCGAGGAGAGCACGAATGTCCTCGTGGGGTTCACAGATGAGCACGCGGGCCACGACGCAAGACTCGACTCGGCCGCAAGGAATTGGGCTGCGGGGTGGTATGAAGGAGGTATGAACGCACGGCACAGGGTGCTCGTGATCGACGACGATCCCGATATTCGGCTGCTGCTCCGGGAGCTCCTGGAGCGGGGTGGCTACACCGTCGACGAGGCGGTCGACGGCAAGGAGGGCCTGCGGCGCCTGTTCGCAAACCCCCCCGCCCTCGTGATCCTCGATGTGACGATGCCGGACCTGGACGGCTACCAGACGCTCGAACGGATCCGCGACCTCTCGGAGGTTCCGGTGCTGATGCTGACCGCTCGCAGCCAGGAGCTGGAAAAGGTGCGGGGCCTCGCCGCCGGCGCCGACGACTACGTCGCGAAGCCGTTCGGCCGGCAGGAGCTGCTCGCGCGCGTCCAGGCGCTGCTCCGGCGCTCGGGAGGCAAGACGGAGGTGGTCGAGGCCTACGGCGACGACTTCCTCCAGATCGACTACGCACAGCGCCAGGTGACCGTGCAGGGACGCGACGTGCAGTTGACGCCGCTCGAGTTCAAGCTCCTGTCGGCGTTCGTGCAGAACCCGAACCAGGTGCTCTCGCGCGGGCAGCTGCTCGAGCTCGTCTGGGGCGATCCGTACGGCGTCTCCGGCGACCAGGTGAAGCTGTACGTGGGCTACCTGCGCCGCAAGCTCGTGCCCGACGCGCCCGAGGCAGCGCCCGTCGAGACGGTGCGCGGGTTCGGGTATCGCTATCGGCGCGACTAGATGGTTCTGCCGAGCAGCTCGTGGACCTTCGCGACCAGGTCGGGCGCCTTGAACGGCTTGGCCAGGTACGCGTCGGCTCCGGCGGCGATCCCCCGGTCGTGGTCCGACTCCTGCACGCGCGCGGAGAGCAGGATCACCTTCAGCTCGCGCAACTCGGGATCGGCGCGCAGCTCGGCGAGCACCTCGTAGCCGGTGCGCCTCGGCATCATCACGTCGAGGACGGCGAGCACGGGCCGGCGGGTGCGCGCAGCGGCGAGCGCCGCATCACCGTCGATCGCGCGCACGACCTCGTAGCCGGCGCGCTCGAGCCGCAAGGCGACAAGCGCGAGGATGTCCTCATCGTCGTCGGCGCAGAGGATCAGCGGGCGGTCGGTCATGCGTTGGCCGGCAACTCGACGACGAACGTCGTCCCGTGCCCCTCCCTGCTCGTGACGCCGATTCGGCCCCCGTGCGCGTCGACGATCGCCTTCGAGATGTACAGGCCGAGGCCGGTGCCCTGGATCTGGCGCTCGAGCGCCGCCTGCGAGCGGAAGAACCGCTCGAACAGCTTCTCGCGCTCCTCGCCCGGGATCCCGATGCCCGTGTCGGAGACCTCGACGCGTGCGAGCCCGGCAACACGCGTCAGCCGCACGAGCACTCTTCCCCCCTGCGGCGTGAACTTGATCGCGTTCGAGACGAGGTTGTCGAGCAACTGCCCCAGCCGCGCCGGCTCGCCCGAGACCACCGCCTCGTCGTCGGACTCGAGCACGAGCTCGATCGACAACGTCTCGGCACGAGGGCGCGCCGATTCGACGGCGTGCCGGACGACCTCCGCGAAGTCGACGTCGCTGCGCTCGAGCTCGAGGCGGCCGTCCTGCAAGCGGGCGGTGAACAGGAGATCCGACACGAGCCCGAGCAGCCGCTGGGCGTTGCGGTCGACGATCGTCAGGTAGCCGCGCTTCTCCTCGTTCTGCTCGTCCTCGATCAGGAGCTCGACGTAGCCGGAGATCGAGGTCAGCGGTGTGCGCAGCTCGTGCGAGACACTCGAGACGAACTCGTCCTTCAGCGTGTCGAGCTCGACGAGCTGGTCGTTCTGGTGGGCGAGCAGCTGCTGGGCCTGCTCGGCCTCCCGCCGCGCAAGCCGCTCGGATCGGCGGGCGCGCTCGACCGACCGGACGAGCCCCGCCAGCCGCAGCAGGACGAGCATGCCGATCGCTGCCGACACAGGAGCGATCACGTACACGTGCGTGCGGCCGCGGTGCAGCCGCTCGAAGAGGGAGATCGAAGGGCCGAGGAGAAGCGCGGCGGCAAGCAGTGTCAGACGCGCGGCCGTGAGGCGCGGCAGCTGACGCCGCTCGGGCAGCGCCAGGCGCCCAACCGACGAGTGGAGGGCCGCTGCCGCCCAGAGCACGTACGAGGCGAGCCACAGTGCGTCGAGCCAGCTGCCGGCCTGGTAGCCGTTGACGTTCAGACCGTAGATCTCGTCTGCGACCACCCAGAGCCCGATACTCGCGAGCAGCAGGCGGTACGCGGCCGTGCGGCCGCCCGGGCCGAGCACGAGCTGGGCGAGGCCGACGAGCAGCAGGACGTCCGCGAGCGGGTACGCCATCGCGGTGATCCGCTGCGACTCGCTCGCGAAGGTCGTGTGCCGATAGGGCTCGATGAAGAAGACCCACTGGACGAGGAGGACGGCGCAGAAGATGACGATCGAGTCGAGGATCGCCGCCCTGCTCGTCTGTCCGCCCAGGCGGCGCAGGATCAGGATGATGCCGAGCGCCAGGAGCGGATAGCCGCCGAGGTAGAAGACATCCGCGATCGACGGCAACGGCGGCTCGCGGTTGAGCTCCAGCTCGTAGACCCCGTAGATCGCGTCGCCGACGACTTCCATCAGCAGGCCCGCTGCGAAGAGGCGCCACGCCGGCCGGTCGGCGATCGGCAGATTCCGGATCGTGCCGACGGAGATCGCTCCGACCGAGGCGAGGCCGATCAGCACGTAGAGGACCGACTGGGCGTGCGAGGGGAGCAGGTAGTAGATCCCGATCGCGGCGGTGCCGAGCGCCACGCAGGCCCAGGTCGCGGGCAGCGACCGCAGGCGGTCGAGGAGCGCCGGCGCGGCGCGTTCGGGTGGGGTCAGCGAGCTCACGGCAAGAGTCGTCGGCAGCAGCCTAACCGGCGCCCTGGCGGGCAGTTCCTGACGATCACCTGACGGCTGGGGTTGGCGCAGGACGCCTTCGTCTCTTATGCTCTTGCGACATTCCCCTGACCCCCCAGACAGGAGGACGAATGAAGAAGCGCATCTACGTGGGCGCAGGAGCGTCCGCGCTGATCGCAATCGTCGCCCTCGCGACGATGGTGAGCGGCGCAATTGCCCGGAGCGACGGCGCTACGCCGCTGCCGGCATCGTCGTGCTCATCGATCCAGAACGCAAGCGGTCAATACCTGGTTGCGTCCGACCTCCCCCTCGAGGGATCAGGCCGGACACAGACGGCACAGATGGCACGGGCGATCCAGTTCATCCTCAAGCAGCACAACTACACGGCAGGCAAGTACACGCTCGCCTACCAGAGCTGCGATGACGCGACCGCTCAGGCCGGTAAGTGGGACTCGGGCAAGTGCTCGGCGAACGCGAACGCCTACGCGCAGGACTCGAGCGTGGTCGGCGTGATCGGCACGTTCAACTCGGGTTGCGCCGAGATCATCATCCCGATCCTCAACCGCGCCTCCAACGGCCCGCTTGCCATGGTCAGCCCGGCGAATACGTACGTCGGCCTGACGCACCCCGGCCCGGGCACGTCAGCCGGCGAACCGGGCAAGTACTACCCGACCGGGAAGCGCAATTACGCCCGCGTCGTGGCGGCGGACGACTACCAGGGCGCTGCTGACGCGGTCCTGGCGAAGTCGCTCGGCGTCAAGCAGGTGTTCATTCTGAACGACAAGGAGGCCTACGGCCTCGGCGTCGCGACGAACTTCAGGAACGCCGCTGTGAAGCTCGGCATCAAGGTCGTCGGCTTCACGGCCTGGGACGGCAAGGCGACCTCGTATGAGGCGCTTGCGGTCAAGATCAAGGCTTCCGGGGCGCAGGGCGTCTTCCTCGGCGGTCTGATCTGCGAGAACGGTGGCAAGCTGATCAAGGACGTCGCGGCCGGCGCTCCGGGCGTGAAGATCATGGCTCCTGACGGCTTCACCCCGGTCTCGGCCACCGTCCAGGGTGCAGGGACCGCAGCGAACGGGATGACCGTCTCGGTTGCGGGCCTGCCGAACGCAGCGCTGAAGGGCGCAGGCAAGGCGTTCGTCGCAGCGTTCACGAAGGCCGACCACAAGGCACCGGATCCGTACTCGGTGTACGCCGCTCAGGCGGCCGAAGCACTGGTGGCCGCGATCGCACAGTCGAACGGTACTCGCGCGGACGTGGCGAAGCAGCTCTTCAAGATCAACCTGAAGGGCAGCATCCTCGGCAACGTGTCGTTCAACTCGAACGGCGACGTGACCGCAAACCCCGTGACGATCTACAAGGTCAAGGGTGGGCAGTCGACGACCCTCAGGGTCATCGTGCCGCCGAAGTCGCTTGTGAAGGCCGCTTAGCCGGGACCCCACCAGCGGGTTTGACCCCTGAAGGGGGGAGGGCGAAAGCCCTCCCCCCTTCTTTTTCTTTCTTATGCTCTCGGCATGTCGCTGGCATCGGTGCCGAACCTGGAGAGCGAGCTCGACGAGCTCTACGCGCTCCCCGCCGAGCAGTTCACGAAGGCGCGCAACGAACTTGCGGTGCGCCTGCGCAAGGCGCACCAGACGGAGGCGGCCGCGATGGTTCGCGCCCTGAAGAAGCCGAGCGCGGTCGCTTGGATCGCGAACCTGCTCGCACGCAACGAACCCGCGTCGGTCGACGCGCTGCTCAACGCGGCCGACGCGCTGCGCAGTGTGCAACAACGGGCGCTCGCCGGAGGGGCCGGCCCCGACGAGGTGGACGAGGCGTCGGCGCGCGAGCGCGACGCGCTGCGGATTCTGCTTTCGCTGGCGCGCGCTTCGCTAGGCCCGAAAGCGACCCCGCCGCTTCTCGACCGGCTCGCGCAGACGCTGCGCGCTGCAGCCTTCGACGAGAGCGTGCGCCCCTTGCTGCGACGGGGCCGGCTGGTCGTGGATCTGAAGGCGGTCGGCTTCGGACCGCTCGAAGCAGTCACCCCCCGCCGCCGCGGTGACGAGGTCACCGGCGCCGCCCGCGAGCGCGTGGCGCTGCTGCGCACCGCGGCCCGGCGCCTCGCGGCCGACGCGCAGGCTGCCGAGAGCGCCGCCGCCGACGCTCGCGAGGCGGCCCGGATCCTCGGCGACGAGGCGAACGAGAAGCGCGCCGAGGCCGATCAGGCCGCCGCGAAGCTCGCCGACGCCGAGCAGAGCCTGAGCACGCGCCGCTGACGTGTTGCCATGCTGGAGCGAGGTTTCGAGGCGGTGAGTTTGGGATATTTGCACCTCGGGATGCACCAATTCTTGCACCGTTTCGCGCACCTTGCTATGCTCCCGCCATGTCCGTCACTCGTGTCTACACCCCATTCGACGAGATCGTGGACGAGGCCCTCTCCCGCGCACCGCGGACTGGCCTCGTCTCGGACGACTCTTCTCAGGCTCAGAAGCTGCACGCGCTTGTGACCTTTGCGAACAACGTTCTGCGCGAGGACGAGGAGCGCGAGGAGAAGATCGCCGCCTACCGCGAACTCGCCGCCGACACGGAGCGCTCCGCCGCGATCCGCGAAGCGAACCTCGCTGCTGCCACCCGCGGCGTTCTGTGAGTCACCCGCTCCGCGGACAGCTCTACGAACTGAACATCCCGAGCGCCGAGGCCACGCACGTCGTCGTCCTCACGGAAGACGTCTGGAACGCACAGATGAGCGACTCGGTCGTCGTTCCGGTCTACCGCTGGCCGGACGCGAGCCCCTCGCTGCTCCTGGTAGCGCTCGACGAGGATCTGCGAGGGAACTGCACTCGCGTCCAGTCGATGGGACACGAGTTCATCGGCAACTGGGTCGGCTCCTGTCCGGATGAGCCGTGGGTGCGGATCAGGGTCGGTGTCCGCAAGTTCCTGGACGTTGACCGGCGGATCGCGAAGACACCACCCCCTCCGCTGAGGGTTCTCAGAAGCGACTGGTGGCCGCACCAGAACCGCATCCACTTCGCGACGAACACCGCGATCGGTCCGTCCGACAAGCTGTACGCGATCATCAGTGACAACGACTGGAACTCGCTGCCGGAGGCGCTCACGGCGGCGGTCGTGCGCCTCACGAGCAAGACGAAGCGTCAGCGGTTGCGCTGGGAGGTGCCGCTCGGTAGCAGCTTCGTCGTCACGGGCGACATCTACTCGGTGCCCGTCGTCGCCTTCGAGCAGAAACCGCCCAGAACCGGCTACCCGACAGCGCTTACCGACGACGAATCAGCCGCAATCGCCGTCAAGCAGCGGTCGACGCTGTCACTGTCGTAGATCACTGCGATCTACGCCCTACCGACGTCGCCCCAAGAACTGGCGACCATCCTCCTAGGATCGCGCTCGGGCGCCGCCGGCACGCGTGCACCGCCAGCGCTGAGCCAGACACCACACCTTCAACCACGAGATGGCGGAGGCGGATCGTTCCGGTGGCCGGTACCAACAGTGGCACGGCGATGAATCGTCCCACCGACGTACCGCAAGGGGGAAAACCTCGAAGATCGAGGCGAATTCAGCGCGGCCAGCGTGGGATGCCTGATCGGCCCCAGGCGCGCCCGATCTGCTTACGGACGAGGCGTTTCCCGTACGCACTCGGGCCTTTGCGTATCGCCCGCCCGGTCGCGCTGGCTCGAGCGAGCCGGAAGAGGATCGACGTGAACGACGGCATGGCCCGAGTCTAGGACGTCGACGAACCTGCCGCCAACCTTTTGGGGGCTGGCCTGCCCGGTGCTCGCTGCTCGTGGGCGGCGATTGGCCAGATACGCACCGGGGTACACACGCGGCGAGCATTGCCGGCAACCCGGGCGCGCCTGACCCGCGCATCTAAGCCAGATACGCGGATTCAAGCGGTAGGAAAAGGCCCATACGGGATTCGAACCCGTGCCGCCGCCGTGAGAGGGCGGTGTCCTAGGCCACTAGACGAATGGGCCCCGGTGAACGCGGGCCAGTGTAGCGAAAGCGCTTGGCGCCGAACTGCTAGCCCGGGGCGCGCAGCGTCCCGGGCACGGGCCCGCGCCGGAAGCCGCGCGCCACCTTGCGCGCATAGAGGCGCTCGTCGGCGGCCCGGTACAGCCCCAGTGCGTTGTCGCTGTCCTGCGGGTACGTCGCCCACCCGAAGGTCACGCTGTCGCCGCCGAAGTTGAGCTGGTTCTCGATCGAAAGCGTGACCGTCCTGGCGTCGTCGGGACCAAGCGCGGTCAAGATGGCGAACTCGTCGCCGCCGACGCGCGCCACGTCATCATCCAGGCGCTTCGAAAGCACGAGGCGGTCGGCAAGCCGGCGCAGTGCATCGTCACCTTGATCGCGCCCGTCGGCGTTGAACTGCCGCAACTCGTCGACATCACCGAGGAGCAAGACGAACGGCGCAGCACGCTCGAGGCGCCCGTCGATTGCGGACTGGAACGCGCGCGTATTCGGAAGCCCGGTCACCGAGTCACGGTCCGCGAGTGACGACAGCTCCTTGACGAGCTTCCGGTTCTCACGGGCGAACCAACCGACGAGCACGCCGAGCGCGGTGAAGGTGACGAGCCTGATCCCGATCTGCTCGCCTTGCAGGGACGAGGGGAGGTGCGGGTTCAAATACACGGCAAAGTTGGAGAGCCCGGCGGCGAAGAGACCCGCCACACCGCCGAACACCGGCCCGCTGGCGAAGGCAACGAGGGCGACCGGCACGTAGTAGAAGTGCCCGATCCCGAGCCCCGGCCGCTCGCCGATGACCAACGCAACGGTGACGATCGCATACGAAGCCCCGGCGAGGGCGAGCAACGTCAGGCGGCGGACCGCAGACTCCATCCCCTTGAGCATCGTGGATCGAGGCGAGCGGCGTCTCCCTCGTTCGGGGGAAACTCGAACGAGGGAGACGGAGGTCTCAGAGGCTCTCACAGAATGAGCGGTTGTGTCGCCCGGCCGCGCTCGGCGGCGCGATGCTGTGTCCTCGGTCGCCCCGATAGCCTTGGCTATCGAGGCTCCCTGCGTCCTTGCCTCGCACTCGCCGATCGCACCCGGATCGACGAACGTCATTCTGTGAGAACCTCTCAGGCCCCGATTTCGTGCAAGAGCGGCTTCGTGTCGAGTGGATCGAAGCCGAGCCGAGCGGCGATCTCCTCGCTGGACGGCTTTGTGCCCTCACGGAAGAGCTCGGACAGCAGCTCGCCGGTGCGCGGGCTCCGCCACCAGTCGGCGCCGATCTCGTCGACCAGGTGGCGGCGCAGCTGCGCCGAGCGGATCCAGGCGCGCAGGTAGTCCGCCGAATAGAAGCCGGCATCCATGTCGGAGAGGTAGTTGTCGCTTCGGTAGAGCACGCCCGTCGCCTCCGTCAGCAGCTGCTCGTACAGGCCGGCATCGCCGCCGTCGGCGTCGAACCGTGTCCAGAAGTCGAGCTCGAAGCGCAGCTTGGCCTCGTAGCGGCGGTACAGGAGCGCCTCGAGGAACGTCGTCGCCTCGGCGTTCTCGCGCGCCTGCTCGGGCGTCAGTCCGAAATACAGCTCGTGCCACTCGGGCTCACGCGAGATCGCCTCGACGATGTACGAGTAGATCTCGGTCAGCGCGTGGTCGCGCGAAATCCGGCGGAACACGTACGGCAGATCGGGATCGCAGCCTGCGTAGTGCAGCGCGTGCCCCGCCTCGTGCAGGAACGCCTGGTAGTCGTGCAGCCCGCCCTGTGCACGCGTGATCAGGTGCACGACCTTCGGCGGGTCGCTCGCGATCACGCACGCTCGGGGCGACTTCTGCGGACGGTCGTCGAGATCGAGCTTGATGTTCGGCTGCGCGTTGAGGTCGAATCCGAGCGCCTCGAGTGTCCTCAGGCAGATCTCGGTCGCGCGGTCCTTCGTGTAGGTCGCCTCGAGCGGGGAGAGGCGCCGCATCCAGGAGGTGTGGTAGCTGGACGGCACGTCGGCGCGCTCGTCTCCGAGCAGCACCTGAAACCAGCGCTCGCGCAGCGGCTCGTAGACCGCAGTCGCGTCGTCGCTCGTCCGCTTGAGCGCCGCCGAGAGCTCGTGCAGCGAGATGCCCTTCTCCTCCTCGTTGCGCGCGACCGCATCGGCGATGCCCGAGTATTCGGCGGCCAGGTCCTCACTCGACCGCAAAAGCTCCAGACGTTCGTCGTTGAAGCGCGCGCTTGCCGCGGCCTGGATGGCGCCCAGCTCCTCCCGGTCGGCGTACGAAGGCAGCACGGCGAGCTGCGCCTGCGCGTTTCGCAGCGGCATCTCTTCACCCTTGAATGTCACCCGCTCGGCAAGCTGCCGGTTCTCCAGCTCGTCCTCGCGCTCTGCGAGCTGCTCGGAGATGAGCCCTGACTCGCAGGTCTTGCGCAAGCGATAGAGCAGCTCGCGCCCGTCGCCCGCCGAGTCGCTCTCCGCAGCCCGCAGCGAATCGATCTGCGCGCGACTGAAGAGGTCGGCGTAGCGGCGCACGATCTCCGCCTGCTCGGACACGTCCTTCTCGCCGACGCGCACTGCACGCCACTCCTCGGAGCGCTCGAACAGGTAGCGCTCGAGACGCGACTGAAACTCGGCCGGGCTGAGAACGGATGCTGCGCTCACGCTTCAACCCTAGCGAGGCGCCCCGTGCATCGGGGGCACGATGGGCGGGTAGGATCGGCTCGTGGCGCCGACAACCGGCACCGACGAGCCCTACGCGTTCGCGATGGACGACCTGTGGTCGGGGCTTGCGCGGACACTCGCGCGCCTCGACGTGGCCGCCGCCGACCCGGAGCGGCTCGACAGCGTCGACGCCACTGCCTCGCTGCGCCGGCTGCAGTACTCGCTCCACCTCGCCGCCGAGCACGCCTACGGCATCGCCCCGCTCCCTGCGGCCGCGAGCGCGCACGCCGAGCTCGCCGCTGCGCTCACCTGTGCACGCGATGCGACCGCGGACGTCGCAGATGCCGTCTCGGTGTGGGGCGCGGACGGCGCCGCAGCGCTCGTGCACGAGTGGCGGGGCGCGCTCTTCCGCGTACGGCTCGCACGCATGCGGCTCGCAATGTCCACGCGGCACCCGCCGGCCGAAGTCGAGTCATTCGACCGGAGGCTCGGGCCGCCCCTGCTTGCATTCGCCCTCGCGCTCTTCGGAGCACTCGCGTTCGCGGCGGGCGCGACGCTCCAGCTCTGGCCGCTCTGGAGCGCCGGGCTCGTCGCGGCCTGCAGCGCGATCTTCGCGTACCGGCCCTGATCAGCCGGCCACCGCCGCGAGCCGTGCAAGGCTCTCGGCGCGGCCGAGCAGCTCGAGGCTCTCGAAGAGCCCCGGCGAGACCTTCGCGCCTGTGACGGCGAGCCGGATCGGCCCGAAGGCATCGCGCGGCTTCAGCCCTCGCTCCGCTGCGAACGCGCGCAGGGCCTCGTCGATCGCCGCCGCCTCCCACGGCTCGACCGCCGCCAGCCGCTCCGCCGCAGCACGGCAGAGGTCCGCGTCGACCGCCTCCGGCGGCACCACCGGCTCGAAGAGAAACCGCACGAAGTCGGGATACTGGGAGAACTTCTCGATCTTCTCCTGCACGAGTGGCGCCGTCGCGTTCACCCGGTCCTGCGGCCAGTCGACGCCCTGCTCTCGAAGCCACTGCCCGAGATCGTGCGTGTATTCGTCGAGCTCGAGGCCGCGCAGGTACACGCCGTTCATCCAGTCGAGCTTCTTGTAGTCGAAGGTCGCGGGACTCGACAGGACGCGGTCGAGCGAGAAGCGCTCGACGAGCTCGGCGGGCGACATGATCGTCGTCTTGTCGTCGTAGCTCCAGCCGAGCAGGGCAAGAAAGTTCATCAACGTCTGCGGCAGGTAGCCCTCCTGCCGGAAGTGATCGACGGAGACCGCGCCGTGTCGCTTCGACAGCTTGCGCCCGTCGTCACCGTTGATGTCGGGCACATGTGCGTAGACCGGCAGATCGGCGTCGAGCGCGCGCAGAATGTTGATCTGGGTCGGGGTGTTGGAGACGTGATCCTGGCCGCGGATCACATGCGTGATCTCGTCGAACACGTCGTCGACGGGGCTGACGAAGTTGTAGGTCGGACGCCCATCCGACCGGACGATCACGAGATCGGGCAGCAACTCGTTCTGGAATTCGATCCGGCCGCGGACGGCGTCGTCCCACCACACGGTGCCGTCCTTCGGTTGGCGGAAGCGAATCGCGCCCTCGTCCTCGTACGCCTTGCCCTCCGAGAGCAGCCGTGCGGCGAGCTCGCGGGCCTTGTCCGCCGTGTCGAGCTGAAACGTCACCTCGCCGTCCCAGTCGATGCCGATCCAGCGCAGCGAGTCCTGGATCTGCTCCACCGCCTCGGCGACCTCGCGGCTCGTGTCGGTGTTCTCGATCCGCAACAGGCACTCGCCCCCCTGCTGGCGTGCGTAGAGCCAGTTGAAGAGGAACGTGCGGACACCGCCGATGTGCAGGAAACCGGTGGGGCTCGGGGCCATGCGAACGCGCGTGGTCATCTCGTCTCTATCGTAGGCGGCCGTGGAATACGGGGCGCACGTGTCCTCCAGCGGAGGCATCGACTCTGCGATCGACCGGATCGAGGCGATCGGCGGCGACTGCGCGCAGGTGTTCACGCAGAGCCCGCGCATGTGGCGGCCGACGGACCACAAGCCCGAGGCGATCGCACGCTTCCACGCGCGCCGCGCGGAGGCGGGCATCGGCGGGATCGTTTGCCACGCGCTCTACCTCTGCAACCTCGCTGCCCCGAACGACGAGATCTACGAGAAGTCGATCCAGACGATGCGAAACACGGTCGACGCCGCAAGCGCGATCGGCGCCGACGCGGTGATCTTCCACGTCGGCTCGCACCTGGGCGCCGGCTTCGACACCGGCCTCGAACGCACGTGCGCTGCGCTGGCGCAGATCCTCGAGCGCTGCGACGGCGACACCTGGCTCTGCATGGAGAACTCCGCGGGGGCGGGCGGTACGATCGGCCGCTCGCTCGACGAACTGCACACGCTGCTCGAGCGGCTCGACCGCCATCCCCGTCTTGGTGTCGTCCTCGACTCGTGCCACCTGTACGTGTCGGGCTACGACGTCACCGACCCAAAGGCGGTCGACGAGCTCGTGCGCGACCTCGACACCAGGATCGGAATCGACCGTCTGCGCGCGCTGCACGTCAACGACAGCGCCGCCCCGCTCGGCTCGAATCGCGACCGGCACGCGAACATCGGCGAGGGCCTGATGGGCGAAGGGCTCGGGGCGTTCCTCGCCCATCCCGCCTTCCAGCACCTGAGCGCATACCTCGAGGTTCCCGGCGAGAACCGCCAGGGCCCCGACGCGAACGAGCTTCGCAAGGTGCGCGAGCTGCACGCCCGCTGGACGGATGTGTGACACCCCGCCTGCCGGCGGCGTAGAAACACCGAGATGACCTTCGCCCAGGCCGCCGAGGCCCACCTCGACGACGTCTACCGCTACCTCGCCTGGTTCACCGGCGACCGGGCGGCCGCCGACGATCTCGCCGGCGAGACCTTCGAGCGCGCGCTACGGCTGTGGCACCGCTTCGACCCCGACCGCGGCTCGGCCCGTACCTGGCTCTGCCAGGTCGCCCGGACGGTGGCGCTCGACCACTTCCGCTCGGAGCGGCGGCGCACCCGGCGCGAGGAGCTTGCGGCCGAGCACGAGCGGGTCGAGGAACGGTTCGTCGAGGGGCTCTCGCCCGATCTCGAGCACGCGCTCGACTCGCTCAGCGCCGGAGAACGCGAGGTGGTCGCCCTGCGCGTCGTCCTGGAGCTCGACGCCGGGACGGCGGCCCGCGTGCTCGGCATCTCGGCGACGAACTGCACGACGCGCCTGAACCGGGCGCTCAAGAAACTCGAGGAGGCACTTCATGTCGCAGCGTGATCTCACCGCCGAACTGCGCGCCGCGCGCATAGACGCGCCGCCCGAGCTGCGCGAGCGCGTGCGGCTGATCGCCGCGGCCGACACGACGCCCGCCCCGCGCCGCGTGTTCACCTGGCGCCGCGCCCTCGTCGTCGCGCTGCCGGTGGCGGCAGCCGTCGCGGCGACGGTCGTGTTCACGCGCCCGGCGCACAACCCCCCGACAGCCGCCCCAGGTGTCCAGCGTGGCGCCGTGCTCGGCCGCGCCGTGCCCGCGACGCCCCTGCAGGCGACGATCGCTCCGGCGCCGTCGACGACACGCGTCCAGCGCTACGGCGCATCGCTCACGTTGCGCGTACCGACCGCCGACGGCGTTTCGCGCGGTGTCAAGAGCGCGCTTGCGATCACGGCGTCGCTCGGCGGCTACGCAAGCTCGGTCCACGCGAACACGAAGGGCGAGCGCGCCACCGCCGATCTGACGCTGAAGGTGCCGCGCGCACACGTGCAGGAAGCGATCTCGCGCCTCTCCGGCCTCGGCACGATCACGGCCGAGCACCTCGACGTGCAGGACCTCCAGGCGAGCCTCGACGCAACCGGCCGCACGATCGCCCTCCTGCAGCGCCAGCTCGCCACACTGCGCGCAAGGCCGCAGACAGACGCTCTCGGCGCCCAGATCGCAGCGCTCGTGGCCCGGATCGAGCAGCTCCAGCGCAACGAAGCTGCGACGACGCGCGCCGCCCACTATGCGACGGTGCGCCTCCACCTCGCGACGCCGGTGCCGGTCGCTCGTACGACCCACCACGGCGCGCTGAACGGGCTACGCGTCGCGCTCGTCTGGCTCGGAATCGCACTGCTCTACGTGCTCGTGCTCGGCACGCCGCTTCTGGCGATCGGCGCCGCTGCGTTCCTGATCGCGCGCGCGGTCAGGCGCCGGCGCGAGGACGTCCTGCTCAGCCGTTCGTGATCTGCGCGAAGATTCGGAACGTCGGCTCGCCCACCGGCAGCTCGTCGAATTCCGGGTTGACGCAGCCGAGCTCGTCGTCGAGCCGTGACTCGTAGGTGCGCTCGATCTCGGCCTTGCACATCGGCAGCGGCCGGCGCTGGGCGAGGATCGCGCCGAAGCCGGGCTTGTGCTCCTCGGCCGCGCGCAGCATGTCGACGTCAATCTCGACGTCGAACACCTTCTGCATGCAGCCCACGTACGTGTGGCCCCAGGCCTCGTACGAGTAGACGAATGGGCAACCGCGCGAAAGGCACGCACCCGGGTAGATCACCTTGTCGCAGTGGACGCCGCAGCGGCGGCACTCCAGCTCGTCCTGAGGGTGGAGTGGCAGCGCCGGAGCGGCGGTCTGCTCGGATCTCATCTCTGCATTGTCAGAGGGGTTGCCGGTGTCCGCAAGTCTTGACTTTTCGGCGCGACAGCGCTACGGGGAAAGGCGGCGCAGCGCGTTCAGCACATCCATCGGGGTGAACGCCATGAAGTCGGGCTCGACCCCCGCGATCCCGTCGTCCGCGCGAAACCACAACGCCTGCACCGTGGTCAGGCCGAGGGACCCCGCACCCTGGACGTCGGTCGCGAGCCGGTCGCCGACGAACATCGCGTCCTCGGGTGCGACGCCGAGTCGCTCGAGCGCGTGCAGGAAGATCTCCGGCTGCGGCTTGCGCACGCCGATGTCGTCGGAGACGACGACCACATCCAGCAGATCGGCCAGCCCGGCCTCCTGTATGTCTCGCCGCAGCACGCGGGCCGGCTCCGGCCACGAGTTTGCGACGACGCCGGTCTTGACGCCCCGGCTGCGGATCGACTCGAGCAACGCCTGCGCGGAGCTGAGCACTTTGTTCGCCGGGCGCCAGACCTCGTGCTCGGCGTCGACAAAGGCATCGACCTCGGCGTCGGTGAGCTCACCGAGCAGCTCGCGCAGGAGCTCGCCGTAGTCGACACCGACGCGGGCCGGCAGAACATCGCGGCAGCGCTCGGTGAAACCGTCGCCGGAGCGCCCGATCGCTGCGAGCGCCGCCCCGTGGCCAGCCACGAGGAGCTCGTCGTCCCATGTGAACTCGACGAGGGTATTGCTCCAGTCGAAGAGAACGGCTTGGATCACGGGGCTAACCATCTAGGCTAGCGGCGTGGCGCGGAGGATCCTGTGGGCATCGCTCGCCCTCGCCCCTGTCACCGTCTTCGCCCGGTACGGACTGCACCTCGGCCCCACGGCGCTCTTCGTGCTGGCCGCGAGCGCACTGATCCCGCTCGCCTGGGTGATCGGCGAGGCGACCGAGCATGCGGCGGAGCACACCGGACCGGGCGTCGGCGGCTTTCTCAACGCGAGCTTCGGCAACGCGCCCGAGTTGATCATCGCGGTGTTCGCGATCGCCGACGGGCTTCCCGAGGTGGTCCGCGGGACGATCACCGGCTCGGTGGTGTCGAACATCCTGCTCGTGCTCGGTGTGGCGATGATTGCGGGCGGCGACGGGAGGGTCGATGCGCGCTCGATGCGCTGGCAGCTCGTCGCCGTCGTCGGCGCGGTCACGCTGCTGCTCATCACGTCGATCCCCGGCTGGCACGGGTCGCCCGACCGCTCGTCGCTCGTGCTCGTCAGCATCCCGATCGCGCTCGTGCTGCTCGTCGCGTACCTCTGGATCACGGTGGCGAACCTGCGCATCCACCGCGGTACCGCCCGCCCCGCCCCCGCCCTCGAGGCCTGGACGCTGCCACGCTCGCTCGCGGCCCTGAGCCTCGCGACGATCGCGACGGCGGCCGTGTCGGAGATTCTCGTGCACTCGCTGCGCGCGTTCGGCGAGGCGGTCGGACTGCACGAGTTCTTCATCGCCGTCGTGATCGTCGCGATCGTCGGCAACGCCGCGGAGCACGGCGGCGCGATCGTGATCGCGAGGCGCGGCAACACGCAGCTCGCGACGGAGATCGCAATCACGTCGTCGATGCAGGTCGCGCTGTTCGTCGCGCCGGTGGCGGCGCTCGTCTCCCTCCCGCTCCGCCATCACCTGACGCTCTCGTTCCGGCCGGTCGAGATCGCGACGATGGCGCTGGCCGCCGGTCTCGCCTGGGTGGTCACGAAGGACGGCACCTCGAAGCGCTGGGAAGGCTTCCTGCTCGTCGGTGCCTACCTCGCCGTGGTCGTCGTGTACTGGGTCAGCTAGCGCTGAACGGCTGCTGGGCCCGCGTGAAGGCATAGCCCGACCAGATCAGCCGGTCGCCGTCGACGCGCAGCCGCTCGCCGCGCTCTCGCCCCACGGCTGCGCGCCAGCCGTCGCCGTCGCGCTCGAACGTCGTCTCGGCGCGGCCGGGCGGGGTGCCGACGACCTTCGCCTGCAGCGACTCGTGCTCCCACCAGAAGACGAACTCGTTGCCCTCCGACCACCAACGGCCGAGCAGGGCGCGCACGTCGCCGGGCGGATCGGCCTCGGGCCGCCACGGCTCGATCGGCTCGGGCCAGAGCTCGAGCGCCTTCTCAGCCAGCGAGATTGCAAACAGCTCCATGTTTCCGCGCGTGCCGGAGTTGGTCAGCGCCGCGGCCCCGGTCTGCGTCTTGCGGTGCACGACGACGCCGGCCAGGTGCCCGGCCATCGCGCCGCCGTGACCTCCGAAGATCTTCCCGTTCTGGTTGAACAGCATGAGCCCGAGCCCCCAGCCGAGCACCCAGTCGTCCGGGTAGTACATGACCTGGGGGAACCACATCTCCTCGACCGTCTTCGGATCGAGCACCCCGTCTGCGCCACGGGCCAGGAAGGTCGCCCAGCGCGCGAGGTCCTCGACGGTCGACCACAGCTGCCCCATCGCCGCGACACCGCCGAGATCGGTCTCGGCCTCCTTCCAGACGGTGCGCGCGAACTCGTCGACGAGGTACCCCTGCGCCTTGGGCGCCTGCGAGAACCACGTCGTACGCTCGAGCCCAAGCGGCCCGATGATCCGCTCGTCGACGTACCGCGTATAGGGCAGGCCCGACTTGGCGGCGACGACGCGGCCGAGCAGACCGAAGGCGAGGTTCGAGTAGTGGTGGGCCTGCGCCGGTCCGAGCGCGAGCGCGACGTCCAGGTCGTCCTCGCGCGGCGCGGTGCCTTCGACGAACATCTCCCCCGCCTCGCGCTGCATCCCTGAGATGTGCGCGAGCATCCGCCGGATCGTCGGCGAGCCGTCTCCGACCCCGTCGACGTGAAGACCGAGCCGATCGTCGAGGTCGAGCGCGCCCGCGTCGCGCAGCTGCATGATCGCGGTCGTCGTGAACGTCTTCGTGATCGAACCGATCCGGTACTGGGTGTCAGGCGTGGCCTCGCGGCCCGCGTCGTAGTCGGCACTGCCGACGGCGTTCGACCACACCGTCTCCCCCTTGCGCACGACGGCGGCTGCAACCGACGGCAGCCGGTCGGCCTGCCGCTCCTGCAGGAGCCGGTCGAGCGGTTCAGACGTGGACACGCGACCCGAGCGCCTGGGGAACGAGCTCGAGCGCCCGTTCGACGTCGTCGTCGGAGACATCGAGGTGGGTCACCGCGCGCAACACACCCGGCTTCGTCTGCGAGAGCAGCACGCCGTGCTCCCGGAGCGTTGCGAGCGCCTCGTCCTCACCCAGGCCGAGGGCCGCGACGTCCACCTGCACGAAGTTCGTCTCCACGAGCTCGAGGTCGACCGGCAGGCCGTCCTGCGCCCAGCCTTCGGCGAGCCTGCGGGCGCGCGCGTGATCCTCGGCGAGCCGCTCGACGTTGTGGTCGAGCGCGTACAGACCGGCCGCCGCGACGATGCCCGCCTGTCGCATGGCGCCGCCGAAGCGGTGCTTCTCGACGCGGGCGTGCTGCATCAGCTCGTGCGAGCCGGCGATCAGGGCGCCGAGCGGGGCACCGAGCCCCTTGGAGAGGCACAACGTGGCCGTGTCGAAGAGGCCGGCGAGCTCCGCCGCCGGGACGCCCGAGGCGACGACGGCGTTCATCAGCCTCGCGCCGTCGAGGTGAGCGCGCATGCCGAGCTCGCGGCCGGTCTCGACGACCGATCTGAGCTCCGCCAGCGGCCACACCGTGCCGCCCGCCGTGTTGTGGGTGTTCTCGATCGCAAGCACGGACGCGCGCGGGCCCCAGAAGCCGCCCTCGCTCCAACCGGTCCGGCGCAGCTGCTCGGCCGTCAGGCGCCCCCGGTAGCCGGGCAGCCCGCGCGTCTGCAGTCCCGAGTGATAGGCGGCACCCCCGAGCTCGGCGATCATGATGTGTGCGCGTTCCTCGACGATCAGCTCGGTGCCGCGCTCGCCGAGGATCGCGAGCGCGATCTGGTTCCCCATCATCGCCGTCGGCAGGTAGACGGCTTCCTCCTGGCCGAGCAGCTCAGCGCCTCGGCGCTCGAGCTCGAGCACGGTTGGGTCCTCACGCTCCTGTTCGTCGCCGACTTCGGCGCGCGCCATCGCCTCGCGCATCGGCTGCGACGGTCTGGTCTGGGTGTCGGAGCGAAGATCGATCATCCGCTCGTGCGATCCTACGTGCATGGACGAACGCGATCTCTACGAGCTCCCGCCCGGTCTTCCGGTTCCCGAGGACGACGGGGCGGCCGACCATCTTCCCGGCCACGAACTGCCGCACGTCGCCCTCGAGTCGTCGCAGGGACCGGTGTACCTGGACGAGTTCGAGGTGCTCTACGTGTATCCGCGCAGTGGCAAGCCGGGCGAACCGTCGCTACCGGGGTGGGATGCGATTCCCGGCGCCCGGGGCTGCACGCCGCAGTCGTGCGCGTTTCGCGACCACGCAGCGGAGCTTGCGGAGCTCGGTGCGCGCGTCGCGGGCCTGTCCGCGCAGACGCTCGCCGACCAGGTCGAGTTCGCCGAGCGAAACCACATGCCCTATCCAGTGATCGCCGACCCCGGCCTCCAGCTGCGAGCCGCGCTCGGCCTGCCCACGTTCGAGGTCGCGGGCCACACGCTCTACAAGCGTCTCGCGCTCGTCGCCCAAAACGGACGCATCTCGAAGGTCTTCTACCCGGTGTTCCCGCCGGATCGCAACGCCGGCGACGTTGTCGCATGGCTACGCGCGCACGGCTGACTGCAGCCCCGAATCGGGGAGCTACCGTGTCGCCATGGATCTCGGTCTCGTCACCCAGGTGCTCGCGGACGAGCCCCCGTATCGCACGCGCCAGGTGTGGGAGTGGGCCTCGCGCGGCGCGCGCTCGTACGCCGAGATGACGAACCTCCCGGTGGCGATGCGCGAGCGGCTGGAGGCGGGAGCCCCGTTCTCGACGCTCGAGCTCGTCCACGAGGCGAAGTCGGCCGACGGCACCGTCAAGGCGCTCTTCCAAACCGCCGAGGGTCATCCCGTCGAGGCGGTCGCGATGCGCTACCGCGACGGACGCCGCTCGGTGTGCGTCTCGTCGCAGTCAGGCTGTCCGCTCACGTGCACGTTCTGCGCCACGGGGCAGATGCAATTCCGGCGCAACCTGACCGCGTCGGAAATCGTCGACCAGGCGCTGCACTTCCGCCGCATCGAGCCGATCAGCCATGTGGTCTTCATGGGGATGGGCGAGCCGATGCTCAACTTCGACGCCGTGATCGAGGCCGCGCGCCGCCTGCCGGATGTCGGCGTGACACCGCGCCGCACGACGATCTCGACGGTCGGCTGGCTCCCCGGCCTGACACGGTTCGTCGACGAGGTCGACGAACCGATTCGCCTCGCCCTGTCGCTGCACGCCCCCGCCGACGCCCAGCGAAGCGAGCTCATGCCCGTCAACGATCGCTATCCCCTTGACGACGTGATCCGCGAGTGCCTGCGCTATCACACGCTGCGCGGACGCAAGGTGTTCGTCGAGTACGTCATGCTCGCCGGCGTCAATGACTCGCTCGAGCACGCGCGCGGACTCGCGGAGCTGCTCGACCCGAAGATCTTCAAGGTCAACATGATCCCGTACAACCCGACGGGCGCCTACGACGGTTCCTCGCGCGAGACGATGGCCGCCTTCAAGGACGCCCTGCACAAGCAGGGCTTCTCACCGACCCTGCGGCTCACGCGCGGTCGCGACATCGCCGCCGCCTGCGGCCAGCTCGCCGCGACCATCTAGGGCAGCGCCGGCCCGTGGAAACGGGCTCCCGCTACCCTGGCCGGTCGTGTCCAAGCCTCTCGCGCAGCGCGACGACCTACGCAACGTCGCGATCGTCGCCCACGTCGACCACGGCAAGACGACCCTCGTCGACGCCATGCTCTGGCAGTCCGGCTCGTTCCGGGCCAACCAGGACGTCGCCGAGCGCGTCATGGACTCGGGCGACCTGGAACGCGAGAAGGGCATCACGATCCTGGCGAAGAACACGTCCGTCCGCCTGAACGGCACGAAGATCAACATCATCGACACACCGGGCCATGCTGACTTCGGCGGCGAGGTCGAGCGCGGCCTGACGATGGTCGACGGTGTGCTACTGCTCGTCGACGCCTCTGAGGGGCCGTTGCCGCAGACACGCTTCGTGCTGCGCAAGGCGCTCGAGTCGCGCCTGCCGGTAGTGCTCGTCGTCAACAAGATCGACCGGCCCGACGCGCGGGTCGAAGAGGTCGTCAACGAGGTCTACGAGCTCTTCCTCGACCTCGACGCGACGGCGGAGCAGATCGAGTTTCCGATCGTCTACACGATCGCACGCGACGGGAAAGCGGGGCTCGATCCCACCGCTCTCGCCGACGACCTGACGCCGCTCTTCGAAACGCTGCTCGCAACGATCCCCGCGCCGTCGTACGACCCCGACCACCCCCTGCAGGCGCTCGTCACCAACCTGGACGCTTCACCCTACGTCGGCCGTCTCGCGCTCCTGCGTGTGCGCCACGGCACGTTGAGGAAAGGCCAGCAGATCGCCTGGTGCCGCGCGAACGGCGAGATCGAGAACGCGCGCGTCACCGAGCTTCTGATCACGGAGGCGCTCGACCGCGTGCCCGCCGACGAGGCGGGGCCGGGCGAGATCGTCGCACTCGCAGGCCTCCCCGAGGTGACGATCGGCGAGACGATCGCCGATCCCGACGACCCGCGTCCGCTGCCGGTCACGGTGGTCGACGAGCCCAGCTTGTCGATCACGATCGGCATCAACACCTCGCCGCTCGCCGGCACAGAAGGCGACAAGCTGACCGCAAGCCAGGTGAAGCAGCGCCTCGACCAGGAGCTCGTCGGCAACGTCTCGCTCCGGGTCCTCCCGACGTTGCGTCCCGACACCTGGGAGGTCCAGGGGCGCGGAGAGCTACAGCTGGCCGTGCTCGCCGAGATCATGCGGCGCGAAGGCTTCGAGCTGACGATCGGCAAGCCGGAGGTACTCGTGCGCGAGATCGACGGCAAGCGCCAGGAGCCGGTCGAGCGCGTCGCGATCGATGTGCCCGAAGACTTCGTCGGGGTCGTCACGCAACTCCTCGCCCTGCGCAAGGGGCGGATGCAGCAGATGGTGAACCACGGCACGGGCTGGGCCCGCATGGAATACCTCGTGCCGGCACGCGGGCTGATCGGCTTTCGCACCGAGTTCCTGACGGAGACCCGCGGGTCGGGGATCATGCACCACGTCTTCGACCGCTGGGAGCCGTGGTTCGGCGCGCTGCGCACCCGGCCGACGGGCAGCCTCGTCGCCGACCGCCGGGGCCAGGCGACAGGGTTCGCGATCGAGAACCTGCAGGAACGCGGCTCGCTCTTCATCGCGCCGACCGACGATCTGTACGAGGGAATGGTCGTCGGCGAGAACTCGCGCTCCGAGGATCTCGACGTGAACGCCTCCAAACCGAAGAAGCTCACGAACATGCGAGCCTCGTCGGCCGACGAACTGATCCGGCTGATCCCACCCCGCCCGCTCTCGCTGGAGCAGGCGCTCGAGTTCATCCGAAACGACGAGTGCGTCGAGGTGACGCCGAAATCGATCCGCCTGCGCAAGGTGGAGCTGACCGCCTCGAAGCGCGCGAGCGCCGCGTCCAAGCGCAAGCGCGAAGCGGCCGGTCAAGCAGCGGGGTGAACCACCAAACGGGGGCTTCGTGAAGCCGCCCGCCTGGTGCAGAGTCTCGGCAGGGGCCCTGTGCGGCGGGGCCCCAACCCACTCCCGGGCAAACGGCGGCACAAGGGCACGTCCGCCGTCCAGCTGCTTCGTTAGTCGGCGACCGTCCCCGTGGAAAGCCGGGCCGTGCAGCTCGCGAGCCCCCGCTTCTCGAGATAGCACTGGTGGTAGTCCTCGGCCTCCCAGAACGGGGGCGCAGCCTCGACCTGCGTCACGACGGCACGCGAGAGACGCGACTGAACCTGGTCGCGTGAAGCCTCCGCGGCGGCGCGCTGCGCGTCGTTGTGGACGAAGACGACCGAGCGGTACTGGTCGCCGACGTCGGGGCCCTGCCGGTTCAGCTGGGTCGGATCGTGCTCGGCCCAGAAGACCGCAAGCAGCTGCTCGTAGGGGACCCGCTCGTCGTCGAAGGCGACCTCGACGACCTCCGCATGGCCGGTGTGGTCGTAACAGACCTGCTCGTAGCTCGGGTTCTCGACCCGGCCGCCGGCGTACCCCACCCGGGTGCGTGTGACGCCGTCGAGGCGCCGGAACGCCGCCTCGACGCCCCAGAAGCACCCGGCTCCGAACGTCGCTTTCTGTTCCGCCATCAGCCGCTACTCCTCCTCCAGCTTGATCGCCGCCGAATTGATGCAGTAGCGAAGGCCCGTCGGCTGCGGGCCGTCCGGGAAGACGTGCCCGAGATGCCCGCCGCACGCGGCGCACAGCACCTCGGTGCGCACCATCCCGTGGGCCGTGTCGGTCTCCTCGTCGAGTGCGTCTTCGGACGCTGGCGCCGAGAACGCAGGCCACCCGCAGCCCGAGTCGTATTTCGCATCGGCCTGGAAGATCTCGGCCCCACAGCCCGCGCAGTGGTAGGTGCCGGGCTCGAACACCTGGTCGTACTCGCCGGTGAACGGCCGCTCGGTGCCCTTCTCTCGCAGCACGCGGAACTGCTCGGGACTGAGCCCGGCCCGCCACTGCGCCTCTGTCTTGCTGATCTTTTCGCTCTTCACGTCTCTCCAGACCCGTTCGGCGGCCGTTCGTTACCGGTTCACGGTCGACATGTCCGGGTAGCGGTCGCCGGCGGCCACACCCTTCGGGAAGGCGACGCCGAGCCGGTGGAGATCGTCGGGGCCGAGCACGAGGTCGGCGGCCGCGGCGTTCTCCTCCACGTAGCGGACGCGTTTCGTGCCGGGGATCGGGACGATGTCGTCACCCTGGGCGAGCACCCAGGCGAGCGAGAGCTGGCTGGGTGTGACGCCCTTCTCGGCAGCGAGCTCCTCCACCGACGCGACGAGCCCCAGGTTGCGCCGGAAGTTCTCGTCCTGGAAGCGCGGGCCACGCCGGCGGAAGTCCGCCGGCTCGAGATCGTCGAGCGACTTGATCTGCCCCGAGAGGAAGCCGCGACCGAGCGGGCTGTAGGCGACGAAGCCGATCCCGAGCTCGCGCACGGTCGGCAGGAGGTCGTCTTCCGGATCGCGCGACCAGAGCGAGTACTCGGTCTGCAACGCCGTGATCGGGTGGACCGCGTGTGCGCGCCGGATCGTGTCGGGCGCCGCCTCCGAGAGGCCGAGCTGCCTGACCTTGCCGGCGTCGACCAGCTCCTTCATCGCCCCGACCGTCTCCTCGATCGGAGTGTCGAGGTCGACGCGATGCTGGTAGTAGAGGTCGATGTAGTCGACGCCGAGCCGCTCCAGGCTCGCGTCACAGGCACGCCGAACGTAGTCCGGGCTGCCGTTGATGCCGATCCAGCTGCCGTCCGGGTTGCGCTCGTTGCCGAATTTCGTGGCGAGCACGACCTTGTCGCGCCGGCCGGCAATGGCGCGGCCGACAAGCTGCTCGTTGGTGAACGGCCCGTACATGTCGGCGGTGTCGAGAAAGTTGATGCCAAGCTCCAGCGCGCGGTGGATCGTGGCGATCGCTTCGCCCTCGTCCCCTGCTCCGTAGAACTCCGACATGCCCATGCACCCGAGCCCGAGCGCCGAGACGGTGAGGTTTCCGAGTCTGCGTGTCTTCATGCGCCCACGGTGCCACACGGGACCCGCGTGGGCGAGTGAGAATGCAACCGACTTCGATCGGAGGTGTGAGATGACCCGCACGAGCTTCACAGCAGACGAGGCCCACCGCTTCGGCGCCGAGATCGGGATCGACTGGGAAACATCGGCCTTCGGCGTCGAGGAGTTCCGCATGGGAATGGACGTCGAGCTCGAGCACGGCCTGCAGGACCTTCTGACCAACGTCACCGGCGACGACCCGGTCGTCACGGCGAAGATCGCACGCGCCCACCTGAACGAGTTCCCCGACTACTACACCCGGCTGCAGCGGATGGAGGCAGAAGCGCGACGGGAACACGGGGAGACCATCTAGGATCGATCCATGGGCTACTCGATCGTGAACATCAAGGAACTCGAGGACATGGCGGTCAAGTTCGGCATGTCACCTAACGTCGAGGCGCGGTTCGGCCGCTCGGCGACCGACGCGAAGCGGGGCGGGTTCAGCTACCAGCGGTTTGCGCCGAACTTCCGGCAGCCCTTCGGTCACCGTCACCGCGAGCAGGAGGAGTTCTACGTGGTGGTCTCCGGCAGCGGCAAGGTGACCCTCGAGACCGAGACGCGCGAGATCCAGCAGTGGGACGCGATCCGCGTCTCGCCGCAGACAGCGCGCGCCTTCGAGTCGGGCGACGAGGGCATGGAGCTGCTCGTATTCGGCGCCGGCGAGACCGGCGACGCCGAGATCATCGAGAGCTTCTGGGACGACCTCGGGTAGCCCGATCTAGCTCTGCCGGGCGGGGTGCCCGCCGAACTGGAAGCGCACGACCGGCTGCTTCGCCGCCCGCACTTCGTCGAGCCGCTGCACCGGGCGCGAGTGCGGCGCCGTGTGGACGATCTCGGGATCCTCGGCGGCCTCGCGCGCGATCGCGATCATCGCGTCGCAGAAGGCGTCGAGCGTCTCCTTCGCCTCGGACTCCGTCGGCTCGATCATCAGCGCTTCGGGCACGACAAGCGGGAAGTAGATCGTCGGCGGGTGGAAGCCGTAGTCCATCAACCGCTTCGCGACATCGAGCGCGCTCACCCCGTGCTCCTTCTTCAGGTGACGGGCGCTGAGCACGAACTCGTGCATGCAGAGCCGATCGTATTGCACGTCGTAGGCGCCCTTGAGTCGCGCGAGCATGTAGTTCGCGTTCAGCACGGCCACCTCGCTCATCTCGAGCAAACCCGGGCCGTACGAGCGCATGAACGCATACGACCGCACGAAGACGCCGAACGGGCCGCTGAAGGCCCGCACCTTCCCGATCGTCTTCGGCCGGTCGTAGTCGAGCCTGAACGTCGCACCGTCCTTCACGACGACCGGAGCGGGCAGGAACGGCTCGAGGAGGTCGCGCACCGCGATCGGGCCGCCGCCTGGGCCGCCGCCGCCATGGGGCTGCGAGAACGTCTTGTGCAGGTTGATGTGCACGACGTCGAATCCCATGTCGCCCGGCCGCGAGACGCCGCAGACGGCGTTCAGGTTGGCGCCGTCGTAGTACATGAGCGCGCCGGCGCCGTGAAAGATGTCGCGGATCTCTTCGATGTTCTCGTCGAACAACCCCAGCGTCGAGGGGTTCGTCAGCATCAGGCCGGCGGTTTGCTCGTCGACTTTGCCGCGCAAGTCATCGACGTCGATGTTTCCGCGCGCATCCGTCTTGACATGCGTCACCTCGAACCCGGCCATCGTCACGCTCGCCGGGTTTGTCCCGTGCGCCGTGTCCGGGATGACGATCTTCCGCCGCGTCTCGCTCTCGCCGCGATCGGCGAAGTACGCGCGAAAGAGCATCAGCCCCGTCAGCTCGCCCTGGCTTCCCGCCGCAGGCTGCAGCGAGACAGCATCGAGCCCGGTCACCTCGAGCAGGATCTCCTGCAGGTTCCACTCGAGCTCGAGCGCGCCCTGCGCTGCATCGTCCTCGACCAGTGGGTGCAGCCCCGCGAAGCCGGGTAGCCCGGCGAGCCGCTCGTTGACGCGTGGGTTGTACTTCATCGTGCAGCTGCCGAGCGGGTAGAAGCCCGTGTCGATGCCGAAATTGCGGGTCGAAAGCGCGGTGAAGTGGCGCATCACCTCCGGCTCGGCGAGCTCGGGCAGGCGCGGTGGCTCCTGCCGCGCGAGCTCCGGCGGCACCGCCGGCACCGGGAGATCCGGCTTCGGTATGCCGATGCCACGCCGGCCCGCCTGCGACTTCTCGTAGATCAGCTTCATGAGAGCGCCTCCACGAGCCGGTCGATCTCTTCGACGGTCCGCTTCTCCGTCACGGCGACGAGCAGCGCATCGTCCAGGCCCGGGTAGTCGCGCCCGAGCGGGTAGCCCGCATAGATGCCCTGCGCGCGAGCGGCCCCCAAGGCCTCGCGAGCGTTCCGTCCGGTGTGCACGGCAAACTCCTTGAACGTTGCCTTCTCGGGAAACACCGGTTCGAGCCCGGCCGCCGCAAGCCGCCCCTGCGCATAGCCGGCGAGGGCCATGCAGGTCTCCCCCAGCTCGCGCAGCCCCTGGGGCCCGAGCAGGCTCAGGTGCACGAGCCCGGCCAGAGCGAGCAGCGTCTGGTTGGTGGTGATGTTCGAGGTCGCCTTCTCGCGCCTGATGTGCTGCTCACGGGTCTGCAGGGTCAGCACATAGCCGCGGTCGCCCGCGGCGTCCACCGTCTCGCCGACGATCCGGCCCGGCAACCGGCGGATGTAGTCGGAGCGCGCGGCGAGGAAGCCGTAGTGCGGGCCGCCGTAGCTCATGGCGTTGCCGGCCGACTGGCCCTCGCCGATCGCCATCGCGCAACCGTAGTTGCCCGGCGCCTCGAGCACGCCGAGCGACACGAGGTCGACGTGCGCGATCGGCATAGCTTCGGCGTCGTTCGCGGCCGCCGCGAGCTCGGGTGCATGCTCGAGGATGCCGAAGAAGTTCGGCTGCTGGAAGATCACGGCTGCCGCCCCCTCGGCAGCGTCACGCACACGATCGGGATCGGTCGTGCCGCCCTCGTGGGGCACCTCGACCACCTCGAGCCCGAAACCGGGCGCGTAGGTCTTCACGACCTGGCGCACCTGCGGGTTCGTGGCCTCGGTGACCACGACCTTCGAGCGGCCCGTCGCGTGCTTCGCGACGAAGCATGCGTCCGCGGCCACGGTCGTGCCGTCGTAGCCGGAGGCGTTCGAGACATCCATGCCGGTCAGCTCGCAGATCGCCGTCTGATATTCGAAGATCGCCTGCAGCACGCCCTGGCTCATCTCGGGCTGGTACGGCGTGTACGCAGTCAGAAACTCGCCACGCTGCAGCACGGCATCGACGACGGCCGGAACGTAGTGGTCGTAGATGCCGGCGCCGAGGAAGCAGACCTCGTCGACGGTGTTCTTCGAAGCGAGCTCCTCCAGATGGCGCTGCAGCTCAACCTCGGTGAGCGCCGGCGCGACGTCGAGCTCGCGCGCGTAGCGCACGCCGGGCGGAATGTCGCGAAAGAGCTCCTCGACCGAAGAGATACCGATCGTCGCGAGCATCGCCTCGCGGTCCGCATCGGTGAGAGACAGGTAGCTCACCGGTGCTATGCCTCCGCCTCGAGCACGCGCGCGTACCCGGCGCGGTCGAGCAACTGCTCGCGCTCGTCCGGGCTCGACATCCGGATGCGAATCAGCCAGCCGTCGCCGTAGGGGTCCTCGTTCACCGTCTCGGGCGCGTCGACGACCTTCTGGTTGATCTCGAGCACCTCGCCCGAGAGCGGCGAGATCAGGTCGGAGACCGCCTTCACGGACTCGACCTCACCGTAGGAGGCGTCCTTGCCGATCGTGGCGCCAAGCGCCGGCGGCTCGTAGTGCACAAGCTCGCCGAGCGCATCCTGGGCGTACCAGGTGACACCGAGCACGGCTTCGTCTCCGTCGATCCGAGCCCAGTCGTGCTCGGCGTGGTAGAGGAGATCGTCGGGGTACGACTCGCTCGCGGTCAACTCACGGCTCCTTCTTGTAGATGGGCTTTGCGACGAGCATGGCCGTGCGGGCACGGCCTCGCACATCGATCACGATCTCGGTGCCGACGCCCGCCGAAGCTGCGGGAACGTACCCCATGCCGATGCCGGCATCGAGCATCGGCGAGTGCGATCCCGACGTGACCTCGCCGGTGCCGTCTGGATCTCCGGCTCTGATCGCCATGTGCTGGCGCGGGATCGCCTTCTCGGTCATCACGAACGGCACAAGCTTCTGCTCGGGGCCGCGCTCCTTGATCTCACGCAGCCGCCTGGCGCCCGTGAACTCGGTCCCGAGCGCGCACGCCCAGCCGAGCCCGGATGAGATCGCGTCCCACTGCGGGCCGATGTCGTTGCCGTGCAGCGGATAGCAGACCTCGAGCCGCAGCGTGTCGCGCGCTCCGAGGCCGCAGGGTGCGACACCGCGGGCGAGGATCGCATCCCAGAGCCGCACCGCATCCTCTTCCATGCAGGCGAGCTCGACGCCCTCCTCGCCGGTGTAGCCGGTCCGGTTGACCATCACCTCGACGCCGTCGAGCTCCGCCGAGAAGAACGTGAACGGCGTGCCCGCGGCGAGACCGAGGCGCTCTAGGGCCCGTGGGCCCTGGACTGCGAGCAGGGCGTACTGGTCGGAGACGTCGCGTACGTCGGATCCGCGCAGCTCACGCTCCTTCAGCCAGGCCAAGTCCACGTGGCGATTGGAGGCGTTCACGACGATGAGATATCGGTGCGTGTCGAGCCGGTAGACGATCACGTCGTCGACGATCCCGCCGTCGTCCGCAGTGATCAGCGAGTACTGGGCCGCGCCGACCTCGAGCCTGTCGATGTCGTTCGAGAGGGTTGCCTGAAGCAGGTCGCGGGCGGTCGGCCCTTCGACCTCGAGCTCGCCCATGTGCGAGACGTCGAACACGCCGGCATCGGTTCGCACCGCTTTGTGCTCGCCGATCACACCTTTGTATTGAACGGGCATCTCCCACCCCGCAAACGGGACCATCCGCGCTCCGAGTGCGACGTGACGGTCGTGCAGAGGCGTTCGGCGCAACGTTTGCATCCGCGGCGATGCTAACGCTCACCGGTGCGGTCGGGCGTCAGGGTACGCCCGGATTTCCCAGGTGCTGGTTTCCCGAGGTCCCGATCCGCCGGGTGGGCGCGCAGCGGACGGGGGCTCTGCCCCGGTGCCTCGCCCGCTTGTGACGTGCGCGAGGACATGTCCAGCCGGCTGTGATCCCTGCACAGACACCTGCCCCCCGCAGCCGACTCGCAACGCCAAAACCCCTCGCCGAAGGCCCCGAGAACATGTCCGGCCTGTGGACGGTCCGCGATCGTGTCTGACACCAGACGCGCCCAGCACGGCCGTGTCCGGTAGGGGAGCTTTGTGACACGACGCGCCACGGGGAACGCCGCCGGCGACGCTGCGCCTGGGCGGAGCGAGGCCCTGATCGTTTCGGACCGGTCGTCCGGAGACGTCTACTCGTCGCGCAGGAACGACGGCACGTCGAGCGAGTCGCCGGCATCGAACGTAGCGCGGGTGCCGAGCGAGGCTCCCTCGCCGATCGCGGTCCGAGCACGACGGCGCCGTTGAGCGCCGAAGCCGGTGGCGATCACCGTCACCCGCACCTCATCCCGAAGCTGGTCGTCGATCACCGCGCCGAAGATGACGTTCGCATTCTGGTCGGCCGCGCCGGTGACGACCTCGGCCGCCTCGTTGACCTCGAACAGGCCGAGGTCGGGCGGGCCGCTGATGTTCAGGAGGATGCCGGTGGCGCCCTCGATCGACGACTCGAGGAGCGGCGAGCTGACCGCATGGCGTGCCGCCTCGCCCGCGCGGTTCTCGCCCTGCCCGGAGCCGATGCCCATCAGGGCCGAACCGGCGTCGCGCATGATCGTGCGCACGTCGGCGAAGTCGAGGTTGACGATGCCGGGCACGGTGATGAGGTCGGTGATGCCCTGCACGCCCTGGCGCAGGATGTCGTCGGCCATCTTGAACGCGTCGGACAGCGGCGTCTTCTTCTCGACGACCTGCAGCAGCCGGTCGTTCTCGATCACGATCAGCGTGTCGACCTTGTCGGCGAGGTCGGCGATTCCCTGCTCGGCCTGCTGCGAGCGGCGGCGACCCTCGAACGAGAACGGCCGGGTGACGACGCCAACGGTGAGCGCCTCAAGCTCCCGTGCGATCTCCGCGACGATCGGCGCACCTCCCGTACCGGTGCCGCCGCCTTCGCCCGCGGTGACGAAAACCATGTCGGCGCCCTTGAGCGCCTCCTTCAGCTCATCGCGCGACTCGGTCGCGGCCTCGCGGCCGACGTTCGGGTCGGCGCCCGCGCCGAGCCCCCGCGTCGCCTTCGCGCCGATGTGGATCTTCACGTCGGCGTCGCAGCCGAGCAATGCCTGCGCGTCAGTGTTGACGGCCACGAATTCGACGCCCGTGAGCCCCGCGTCGACCATGCGGTTGACGGCATTCGTGCCGCCGCCGCCGACGCCGACGACTTTGATCACGGCTAGATAGTTACCGGAGCGATCTCTCATGTGGATGTGGCTCGGCCTCAAGCTCGAGTGCAGGGTGGGGCTACCGGGCGCCTCCTTCTTTCGGCAGAGTACGGACGGTTTCCTGCCCTGTCAACGCGGGAACGTCCAACCTCGACCAGCGTAACCCTCAACCTCAACCTCCGAGTCGAGACTTGGTCAGCAGCACGGGACGCTCGGGAACGCTGACGTCGAGGTAGCCGCCGCCGCTGCCGGCGGCCCCCGTCTGGGCCAGGATTCGGCGCGCGATCGCGAGCTTGAGGCGCAGGTCGCCGCCGTCGCCGAGTCGCAGTTCGAGCCCGCCGCCGAGCACGAGCCGCAGCTCGGTACGGCCGGCGATCACCAGGTGCACCCCGCCCGGCAGGGGCGCACCACGCAGCAGGGCGAGCGCCGAGGCAGCTGCGGCAGGGGCGGCGCCGAGACGCTCGCCCACCACCACCGGCGGCTGCGCCTGCTTGACCCAGAGCCTCGGCAGGTGGGAGAGGCGGGGATGCGCGAGCTTCTGGATCACACGACCGCTGGCCGCGATCAGGTACGAGTTGCTGCCGGGGACGACCCGAAGCACAAGCACCGGCTGTTCGGCGTGCACAACGACCCGCAGCGTGTTCGGGAAGGCGCGGTCGAAGGTGAACGTCCGCACGTCGGGCAGCGGCGAAACCGCACGTGCAACGGTGTCGCCGTCGACCCGCAGGAGGCTCGTTCCGATCGTCTGCCCGAGTGCTGCGCGCACCTCGTCGCGCAGCGCCGGAGTGCCGCCCGTGACATCGAGCGTGCGCACCGCGAACACCGAGGTGTCACGCGCACCGACGTACGCACCAACCGCGAGCACGAGCAGCAGGAGCCCGACGAGCACGGAACGACCCGACGGCAGGATCCGCCCGACGTCGGGGATGCCGCGGCGCGCGGGCAGCACCGCCGTGCGCGCGGTCGACCTCTTCCGGGCAGCCACTCGGCTCAGTTCGCCGCTGCGCCTGCTTCCCCTACACCGGGGGCAATTCGAGCGGGCCGAGAAACTGCACCTCGTGCTCGAGCACGACACCGAACCGATCGTGCGCCCGGCGGCGCGCCTCCGCCATCAGCTCGATGCAGTCGCCACTCGTCGCCCCGCCGGCGTTCTCGAGGAAATTTGCATGGCGAGGAGAGATGAGCGCACCACCGATCCGGTGACCCTTCAGACCGCACTCTTCGATCATCCGGCCGGCACCCCGCTCGCCGGGCGGGTTCTTGAAGACGCTGCCGAACGTGCGCTTGTTCGTCGGCTGCGTCGCCTTGCGCTGCGCGAGCAGCTCGGCGGCCCGGGCCCTCACCTCCTCGGCCGAGCTCGGTGTGAGCCTGAAGCGAACCTGGGCGACCACCTCCCCCGCCCGCAGCGCCGAGTGGCGGTACGAGAGCCCGAGCTCCACCGGGGTGAGCGTGCGCACGTAGTCGGCATCGACGATCACCGCATCGATCATCACGTCCTTCCACTCGCGGCCGTAGGCACCCGCATTCATCCGCACCCCACCGCCCGCGGTGCCGGGAATCGCCGCTGCGAACTCGAACCCGCTGAGCCCCGCAGCGCGCGCCCGGTGCAGGGCCACCGCGTTCGCAGCTCCACCGCCGGCAATGAGGACGTCCCCCTCCACCTCGACGGCGGCAAGCTCTCCGTTCAGCTTCAGAACCAGCGCGTCGACGCCGTCGTCGTGCGCGAGCACGTTCGAGCCGAGGCCGATCGCCTCGACCGTCAGGTCGCGATCCCCGGCGAAGCGGAGCGCCTCTTGCAGCTCGGCGACCGACGTGGGCCGGGCAAAGAACCGCGCGGGGCCGCCCGTGCCGATCGTCGTGTGCCGCGAGAGCGGGACGTTCTCCTCGATGTCCGTCACAGGCGCTCCGCCAGGAGACCGACCGCGCGATCGACGTCGCCGGCGCCCACGACGAGCAGGACGTCACCGGGCTGCGCCCTGCGGACGAGGCGTGTGACGCCCTGCTCGACGGTCGGCGTATAGGCAGCCAGCACACCCTGGTCGCTGAGCGCGTCGACGACGAGCCTGCCGCTCACCCCGGCGATCGGTTGCTCGCGAGCCGCGTAGATGTCGGTCACCGTCACGTCGTCGGCGGCGGCCAGCGCGGTCGCGAGCTCGACGGCGAGATGCCGCGTTCGCGAGTAGAGATGCGGCTGGAAGAGGACTCGCAGCCTCGCTCCGGGGAACCGCTCGCGGGCCGCCGCGATCGTGACGGCGATCTCCGTCGGATGGTGGCCATAGTCGTCGACCACGGTCACATCACCTTCGTGCACGTCGAACCTGCGCCCCGTACCGGTGAAGCGCGCGAGCGCCGCGGTCGCCTCGCCGCGCGGAACGCCGGCGGCCGCGAGAGCGCCGAGCGCCGCTCCGGCGTTCAGGCGGTTGTGCTCACCGGGCACAGCCAGCTCGCCGTCGTAGGGCGGCGCGGCACGCACGACGTGCGGAGCCTGCTCTAGCCACCGGTCGAATGCCTCCTCGAGCTCCCCGAGCGAGGCGTACTCGGTGTGGTGGTCGAGCTCGATGTTGGTGACGACCGCGATCTCGGCCGGCAACGCGAACACGGTGCGGTCCGACTCGTCGGCCTCCACCACGAGGTAGCCGTCGCCGAAGCCGGCATTCGAGCCGAGCTGCGGCACGGGCGCACCGATGACCCACGCCGGGTCATGCCCGGTCTCGCGCAGGACGAAGGCGATCATTGCAGCGGTCGTGCCCTTGCCGTGCGTGCCGCCGACGACGATCGAACGGCGCGCCGCGGCGAGCTCACGCAGGAATTCGCTGCGGCGCAGTCCCGGCACTTCCGGGTACGCCGACGAGACAACCGCCTCCCAACCCTCCGGCACCACCGGCTCGGGGCCGATCTCGAGCGTTACACCCGCGAGCGGCTCGAGGTACGGGGTGCGAACGCGGTCCCAGCCGCCGACCTCGGCACCCCAGGCGCGTGCGAGCTGGGCGTAGGCGGACAGGCCGGCTCCGCCGATGCCGACGAACCACAGGCGCCGGCCCTTCATCGAGCGGCCATCGCCACGAGCTCGTCCGCGATCTCGTCTGCGGCGTTCGGACGCGCAACCTGTGCCATCGCCGCCCCCATGCGAGCGAGCCGCGCAGGGTCCCCGAGCAGTGTGCGCACGAGATCCGGCACGCCGGCGAGCTCGAGCTCGCGCACCACGATCGCCCCGCCGGCATCGGCGAAGTGCTTCCCGTTCAGCGCCTGGTGGTCTCCGGTCGCGAACGGATAGGGAACAAGAATCGCCGGCTTCCCTGCGGCGGCGAACTCCCACACCGTGGAGCCCGACCGTGCGAGCACCAGGTCACACGAAGAGATCGCCGCGCCGAACCGCTCCGTCTCGGCGAGCACGCGGTAGTCGTCGCGGCGCGCTCGAGCGCGTACGAAGTCGAAGTCGCGTTGCCCGGTCACGTGCAGGATCGGTGGGCCGCTCGTGCCCCAGGTCTCGACGGCGAACTCGTTCAGCGCCTGTGCACCGGCGAGGGCCCCGAAGATGCCCAGCACGGGCCCGGTGGGCGAGAGCTCGAAGATCTCGCGTGCGTCCGACTGCGGCACGGCACGCGAGCGGGTGGGGATCGGGCGGCCGACGACCCGCACCTTCGCACACCGGCGTGTGTCAAGTGGATACGCGAGGAACATGCGAGTCGCGAACGGCGCGGCAAGGCGGTTCGCGAGCCCCAGGTGTGCGTCCGCCTCCGTCAGTGCGGCGGGAATCCCGAGCGTTCTCGCGGCGACGACCATCGGCCCGGCGACAAACCCGCCGCCGCCGAGGACGACGTCCGGCTTCCGCGCCCTGAGAATGCGCCTGCAGGCCAGCGGGGCTGCCCCGGCCAAAAGCAGCGCCCGGGCGAGCGCCGGCGAGGGCCGCCGTGGGAACCCGGCGATCCGGAAGGTGTCGAGCTCGTAGCCCGCTTCAGGAACGAGCCGCGCTTCGACCCGATCCGGCGACCCGGCGAACGTCACCTGTACTCCGCGCGCCGTCAACGCCTCGGCCACCGCGAGTGCCGGCAGCACGTGTCCTGCCGTTCCCCCGGCTGCGATCAGGCACCGAAGCTGCCGCTGTTCCGCCACGATGAGCGATGTTAAGGAGAATCCCGACCCCGGCGAGCAGAACGACGAGGCTGGAGCCCCCGTAGGAGAGGAACGGCAGCGGGATCCCGGTCAGCGGGGCACTGCCCATCACCGCGAGGATGTTGATCGCAGCCTGCCCGGCGACGAGCACCGTCAGCCCGGCCGCCAGCCGCTTGCCGAACGGATCGGAGCAGCGCATCGCAATGTCGAAACCGGCATAGGCGAAGAGGGCGTACGCGCCGATCACCGCCGTGACACCGACGAGGCCGAGCTCCTCGCCGATGTTCGCGAGCATCATGTCCGTGTGCGCTTCGGGCAGGTAGAAGATCTTCTGCACGCCCTGACCGAGGCCGACACCGAAGATGTGGCCCGACCCCATCCCGATTTCCGCCTGCAGGATCTGGTACCCGCTGCCGGCGGCGTCCCGAGCCGGGTGGAGGAACGCGAAGAAGCGCGCCCGGCTGTACGGCTTCACCCAGATGGCCGCGAACCCTGCGACCGCGGCGATGCCGAGGGCAGCGCCGATCACTCGGCCCGGCGTGCCCGAGACGACGAGGATGCCGACGAGCATCAGTCCCACCGCGATCGTCGTCCCGAGATCCGGCTCGAGAACGAGGAGCGCGGCGACCACGCAGGTGGTGGCTCCGATGGGTTTCCACAGCTCCTTGAGCGTGCGCGGCGCCCGCTTGCGCGAGAGATAAGCAGCGGCCCAGACCGCCAGTGCGAGCTTGGCGAACTCCGACGGCTGGAAGACGGCCGGCCCGAACGAGATCCAACGGCGCGCGCCGTTGACCGGGGGCCCGATCACCAGCACGGCGACGAGCAGCGCAAGCGCGATCACGAGCAGGGTCGGGCCGAGCACCTTGAGCCGCCGGTAGTCCCACCGCTGGGCGACGATCATCACCAGGATGCCGAGCGTGCCGTAGATGCCCTGGCGCTCGAGGTAGTAGTTCGGGTTCTTGCCGCCGACCGCGGCAGCCGCCGAGGTGGCGCTGTAGACCATCACGAGGCCGAACGCGACCAGCGCGAGCGTCACGAGGATCAGCAGCCTGGAGTCGAGCTCGCGACGACGCACCCTGGTTAGTTCGTCGCGAGCCTCCTGAACGCCTCCCCACGCTGCTCAAAATTCTCGAACTGGTCGTAGCTCGCGCACGCCGGGCTGAGCAGGACCACGTGGCCCGGCTCGGCGAGGCGCGCTGCATGTGCGACGGCTGCCTCGAGCGTTCCGTCGCGATGGCCGGCGATCGCCTCGGCGAGCCGCCCCGCCTCCGCCCCGATCAGGTGCACCGAGCGGACGTTCGAGCCGATCGCGGCTGCAAGCTGTGCGAAATCCTCTCCCTTCGGCGAGCCGCCGAGGATCACATGCACCGGCTCGTCGGCGTATGCCGCGAGCGCGCGCACCGCGGCCGCGACGTTCGTTGCCTTCGAGTCGTTGACATAGCGGACGCCGTCGCGCTCGCCGACGACCTCGAGACGGTGCGGAACGCCCGGAAAGCTTCGTAGGGCATCCGCGATGTGCTCGTCGGCGATCCCGGCGGCCCGGGCAGCTGCGGTCGCCGCGGCGGCGTTCTCGCGGTTGTGCGCGCCACGGATCAGCGGCTCGGCCGGCAGCTCGTCGCCGGCCGAGAACTCGATCCCTTCGAGCTCGAGGCCACGCGGCACCACACGGATGCCGGCCCGATCGAAGATACGCAGCTTGGCGTCGCGGTAGGCGGCGAACGAGCCGTGCCGGTCGAGGTGGTCGGGCTCGAGATTGAGCAGCACCGCCACGTCGCAGGCCAGCTCGTGGATGTCCTCGAGCTGGAACGACGAGAGCTCGCAGACCACCCAGTCTGCGCTGCGCACCGAGGTGAGAGGCGTGCCGACGTTCCCCGCGACCGCCACGTCGAGCCCCGCCCGGCTAAAGATCTCACCGAGGAGCTCCGTGGTCGTGGTCTTCCCATTCGTGCCGGTGACGCCGACAAAGCGCGCCCGGGGCAGCAGGCGGTAGCCGAGCTCCACCTCCGACCAGACCGGGATGCCGCGCTCCCGCGCTGCCGCGACGAGCGGGGCCTCCCCGGGCACGCCGGGCGACTTGACCAGCAGCTCGACGCCGTCGAGCAAGCGCAGCTCGTCCTCGTTGCGCAGCGAGCGGTCGACGAGAACGACCTCGTCGCCACGCTCCTCGAGCCGCTCGGCCGACGAGCGCCCGGAACGCGCGAGGCCGTAGACGAGCGCCCTCACTGCGGGCGGATGTTCGGGTAGTACTTGTAGAAGAGCGCGAAGCCGGCGGCACAGAAGATCGCGGTGATGACCCAGAACCGCACCATGATCTTGGTCTCCGACCACGCCTTCATCTCGAAATGATGGTGGAGCGGGGCCATCAGGAAGATGCGCCGCCCCCACCACTTGAAGGTGAGCACCTGCAGCATCACCGAGATCGCCTCGATCGCGAAGATGCCGCCGACGAACAGCAGGAGCAGCTCCACCTTCATCATGATCGCCATCGCCGCCATCGCGCCGCCGATCGCCATGGCGCCCGTGTCGCCCATGAACACCTCGGCGGGGAACGCGTTGAACCAGAGGAACCCGGTCGCCGCGCCGATGAACGCCGCGCCGATGAACGCGACATCGAGGCGGTTCTCGATGCGGCCGTGCGTCGCCGAGCTCGAGCGAATGTAGATCGTCACCGCCATCGCGGTGAACGTCGAGAGGGCGATGATCCCCGTCCCCGCCGCGAGCCCGTCGAGGCCGTCGGTGAGGTTCACGCCGTTCACCGCCCCGGCGATGATCAGGAACAGCAGGACGTACCAGAACGGCCCGAGCGGCAGCCAGCGGTCGATCACGGGCACGAAGACGGCGTGGCGGAGCTGCTGGTGGTGCGCGGCGAAGCCGACGGCCGCCGTGATCCCGGCGAGCAGGATGATCTTCCAGCGTCCCCTCAGCCCGAGCGAGCGCCGGTGCCGCACCTTGATGTAGTCGTCGAGGAACCCGATCGCACCGCACGCGAGCGCCGTGCCGAGGATCGTAAGAGCGGGAAGCGTGTAGTCGGACAGCGGCAGGAACGCGACCAGCGCGGCGACGATGATCAGCAGGCCACCCATCGTCGGTGTCCCCTGCTTGGCCACATGATGCTGCGGGCCCTCTTCGCGGATGTGCTGGCCGAACTCGTTCCGGCGCAGGAACGCGATGAACGTCGGGCCCGCGAGGATGGCGATGATCATGGAGACGAGCGCTGCGACGAGGACTCTGGCCATTACTCGGTCAAGTTCTCCGCTACGGCCTCGAGTCCCACCGAGCGCGAGCCCTTGACGAGCACGACGTCGCCGGGCCGGAGCTCGGCGCGCAGCGCGACCGCGGCCTCCGCCGCAGTCTCCACCCACGTGCCGCCGTAGGCGTGCGCGAGCGGCCCGACCGCGATCACGTGCGCAACCCCGAGCTCGTACGCGAGCTCGCCGATCTCGCGGTGAAAGGCGGCGGCGCCGTCGCCGAGCTCTGCCATCTCCCCGAGCACCGCCACGAGCCGGCGGCCGTTCCCGCGCTCGCTCAGGTGGATGAGCGCAGCCCGCATCGAGACGGGGTTCGCGTTGTAGCAGTCGTTCAACAGCAGCCCGCCGCCCGGCAGGTCGCGCTCCTCCTCGCGCAGCCTCGAGAACCGGACCGTGAGACGGTCCGTCGGCAGCGGCACGCCCAGGCTCTCGGCGACGGCGATCGCGATCCGCGTGTTCGCGAGCTGGTGTGCCGAGGAGTAGCTGGTCGGAAACGGGATTGGCGCGCCGCCGTCGACGCGCCGGACGACGATGTCGGTGCGGCCGAGGTACGGCTCCAGCAGGGGCTCGTCCGGCACGACGGCGATGCTCCCGGCGGGTAGCGCCTCGATCAACTCGGCCTTCGCGCGCGCAACGTCCTCGATCGTGCCGACGAGCTCGAGGTGCACCGGCCCCACGTTCGTGATCACGCCGATGTCGGGTCGCACGATCGAGGCGAGCCGGGCGATCTGCCCGAGACCGCGCATCCCGAGCTCGCTGATGCACACTTCGGTGTCCTCCTCGATGCGACAGATCGTCAGGGGCACGCCGATCTCGGTGTTGTAGTTCCCCTCGTTGGCGATCGTCCGCCGGTGCGGCGCGCACAGCGCATGGAGGATGTCCTTCGTCGAGGTCTTGCCGGTCGACCCGGTGATGGCGACGACGCGGGCCGTCGACCGGTCGCGCACGGCGCCGGCGATTGCCGCGAGCGCGGCGATCGGGTCGTCGGGCACGAGGGCCGCCGAGGCCCCGCGTGCGAGCGCGTGCTCGACGAAGTCGACGCCCGCACCGATCGCCACGAACAGGTCACCCTCCGCGATCCGGCGCGAGTCGACCTGCATGCCGGTGACGGCGTCGGCCCACGGTCGTGCGACGACGCGACCGAGCGGCTCGACGACATCGAGGGCGAGCGGGATCACGAGTCCCCGCTCCCGCCGCCGGCCAAGCCGGCGCCTTCGCTCCTGGGCGGCTCCGTCGAGCCTACGCCGCCGAGCACCTCCCGCACGACCGCGCGGTCGTCGAATGGGATGCTGCGGTCGGCGAGCTCCATCTCGGTGTCGGCGCCTTTGCCCGCGATCACGACGACGTCGCCACGGCGGGCAGCGGCGAGAGCCGTCTCGATCGCGGTCCGCCGGTCGAGCACGATCTCGAGCCTCCCGTCGGCGACCTGCGCGGCGATCGCGGCCGGGTCCTCAGTGCGCGGATTGTCGGTCGTCACGATCGCCCGGTCGGCGAACCGGGCGGCCGCTCGGCCCATCAGGGGACGCTTGTCGCGATCGCGGTCGCCGCCGGCGCCGAAGACCAGGATCAGGCGCCCGTCGCCGAGCCCGCGCGCTGCCTCGAGCACGTTGACGAGCGAGTCCGGGGTGTGCGCGTAGTCGACGATCACGGCGAACGGCTGCCCGGCGTCGACCGACTCGAAGCGGCCCGGCACGCCCTGGAGCGACTCGACGCCGGCGCGGATCGCGTCTTCGTCGATTCCGAGCTCGCGGGCCGCCCAGATCGCGCCGAGTGTGTTTGTGCGGTTGAACCTCCCCCGCAGCCTCGGCTCGATGCCGTCGAGGTCGTCGTCCGGCGTGAACGTCCGAGCGTCGGCGAGCTCGGCGGCAAGGCGCCTTCCCCACTCGTCCCCCACGTTCACGACGGCGCGCTCCGCCTGCTCGAACAGCGCCTGCTTCGCGGCGAAGTAGTCCTCCATCGTCCCGTGCAGGTCGAGATGGTCCTGGGTCAGGTTGGTGAAGACGAGCACGGCGAACCTGGTCCCGGTGAGACGGCCCTTCACGCTCGCGATCGACGTCGCCTCCATCGCACACGAGCGGTCGCCCGCGTCGAGCATCGTGCGGAAGAGACGCTGGAGGTCGATCGACTCGGGGGTGTTCAGGCCGGTCGGCCATGACTCGCCGCCGATTCGCCGTTCGATGTTCGTGAGCAGCGCAGGCTTGCGCCCCGCTGCCGTGAGGATCGCGTCGAGCAGGAACGCGGTCGTCGTCTTGCCGTTCGTCCCGGTCGCCGCTGCCACGTCGAGCTCGCGCGACGGGTCGCCGAAGAAGCGCACGGCAGCCGGCCCCATCGCGTCGCGGACGCTTGGCACGACCACCTGAGGCACGGCCGCCTCGACCGGCCGCTCGACGACGAGCGCGACCGCGCCGGCGGCGACGGCGGCACCGGCCAGGTCGTGCCCGTCGGCGTTCGCGCCCGGCACGCAGAAGAAGAGCGAGCCGGGACTGACCGAGCGCGTGTCATAGGCCAGGTCGCCGATCTCGACGGACGGCGCACCGGCGATCCCCAGGCGAGTCAGGTCCATCGGGAAGTGAGACTAGCGGGGGCGGCGCATGCCGCCCCCGCCAGCCGGCCGATCAACCGGTCGAGTGCACCAGCTCCCCTTCCGGCGCCTCGACATGCGTCGGCTTGTGCCGCTGAACGAGCGCGAAGTAGATCGCGCCCACGCCGACGATCACGATCGCGACCGTCCAGAGCACGGGCCGGTGGTTCAGCCAGCTCCAGCCGAAATCCAGTTGAAGATGCCCGTTGGCATCGACGACCTGATACGGCGTCGGGTTCGAGACCGCGCGGGGCCAGGCGAAGTTGACCAGCATCGCGCCGCCCCAGGCCAGGCCGGCGATCGAAACGGGAATGCCCCACTTGCCGAGCTTGAAGGGCGCCTCGCGCTTCGGCCACCCCTCGAGGCGCGCCCGCAGGATCGCGAGCCCCCCGAGGAAGTAGCTCATGTAGATCATCCCCGTCGCGGCAATCGCCAGGTACGCGGCGCCCGCGTACTGGATGAGCGGGATCGCAGCGAGCACGGTGACGACGAGACAGGCGACCCACGGCGTGTGCAGCCTCGGGCTGACCATGCGCAGCGCGGTCGACGCAGGCAGCTGGTCGTCACGCGACATACCGAAGCAGAGCCGCATCACATTGGCCTGGATCGAGAGCAGGCAGATGAAGATCGCGATCGACACGACCATCAGATACGTCGTCGCGAACGCGTTGGAGAAGTTGGCATCGATCACCTGCGCCGGGCCGAACGCGCCCTTCACGCCGGCTGCGAACGAACCGGGGACCGCCATCAGCGTCGCCCAGATGAAGATGCCGCCGATCACGAATGCACCGATGATCGAGTAGAGCACCGCGCGTGGCGCTTCTCTGCGCGGGTTGCGTGTCTCCTCGGCAAGCGTTGCCGCGGTGTCGAACCCGTAGATGACGAACAGGCTCATAAACATCGCAACGAGGAACGTCGAGACCGTCACGTTCGTGCCGCCGGAGTGGAACACGACACCCACGCCCTGGTGGTTGTGGAACAGGGCCATGATGAACGCGAACACGACCATTCCGAGGATCTCGAACAGCACTCCCACGTTGTTGATCAGGGCGACGGCCCGGACCCCGTAGACGTTCAGGATCGTCACGGCCAGCATGCTGATCAGCGCGACGATCCGCTGGTTGTGCAGGTTGTTCGCCATATTCCAGCCCATGTTGTTGAGCGCCGGGATGAGGGCGAGCGGCAGAGTGACCGCGACTGCGGTGATCGTGAGGATGCCGGCGAACAGGTACACCCAGCCGGTGAACCAGGAGTGGGTCTTGCCCGAGAGGTACTTCGCCCACTGATAAACCGAGCCTGCGATCGGAATGTGGCTCGAGACCTCGGCGAACGACAGCGCGATGATGAACTGCCCGACCGCCACGATCGGCCAGCTCCAGAAGAACAGGCCGCCGACCGTGCTCAGGCCGAGCGCGAAGAGCGCAAAGATGCCCGTCGACGGCGAGATGTAGCTGAACGCCACCGCGAACGAGCTGAAGAGGCCCAGTGAGCGCCGCAGCTCCTGGCGGTAACCGAAGCGAGCGAGCTCCGCTTCGTCGGACGCCGCTTCCGCGGGCGTCTCGTCACGAATGTCCACGCACGATCCTCCTGTAGGGGGGTTCAGGACATTTCGTGCATGGTTCCCGGACGGAGTCAATCCGCCCAGCCAATCAACCGTCTAGGGATGCGGCGCGGAGACCGGCGCGTCGGGCGGCACCGCCATGTACTGCAGGTCGAACTTGGCGATCTGCGCGAACGCGGGCGCAGCGACGATGCCGCCGTAGATCTGGCTGTGCGGCTCGTACACAGTGACAACGATGAGAATGCGCGGGGTCTTCACCGGCACCATGCCGATGAACGACGCGACATACTGGCCGGTCGTGTAGCCGTGCGGGCCCGGAACCTGTGCGGTACCGGTCTTGCCGGCAACCGTGTAGCCCGGGATCGCGGCTTCCGTGCCGGTGGCGCCGTGCTCGTCGACGACCCCTGTGAGCATCGTCTTGAGCTCCTGGTCGATCGCCGGCGAAACGATGCGGCGCTTCTTGATGTCGCGGTTGACGCGACCTCCGATGCGCTCGACGAGGTGCGGCTGCACCCAGACGCCGCCGTTTGCGATCGCGCCGTACGCGGCCGCGAGCTGGATCGGCGTCACCGCGATGCCCTGCCCGATCGGGACGTTGCCGATCGTCGACCCGGACCACTGGGCGAGCGGCAGCACCTGGCCGGGGCTCTCGCCCGGGAAGTCGATCCCGGTGAGCGAGCCGAAGCCGAACTTCTGGATCCAGTTCATGACCTGCGGCGCACCGAGCTTCTCGGCGATCGTGACGGCGCCGACGTTGGACGAGTGCGACAGGATTTGCGACACGCTCAGGGTCTCCGTGCCGCGAGGCTCGGCGTCGTGCACAGTGCGGTCGGCGACCTTGATCTGGTACGGCAGGGTGAACTTCGTGTGCGGCGTGACGGTCCCGGTCGACAGGGCACCACCGATCGTGACCAGCTTGAACGTCGACCCGGGCTCGTAGCTGTCGGTGACCGCCCGGTTACGCTGCAGCGCGAACGACGCCTGACTCGTGTTGTTCGCGTTGTAGCCGGGAGCCTGCGCCATTGCGAGGATGGCGCCGGTGTGCGGGTCGAGGACGACTGCGGTCGCGGACTTCGCGTGCCACGTCTTGACCGTCTGACGCAGTACCTGCTCCGCGTTGGCCTGAATCGTGTTGTCGATCGTCGTCACGAGGTTCTGTCCCTGCTGCTCCGGCGTCGCGCTGACCACGTTGATCGCTCGACCGAACGGATCGCGGACGATCGTCTGCTTGCCGGGCGTTCCGGAGAGCTGCTTGTTGTACTGGATCTCGAGGCCGCTCAGCCCCTGGTTGTCGGTGCCGGCGAAGCCGATCACCTGGGCGGCGACGTTCCCTTGCGGATACGCGCGCTTCTCCTCCGGATAGCTGTTGACACCGGTGAACCCCTTGGCCAGGAACTGCGAGGCCGACTTCGGATCGGCGAAGCGCTGGATGTAGACGAACTGCTCGTGACGGTTGAGGAGCTGCGGGTAGAGCTGATTTGCGTTGACGCCGAAATACTGGTGCGCCGCGGCGGCGACGGCGCGTGGATCGGTCAGCTGCCGTGGGTCGGCATAGACGGTCGTCGTCTGTTCGCCGATCGCGAGTTGCACGCCGTTTGTGTCGAAGATCGTGCCGCGACCGGCAGGAATCACGATCGACTCGCGGTGCTGACGCTCGGCCATCCGCCCGAGTGACGCCGCGCGGACTCCTTGCAGCCAAACAGCGCGGGCAAGCGTCCCCGCGAAGACGAGGGCGAAGATGACGAGGAGCAGGCGGATGCGCCGGTTGGCGTTCCGGTCGCGCATCTACGTCACTTCGTCAGGTTGACGTACCCGTACGCGGACGGATCCTCGTACACCAGGCCGAACTCGCGTACCGCTTGCTGCTGGATGCGCTGCGAGGCGATCAGAGTCGAGTACTGCGACTCGAGCGCTGCGTTCTCCGCGAGGAGCGTCGACCGGCTGGAGTTGGCCGAGTCGAGCGACAGATTGAGCTGGAGGACGGCCACGTTCACGAATACGACGCCTGCGAGCAGAATCCCGCTGATCGCGATCCAGAGAATGCCGCCGCGCGCGCGGGCCTGGCTGCGCTTACGACTCCGGTTGCGAATATGTGGGCGCGGGCGCGCGAGAGGGTTCGCGACCGTCGATGCCTGGGCGTGCGAGAGCGAGGCCATCGCCCTAGACCTTTGTCCCGACACGGAGCCGCGCCGAGGCGGCGCGCGGGTTCCTGGCGATCTCGGCAGCCGTCGGCCGTACCGCACGACGCGGCGTCGCGCGCATCGTCGCCTCGGCGCCGCAGACGCAGACCGGGAAGTCGGGCGGGCACGTGCAGCCCTGCTCCTCCCGGCGGAAGAACTGCTTGACGATCCGGTCCTCCAGCGAGTGGAACGAGATCACGGCGAGCCGTCCGCCGGGCCGAAGCATCTCGAGCACCGCGGGCAGGGCGCGCTCGAGAGAGCCGAGCTCGTCGTTCACCTCGATGCGGAGCGCCTGGAACACGCGCTTGGCGGGATGTCCTTCGCCGAACCTCGCCGGCGCGGGGATTGCAGCCTTGATCACCTCGACGAGGTCGGCCGTGCGCTCGAACGGCTGCACCGTCCGCCGCTTGACGATTGCGCGGGCGATCGGGCGGGCATAGCGCTCCTCGCCGTAGCGCTTGAAGATGTCTGCCAGCTCGCGCTCCTCGCCTTCGTTGACGAGCTCGCGCGCGGAGAACGACGCACCCGGGTCCATGCGCATGTCGAGCGGTGCGTCGACCGCGTACGAGAACCCGCGGTCGGGCCGGTCGAGCTGCATCGACGACACACCGAGATCGAGCAGGACGACGTCGGCCCGTACCCCGTTCTCGGCCAGGTGCTGCAGGACGGTCGAGAACTCGCCGTGGTGGAGGCGCGCCTTGACGCCGGTCTCGCGCCGGACCCGCTCGAAGAACGGCGAGACGCTCGGATCGCGATCGATCGCGATCAGCCTCCCGTCGCCGCGCAGGCGCGACGCGAGCAAGGACGCATGGCCGCCGGCTCCGAAGGTGCCGTCGACGATCGTCTCCCCCGGCCGCGGGTCGAGGAGCGAGACGACCTCCTCGGCGAGCACCGGGACGTGATCGGACTCAGTTGGCAAGACGCTCGGCAACATCTTCCGCGCTCCCTTCGACCTCGTGCAGCTGCAAACGCCACTTCGCTCGATCCCAGATCTCCAGGTGGTCGAACACCCCGGCCACCGTCACCTCGCGGCCGAGCCCGGCGTTCGCGATCAGGCCGGCGGGGATCACCAGGCGCCCCTGCCGGTCGAGCTCGCCCTGCGCGGCTCCCGCGAAGAAGTGCCGCTGCAGCACGCGCGAGCCCGGCGCGAGGGGGTCGAGGCTCTGAATTCGCTCTGCCATCTGCTCCCACGCGCCGCGCGGGTAGGCAAACAGGCACCCGTCGAGGCCGCGCGTGACGACGACGCCGTCCTCGAAGGCCGCCCGGTGCTTGGCCGGCAGCGTGAGACGGTTCTTGTCGTCGAGGGAATGCTCATGTTCACCGAGCAGCATGGTCCACTTCGCCCCACTGTACCCCACTATCTCCCACCTGTAAACCCCCCATTCGGGGTGGGTCCGCGCCGCAACCGCGCTAGTAACAGTCTGTTACAAACGTTTTGGGGCTAGAGAGGCGCTACCGGGTCGCCGACCCGGACGCGGCCGGGCTCGGTGACCGCGGCGTGGATGCCGAAGGGCAGCGGCTCGGTGGTGTCGAGGCTGCCGCGCACCGCGGCGAGGGCCTTGAGCGTGTGTCGAGGTCGCTGCGGCCCGTCTCGGGGCTCTGCGTCGTGACCACGCAGCGGCCGACGTGGCCCTGGGGGATCACCACGGCGCCGCCGATCCGCACCCGCCGTCCCTGCCATGCGTCTTCCGCATACGGTGCGAGACCGTCGATTCCGAAGTTCATGCGGAAGCGCCGGGCGTCGATTCGCTCCACACCGAGCGTCCCTGCGAGGGCCTCCAGCGAGGCCGTGCCGACGAGGGTCGCCGCACCGCCTCGACCGCGGTCGGCGGCGCCGTGCGCCGGCTCGACGAGCCGCACCGGCTCCCCCGCGAGCTGCGAGACGGCCTCGGCCCACGGCCCGTGCACGAGCCGCGCGAGCCGCGGCCTGCCGTGGAAGACGGTCTCGATCTCCTCGCCGCGTTCGACCGGCCCGGCGACGACCCGGCCGTCCGCGAAGCGCATCGTCAACGTGTCGGCGGGCGCGTCGTAGTCGGCCCACACGAGTTGCAGCGGGCCGCAGTCCTTGTTGTTGACCAGGCGTCCGCGCTCGTCGACGAAGTAGAAGCGGCGGTCGCCCTCGGGGCCGCTCTCGAGCAGCTCGACCTCGTCGACGTGGTGCAGCGCGGTCGCCTTGACCGGCGTCAGGGAGATCCAGGCAACGCGGGCGCTCATGGCGCCAACGCTAGCTGTGCAGCTGCGCCGTGTACGGCCCTTGCCCGCCGAGCACGGCCGCCCCGGCCCGCGCCGCCAGCGCAACGGCCGAGGCGAGCTCGTCGCCGCGCGCGAGCCCAAAGGCGAGTGCCGCGGCGAACGAGTCGCCCGCGCCGTACGTATCCACGATCGTCTCCGCGGGCACCGCGGCATACCGCACGCCGTTCGCGCTGCCTCCCCGCGCACCGTCGGTGATCACCACCGTCTGCGCCGCGAGCGAGCCGTCGTACCGCTCACCGGGGTCGTTCGCACTCGCAACGAGCAGGTCGAGCGGCACGCCGGCGGTACGGAGGGTCCCGAGCTCACGCACAGTTGCAGCCAGGAACCGCGCCGACCGCGCAGCGCGCAGCGCGTCCGGCTGCCCCGAGACGAAGAAGACCAGGTCGTAGCCCGAGAGGGGCAAGGGGCTGTGCGGCAGGAGCTTGTCGCCGAGCACGGTGATCGTCCGTTCGCCGCCTGCCTCGACGTGGGTCCAGGCGCGTCGCGTCTCACCGCCCCACTGCACGTGCACGTCGACGCCGAGCTCGGCCAGGCGCCGCTCGGCCGCCCGGCCGAGCTCGTCGCGCCCCAGCGCCGTGAAGAGCTCGCAGCGCCCCGCGAGCCGCGCGAGCTGCGAGGCGACGACCGCGCCGCCACCGGCGGGCTCGTCCCAGACCGCCTCGGCGTGCACGATCTCGCCGGACGCCGGCAGGCGCGGCACCCGGGCGAACTCGACCCACTCGACGTGCCCGACCACAGCGCATCTCACAATTCGCGCACCCTGCCACGTTTCAGCTGATGATGGGACAATGACAGTCGAGCCGATTCCGCCGTTCGAGCGCTTCTACCTCGCCCACCGCGACGAGGTGCTCGGCTACCTGCGGCGGCTGCTCGGCCAGCGCGCAGACGACGCGTGGCAGGAGACGTTCCTGCGGGCGCTGCGCGCCTACGACCGCCTCCAGCACGGACGGCACCTGCGCGCCTGGGTGTTCACGATCGCGACCAATGTCGCGCTCGACGACCTGCGCGCGAAGACGAGCGACACGCTCGAGCCGGGAGACGAGCCGGCCGTCGAGCTCCGCCGCTACGCCTTCCGCGAGCTCGAGCACCTGACGGGCGGGCTGCCGCCGACCGAACGCGCGGCCGTTGTGCTGCGCTACGGCTACGACCTCCCCTACGCCCAGATCGCCGACGCACTCGGGTCGTCCGAAGACGCTGCGCGCGCCGCCGCGTCTTCGGGCGTCCGCCGATTGAGAAGCGCTCACTCTGTGAGACCTTCAAAGGAGAGCCCATGAACGTGACGCCTGATCTCGACGCCCGCTTCCGCGACGCCGCCCTCCGCGAGGGCATCGTCGACGTCCGCTTCGACGAGGTGGACTCGCCGATCGGCAGCCTGTTCGTCGCCGCGACCGACCGTGGGCTTTGCCGCATCTCGTTCTGGCCGGAAGGGATGGAGGACGTGCTCGCCCGTACATACGGCGTGCGCGTGCTGCGCTCGCCGCTCGATGCCGTCCGTCGCGAGCTCGATGAGTACTTCGCGGGCAGCCGCCGCACCTTCGACCTGCCGCTCGACCTGCGCGTCGCACCGTTCCACGCCGACGTGCTGCGCGAGCTCGCGCTCGTGCCCTACGGACGCACGGAAACCTACGGCGCGCTTGCCGCGAAGGTCGGACGCCCGCGTGCGGCGCGCGCCGTCGGCACCGTGATGAACCGTAACCCGATCCCGATCGTGCTCCCTTGCCACCGGATCGTCGGGGCGAACGGCTCCCTGACCGGGTACGCAGGCGGCCTCGACGTGAAGCGCCGCCTGCTGCAGCTCGAGGGCGCGACCCTCGTCTAGGAGCGCAACGCGGCGGCGGCGACGCGTGCCGCAGCCGCGTAGGCCACTCCGGCCAGTCCCCCGCCCCACGTCAGCCGCGCAACGCCGAGCTCCTGCAGGTCGGCGGGCCCGGGCACACCGTCTGCGACGATCACGTTCATCGGCCCGTCGATGCGCCGTGCGAGCTCCGGGATCGAGACCGGCGGGCAGAGGATCGGGTAGGCGCAGTCGGCGCCTGCCGTGAGGTAGGCGTTCGCCCGCTCGACCGCCTCGTCGACGTCACCGCCCAGGCGCAGGAACACGTCGACACGCGCGTTGACGACGAGCTCGGGCACGGCGTCCCGGATCGCACCGATCGCCTGGACCTGCTCGCCGAGCGGGACGAGCCCGGCGCGGGTCGAGTCCTCGAAGTTGATCCCGACGAGCCCGGCAGCCCACGCGGCGCGCGCCGTGCCGGCCGGGTCGCCGTAGCCACGCTCGAGATCGGCGGTCACGGGCACGTCGACGGCGGCCGCGATCCGCCGCGCCGCCTCGACCATCTCCTCGCGTGGGGCCTGCTCGCCGTCCTCGAAGCCGAGCGAGCGTGCGACGGCCGCGCTCGTCGTCGCAAGCGCTCGGCAGCCCTTCAGCGCGGCCAACGACCGCGCGCTCGCGACATCCCACGCGTTCGGCAGCACGAGGATCGGCGGCTCCTGGTGCAGGCGCCGGAAGAGCTCGGCCTTCACGCTTTGATCCACGAGGTGAGGCTACTCGTCGGGCAGCACCCCCAGCAGGCGGTAGCCGACACCCCACACGTTCTCGACGAGCGTCACCTGCGAGCCCGCTTCGCGCAGCTTCCGCCGCAGCCGCGACGCGTGCGAGTCGAGCGTCCTCGTGCGCCCCGCGACGCGGTAACCCCACACGTCTCGCAGGAGCTCGCCCTTCGTGAACACGCGCTCGGGCTCGCGGGCGAGGCAGAGGAGTAGCTCGTACTCCTTCTGCGCGAGCTGGAGACGCCGGGCGCCGACGCGCGCGTCGCGCGTGCGCGTGTCGATGCGGACCGGCGGAGCCTCGACCACGTCGTCGAGCCGTGGCCGCGAGCGGCGCAGGACGGCCCGGATCCGCTCGACAAGCTCCTGGTACTCGAACGGTCGCGGCACGTAGTCGTCACAGCCGCGGCGGAACGCGTGGATGCGGTCGACGGCATCCGCCTCGATGTGCCCGAGCACGATCACGGGTGCGTGCTCGATCCAGCGGTCGAGGCACTCGACGTCGCCCGCGAGCACGAGGTCGAACCGCCCATGAGCCGGTACCAGCTCGAACCCGTCGCGCGGCAGGTGTCGCTCGAGGAACCCCCGCGTCTCGGGCTCGGCATCGGCGAGAAGCAGCGCAGCGCTCACTGTGCCGACGCTAGACCCGCGCGCCCAGCGCGGCTAGTCGTCCATTGGCACGATTGTGCATCGATCGATCCTCAGGCGGCCGCGACGGACGGGTCAGAGACGGCCGGAGCGGATGACGCCCCAGAGCAGCCACACGCCGAGGATCGACGAGAGGAAGAAGCCGAACACCGACACGACGTTCAGGCCGAGGAGATGCGGGCCGCTCTTGGCCAGAATCCCGATCAGGCTCGACCCGATCAGGCCGCCGGTGACGACGAGCGCGATCACGAGCCGGTTGAACAGCGTATCGAGCTTCGCGAGCAGGTCGTCGAGGCCCTTGTGCACGAAGCCGACCTCGATCTCGCCGTCGCGGATCTGCTGCAGCGTGTCGTACAAGTGGTAGGGCAGCTCGCCCGCCATCTGCGTCAACTTCCACCCCTCGCGACGCGCGCGCAACGCCATGCGCCGCGGCGTGAATCGCTCGAGCATCAAATCGCGCGCATACGGCTTCGCCACCTCGAACACGTTGAAGTCCGGGTAGAGCTCGATCCCGACGGAGCCCAGTGTGGCAATCGCCTTGTCGAGCAGCACGAACCGAGACGGAAGCTGGAGGTTCATCGTGTAGATCAGCGTGAACGCCTCGCGGATCACCTGGATCGGGTCGATCTCCTGGAGGCTCGCGCCGTAATAGCGGTAGTAGATCTCGCGCAACTCGGCGACGAACTCGTCCTCGCGCTCCTTCGGATACCGCACGCCCAGATCGGCCAGCCGCTTGGGCAACAGCTCGATGTTCTCCGAGGCGGCGTCGATGAACAGCCGTGTCAGCTTCGACATGTCGTCGTCGGTCAGCTTCCCCGCGAGACCGAAGTCGACGAGGCCGATCCGCTCCGGCGACAGGATCAAGATGTTCGCCGGATGCGGGTCACCGTGGAAGAAACCGTTACGGAAGATCATCGTCATCCACGTCTCGGCGATCAGGTAAGCGAGGTGCCGCCGCTGGTCGAGCGACCACGCGTCGAACTCGAGATCGGCGAGCTGAACACCTTCCAGATACTCGAGCGTGAGCACCCGCGACCGGGTGTAAGTCCAGTAGACGCGGGGCACCGCGACATGTGGATGCCCCGCGAAGTCCTTGTGGAACGCGTCCGCATTGCGAGCCTCGAGCCGGTAGTCGAGCTCCTGCCGGATCGAGCGCGCAAACTCGTCCACGATCTGGTTCGCGTCGATGAAATCAAGGGCACGGATGCGCTCTTTGATCAGCCGCGCCGCCTGGTACATCAGCGACAGGTCGGCCTCGATCTGGCGCGGAGCGTTGGGGCGCTGCACCTTGACGACGACGCGCCGCCCATTCGGGAGCGTGGCGCGATGCACCTGGCCGATCGACGCCGCCGCGAGCGGTTGCGGGTCGAAGTCGGTGAAGAGCCGCTCCACCGGCTGCCCCAGTTCCTCCTCGATCGTCTTCGCGACCTCGTCGTAGGAGAACGGGCGCACGTCGTCCTGGAGACTGCGCAGCTCGGCGATGATGTCCGGAGGCACGACATCGGGCCGGGTCGAGAGCAGCTGTCCGAACTTGACGAACGTCGGGCCCAGCTCGTCGAGCATCTCCCGCAGGTGCCGGCCGCGTGCGGTTCCCTCGGCGGCCGAGCCGGCGCTCTTGCGGCCGTCGACCGCATAGCCGAAGCCGTGCCGCACCGCGACCTGGGCGATTTCGCTCAGGCGACCGAGGTTGCGCTGCTTGGGCCGGGTCGCCACACCTCAAAGTGTGACACTCGCGGGCCCGATGCCGGTGCTTTTCTAGTGAATGCGCTTGATCGTCGCGCGCCAGGAGCCCTTGGGCGCCTGCACGTCGACGCTCGCGCCGAGCTTCTTGCCGAGCAGCGCAGAGCCGAGTGGTGAGGTCGGCGACACCGTGCCGGCGCCGCCGAGCGCGCTGATCTCGACGGTCATCGCCTGGCCGCCGTCGCCCTCGATGTCGACCACCGAGCCGACACCGACCTCGTGTGAGCCTGCGTCCTCCACGATCTCCGAGTGGTCGAGCCGCGCCCGCAGCGTGCGGATGCGCGCCTCGAGCAGCCCTTGCTCGTTCTTCGCCGCGTGGTACTCGAAGTTCTCAGAGAGGTCGCCGAACTCGCGCGCCTTCTTGATCGCGGCGATCACCTCTGCGCGGCGCGGGCCTTCGAGCTCCGTGAGCTCGTCGCGCAGCGCCGACGCCTGCTTCTCGGTGAGGCGCTCTCCACCTACCACTTGGAGCGGCCTCCCCGCCGCCGCGACGTGTAGACGACGCGCGGCTTGGCGACCTGCATTCCCGTCTCCTGGAACTTCTCCACCTGGCCCTGCAGGCGGGCGACACGCGACACGTCTGCCTGCTGCTCGGGCAGCACGAGCGTGATGCCGATGCCGCCCTTGCCGGCGCGGCCCGTGCGGCCCACACGATGGGTGTACGCGTCGGGCTCCTCGGGCGGGTCGAAGTTGATCACGTGCGTGATGTCGTCCACGTCGAGGCCACGGGCGGCCACGTCGGTCGCGACGAGCGTCTTCACCTTGCCGGCGTCGAAGCGCTCGAGCGCCTTCTCGCGCTGCACCTGGCCCTTGTCGCCGTGGATCGCGATCGCGTCCACGTCGTGCCGCCGCAGCTTCTCCACGAGCCGGTCGGCGCCGGCCTTCGTGCGCACGAACACGAGCACGAGGCCGCGGTCGTCCTCGTTCAGCAGGTCGATCAGCGTCGACACCTTGTTGTCGGCCGTCACCGGCACGAAGCGATGGTCGATCTCGCCGCTGCGCCGGTCGGCCGGAAGCTCTCCCTCGAACCGCGCCGGGAAGTGCGTGTAACGGCGGGCCAGCTCGCCCACCTCCCCGTCGAGCGTCGCCGAGAAGAACATCGTCTGGCGGTCGTCGTGGAGACGCCTCACCAGCCGGTCGACCTGCGGCTTGAAACCCATGTCCAGCATCCGGTCGGCCTCGTCGAGCACGAGCACGTTCACGGCATCCAGCGACACGAGCCCGCGGTCGACCAGGTCCTGCAGGCGGCCCGGGGTCGCGACGATCACGTGCGCCGCTTGGGCCTCGACGGCCTGCGGCTTCAGCGGCACGCCCCCGTAGACGGACGCCACGTTGATGCCCGGGCCCGAGATCAGCGCGAACTCCTCAGTCACCTGCACGCAGAGCTCACGCGTCGGAACGAGCACGAGCGCCGCCGGGCGCGGCCCGGACGGATCGAGGCGCTGGAGGATCGGGATGGCGAACGCGAGCGTCTTGCCGGAGCCGGTAGGACTCTTCGCGAGGACGTCGCCACCCCGGAGCGCCTCCGGGATCACGAGTGTCTGGATCTGGAACGGGGACTCGATGCCGCGCGCGGCGAGTAGCTCGCATACGGCCTCGGACACCCCGAGGGGACGAAAGTCTGTCACTTGTCTCAACTCCTTCGGACATCGAGATCGTGTGTCCGACGAAGGAGACGCGATCTCACGGGAACGCGGCCCATCCGCATTCCGTAGAGATCACGGTAGCAGCGCCTACGGACGATCGGAGTTTTCGAGCAGGCGCAACCGGTGTTCGAGCTGTGCGACGCGCAACTCGAGCTCGTCCCATTCCTCACGCGTCACGAGGCCAAGATCGCGTGCAATGTCCTGCACCCGGCGCCTCGAGCCCTCTCCCACCCTGATCGCGTCGCCGCGCCAGCGCGAGCTCAGGTCGTCGAGGAGCGAGCGCACCTCATCGAGCCGCGGACCAAAGAGGCCGAGGAGCCGGTCGAGCTCGGTCACGTTCTCGGGGGGCCTATCTGGCACGGCCGTGTGGACGCTTGCGGCGCTGCCGCCGGCGCTCCCGCTTCGCGTCCTCGTCGCCGCCGATCGCCGCCTCGATCACGTCGACCGGCGTCTCGGGGGTCGGCTCGGCGGCGGCAGCCTGTTCCGCCTGGGCGAGCAGGCGGTTGCCGGCCTTGCCCTCGGGCGTGTCCGTTCCCTTGCGCCGCGCGTACTCCGGCTCACGCTGCTTCCAAATGTTCAGGAGCGGCGCGGCGATCGAGATCGACGAGTAGGCCCCGGAGGTGATTCCGATCAGGAGGGCGAACGCGAAGTCCTTGAGCGTCGCCCCGCCGAAGAGGAACAGCGCGCCGACCGGCAGCAGGGTGATGAACGTGGTCGCGATCGAGCGGCGAATCGTCTCCCACAGCGAAACGTTCGTAATCGTCGCGAACGACGCACGCCGCATGATCGGGACGTTCTCGCGGATGCGGTCGAAGATGATGATCGTGTCGTAGATCGAGTAGCCGAGCACGGTCAGCACCGCGGCGACGGTCGACTCCGTCACCTCACGGCCCGTGACCGAGTACACGCCGACGGTGATCAGTACGTCGTGCAACATCGCCGCTATCACAGGGATCGCGAACGCAAGCCCCCTGAACCGAATCGTGATGTAGAGCGTGATCACGAGCAGCGAGAAGAGGATTGCGATCAGCGCCGACTGCGCGATCTGCCGCCCGAAGCTCGACGAGACGTTCTTCGTGCCCTGCGCGAGCGCTTTCACGTTCTGCGTCAGGGCGGTCGTCAGCTTGTCCTGCTCTGTGGATGAGAGCTTCTTCAGCCGGATCTGGAAGCCCTTGTAACTCTCGCGTCCGTACGCCTTGCCGGTTCCCTGCACGACGGCATCGCCGCGACCGATCGCGGTCGTCTGCGCGCGGACGGCCGAGATCGGGGTCGGCGCCGCGGTCTGGAACGTGATCTGCACGCCGCCCTTGAAGTCGATACCGAGGTTCAGACCGCGGGTGCCGAGCGAGACGGCGCTGACGACGAGGATCAAACCGGAGATCGCGAAGAAGACGCGCGTGCGGCGCATGAAGTCGATCTGCAGCCACCGGCCGCGCTGCGAGTGGTGCGCGCCCATGAAGCTCGGGTTCTCGAACCAGCGAAAGCCGGCCAGCAGGCCGAGCATCGCCCGCGTCGCGGCCACGGCGGTGATCAGCGAGATCGCAGTGCCGATCAAGAGCATCAGCGCGAAGCCCTTGACGCCCGCGGTCGCAACCGCAAACAGGATCAGCGCGGTGATCGCGGTGACAACGTTGGCGTCGATGATCGTGTGAAACCCCTTGGCGTAGCCGGCGCCGATCGCGGCGCGCACGGACTTGCCGGCACGTGCCTCTTCCTTGATTCGCTCGAATACGACCACGTTCGCGTCGGCCGCGACGCCGATGGTCAGGATCAAGCCGGCGAAGCCGGGCAGCGTCAATGTGACGCCCAAGAGGAGGATGGCGCCGTACATGAACGCGGCGTAGATACCGAGCCCGATCACGGCAACGAGGCCCAGGAAGCGATAGAGGAAAAGCAGGAAGAGGGCGACGACGATCAAGCCGCCGATCGCGGCATTCTGAGCCTGAATCAGCGAGTCCTTACCGAGCGTCGCCGACACGTCGGTGCGCTCGAGCGGGATGAAGTTCACGGGCAGAGCGCCCGTCTGCAGGACCAGTGCCAGGTTCTGCGCCTCGCTGAGGGTGCCGATGCCCGTGATCTGAGCGCCGGTCCCGGTCGGGTTGATGCCGTTCGGATTCTGGGTCGGATCGATCGTGGGCCAGGAATAGAGCTGGTTGTCGAGCACGATCGCAAACGCGCACGTCGCACCGCACTGCGAGCCCTGTCCCTCGATCTGGCCGCGCACCGCCTCGTTCTTCGTCACCTGCGCAAACACCTTGTTGCCGTGCCCGGTGAAGGAGAGGAGCACGATCGGCGCGCCGGTCGAGGGGTCGAAGTCCTGGCGCGTGCCGGAGAGGTTCAGGTCGGCGCCCGTCATGTTCGGGTACTTGCCGTCGGTCGCGTAGCGGTCCGACGGATACGAGCCGTGCTTGAAGAGGTAGTAGTCGGTCTTGCCGGTCGGTGGCAACCCCGCGCTGTCGCCCGGGCAGACCGTCGTCGTCGCAGCCGAGCAGCTCACGATCACGGTCTTCGCCGGGACCTCCAGCACCTTGTAGCCGTTCGGTGTCTTGCCACGATAGGCATCGAGCAGGCCCGCGTTGCCCGTCGAAGGATCGCGGTGCAACGTCGCGATCGGTCCCGAGCTGCGCACAAATGTCGTCGTCGACGTCGTCTTGCGCTTCTTGCCCGTGCCGGTCGCCGTCGTGATCTTCACCGGCTTGAAGAGCACGTAGCCGCTCGGCGTACCCGTCTTCGCGGTCGACTGCACGCTCGTGAGCAGCTGATACATGCTTTGGATGGCGACGGGCTGGCTGCCGCTCGCAGTGACCGAAGGTCCGACGAGCGCGGGGACGAGGTCGTAGAGCTCGAGCTGCGCCGTCTTGCCGATGATCGCCGCCGCCTGGTTGACGTTGTGCACGCCGGCGAGCTGGATCACGATCTCGTCCGAGCCCTGGGTGCGGATTTCCGGCGAGGCGACGCCGAGCTTGTCGACGCGGCTCCTCATGATCGCGACGGAGCGCGAGAGGTCCGCGGAGGTGAGCTTGTGGCCCTTCGGCGGCTGGGCCTTCAGGACGACCTCGAGGCCGCCCTGCAGGTCGAGGCCCTTCTTGATGCCACGGTGCCAGGGCGAGCCGGGAACGCCCAGCGACGCCACGCCGCCGAGGGCGACGAGAATCAGGCCGATCAGGATCAGGTTGGAGCGCCGGGAAGACACGCGCGAGAAGGTTAGCTTGGTTCCTCGGACGTCTCGGGATCGGGCTCGCGCCCGAGCGCCTGGTCGGGCTCCGGCTCGACCTCGACCTCGACCTCCCGCGCCACCGCTGCGATCGCGCGCCGGTCGACCGAGACAACGATCCCGGCTGCGATCTCGAGCTGTGCGATGTCGTCGGTGATCTCCCTGACCGTGCCGTGCAGACCGCCGGCCGTGATCACATCGTCGCCGCTTTCGATCGACTCCTGCATCGCGGTGTGTGACATGCGGCGGCGGCGTGCGGGCAGCACGAAGACGAGCCACACGGCGCCGACGATCAGGATCAGGATCAGGAATCCGGGCACTGGAGCCTTTCGAGTCGATCGCGCTTATAGGAGGCAAAACCGCCGCTCGAAATCGCATCGCGCGCGCCGCGGGTCAGCTCGATCAGGAAGCGTAGATTGTGGAGCGACAGGAGGCGCAGCCCGAGCAGCTCGTTCTGATTGACGAGGTGGCGGAGATACGCCCGCGTGAATGTGGTGCAGGCGGGGCAGTCACAGGTGTCGTCGAGCGGCCCCTGGTCACGGGCGAAGCGTGCGTTGCGCAGGTTGATGCGCCCGGCTCGGGTGAGCGCGCTGCCGGTGCGTGCGGTTCGCGTCGGCAGGACACAGTCGAACATGTCGACGCCTGCTTCGATCACTTCGAGGATTCCCTCCGGGTCGCCGATCCCCATGAAGTAGCGCGGCTGCTGCTCGGGCATGAGCGCGGCCGCCCAGTCGGTCGTCTCGAAGGTCGCGTGCCGGTCCTCGCCGATCGCGAGCCCGCCGATTGCGTTGCCGTCGAAGTCGAGCGCCGCGATCTCCTCCGTCGAGCGGCGGCGCAACTCCGGGTCGACGCCGCCCTGCGTGATCCCGAAGCGCAGCTGGCCCTCGGCCCGCGGCGCATGCCGCTGGCGCTCGGCCCAGTCGGTCGTGCGGCGCACCGCCTCCTCGAGCGTGTGGCGAGGCACGCCCGGGGGCGGCACCTGGTCGAGGCACATGGCGATATCGCTGCCCAGGTTCGCCTGGATCGCGGCGGCCAGCTCGGGTGTGAACCGCGCGGCCGAACCGTCGTAGATGTTTCGGAACGTGACGCCCTCGTCGTCGACCCGCGCGATCGTGTCGCGCAGCGAGAAGACCTGGAAGCCACCCGAGTCGGTGAGGATCGGGCCGTCCCACCCCATGAACCGGTGGAGCCCGCCGAGCTCGCGCACGAGCTCGTCCCCGGGGCGGAAGTGCAGGTGGTAGCTGTTTGCAAGCAGGATCTGGGCGCCGACGGCGCGCACCTCGTCCGGGTGCAGTGTCTTGACGGTCGCCTTCGTTCCGACCGGCATGAAGACGGGCGTCCGGATCTCGCCGCGCGCCGTCTGCAGCACCCCGGCCCGCGCCGCCCCATCGGTCGCCGTGACTTCGAAGACGGGCCCTGCCGGGGCGTGGCCCGTGGTCAGACCAGGGTTACGAATGTGAGTCATTTCGTCCACAGGGCCCGCCTGCCGGTGGCTCTACGTGCTGCGGACAGGCCGCCGCCAGACCCGTCCCGTGGTCAGACCAAGGTGGCAAGACGCACACGTTTGCTCCACAGCTCACAGGATCAGCATCGCATCGCCGAAGGAGTAGAAGCGATAGCGCTCCTCGATCGCGAGCGCGTACAGGCGGCGCGTCTCCTCCACACCTGCGAACGCCATCACGAGCGCAAGCAGGGTCGAGCGCGGCAGGTGGAAGTTCGTGACCAGGCAATCGACCCGGCGAAACTCGAAGCCCGGAGTGATGAAGAGCTCCGTCCGGCCAGAGAGGGGTGCGGCGCGGGCGAGTGTCTCGAGCACGCGCACGGTCGTCGTCCCGACGGCGAGGACGCGCTCCGCCGCACGAATCCGCTCCCAGGCCTGCGTCCGGACGACGTACCGCTCCCCATGAATCGTGTGCGCCTCGACAACCTCCACCTGGAGCGGACGAAACGTGTCCAGCCCGACGTGGAGCGTGACGCGCTCGACATCCAGGCGCGCGAGCACCTCGGGCGTGAAGTGCAGCCCTGCCGTCGGCGCTGCGGCCGAGCCGGGGGCCTGTGCGTAGACCGTCTGATAGCGCTCGGGGTCGCCGAGCGGCTCTGTGATGTACGGCGGCAGCGGCACGGCACCGTGAGGCTCTCCCTCGAGGCGGATGCGCCATCGCCCTTCGCCGAGCTGCTCGAGCAGCTCGACCTCGCCGTAGCGCTCGCCCACGCGCAGCCGCCGCGTCGGGCGCGCGAGCGCTTCCCACACATCACCGTCGAGCTGCTCGAGCAGAAGCACCTCCCCCCGCGGGCGCTCGATCGGTATGCGCGCCGGCACGACACGCGTGTCGTTGACGACCGCGAGCGCGCGCACAAGGTCGGGCAGATCGCGGAAGACGTGGTGGGCGACGCCTCCGGTCGCACGCGTGTAGACAAGCAGCCGCGACTGGTCGCGTCGTACCGCCGGCTGCTGGGCGATCAACTCCGGGGGCAGGTCGTAGTCGAGCTCGCGGGACTCCATCCGGTGCGGACGGTAGCTTCGGCCTGGATGGACGAGTTGCGCCAAGCGCTCCGCGACGGTCTCCGCGAAGAAGCGGCCCCGGTCTCCCGCCGCCTCGCCGAAGTAAAGGGGCTGTCGAACAATGCCATCCGGCGGCTCGAGTCGATCGAGCGCACGCTCGACGCCGAGCGCGACGCGCGCATCGACGATTTCGCGCTGCTGATCGAGTTGCTGACGGAAGGCTGGCGCTCGATGAACGCACGGCTCGACCGGATCGAGGCGGCGTTGCGGCCGTCCGAGACGAACGTCGTGAAGCTGCGCGAGACCGGCTAGGCGGGCAGCACAAGCTCGAAGCGCGAGCCCTTGCCGACCTCGGATGCGAGGTCGATCCGCCCGCCCAGAGCCAGCGACAGCTCCTTCGCGATCGCGAGGCCGAGCCCGGTGCCGCCGCCCGTGTTCGAGACGAACGGGCGAAACAACCGGTCGCGCGCCTCCTGCGGAATGCCCGGGCCGTTGTCCTCGACCGCCACGCACACGCTGCCGTTGCGCTTGACGAGCTCGAGCGAGATGCGGCCGCCGTTCGGCGTCGCGTTGAAGGCGTTCGAGAGCAGGTTCCCGACGATCTGCAAGACACGGTCGCCGTCCGACACGATCACCGGGCGCGCGTCGACCTCTTGGCGATAGTCGATCGACCGCCGCTCCGCCTCATCCCGGTAGCGCTCGTAGGCCTGCTCGACCAGCTGCGCCATGTCGACCTCTTCGGTTGTGACGGTGAAGCGGTGCGTATCGAGCTTGGCAAGGTCGAGGATGTCGCCGACGAGACGTTCGAGACGCTGCGTCTCCGCCGCAACCGTCTCGAGTGAGGTGACACGCAGCTCCGGCTCGTCGATCACACCTTCGAGCAGCGCAGCGATGTGCCCGCGAATGGCGGTCAGCGGCGTGCGCAACTCATGCGAGACCGACATCAGGAAGTTGCGCTCCATCTGCTCCACCTCGCCGAGCCGGTGGGCCATCTCGGCAACGCGCGAGCTCAGGTGGCCGAGCTCGCCGGGGGCCTTTTGTGGCACGCGAACCTCGTAGTCACCCGCCGCAACACGATCCACCGCGACGGACAGTTGCAACACCGGCCGCACGATCCGTCTCGACAGATACCACGCAAGCAGCGCGGCAATCAACAGTCCAAGCCCTCCGGCGAGCGCGAGTCGCTCGACCAACGCTACGACGCTCGATCGTACGTCCGTCTTGGGCGTAGCGACGACGAGTGCCCCAACGGTCGTCCCGTTGAGCGCGATCGGCTTCGCAACCGCGAGGTACGCGCGGTTCTGGTCAGGAGGAGTGAAGTCGAAACTGAGCGACTTGCCGACGTGCCAGTCGATCGTCGCCGTCGGCAGATGCCGCAAACCGCTCACACCCTGCCCGGGGAAGAGGTCCGGCCCGATGAAGTAGATGCGGTCGCCCGTCGCACGTTCGAGCGTCGCGCGGGCAAACGTCGGGTTTCTACGATCCTTCGTGTTGCCGTAGCTCGCATTGACCGCGCTCGAGTACAGCTCCGCGATTCCGGTCGCCTCACGCGTGAGCTTCGCAAGCGCCTGATTCTCGGTGAACTGCTGGAACAGGCTGATCGAGATCGCCGTGGTGATGATGCCCGCGAGCACGATCCCCGCGAGGAAGACGAGCGGCAGCCGGACGCGCAGCGACCCGAGCATCGCCATCGGGCTACGACTTCGCCGCGTCTCTCTTGGCGTCCTTCGCCGGCGAGACCTTGTAGCCGACACCCCAGACCGTGACGATCGGCGACGCGTCCCCCAGCTTGCGCCGCAACTGCCGGACGTGGACGTCGACCGTGCGAGTGTCACCGGCAAACGTGTAGCCCCAGACGCGCTCGAGCAGCTGGTCGCGCGTCAGCACGAGACCGCGGTGGTCGAGCAGTTCCCAAAGCAGGTCGAATTCCTTCGGCGCAAGCTGCACCTCGTCTTCGCCGACGCGCGCCTCACGGCGGCCGGCGTCGATGTGCAGGTCACCGTGGTCGATCGTCTCGGTCTCGAGCTCGCGCCGTTCCGGCGTCGTGCGGCGAAGGATCGACTTCACACGGGCGACGAGCTCGCGCGGATTGAACGGCTTTGTCAGGTAGTCGTCGGCGCCGACCTCGAGCCCGATGATCTTGTCGACGTCTTCGTCTCGCGCGGTCAACATCAGAATCGGCACGTCGCTCGTCTGGCGGATGCGCTTGGTCACCTCGATCCCGTCGATGTCCGGCAGCATCAGATCGAGAATGATCAGGCCCGGCATCTCCTGTGCGACCTGCGCGAGCGCATCCGTTCCGTTCGACGCGGTGCGAACGCCGTAGCCGGCGTTCTTCAAGTACAGAGAGACAAAGCTGGCGATCGAGCTCTCGTCCTCGACGACCAGGATGTTCGGAGCCTGCGAGCTCACGTTACGGAATCAGGACCGGCCCGCCGCCGGCCGGGACAGGCTGCACGCCGAACGGGACGAGACGCTGGCCGAAGAGCGGCACGGGCGTCCACCGGCCCTGGTCGACGGCGTAGGTGCCCGGATCGGCCGCAAGCGCGCTACCGGTCAGCTGGGCTGTGCCGACACCGACCGCGGTGAAGTCGATGCCCGAGCCCCGGAGGGCGAGCCTGTACTTCCCGCCGGTGACCTGAAAGTGGATGTTCCGGCCGAAATAGACAGTCGTGCTGTCATTCACGGTGCGTGTCCTGTCGGCGCCGCTGACGAGCACGTTCCCGTCACTGGAGATCGGATCGGTGACGACCAGCCTGCCCTTGTCCATCTGGCCCCACAACGTCCCGCTGAGGCCGTTCACGACGACGACACCGTCGACGGAGCGCAACTCGAGGACGCCGTCACCGGCCGCGCGCACGGCAGCGATCGCCGCCGGGACGGCGACGAGGCCACAGAGCATGATGAGACAGAGCCTCCGCATCGGCAAACACCACTCTTTCCTGTCGAATTATGCCCACAGTGAGCGGCATGTAAGGAGTTTTTGGATCCGGACCTCTTGTAGCGTCTTTCGAAGGTGCACGACCTCACAAGCTTCGGCCTCACCATCCTTGTCGTTGCGGGCGCGCTCTCGGCCGCCCTCCTCGCCTCGAAGGTGAGCGCCCGCACGCAGGTCCCGGCAGCCGCCCTCTTCCTGGTGGCCGCGGCGATCGCGTCCGACCTCTTTCCCTCGCTCTCGCTCTCGATCGCGACGGTGGAGCGGATCGCGACGGTCGCCCTGATCGTGATCCTGTTCGACGGCGGCTCCTCGATCGGTTGGCGCCGCTTCCGCGTCGCCGCCGCGCCGATCGTCTCGCTCGGCATCCTCGGCACGTTTGCGACGGCGGGGGTCGTTGCGGTGTTCGTGCACCTCGGGTTCGGGCTCGGCTGGGTGACCTCGGGGCTGCTCGGCGCCGCGGTCGCCCCCACCGACCCGGCTGTGATGTTCTCGGTGCTCGGCGACCGGGAGATCTCGGGACGCACCGGCACGATCCTCGAGGGCGAGTCGGGCGCGAACGACCCGGTCGGCATCGCGCTGATGCTCGGGTTGATCGAGCTCGCGACCCATACCGACGCGTCGTTCTGGATCGTCGTGCGCGTCTTCGCCGAGCAGATGTCGATCGGCCTCGCGATCGGGGTCGTCGGCGGCCTCCTGGAACGCCGGCTGCTGCAGAGAGTCGCGCTGCCGTCGGCGGGGCTCTACACCTTGCGCACCCTGGCCCTCGCCGGCCTCGTCTACGGCCTCGCGGCCGTGGCACACGGCTCGGGCTTCCTCGCCGTGTTCGTCGCCGGACTGATCGTCGGCGACCTCCGCGCGCCGTTCACCGCTGAGATCAGGGTCTTTCAGGACGGCCTCGCGACCCTCGCCGAGATCGTGGTGTTCGTTGCGCTGGGGCTGACGATCAATCTGTCGGCGCTGAGCGGCTCTCGCTGGGTCGAGGGACTCGTGCTCGCCGCGTTCGTCGCGCTCATTGCGCGCCCGCTCGCACTCGGGCCACTGCTCGCGCCCGCCAAGCTCCGTCCCGGTGAGCGCGTCTTCGTGATGTGGGGCGGGCTGAAGGGAGCCGTTCCGATTCTGCTCGCGGCCTTCACGCTCGGGAGACACGTGCACGACGCGCAGCGGATCTACGAGACGGTCTTCGTTGTCGTGCTCGCGTCGGTGATCGTGCAGGGAGGAACGATCGCGGCCGCTGCGCGCAGACTCGGCGTCGAGATGTGGTCTACGCCACTCGGCGAACGGTCTGGGTCAAGCCTGTGACCCGCACGTGCTCGTAGGCGTCGACGACCCTGACGGCGCCGCCGCCGTCGCGCGGTGGGCGTCAGTACGTGTAGAAGCCTTCGCCGGACTTCCGGCCGAGCTTCCCCGCTGCCACCATTCGCACGAGGCGCGGCGGCGGCGCCATCCGGGGCTCGCGGAGCTTCTCGTACAACGCTTCGCTCGCCTGCAGGTGCACGTCCGCTCCGACCAGGTCGAGCAGCGCGCAGGGGCCCATCGGCCAGCCGGCGCCGTGCTTCATCCCGGCGTCGAGCGCCTCGGGCGTCACCCCCGCCTCGTCGAGCACGCGCACGCAGTCGTTCAGCAAGGGAATCAGGACGCGGTTGACAACGAAGCCGGGCGTGTCGGAGCACCGGATCGGCGTCTTGCCCAGTTTGAGCCCGAGCTCGTAGGCGGTGTCCCACGCGGCTTCGGATGTGCGCTCGGCGCGCACGATCTCGACGAGCGGCATCAGCGGCGCCGGGTTGAAGAAGTGCATGCCGACCGCGCGCTCGGGCCGCGCGAGCACCGATGCGATCTCGGTCACGGAGAGCGCCGACGTGTTCGTGGTGAGGATCGTCTCCGGCGAGACGACCGCCTCGAGCGCGCGAAAGAGCTCGTGCTTCACCGCGATGTTCTCGAACGCAGCCTCGATCACGACGTCGCAGCCCGCAAGGTCGGAGAGCTCGACGGTGAGGCGCAACCGCGCGAGCGCGGCATCGCCCGCACCACGGTCGAGGTGACCCTTCTCGACCTTGCGGTTGACGAAGTGCGCGATCGTTTCGCCGGCAGCTTCGGCGCGACCGGGATCGACCTCACGACCGACCGTATCGAGCCCCGCCTCGATGGCGAGCTGCGCGATCCCGGACCCCATCGCGCCCAGACCGACGACACCGATCTTCACAGGCGCTCGACAACCCCGGCGATCGCCATGCCGAAACCGACGCACATCGAGGCGATCCCGTAGCGGGCGCCGCGCCGCTCGAGCTCCGGCAGGAGCGTGGCGGTGATGCGGGCGCCGGTCGCCCCGAGGGGGTGGCCGAGCGAGATGCCGCCGCCGTTCGGGTTGACGTCGTCGAAGCGTTCTTCGAGGTTCAGGTCCTTGGCGGTCTGGAGCACCACCGACGCGAACGCCTCGTTCACCTCGATCACACCCATGTCGTCCAGCGTGAGACCCGCCTTCCCGAGCGCCTTCTGCATCGCCTGGGGATTGCCGTGCAGCATCCGCGTCGGGTCGACGCCGGCGATGCCGAACGAGACAAAGCGGGCGCGCGGCTCGAGCCCGAGGCGCCGAACGGCCGCCTCGCTCGCAACCAGCACGGCGGCCGCGCCGTCGACGATCTGCGAGGAGTTGCCCGCGGTCACGACTCCGTCCGGGCGGAACGCCGGCGTGAGCGCCGCGAGCGCCTCGGCCGAGGTCTCGCGACGCGGTGCCTCGTCGACCGTGAACACCGTCGGCCCGGCCCCTCCCGGGAGCTCGACCGGGATGATCTCCCGCTCGAACTTGCCCCCGTCCGAGGCGGCGAGCGCCCGGCGATGCGACTCGAGCGAGTAGGCGTCGAGCGCTTCGCGCGAGAGGTGCCACTCATCGGCCAAGAGCTCGGCCGACGTGCCTTGCATCACGATTTCGTGGCGGTCGGTGACCTGCTCGGAGATCGAGCCGCCGTTCGACCCCATCGGGACGCGCGACATCATCTCGACGCCGGCCGAGACGACGAGGTCGAGCTGACCGGCCATCACCGCCGCTGCGGCGTTGAAGTTCGTCTGCATCGACGACCCGCACTGGCGGTCGACCGTGGTCGCGCTGACGTCGACCGGCCAGCCGGCCGCGAGCACGGCCATGCGGCCCACGTTCCAGCCCTGCTCGCCGATCTGCGTCACGCAGCCCATCTGCACGTCCTCGATCTCGGCCGGATCAAGCCCGTGGCGCGCAACGAGGCCATTCAGGACCTGCGCGGCCAGATCGTCGCCCCGCAGGGCGGAGAGCGTCCCGTTCTTGCGCCCGATCGGCGAACGCACGGCGTCGACGATGTAGCTCACGTTCGCAGCCATCAGTCTGCGAATGCCGGCTCGAGCGCCGTGACGCGACGGGCGCGATAGGCGAAGAACAGGTTCACCGCGACGAACGTCACCGATGCGTACACCCAGCCCGCGATGCAGTCGATGACGTAGTGCTCGCCGCCGTAGATGAGCGAGAAGGCCATCGCAGGCGGATAGAGCACGAGGATGGGTCGTGTCCAACGAGGGAGGATCCGCCAGAGGTAAAGCGAGATCAGAAGAGCGTACGCGGCATGCAGCGACGGCATCGCCGCGACGTTGTTCGTGTAGTGCTGGCCCTTCTCGAAGAGGGAGCCGAAATGCGCGATCGGCACCTCGTGCCACGTGACCCTGAGCGTTCGGTTCGCTTCGCCGATCGCTCCCTGCTGGGCGGCCATCCACGGCGGCACGGCCGGGTAGAGCACGTACGTGGCGAAGCCGGTGAGGGCGAGCACACACACCATGGTCGCGAACCGCGCGAAGCGATCGTGCGCCCAGATCCAGAGGATTGCCGCAATCATCAGCGTCGCGAGGAAATGCGTCACGTAGATGAACCACGTCGCGTAGTCCCACCAGTGCAGGTGGCCGGCCCCGTGCCAGAGATGCTCCTGCAACCACACGGTCGGGATCGGCTTCCCGAAGATCGCCGCATCAACCTTGATCTGTGGCACCTCCCGCGCGGGCATGAGCATCCCGTCGGCATAGCCCCGCAGCCGGTCGTAGATGAACAGCACGCCCATGAACGGCGACCAATCGATCGCAAAGCGCTTCATCTTCCGGCGCAGGTCGGTGAGCGAGAACGCCGCCACGCCGACCGCGAACCACACGAACACGAGGTCGTGCGACGTCGGAATACCGACACTTGCGACCATGACGATCGACGCGAGCACCCAGAGACTGGGAGCGCCGATCCGGACAGCCCTCCGGAAATCCACAGCAGAAGATTAGAGTGGCGCGCAATGCAAACGGCGGGTAACGACCATCCGCTGCTCGTCGGCGGCCGGCGCGTGGAGACGGGCGACTGGACCGAGGTCCGCTCTCCCTACTCGGGCGATCTGGTCGGGCGCATCGCCCGCGGCGGCGCCGCCGAGGCGAGGCAGGCCCTCGATGCAGCCGAACGTGCGATGCGAGAACCGCTGCCTGCCCACGAACGCGCGCGGATCCTCGACGCGACGGCCGGGCTGCTCGCCGATCGGCAGGAGGACGCCGCCCAGCTGATCTCCGCGGAGGCCGGCAAGCCGCTCAAAGCGGCGCGCCTCGAGGCCCAGCGGGCTGTTTCGACGTTCACGTTCGCCGCGGTCGAGGCGCGGAAGCTCGCCGGCCAGATGGTGCCGATGGATGCGTCGGCAGCAGGCGAGGGCAAGCTCGCCTTCACGTTGCGCGTCCCGATCGGGATCGTCGGGGCGATCTCCCCGTTCAACTTCCCGCTCAATCTGGTCGCACACAAGATCGCGCCCGCGCTCGCCGCCGGCTGCGCGGTCGTGCTCAAGCCGGCCTCGAGCACCCCGCTCTCGGCGCTCTTCCTCGCCGGGCTCGAGGAGGAGGCGGGCCTGCCCGCCGGCTGGATCAACGTCGTCGCCGGGTCCGCAGCGGCGATCGGCGACGTGCTGGTGGAGGACGAGCGGGTCAAGCTGATCACGTTCACCGGCTCGGGCGAGGTCGGCTGGGGCATCGCCGAGCGCGCGCACCGCAAGCGCGTCAAGCTCGAGCTCGGCAATGCGACCCCGGCGATCGTCTGCGCCGACGCCCCACCCGGCACCGCGGCCAAGCTCGCCGCGAACGCTTTCTCCTTCGCGGGGCAGAGCTGCATCTCGGTGCAGCGGATCTTCGTGCTGGCCGAGCGCTGGGACACATTCGTCTCGGAGTTCGTGCCGCAGGTCGAGGCCCTGCAGGTCGGCGACCCGGGCGACGCCTCGACGGACGTCGGGCCCGTGATCGCCCGGAACGAGCGCGACCGCATCCTCGACTGGATCCGCGCCTCGCGGGGCGACGTGCTCACCGGTGGCGAGACGTCGGCCGACGGCGTGCTGCGCCCGACCGTGATCGCGAATCCCGCGCCGGCGGACAAGGTGCAGTGCGAGGAGGTCTTCGGCCCGGTCGTGACGCTGACCCGCGTCGAGAGCCTCGACGAGGCGATCGCGCAGGCCAATGCGACCCGCTACGGGCTTCAGGCAGCGATCTTCTCGGACGACATCCACGCGTGCCTTCGAGCCGCGCGTGAGCTCGAGTTCGGAGGCGTGACTGTGAACGAGGCGCCGACGTTCCGCGCCGACCAGATGCCCTACGGCGGGGTGAAGGCGTCCGGCAACACGAAGGAGGGCCCGGCCTGGGCCGTTCACGAGCTGACCGAAGAACGACTCGTCGTCCTGCAGCTCTAAAAGACCGTAGGCCGCCCTCGTTACACTCGGCGGGGATGGCTCCGTCCTTCCGCCGGCCCGCACTCGAGGCCGAAGGCATCGCACCACACCGCCCGCAGGCCGGGGTGCTGCGGCGCGAGCGCCGGGCGCTCCTGAAAGCCCGCAAAGACGCCTTGTACGACCTCGGCGGCCTCCTCGTCGAGATGTACCGCCGCGGCGGCTTCCGCGACGACCTGCTGGCAGAGCGGGCGGCCACGGTCGTCGGGATCGACGCCCGGCTGGCCGAGATCGCGGAGCTCCTGCACCCGCACGGCCGGGTGCGCCGCTGCGACTGCGGCGCGCCGATCCTGCGCGGCTCGCGCTTCTGCCCGAGCTGCGGCCGCTCGCTCGGCGGAGAGGACGCGTCCGACAAGACCATCGTCAACCGGGCAACCGAGAGCTGAATGGACACGAACGACACCGAGCGGGAGGAAGCGATCGCGGCGACCGACGAGTCCTGCCCGCGCTGCGGTAGCGCTCGCCTGCCCGCCGAGCGCTACTGCCTCGACTGCGGGCTCGAACTGCCCGAGGTGACCGGGACCTTGGCGTCGCTGCGGCGCCGCTGGATCCGCCGCATCGGCTGGTACCCCGGCGACTGGGTCTGGATCCCCGTCCTCACCCTGCCCGTCGCGATGGCGGGCGCCGCGTCCGCCATCGTCCTCACCACGTCGAGCGCGCAGAACGCGGGCCCCGAGTTCGCCGTCACCCCGGCCGTCCCCGTGACCACGCCGTCCACGACGACGGCCGCGACGACACCGACCGGCAGCTCGACGCTCCCGACCGCGCCGGAGCCGACCACGCCTGCTCCGACAGCTCCTGCTGCAACGACACCGGCTCCGACGACACCGGCCGAGCGAAACGGCCGCCTCACCTGGCCGGCCGGCGAGAACGGCTGGACGGTCGTGCTCGTCTCCTATCCGAGCGACGCCGGCACGGCCGCAGCGCTCGCGACAGCCACCCGAGCGGCCCAGGCGGGTCTCCCGCAGGTCGGAACGCTGGACTCATCGAGCTATGCGAGCCTCCAGCCGGGCTACATCGTCGTCTTCACCGGCCTGTACACGTCGAAGAACGACGCCGACGCCGCCGTCTCGACCGCTCGCCAGGCGGGTTTCGGCGGCGCGTATTCGCGTCAAATTGCCCGCTGAGGCGACCTTCCCGGTGTCCCGCGGGGCCGCGGGCGATCAGCTGTTTCGGTTGCGTCGCCGTTTACTCGGCTGAAAACATTTGTAACAGCCTTCGGAAGCGTGTAGGGTACGCTCCGAGCCGCGCCGGAAACGAAGGATTTAACCGCTTCTTAAAGGGCTGGCGGCTACAGTCGGAGGAGAATCCACACGGCGAATGGACGAACGGATCCTGCACATCCAGCACAGTATGTATCAGTATTCACGAGCGATTTACCGCTCGATCAAGGATCTGATCGACCCCTACGTGGACCGCGATACGCAGCTCGAGTACCGGCGCGAGGTGCTCCACGCCTGCGAGGGAACGATGCAGCGCCTCGCCCAGGACCCGCATTACTTCGCCAAGCCCGACCGCACGCTCTTCCAGGACATCCGGCGCTACTTCCCGATCACGGTGCAAGAGCAGGTTGCCTGGTCGGTGGCGCAGGGAGTCGACGCCGCAGTCGGCTTCGTCGAGGACCAGATCGAAGCCGGAGCGTTCGACGGCGGGATCGCCCGCTGCCGCGCCACCACCCGTAAGGGAAAAGCCTGCCAGCGCACGCCGCTGCCGGAACGCGACTACTGCCCGTCGCACCAGCATCTCGAGCGCAGCAAGGCCGCTGCCTGAGACCCTGCGGTAGGCTCGCCCACGGGTGAGTCATGACACCGACAAACTGATCCGCCAGCTCTCACTGGTGGCCTTCCTGATGGCGGAACGGCGGCCATTGACCGCGCGCGACATCAAATCGAACGTCGAGGGCTATCAGGAGATGAGCGACGAGGCGTTCGCGCGCCGTTTCTACTCCGATCGCGCGGAGCTCGTGGCGCTCGGTGTTCCGCTCGACTCGCAACGCGACGAGTTCACGGGCGAGGAGCTGTACACGCTCCGTTCGGAGCGGTATTTCCTGCCGGAGCTCGAGCTCGACGACGAGGAGCTCGCCGCGCTCCAGACCTGCTTCTACCTGCTCGAGGGCCGCTTCGCCTACGCGGAGCCGCTGCGGCTTGCGCTGCAGAACCTGGCGCTCGGCCGCTCGGCCGGCCCACTCGCAGCGCCCGCGACCGGCACCGCGGGGCGGGTGGAGGTGCGCGACCCGGACTACACCCCCGAGCTGCAGGGCCGCCTCGGCAAGCTCGAGGGCGCGATCTCGAAACAGCGCACCGTCAAGTTTCGCTACTGGTCGATCTACCGCGACGAGGAGGAAGAGCGCACGCTCAACCCCTTCGCGCTGCTGCCGGAGAACGGCTCGTGGTACGTGATCGGCCACGACCTCGAGCGCGACGACATTCGCACCTTCCGCGTGGCGCGCATCCGCTCCGACATCCGTTTTGCGACCCGCCGCGAGCGCGACTTTCGGCTACCGCCCGAATTCGACGTCGAGCACTATCGCGGCCGGGCCGAGTGGCAGTTCGGCGAGATCGTCGGGGAGGCCAAGATCGAGGTCGCCCCGGATACCGCCTGGTGGGTCCAGCGCGCCTACGGGGGCGAGCGCAACCACATCGAAGGGGAGATCTTCACCACTCAGTACGCCTCGTCCCACCTGCTCGCCCGCTGGATCCTCCGGCAGGACGGCCGCGCGGTGCCGCTCGAGCCGTCCGAGCTCCGGCGCCTAGTGATCGAAGGCGCCCGTGCTGCGCGCATTGCGCACGAGGGCGATCCACCGTTGCCCGCAGCTGAGGCGGTGGTCGGCGTCTCCGACGTCGTCGAGCGCTTCGCCGGCCCGGTCGCGCCGGAACGCTTCGGCGTGCTGCAGTCCCTGCTCGCGTACCTGCTCGCGGCCTGCGGCGACGAGCGCGAGGGGACGATCGCCGCCCACGAGCTGGTCGACCGCTTCTCGATTCCCGCCGATCAGCTCGAGGAGCACCTCTCGCTCCTCAACCTCGTCAACTTCGGTGGTGGCTGCTACGCCGTCTACGCGGAGTTGCACGGCAACGAGGTGCACGTCGACAAGGAGCTCTTCGGCGACACATTCCGCCGCGCTCCCCGCTTGACGCCGCTGGAGGCACGCGCGATCAGGCTCGCGCTCGAGTTCGTCGGCCCGATGGTGGCCGCCGGCGCTCACTCGCCGCTCGACCGGGTTCGCGCGAAACTCGAGGAGACATTCGGCGCGTTCGAGCTGACCCAGACGCTCGCGCCGCACATCGGCGAAGAGGAGGGGCTCGTCGACACGCTCACGCGCGCGATCGACGAGCACAAGCTGGTGGAGATCGAGTACCTGAAGCCGGAGGAGCAAGCCGTGGTGACACGCACCGTCGAGCCGTACTCGATCGAGCGCCGCCTCCCCCACTGGTACGTCCACACCTGGGACGTCGAGCGCGACCAGCCGCGGTCGTACCGGCTCGACCGGATGCGCAAGGCAAAGGCGCTGCGCAAGGGGTTCGAACCCCGTGAGGGCTTCGACCCGGCCGAGCTGCACGCCGCGACGACCGCGCGCATCTGGTACTCGCCCGTTGTCGCCCGCTGGGAAGTCGAGAAGGGCGCCCGCGCGCTCGTCGACGGCGCCGCGATCGCCGACAAGTCGGTCGGCAGCGCCGAGTGGCTCGTCGGAGAGGTCGTCGCCTACCGCGGCGAGGCAGTCGTGCTGGAGCCGCTGGAGCTGCGGGCGAGTGTCGCCGTCCGCGCACGCGCGCTCGCGACCGAGCTACGCCCGGCGCGCGCCAAGACGTAGAGGCTTGCAGCTGCTCAGCTGCACGGCAGCGTCACCGTGAAGGTCGAGCCGCGCCCCGGCGCCGACCACACCTCCAGCGTGCCGCTGTGCGCCTCGGTGATCGATCGCGCGATGTAGAGGCCAAGGCCCGTGCCGGGCTTCGCGCCATCGCCCGCAACGCGCCCGAACTTCTCGAAGATCACGCGTTGATCGGCGCTCGCGATGCCGGGGCCGCGGTCGGAGACCGAGACGGCGACCGCGTCGCGAACCGGAGTCACCCGCACCTGGACCGCCTCACCGACCGGCGAATACTTCATGGCATTTTCGATCAGGTTGCCGACCACCTGACGCAGCCGTTCGGGGTCGCCGAGCACAGGCGGCACCGCGGCCTCGACCTCGGCGAGGATGCGAATCTCATTCTGGCCGGCCGCTGCGGTCGTGACCGAGTCCTGAACGAGCGTGGCGAGATCGACCTCGGCGAAGCGGTAGCTGAACGTGCCCGCCTCGATCCGAGACGTGTCGAACACGTCGGCGATCAGCGCACCGAGGCGCGTCGCCTCGTCGGCGATCAGACCGAGCAGCACCTGCCGCGCCTCGGGCTGCAGATCGTGCCAGCGGTGCTGCAACGTCCGCGCCGCTCCCAGCACCGATGCGACGGGGCTTCGCAGCTCGTGCGACACAAGCGACACGAAGTCCGCGCGGAGCTCGGCCAGCCGCTGCAACTCGTCGCGGAGGGCCTCGGCTTCGTCGGCGCGCAACTCGGCGGTGCGACGTTGCTCGTCGAGCCGGTTGTACAGCCAGCCGACGAGGAGCGCCATCAAGAGCCCGGCGCCCGCCTGGAGCGTGACGAACTCCAGCCGGTAGCCCACATGGAAGAAGTGCGCGCGGCGATCTTCGAAGTACGCAGCCACCGGGACCGCGGCCAAGGCGGTCCAGATGCCGCCGGCCATCCCGAACCGGGCCGCGCCGGCCACGATTGCGACGAAGAGCAGCTGGCGCGTGGGCGTGGCGGACTCGAACGTGTAGAGGACGGCGAACGCCGAGATCAGCAGGAAGTCGAACGTCATCGCGACAAGCTGGAACGCTCGAACGGCGGCGTAGCGCAGCGTTGCGTACAGGGTGGCTGCGCCGGCAGCGAGGACGGCGGTCAGGATCCAGGCGACTCGCTCGTAGCCGGGGGGATAGCCGCTCGTGAGCACAACCTGGCCGATCGCGGGGAAGACGACGAGAAGCCGAACAACGGCAATCCACCACTCGAGCGGCCGCTGCCCGGCACTCATTCGCGCTCACGCACCTGCGCGAGCGCCCAGCGGGCATGCTCGGCGACGAGCCCGTCGCTGTCGGCTGCGAACCGCTCCAGAACGGCTGCGTGCGAGGCATCACCGGTGTTGCCGAGGGCGACGAGGGCGTTTCGCCGCAAGAACCGCGCATCGTTGTGCGGGACGTAGAGACGGTCGTAGACACTCATGAGCTCATCCGCATCCGCCATCAGGAAGCTGACGAGATCGACGTGGCCGGCGTCGCTTGGTTCGTCGTCGGCGCGCCGCTTCTGCACGCCCCGGTTCCAGGGGCACACGTCCTGGCAGATGTCGCAGCCGTACAGCTGCGCGCCAAGCGCGGAGCGGTAGTCATCGGGTACCGCAGCAGGAGCCTGCGTCCAGTACGAGAGGCACTTGGTCGCGTCGAGCGTCCCCGGCTCGTCGAGGGCGCCCGTCGGGCAGGCATCGACACAGACCCGGCAGTCGCCGCAGTCGGTACGAAGCGGCGGCGTCGCCTCGAGCTCACGATCGCTGACGAGGGTTCCGAGCACGACCCACGAGCCGTGCCGGCGCGTGATCAGCATCGTGTTCTTGCCGTAGAAGCCGACCCCGCTGCGCACCGCGGCCTCACGGTCGACGTGCTGGTTCTGGTCGACCAGCACGCGGTAGCCGCCGCCGAGCCTGCGGCCGAGCGCATCGAGCTTGTCGCGGAGCTCCGCGTACGCGTCCGACCACGTGTAGCGCGCAAGCCGCCCTTCCCCGGGTGCGAGCGGCTCCTCGGGCGTCCAGTAGCAGAGCGCCGCCGACACGACGCTGCGCGCGTCGTCGAGCAGTGTCTCCGGGTGGCACGACCGTTCGGGCTGCGCCATCGTGAACTTCATCTCGGCGAACAGCCCGCGTGCACGCCGATCGAGGATGTGCCGCTCAGTTTCGACGTAGGCCTCGGCGCGCGCGACGCCGACGGCGTCCAGACGAAGCTCTTTCGCCAACCGGCGAATCTCTTCGGCCGTCATGCAAGGATTGTGCCCGCATGAAGGCAATCCGGATCCACGAGGACGGCGGGCCCGAGGTCCTCCGCTACGAGGACGTCCCCGATCCGACGCCGGGCGACGGCGAGGTGCTCGTCGAGCTGCGCGCGGCCTCGCTCAACCATCTCGACGTGTGGATCCGCAAGGGGCTGCCGTCCGTCCCCAAGCCGCGCATCCTCGGGGCCGACGGAGCGGGAGTGATCGCCGGTACGGATCAGCGTGTCGTGATCAATCCGGGGATCATGAACGACGGAAAGATGCGCATCGTCGGAGAGACGATGGATGGGACGCATGCCGAGCTCGTGGCGATCCCGCGCGACTACATCCACCCCATCCCCGGCGGGCTTTCCTTCGAGGAAGCCGCGGCGTTCCCGCTCACGTTCCTCACTGCCCACCGCATGCTCGTCACCCGCGCCCGGCTGCAGGCGGGCGAATGGGTGCTCGTGTGGGGGATCGGCGGCGGCGTCGCGGTCGCCGCGCTCTCGATTGCGAAGGCCCTCGGCGCGCACGTCGTCGTCACCTCGTCGAGCGACGAGAAGCTCGCCCGGGCGCGCGAGCTCGGCGCCGACGTGGCGGTCAACCACGCAACGGGCGACGTCGTCGCGGCGGTCAAGGAGGCGACAGGCGGGGGCGCGCACGTCGTGGTCGACGATGTCGGCGAGGCGACGTGGAAGCGCACGCTCGAGGCGGCTCGCGCGGAGGCGCGGATCGTCGTCTGCGGCGCGACCACGGGCCCGAATCCGCCCGCAGGGCTACACCGTCTGTGGTGGAAGCAGCTGTCGGTGCTCGGCTCGTCGATGGGGACGCCGGACGACTTCCGTGGCGTCTGCGACCTGATCGAAGCCGGCAAGGCGCGCCCCGTCGTCGACTCGGTGTTCCCGCTCGCGCAGGCGCGGGCGGCGCACGAGCGCCTCGAAGCCGGCGACCAGTTCGGCAAGGTCATCCTCTCGATCCCGGCCTGAAACAAGCAGCGCCCCGGCTGGTGGCCGGGGCGCTTCGAGGCAGCGTGTCTTCTCGCGCTGGTCTTACGGGCCGGTGGTGGCTGCGAGGGTGACGGTCGAGGTGTAGGTGCCGGCGTAGCTGTTGCCGGGGATCAGCACCTGCACGGTCGGGGTGACGTCGAGCTTGCCCAGGCCGCTGTTCAGCGCGGCGTTGAAGAACTTCG
>DATLQV010000047.1:0-7323 GCA_035534955.1 Gaiellaceae bacterium
TCAACAGGCTGACGCGCAGCCGCGCCCGCGGCGGCAGGCCGCGCACGCCGAGCGCAGCGGCGACCGCGAACGTGTCCAGGCCCAGCGGCAAAACGAACAGGATCAGCTTCAGCAGAACTGCACGAGGCTACCCTCGCCGACGTCTCACCACAGCGCGACGCGCCATCGTGGCGCGTCGATTAGCTTCAGCCGAGACAAACGATCCCACCAAACCAAGCTGATCGCGAGTAGCGAAATGCACCTCGGACGCACACACACAGTACGGAGGCACACACGGGCGACGCGCTCGATGCCTGGATCATCGAACTGGCAGCCGCGCTGGACATCGACCCGGACGTGATCGACCGCAACCTCGTACTCGAGATCTCGCGCGCCACCCACCGCGTCGCCCGGGCCGCCGCCCCGCTCACGATCTTCCTCATCGGCCTGGCCGCCGGACGAAACGGCGGTAGCGCTGACGCAGTCAGCCAAGCCGCAGCGACCGCGAAACGCGTCGCGGCACAACACAAGTCGGCGGGCTAGCGGCGGTGTGCGAAGCGCTCCGCAGCGCGACGACTTGCACAACCCTGCATGTCGACGATCTTGCCGTCTCGGAGCGTCAGCACCTGGTAGCGCTCTTGTCGGCTGCCGTCGGCGCCCATCCACTGTGTTGAGCCAATGACCTTGTCGTCACCGATCTGGATGAATTCGGGCTGGACCTCGATTCGTCGCTCGCCACGCTTCTTGATCTGGAACGCCAAGACCTCACGGGCCTCGTCAGGGCCGTGTCACGAAGGCGACCGTTTCCACCACAGAAAGCCGTGCGGGACGCCGCGCCACTCCGCCTCCTCCGCGAACAGTGCCGCAAACGGCTTCGGATCACCCTGATTGAGCGCCTCGGCCGCGGCGCGCAGTTCCTCGATCACCACCTAAGTATCGCAGGACGACGGCGAGCACTTCAGGTAAGCGCGTGCTCTTCGTTGCCGTGGTGGTGGTGGTGGTGGTGGTGCTCGTGATGGTCGTGGTCGTCGCTCATCGGTTCGTCCATCATCTTCAGCATCGCCCAGCCGCCGCCGCGGCGGAAGTACCGCCAGACAAGGAGCGCACCGACGGCGAGGAAGACGATGTTGAGGTAGGTGGTGTAGTCCCAGCTGACGTGCGCCATGATGACCTTGGCGTTTCGCGTTGTGGGTTCGAGCCCGAGGCCTTGGAAGACGAACTCGACGACGAGTCCGGCGGTCGCCATCGTGGCGTAGAAGGTGGCGAAGATGAAGCCGGCCATCTTCAAGCCGTAGTAGCGGCGGTAGATGTCGAGGATCGGCAGGATTAGCAGGTCGGCAAAAATGAAGGCGAGCACGCCGCCGAAGCTGATGCCGCCGTTCCAGAGCACGGCGGCGAGCGGGACGTTCCCGATCGAGCAGACGAAGCTGATCATCGCAACAGCAGGGCCGATCAGCGGCCCCCAGAACTTGGCCAGCGTCGCGTGGTGCTCGAAGAAGAGGCTGCGCCAGAACGAGTCCGATACCCAGGCGGCGAGGGCTCCGGCGATAAGCAGACCGCCGAAGACGTCGCGTGCGACCGCGGCCCAGTCCATCACGAAGTAGTTCGCCGTCGCGGTGAAACCGGCCGGGGTGCGCAGCCGCTGCCACCAGCTTCCCTCGCCGCCGACCGACATGTCCATCTCGGCGTGCCCTTCCATCGAGCCGAGCCGGCCCTTGTCGGCCTCGGCGCGCGCTTCCTCGACGAGCTGTCGCTTGAGGAAGAGCCGGAAGAGGACCGCGATCAGCACGATCATCAATGGACCGCCGACGAACTCGCCGAGTACGAACCGCCAGCCCAAGAGGAGCGCCATGATGATTCCGAGCTCGATCACCAAGTTGGTGGAGGCGATCTCAAAGACCATCGCCGCGGTGAAGTCCGCCCCCTTGCGAAAGAGCGAGCGGGCGAGCGCGACCGACGCGTACGAGCAGCTCGAGGACGCTGCGCCGAGGCCCGTGGCGACCAGCAGCGTCTTCGGCGAGTCGTCGGGGAGCAGCTTGCGCATCTCGCGCTTCGAAACGACCGCTTGCACGATCGCCGAGAGGCCGAAGCCGAGGATCAGCGCCCACAGAACTTCCCAGGTCATCCCGAACGCGAACGACAGCGCCCGCCACAGCTCGTGTGGAATGTCCGTCGCCAGCAGCATCAGCGCGTTTTGGCGAAGCGGCGCACCGCGGCCAACAGTTCGTCGATCTTCGTTGCCGCATCTGCCTCGTCGCCGGAGGCGAGGGCGCCGGCAACGCAGTGCTTGACGTGATCGTCGAGGATCTCGAGCGCGACACCCTCGAGTGCCGTGTCGACGGCAGCGAGCTGGGTGAGGATGTCGATGCAGTAGCGATCCTCCTCGACCATCCGGGCGATGCCGCGCACCTGGCCCTCAGCGCGCGCGAGCCGCTTCAGCAGCTTGTCCTTGTTCTCCGAGTAGCCGTACACCTGGGTCGTTTCAGCGGCGTGCACGGTAACCATTCTATCTTATACCCCTATGGGGTATCATGCGCACCCGCCGATCCATCGAAGCGGCACCGCAGGGGTTCATCGTCGTGATCAGTCGGAGACACGCGTTATTGACGTGGGTTCGACGACAAGACTCGCGCGCCCCACCTCCAGTTTTTGGGTGCGGCGAGTGCCTATTCGAGGTCCGGGTAAGGCTCGACGGCCAGGGCTTCGACCGAGACGATCTCTTCCGGCCAGCTGTCCTGGATCGCTTCGAACTCTCCGCCCTCACGAACCTCCGCTTCGGCTCGAGCCTTCGCATCGGCGGGCGAGTCAGCGAGCAGCGCGACGTCGTACTCCTCGACGACCCGGAGCCGTACGCGGTAGCCCTTCACATGTAAGACGTCGGCCAATCCGGCTGCCTTGCGAGCCATCCCATCGTCAGCGGAGTATGAAGCCTTGACGCGGCAGATGATCCGCATGCTTCTGGGCATCCCGCGAGAGAGTCAGGATCGGCCGGCTCGGATGCGCGAGCCGGCGAGACGGTCGCGCTCCCCAAACGCGCCGTTTTGTGCCTTATGGGGTGGAGCAGTTGTGGAGCAGAGCGGTCGCAGCCGCACGCAATCACAGGCAAAATGACTCGCTCGGAAAACCGCAGAAATAGCCGCATCCGTTGCCGTGGCTCGCCGTGAATTGCGGTGAAAAAGTCATGGTAAGGAGGGGGTCGACGGTTCGAGTCCGTCAGAGGGCTTCACGTTCTCCCTGCTCAGCGCCGCCTTTCATCGGATCGTCTGCGCCGAGTTGTGCACGTGGCGTCCACCGAACGTCCACGAGGGTGTGTTTTGGCCCTACGTCCCGTGGCGCGCGGCTTGTCGCCATGGGGGTTCGCGGGTGTCGGCGGCGGCGTCCACCCAGCGTCCACCAGCTTCTCGTGCGCGAGCGCGTCGAGGAGCGCCACCGCGTGCTCGCGCCCGTCACTGGCGAGGTGGCCGTAGTGGAGATCGATCATCGCCAGGCTCGTCCCCATGTATCGGGAGAGCGCGAACGCTGAGAGGCCGGCGCGCAGCGCGAACGTCGCGTAGGTATGTCGCAGGTCGTACGGTTGTCGAAGCGGCTCAATGCCAGCCTTGACGAGTGCCGGCCGCCACTGGCGTTGGCGGAAGTTGTGCAGATCGATGTGGCCGCCGCGCGCGTTCGGGAACACGAGCGGGGTGTTCGGGTTGGCCGGGAGGCGCCTGAGCGCCTGAAGCGCCATGCCTTGCAGCGGCACCCCGCGCATGCTCCGCCGCGTCTTCACATGCCACACGCGTCCGTTCGCATAGGCGCGACGCACGTAGACGGCGCCCTCCTTGAAGTCGAGGTCGCGGTGCTCCAGCGCAAACAACTCCGCCGGTCGTAGCCCGGTTGCGGCAGCGAACACGATCATCGGTCCATACACAGGACCGAGGTGCGCTGCGACCGCCTCGATCTCTGCCCAGGAGTCGAACGGCCGTTTCTCGAGGCTCCGCCGGAGCGGGTTCGGGACGCCTCGCTTGGCAGGGTTGTAGTCGAGCAGCTCCCAGGCGACCGCCCGGTTGAGGACCTGTCGAAGCGCCTGCGTGGCCTCATAGCGATGACCTTCAGGGATCGTCATCCGCCACGTGCACACGTGCTCAGGCGTGAGATCGATCAGCCGGACATCGCCAAGCGCGGCCGTCGCCTTGCCCAACAGCCAGCGCAACTTCGACACCGTCACTGGCTGACCTGAATGAGACTGCAGATACTCCTCGACGAACTCGATCAGCGTCAGGGTCGCCGCCCGTCCGCCTGGACGGAGCCGGTCGAGCGTCTTGCGAAGCGCCCGCTGCGCCTCTGTTCGGCTCGCGAATCCACCGACCTGCCGCCGGCCGGAGCCGCGGCCTTGCAGGCGATACCGATAGGCCCACAGCGGCTTACGGTCGGCGCCTTTCGTCTTCAGCTTGAACACTTGTCCCTGCTGCACCATCACGGCATCTCCTCGGATCGACGGACGAGCCGAGGACGATCGCAGACCCCGATTGACCCCCTCTTAGACCGAGAGGGCGTCAAGCAGGCCGGATGAGGCGAAAATCGTTCACATCCGCAAAGGTCAAGCTATACTTGACTAACGCATGACTACCACCAGCCCTAACGTCCGCGGTCTCGAAGCCGACGCCTACCAGCAGAACGGCTACTTCACCAGCGCGCAAGCGCGGGAACATGGCGTCAGCCGCCAGCTGCTCGACCATCACGTCAAGCAGGAACGATTCGAGCGGGTGCGGCGGGGCCTCTTTCGCATTCAAGGCTTCCCGAGCTCCCAGCACGACGACATCCGCGAGAAGTGGATGGCCGTCGGAACAGAGAAAGCGATCGTCTCGCACGAGAGCGCACTCGCACTGCTCGACCTGAGCGACAACATCCCCGACGAGATCCACCTGCTCGTCCCACGGCGCTACCGAGGACTCCGTCGCCCGCCCGGCGTCGTCGTCCACACCCGCCCCGACGACGAGAACGTCGACACCATCTGGCGCGACGGGATGCCGGTCACTACGCCGGCACGAACGCTCGTGGATGTCGCCGACGAGCTCCAGCCCGAACAGGCAGCGATGGCCGCCCAACAGGCACTGAACCTTGGTCTTCTTACGCGCCGGCAGCTTGAGCAAGAAGCTGCGCGCCAAGGAAAGACGCGCGTCCTGAAGACGCTGCTTCCAGAGCGATGAAATACACGACCGCCGCAGCGTTCCGCCAGGCTCTCGATGAGAGGCTGAAGAGCGAGGCGGTAAAGACCGGGCTCGGACTCGCCCGCCTCCGCAAGCGCGTCGCCTTCGAACTCTTCCTCCACAGACTCGTCGCCGTCGCGCCCGACCGCTGGATCCTCAAAGGTGCCCTCGCACTCGACTTCCGCTTCCACGCGACGAGTCGACCGACACGAGACATGGATCTCGGTCGTGAAGACGACGAGGACGCAGCCATCGAGGACTTCGCCGCGGCGCAAGAGCTGGCCCTCGATGACTTCTTCACGTTCGCCGCACGGCGAACCGACGCCCTCGACGACGCCGACGACTTCGGGGCGATTCGCTTCCACATCACGGCCGAGCTTGCGGGCCGCGTCTTCGATCAGTTCGTCGTCGACGTCGGCTTCGCCGACTCGATCTCGATGAACCCGGACACGATCGAGACCTCCGACCTACTCAGCTTCGCAGGCATCGAGCGTATCCGCGTGCCCGCTCTGCCACTCCCTCAGCACATCGCGGAGAAAGTGCACGCTTACACTCGCAGGTACGGCTCGTCCGGACGCGAAAGCACCCGACCGAAAGACCTCGTCGACATCCTGCTCATCATCGGGACAGAGCAGCTCGACGCCGCCCAACTACGCGAGGCTCTCGACGTCACGTTCCGCCAACGCGCACAGCAGCCGCTGCCCTCAAGCCTGCCGCCACCGCCCGAGAGTTGGCGTGATCCCTACCGGCGCCTGGCAAGAGAGGTCGACGTCGAACCCGATCTCGACAACGCGCACGCAGAGGCCGCCGCATGTCTCGACCCGATCCTCGCCGGCACGACCGGCATTTGGGATCCTCAGCGGCGCGCCTGGGCGTAGCGAAACGAACTGCCGGCACCCCTCACTTCGCGGTCTCGGCGAGATGACGTCCGCGGCTCCGGCTCCCTGTCCACATCACTCACGGCCTTGTGCCACCTCGAGGAGGCGCAGGTTCACGCGTTATGCGGCGAGCTGTGAACTGGGGTCGAGTTCGTCCCGGAGCCAGGCGACGTCCGGCCAGGCGGCGCCGGCGCGGCGGGCGTGCTCGGCTCGGTTCTCGATCGCGCGGAGCAGAAACTCAAGGTCGCCGCGGAGCTTCGGGATGCTCGCGGCGGCCCGCGGCGTCGCCCCGTCGAGGCGTGCGAGCGGCTCGTCGAGCCAGCTGCGCAGGTACTCGTCGAGGTAGCCGGCGGCGTGCACGTCCTCCTCGGATGGGCCGAGCCGGTCTTGTCGCTCGGGCCGGTCGAGGTCGAGGGGCGCGATCTCACGTTCGAGCAGCGCGGCGTTGCCGGCGAGGCGGCGCGAGACGAGCTCGAGCGCAAGTTCGAGTCGCTGCTCCGAGATCGCGTCAAAGCGGAGCTCACAGCCGTCGAGGACGAATGTGCCGATCCCGATTCGATCCGGGAAGCCGGCGTAGGAGCTCTCGAAGAAGAGTGCGTTCGACGGCAGCACCGGCCGGCGCGCGAGCAGCTCCGCCCTGTCGCCGGTGAGCTGGAAACACTCGCCGGTGCCGTCCTCGCTCTCGCCAACCCAGAGCAGCTCCGGCGGTGCGTCCAGGACCCAGAAGGCATCGTCGGGATCGGCCAGCGACCACCTGGCGCGCGCAGCGACAACCGGATCGCCTTCGGCCGTGAAGAGGCTCGGCTCGACGGATCGACTTGGCGGCACGAAGCGAAGCAGCTCCCTGCTTGCAAGGCGGAAGACCTCGGATAGCCCGGCTGGGTCGTGGGACAAGCCGTACGCGGCTGCGAGCTGCTCAAGTTCGGCGCGAAGCTCCGGTTCCTCGTCTGGCGCGTAGACGAGCACCGGCCCCCACAGCGTCGCGACCGGCTCGGCCGGGATCAAGCGGCAGAGCACGATGTCCCAGCGCACCACCTCGCACGAGACGGACTGACTGGCGACGGCGATCGAGGCGCCGGTGAGGAGGTTCTCGAGCTCCAGCGAGTGACCCGGGACGACAGCCCGCACGCGATAGAGGCCGAGCCGGGCGGCGGCAATCCGCTCAGCGACCTCGCGCTCGCCGGGGTCGAGATCGGGACGGGCGAGGTAGCGGGCGACCGGCGCCCCGCCGCCCTGCAGTTCGCGGTCGGAGTTGAACCAGGTAAGAAGGAGCGCGA
>DATLQV010000048.1:0-35090 GCA_035534955.1 Gaiellaceae bacterium
CACTCCCTGCACGGCCATCCGAACTGCCTCGAGCGCGCTCATCGGGCAACCTTCGGCTGCCCGATGAGTCTCCGCTCCGGCACCGGCCAAGCCGGCGCCTCCGCTACCTGTGAGCCTCCGTCAAGCCTACGGCTCATGCCACCACGGCTTTGTGGGTCCGGTCGAGCTTCGGGAACGGCGGCGGCCCGCCGACCGGCGCATTGCGCACGTCAGAGACCACCTCGCCGTCGGCCAGCTCGATCACCCGCTTGGCGTGCGCAGCCACGTCGTGCTCGTGCGTGATCATCACGATCGTGCGACCGAGCGTGTTCAAACGCCCGAAGATCTGCAGCACCTCGCGGGTGGAGGCCGTGTCGAGGTTCCCCGTGGGCTCGTCCGCGAGGATGATCGCCGGGTCGGTCACGATGGCGCGGGCGATCGCGGCCCGTTGTTGCTGACCGCCCGAGAGCTCCGACGGGATGTGCGTGGCGCGATTTGCGAGCCCGACCGCCTCGATCGCCTCGAGTGCGCGGCGACGGCGCTCGGAACGGTGAACCCGGGCGTAGATCAACGGCAGCTCCACGTTACGCAGCACCGTCGTCCGCGGGATCAGGTTGTAGCTCTGGAAGATCAGGCCGATCTTGCGGTTCCGGATCCACGCCAGCTCGTAGTCGTCGAGATCGCCGGCATCGACGCGGTCGAGCAGGTAGCGGCCCTGGGTCGGGATGTCGAGGCAGCCGACGATGTTCATCAGCGTCGACTTGCCGCTGCCCGACGCGCCGATGATCGCCAGGTAGTCACCCTGCTCGAGCCTGAAGTCGACGTTCCGGAGCGCGTGCACGGCGATCTCGCCCGCGCCGTAGATCTTCGACACACGCGAGAGCACCATCAACGGCATCCGGTTGGCGTCACGCGGAGGCGACGCCTCGCTCACCCTCCACCCCGAACGCGTCCGCCGCCGCCGCCGCCGAACCCACCGCCGCCGAACAGCGCGCCCAGGCCGCGCGTGGGCGTCGACGTCGTGCCGGTCCCGGCACTGAAGAGTGCGGCGCCGGTCGAGGTCACGACCAGTTGTCCGGCCCTGACGCCGCTGACGATCTCGGTGTTCGTATCTCCCTGGAGGCCGGCGACGATCGGGGTGACGGTCTGGACGCCGTTCACATCCACGGTGACCCGGGCGGACGAGCCGCTGCCGGTGACCGCGGCCGACGGGACGTTGAGCACGTTGTCGCGTTCGGCGACGGTGATGGCGGCATTCGCCGACATGCCGGGCTTCAACTTGGGCTCGGTCCTGTCGAGCGCGAGCGTGACGGTGTATTGAACGACGCCCGACGACGTCGTGCCGGTGGGGTTGATCTCGATCACGTGCGCTGCCAGCTCTTCGCTCGGAAGTGCAGAGACCGTGACCGTCGCCGGCTGACCGACCTGGATCTTCGCGGCATCGCTCTCGCTGAAGGCAGCCGTCACCTGCATGCCCGTGAGCCCGATCAGCGACACGAAGCTCGACGACGAGCCGCCGCTCCCGCTCCCGCTGGACGAGGCCGCCGAAGCCGAGCCGGCGGTCGTGCTGATCCCGCCCCCGGACACGTTGTCTCCGACGCTGCCGCCGACGGAGGCGACCACGGCTGCGACGGGTGCGCGGAGGGTCGTCTGACCGAGCGTCCGCTGGGCAGAGGCGAGCGCCGCCTGCGCTTGCAGCACCGAGGCTCTCTGCTGGGCGACCGCGGCAGCAGTCGGGGGCGCCTGCTTGATCGCCGTGCCGAGCTTGGCCGAGCGCAGCGACAGCTGAGCCGAAACGACCTGCTGGTTCGCCGAGTCGATGCTCTGCCGGTCCTTGACGGTCGTGTTCGCACGGTTCGTCTGCGCCGCCGCGATCGCGTCACGGTCGGACACCAGCTTCGCCTGGTAGCTCGTGATCGACGAGCGATCGGCCTTGATCGCGCCAACCGTCGCTTGCGCCGTCGCGAGGACGGCCTGGTCCAGCCCGAGCTGGTAGTTGTCCTGGGAGGTCGTCTGGCTCAGCTGCTGGAGCCGCAGGGCGATCGAGTTCAGCGCGGCCTGATCGTTCGCCACCGCGTTCGAGTTCGATGCCTTGTCGGCAGTGAGAATCTGATTCCACTGGGTCTGGTCGAGCTGCAGCTGGCTCTGTGCGACGGAGTCGTTATGCAGACGCACCTGATCGTTCGCGACCGCGCTCTGGGCAAATGTCACCGCGGCCTGCGCAGCGTCGAGGTTCGCGTACGTGCCGAGGTCGGTCTTGAGCTGGGCGACAGCAGCCTTCTGATTACCGAGGTCGGTGCGAAGTTGCCGGTTCGCCTGCGCGATGCTCGTCGCCGCTGCGGCGAGGTCCATCGTCAGTTGCCGCTGCGCGTTCGCGAGCGAGACTCTGGCAGAGGTGATTTGCGCCGCGGTCTGACGCAGCGAGAGCGCGTCGGCGGCCCGCTGCTCCGCCGTCTCACCGGTGAGCGTGGTCTGCAGGTTCGCCTGCGCTTGCTGCAACCCCGCCTCGGCCTGCGCAACAGCGACCATGGCGTTGGTCGCGTCGATGCGAGCGAGCACCTGGCCCGCCTGCACGCGCTGCCCCTGCTTGACGTCGACCTCCGTCAACTGGCCGGCGGTCTGGAAGCCGACCGAGATCGTCGCCGCAGCGACGATCGATCCGGAGGCCGAGACCGAAGACAGGACGACGCCACGCGCGACCGGCGCGGTACGGATCGTGCCGGCGGTGGTGGTGCTCGGCGTCGTCGAGCCGACAGCGAAGTAGGCGACGGCGGCGAGCCCGGCGACGGCCGCCGCGAGCACGATGTTCAGGAAGCGGTAGCGGCCCGTCGGCAGATGCGCCGCCGGCCCGACCTGCGGCAGACGGCCGGCGAGGCCCGAGAAGACGCTCACCGTGGGCCCCGGTCAGCAACGGACGTCGTGCCACGAACACTCGCAAGACGCAGTGAACGGGCCTGCGGCCGAGCAACGGTTCTCATCATCTGCTCCCAGAGCTCCCGGTTTGGGTTGCTGTACGTGGCTGCTTGCCGGTCGCTCGAGGAACCCGAAGCGGCAGTGGCACGAGAGACATTCTGGGTGCAATGTCGAAGAAATCCCTAAGAGAAAGCCGCTTGGGCGAACTGACCGAGAACGCTTCGACTCGCCAAGCCCTCAGTTGGCTCGAGCGCAGGCACGCTGGCCCAGCCGACGCCTGCTGAACCTGGTTCTCGCCGCAGGCGAAACCAGGTTCACGTCTTCGGCGTTCGCCGAAGCGCTTCCGACACGATCCTGGTTCCGGCTGCGCCGGCAACCAGGATCGATCATCCCTCTAGGGTGACTCCCGCACACCGTCCCAAGCGAGTCGACTCGGATGCTGTGTTCCGTAAGGAAATCTCCGTCGTCAATGCTCTCTCACTGTGATGGGACCGTTGGAACGCAGCTGAGTACCCCCAGCGGGATTCGAACCCGCGCTACCGGCGTGAAAGGCCGGCGTCCTAGGCCACTAGACGATGGGGGCGCAGGTGGAGAGTACCGTTGCCCCGTGCACGAGATTCGCCGCTTCGCAGACGACGACTTCGACCAGGTCTTCGAGCTGCTCGACACGCGCAGCCGCGCAGTGCTCGGCAGTTCCGAGGAGGAGCGGGGATATCTGCGCCGCAGGCTCGACGTGCCCGGGACCGACTCCTTCGTGGCGCTCGGCTCCGGCCGGATCGCCGGGCACGCAGCCCTCGGCGAGGATCAGGAAATCGCGGTCTGCGCAGCGGACGCTCGGTCCAGCGACGCGCTGTTCGAAACGGTCGAGGCGCGCGCGCGCGAGCGCGGCTTCGACCACCTGGCGCTCACCGCGGCGCCCGAGGATGAAGCGCTCTGCTCGCTCGCCCGCCGCACCGGCTTCGTGCTCGACCGTGAGATCTGGCGCATGTGGCGAACGCTCGACGGGAACCTTGCAGAGCCGCGCTGGGCGGACGGCGCGACGGTGCGCACCTACACCGACGACGACGGCGAGCAGGTGCACGCGCTGCTGGACGCTGCCTACGCGGGTTGGGACCGCGACTACGTGGCGCGCGGTCACGAGGGCTGGCTCGCGTTCATGACCCAACACGACGAGTTCGACCCGGCGTTGTGGTTTCTCGTCGAGCGCGACGGGGCGCTCGTCGGCTGCTCGCTGCACTGGGCTGCACACCAGAACCGCGGCTGGGTGAAGGACATCGTCGTTGCGGAAGGCGAACGCGGCCGCGGCCTCGGCAGGGCGCTCCTGCAGCATGCGTTCCGCGCCTACGCCGAACGTGGTGTCGAGCGCGTGGGGCTGAAGGTCGACTCATCGAACCCGACCGGAGCGCGGCAGCTCTACGAGTGCGTCGGCTTCGTCACCGACCGCCGCTACGAGATCTGGACGAAGACGCTGTGACCACGACATCGACCACCGTGTCGCTCCTACGCTGGTTGCGCCGGCAGCTGCGCGAGCCCGCGCCGCAGCGCGAGCGGCTCGAGGCGGCGATCGCGAACAACGACCCGCACGAGGCACGACGCCTCGTCGCCATGATGCCGTTCAACGAGGCACAGCGGCGGCACATCTCGGGGCTCTTGGACCAGTGGGAGCGCGACGCTTCGAACTAACCGCCACGCGATCTCGTCGTCGGTGACTGTAGGGGTGAAGGGTCTCGCCGTCATCGCCGGCCTGCTGGCCGCACTTGCCGTCGTGGGCGCGGCGCCCGCAACGGCACCGGTTCCCGGGCAGGTCGGAGCGCTGAAGGCACTTCGGCTGGCGCTCGCCGCCGGACGGATCGACGGCGCCGCCGCAAACGCGGGACGCGCCGAGATCGCCCGTGCGGCGCACCTCGCGCGCACGTTGCCGAGCGGCAGGCGCGAGCACGTGATCGTGGCTCTCGAGGAGCTCGCCGCGTTCTCGGGCCGCCTGACCGCACCGCGCACGCTTGCCTTGGTCGGCCAGCTGAAGGCGAATGACGACTACTTCGCGAAGCACTACGCGCCGGCGCCGAAGACCGACATCACCGACGCCGACGGGATCGTCTACCGGTACTTCCCGGGACGGTGCTTCGAGCTCCATCCGCTCGCGAACTTCGGTGCGCTGAACGCGCTCGTCGCTGCGAACAACGCGGTGGGCGCAAGCGCGCTCGCCGACGCGCTGATCGCGCGCGGCGTCTACCAGAAGGGCGGCGGAATCGGCTGGGAGTACTACTTCTCGTACGCGGGAGGGGGAGCACCGTGGCTCTCGGGCATGGCGCAAGCGGTTGCCGCGCAGGCGTTCGCGCGCACTGCGGCGCTCGTGCCCGACGAGGCGACAGCCCTGATGCAAGCGGCACGTGCCGCCTACCGCGCGATCCCCGGGCGGCTGCTGACGAGCGTCGCGGCCGGACCGTGGATCCGCCTCTATTCGTTTCAGTCCGTGCGCGTGCTGAACGCCCAGCTGCAGGCGGTGATCTCGCTGCAGGCGTATGCGGCCGCGGCGTCCGATCCCGACGCAGCGGCGCTCGCTGCGCGTATGCAGCAAGCGGCCGCGGCGACCCTGCCGAGCTTCGACACGGGCTACTGGACGTACTACTCGCTGCCGAACCAGCCGTCCCCGCTCGACTACCAGGAGTACGTGGTGCAGCTCCTGAAGCGGCTCGCCCCGAGCGACCCGCGGTTCGCCGACGCGGCGACGAGGTTCGCGGCCTACCAGCAGGAGCCGCCGGCGTTCAAGCTTGCAAACGGCGGCTTGGGGGCGCTGAGCTTCTGGCTCTCCAAGCCGGCCGGCGTGCAGGTCGACACGGCCGCGGGCCCGACCAAGCGCCTCGCCCTCGACGCCGGCTGGCACACGCTCACGTGGCCGGAGCCCAAACGGCCCGGCGTGTATCCCGTGCACGTGACCGCCGTCGACTGGGCATCGAACCGCGCATCGTTCGACGCGCTGCCCTTTGTGCGCGCGACGGCGGCCACGACCAAGACCGCAGCGCGCACGACGGCGGACGTTGCGCCAGCGGCCACCACGCCCTTCGTGGTCGGCGCCGGGCTCGACGACCCCTCGCAGGGCTCCGTGCTGCAGGCGCTCGGGCTGAGGGTCGCCCGGATCGGCGTCGTCTGGCCTGCCGGTGCAACGGTTCCCGATCCGGGCCTCCTCGCGGCGCTCCAGCGGCTGCCGGCGGGTCTCGGCACCGTCCTGGAACTGACCGCCTCGCCGCTGCCGGTCGACGACGCAGGCCGGGCGGCCCTCGCGCAGTACGCCGCGGCGCTCGCCCCGCAGACACCGGGCCTGCGGTCGCTCGTGCTCGAGCCCGCACCCTCGCTCGCAACGGCGAGTGACTACAGCGCTGCCTTCGCGCAGCTACGCCCGGCGGTGCAGGCAGCGGTGCCGGGCGCCGCCGTCGGGATCGCCCTCGACGGCAGCCAGGCGCCGGCCGCAACACTCGGCGCGCTCGGCGTGATCACCCCCGATGTGGTCGCGTTCCGGCCCGCCCCCGCGTCCGCGAACGGGTTGTGGACAGCGGCCAACGTGCCCCAGCTGAAAACGGCGATCACGGCGGCGGGCGGCGTCGCACCGGCAGTACTGCTCGACGGCGGAGCAGCGCCGACCCCCGCGACGATCGCGGCCGCGGCCTGCGGCTCGCAGATCGCGGGCATGCTCCTCGACCGGTTGAGTGACGCGACCGGCCCCGTGGCGGCCGCCGCCGTCTCGGCGCAGCGCGGGGCGCTCGTCTGCCCGGGCCACCAGACCCAGGTGCAGGCGACGCAGCTTGCGTTCCCCACGTCGCTTGCCGCGCCCGTGACCGTCCAGTTCGGCTGCAGCGTCGACTGCCTCTACCTCGTGACGCTCGACGGCCCCGACGGCAAGCCGGTCGTCGCCAAGCGGGGCGGGCTACCCGGTGGCGCGGGGCCGCAGACGATCGCGCTGCCGGCCGCGAAGCTCGCCGCAGGCCCCTACACCGTCGGCGTGCGGCTCGTCGCCGCGGTGAACCCCGGCGCGGTGACGCAGCTCGAGAGCGCCCCGGTCTCCCCTTAGCTCTTGGGCTTGCGGCGCACCGTCTGGAGGCCGAAGGCGGCGCCCGAGGCAAAGAGCTCGTCAGGGTCGACCTCGCCGAGCCAGCCGATGAAGTGCGTCTCCGGATCGGCCTCGGTCGAGCCGTAGACCGCCGTCCGCCCCGCATCGAGCTGGCGGTGCAGGTCGTCACCGCGCTCGAGGGCGGCGAGACGTTCCTCGACCGCGCTCCCTTCCGCGTACCCTTTGCCCATAGAGGGCAGCGTACTCCGCGTGCCCTACCCGGAGAACCGGGGCCGGTAGCTCAGTTGGTAGAGCAGGGGACTTTTAATCCCAAGGTCGCAGGTTCGATCCCTGCCCGGCCCACTTGTTCAGACGTTGCGCGAACCGCGCACGCGGTGTGCCGCACAGACAGTCAGGCTTCGCAGGCGACGGCGATCTCGAGGGCTTCGCAAATCTGACGCATTCGCTCATCGCTGAGTCGGCCAAGGCGCTCGACGAGCGTTCCGAGCGAGACGCTCTCGACCGAGTCGAGGTTGACGACCGAAGTCCGCGGGACGGGGTCCTCGCCAGGCTCGAGCAGCACCTCACTCGGAATACCGCGGATCGTCGTTGTACATGGGCCGATCAGCGTCCGTCGAAGCCGCGGAATCGCCGCGTCTCGAGACAGCACCACGACCGGCCGCCGTCCGATCTCTGCGAGCTCACACCACCAGACTTCTCCACGCGCCGGCAGTGCCGTCACGACGCGCCGGCAGCCGTCCGAAATGAGGCGAGGTTTCCCCACTCGTCGTCCGCGTCGAGCGGGACACGGTCGTAAGCCGCGTAGGCAGCGTCGATCTCACCCGTGCGGTGGCGGGCGACCAGAGCACCGAGCGCCTCATCGATCAGCGCGGCATCCGCCAGCTCCGAACGCGTCCGCCGCGCCGTCGCAAGCAACTGCTCGTCGACCGTTGTGCTGATCCTGACGCGCGCCATCCCATGCTTATACCACATATGTGGCACGAACGTGGCATGGTGGGCGTCGGCGCTCCGTCAGACCTGCAGTGCCGGCCCACCGAGAAGGCGGTGGTTTGCGCAATGTCTGGTTCCGCCCACTACGAACTATCTGGCCGCACGGCCGAGCACGCCGAGAGGTGAGCTCAGCCGGCCCGGCCGGCCGTGTAGCGGCGCCTGCGGCGAAGATCGCGACCTTGACGACGCGGGGCCGTCAAAGCCACAGCATCCCATGACCTTCCGTGCGGTCACGCTTCGGCGCACGACAACAGCTCACGTCTCGACGTTGCGTGCTGACGGGAGCACTGCAGCGGCCGCCGGCGTCGCGAGGGCTTGAGCTCGCGTCGCGGGCGCAGGCAGCTTGAGGCAGAAGACGACACCGAGCGCCGGTGCGAGGGCGCTGATCGTCAGGGCGGTCTTCAAGTCGACCGCGTCGGCGATGGCGCCGGCTATGACGGCGGCGACGCCTCCGATGCCCATCGCCAGACCGACCGAGAGGCCGGACGCCATGCCGACGTGCCGCGGCAGGTAAAGCTGGCTCAGCACCATCGTCACACCGAAGGTGCCGACGACGCAGACGCCGACCAGCATCAGCGCGAGCACACCGGGAACGCCGCCGACATAGACGAACACGAGAATCAGAGGCGTGATGAGCGTCTGCGTGATGACAAGCGTCACGCGTAGGCCGATTCGATCGGCAATCGGGCCGAGCATCAGCGTTCCCGCCGCTCCTGCCAGCAGCATCAGGAACAACAAGCGGTTTCCGTCCGCTCTCGAGTGTCCCGCCGACACGACCCAAAGAGGCACGAACGCGAGCAGCGTGAACCAGGCAACGCTGCGCAATGCGATCACGGTTCCGAGCAACACCATCGCACGTCGCCGGTCGTCGCCGCGGTTGAAAGCAGTACCACCCGTCTCGGGCGTCAGCCGCGAGAGGTTCGGCACCACGCGGACGAGCGCAAGCGATACGAGGAGCACCGGCGCCATCGCCACGAGCCCGCCGACGAGACCGAGCCAGACAACGAGCTGGCCGGTCGCGAAGGCTCCGAGCGCGTAGCCGGCGTTACCGCCGCTGTTGAAGTAGGCCATGCCGCTCGCCCGCTTGCGCCCGCTCGCAAAGGCGGCGAACTTCGAGCCCTCAGGATGGAACGCCGCAACACCGAGGCCACCCACGAGCACGAGCAGCAACACGAGCGGGTAAAGCGGCGAGATCGCCGCGCCGCCCATCCCGATGGCTGCGAGCATCGTGCCGCCGGGAATCAACCAGAGCGCTCCACGGCGATCGGACCACAAGCCAAAGAGCGGCTGCATGAGCGAGGACGAGACCGTTGCCGTCAAGAGCAGCATCGCCGCGAGGGCGTAGCCGAGGTGGAAGCGGGCGGTCATGAACGGGATCAGCGCCGGTACGCTCCCGGACGCGAAATCGACCGCGAGATGCCCACCCGACAACGCCGTCATTGCACGCTTGTCGATCCCCACTCTCACGTCGGCCCCATGGCGCTCGATGCTACCCAGGAGGTACGCGCAAGCCGCCGACGCCATGCTTCGGACGGGCGTGGCCCCGATGCGAGCTCCCGGTGTTCGGCCGTTCAGGCGCTGCCACGCAGCTCGAGCGCGGCGACCTCGACTGCCTCGACGATCCCGCGGTAGCCGGTGCAGCGGCAGAGGTTGCCGGCGAGCGCCTCGCGAATCTCGGTCTCGGCCAGCTCGCCGCCGTCGCGGATGAGCGGCTCGAGCGACATCAGAATCCCCGCCGTGCAGAAGCCGCACTGCAGAGCGTGCCGCTCGCGAAAGGCTTGCTGCAGCGGGTGCAGGCGATCCGTCTCGGCGAGCCCCTCCACCGTGCGAACCGCGCGCCCATTCGCCTGTACCGCGAACATCAGGCAGGAGCGGACAGGCTCGCCGTCGAGCTGAACGGTGCACGCGCCGCACACTCCTTGTTCACAACCGACGTGCGTGCCCGTGAGGCCGCAGTCGTGCCGGATGAAGTCCGAGAGCAGCGTGCGCGCTTCGACGTCGCGCTCGTAGCGCGCGCCGTTCAGTTCCACGGAGACCCTCAGCCCAGCCTCCGGACGAGCTCGACGACAAGCGCACGCCGATATGGGTCGTCGATGCGCGCCTCATCGAGCGAGCCCACGACAAGCGGCGTCGGCGCGACACCACCGATCCCGATGCGGTCCCCGACGATCGCAACGCACGCGAGCGCGAAGTCGCCGTGCGTCCGAGCGTGCTCGGCGAATGCCTGCCGTGCGCCGGCCGCCACCGCCGGTACTTCGACCTCCACGAGCAGCTCGTCCGGCTCGACCGCGCTCTGGAGAGGCCCGAGGAAGAAGCCGTCGTGCTCGAGGGTGCGCGAGCCTCGGCGCGAACGGAGCTGGAAGCGGGCTCCGAGCGCCGCGAGCGCGCACGGAAGCTCGGCGGCCGGGTCGGCGTGCACAACCGATCCACCGACGGTGCCGCGATTGCGGATGGCCGGGTGGGCAACGTGTCTCACCGCATCGCGCAGCACCGGCCATCCCTCGGCGACCACGCGTGACCGCTCGAGCGCGCGTTGCCGGACGAGCGCGCCCAGATGGAGCGACCCGCCCTGGCGTCGAATGCCTCCGAGGCCCTCGACGTTGTTGAGGTCGACGATGAGCTTCGGCCGGGCAAGCCGAAAGTTCAGCAACGGCACCAGGCTCTGGCCGCCGGCGAGTGGCTTTGCATCCTCGCCGAGCAGCTCGAGCGCCTCGTCGAGCGTCCGCGGCGCGACATAGTCGAACGAAGCCGGCTTCACGGCTTGCGGATCACGACCACTTTCGGGCGTCGCAGCAGCAAGAGCACGAATACGACGAGGAGCGCCGGGAGGGCGTAGCGACGGATGAGCGGTTCCCACGCGGCGGCGCCGAGGTCGAGCGCGTCCTCGGGTGCCGGGACCGACGACGTGATCGACCGGGACGACGGTTCGAGAATCTCAGCCTCGAGACGCCGGGCGAACTCGGCGAGCAGGCGAGCGCTCACGTCCTCCAGCAACCCGCGGCCGAACGCGGCCGCGCGGCCCGTGACGCGGAGGTCGGTCTCGACGACGACACGCGTGCCTCCTTCGACTTCCTCGACACGGTTTGTGATGGTCGCCGCAGCCGCGCCCTGCTCACCGGAGCCCTGGACATAGAACGATGCGACATGCGCGTCCTCGTCAACGTCTTCGAGACGCGCCGTCCCCGCATATTCCGCTGTGACCGGCCCGATCTTCACCTTCATCCGGCCGCGATGTTCGCCGTTCCCTCCCGGCTCGATCGTCGCGCCGGGAAGCGCCGATGCGACACGTGGAACGTCGAGCAGCGCGATCCACGTGCGCTCGAGCGGTGCCGCCACGATGAACTCGTTGCGCAACTTCATGCCGTCGCCTCGGCGAACGGCCTCATGACCTCGCGCGGGTCGCGGCCCAGATCCTCGAGCATGATCACCGCGGCATTGCGTCCGGGCGCGCCGGTGATCGATCCGCCGGGATGAGTGGTCGCACCGGTCTGGTACAGGCCCGGGATCGGCATCCGGTGCTGCGCCCAACCGGGCGCGGGCCGGTTCGGGCCGTCGAACGCGATCCCGCGGTCACCGCCGTGGATCGTGCCGTGCCACATGTGCGGATTTGCCCGCTCGATGTCGACCGGCGTCTTCGAGAGGTGAGCGAGCACCTTGTCCCGCGTCATGTTCGGCGCAATCTGTGAGAGCAGTCCGAAGTTCCGCTCCTCGAGCTCCGCGTTGCGCGCGGTCCAGTTCGCGGGGTCACCATCAGGCGCCCACGGTTGCGGCGTCAGGACCTTCAGCGTGTGGTGCCCGTTCGGCGCGCGCGAAGGATCGACGATCGTCGGCGTCCCGCACAGCAACCACTTTCCGAACTGGAGCCTGCCCGCCTTCGTGTCCCGCGCGGCTTGCACTACATCATCCGGCCACCCAACGAGTCCCGCAGAGACCGCTTCCCGTTCGCCGTCGTGTGCCACGAACCGAGGGGCCTCGGTCGTCACGTAGTACTGCGCCGCAACGGAGATCCCCGGGTCGAACGTGTCGATGCCGTACAGAAAGTCGTCTCCCCACAACTCCGCGGGCGCCATGGTCACGAGCGACTTCACGTGCACCGACGAGAGCACGGCAAGACGTGCAAGGTAGCGCTCGCCCTCGACGGTCTCGACGCCCGTGCACCGCCCACCCTCGACAACGAGCCCGCTGACGAGCTTCCGGGTGATGACCCGTCCGCCGTTGTCCTCGATGCAGCGGACGAGTGCGCGCGGCAGCTCGCCAGAGCCGCCGACGGGGAGGATCCACGATTGCGACTGCCGGCCGGCCAGAATCGAGACGGCGTTCAACCCGGTGCCGTAGGCGTCGACGGGCTGGAGCGTCTGAAACGACTGCCAGAGCATGTACGCCTGGACATGCGGGTCTTCGTACTCGTAGGTCACCACGTCGTGCGCCGACAGCATCAGCCTGCGCTGCCATTTGGGCGAGACGGCGTCGCGCAAGGACGGCGCATATCCGACGGGGTTGAACCGGTAGGCGGCAACGGCCGGGCGGATCTCGTCGAATTCGCGCAACAGGCGGCGATAGGTGTCGGCGTCACGCGAGGAGAAACGCGCCAGCTCCGCGCAGGTCCGCTCGAGATCGAGCCAGTGAGTGAACGACGCGCCGTCGGGGAACACGACGTGCGCAACAGGGTCCGGAGAGACGTACTCGAGCCCGTAGTCCGCCTTCAGGCCGAGCTCGTCGTCGCGAAGCACCGGGTTCGGCTGGATCAGGGTGTGCCCCGTCGAGCACGAGTCGATCAGGTAGCCCGGCAACAGAAGCTCCTCGCTGGCAGCGCCGCCGCCCGCCTCCGCGCGCGCATCGAGCACGACCACCTCGTACCCAGCCTTTGCGAGGTAGGCCGCGGTGATCAGGCTGTTGTGCCCCGCACCGGCGACGACAACGTCGGCTGTCTCACTCATGAAGCCCCCTCACTCCCGTGCAACGCATGCCAGATCTTCTCCTCGGTGAACGGTGGATCGACCCACCGGCCGACGGCGTCTGCGACCGCGTTCGCGACTGCAGCCAGCGCCCCGATGGCACCACTTTCCCCGATCCCCTTCGCCCCCAGCGGGTTGTACGGTGACGGGGTTTCGACGAACGCCGTCCTGATCTCTGGGACCTCCGCAGCGGTCAGGAGCCGGTAGTCGAGCAGCGACGCGCTGCGCATCTGCCCGTCGTGGTCGTAGACCGCTTCCTCTGTCAGGCATTCACCGAGCGCCTGTACGACGCCGCCCACCACCTGCCCCTCCGCCAGCAGGGGATTGATGATCACGCCCGCATCGTCGACCGCAGCGATGCACTTGACCGCCACCTTGCCCGTACCGCGATCGACCTCGACCAAAGCCGCGTAACAGCCCGACGAGAACACGAGCGGAGCGCTGAAGCGGGAAGCTGCGCTGAGGCCGAGCTCCTCTCCAGGCGGGATCCGGCTGGGGTCGTACGCCGCACGCGCGATCTCCTTCAGATCGTCGCTGCCGAGCGCGGCGCCGATCCGCTCGACCTTCGCACCGAGCTCGCGGCAGGCGAGAAGCACGGCGGACCCGCCCATCGCGACAGAACGGGCGGCGAACGTGCCGACGCCGCGTGGCGTCGACGCAGTGTCGCCAAACCGCAGCGTGACATCTTCAGGGTCGACCCCGAGCGCATCGCAGGCGATCTGCGCGAAGGTCGTGGAGTGGCCTTGCCCGTGCGGGCTGACACCGCTCGCCACGATCACGTGCCCGGTCGGCTCGATCGTCACGTCCGCGCTTTCCCACTGGCCACCTCCGCGCTCGACATACATCGCGATGCCGTAGCCGGCGCCGTCGCCTCGTTCGGACGGGGGCGGCAGCAGCTCGAGAGCTGTGTCGAGGCAGCGTTCGTAGTCGCCCGAGTCGTACGTCCAGCCGAGCGGCGTCCGATACGGAAACGCAGCCGCGGGAATCAGATTCCGGCGGCGAAGCTCGACCGGGTCCAGGTTGAGCTCGCGTGCGGCCGCATCGACCGTAGCCTCGAGCAGCAGCGCAGCCTCGGGTCGCCCCGCGCCCCTGTACGGCCCGGTCGGCACCTTGTTCGTGCGGGCGCCCACCACCTCCACCTCGGCGGCGGGAATGCGGTAGCAGCCGCACAAGAGCAACGCTGTCGTGTGCGACGGGACCGGCGTCGTCGAGAACAGATAGCCGCCGAGGTCCGCGAAGAGCTTTGCGCGCACGGCCAGGAAGCGCCCGTCATCGGCGAGCGCGAGCTCGACATCGGCCTCGAGACCGCGTCCCTGATAGGCGGCGAGAAAGTTCTCGAGGCGGTCTTCGGCCCACTTCACGGGCCGCCCGAGCCGCATCGCCGCGATCGCGGTCGCTGCCCATTCGGGCGAGACGACGCCCTTCGATCCGAACGCGCCCCCGACGTCCGGGACGATCACGCGCACCCGTTCGTCCGGGCGCTGCAGGACGTGGGAGAGGCCGGCACGCGGACGGTGGGGATCCTGCGCGGACAGGTGAACGGTCAGAAGATCGGTGCCGGCGTCGTACTCGGCGACCGCGCCGCGCGCCTCGATGGGTGCCGCGACGAGCCGGGGGATCCGGAAGCTCCTGCGCACGACCAGATCGGCCGACGCGAACGCGCCCCCGACGTCACCCGAGGAGCGCGCGAACCGCGTCAGCGTCTCGGATGCGGTCCGGGGGTCGAGCACCGGATCGAGGGGCTCGTAGTCGACCGCCACGAGCTCGGCATAGTCCTCGGCGAGCGCACGCGTCTCGGCGACGACCATCGCCACCGGCTGGCCGACGTACATCACCTCGGCGCGCGCCAGGACGGGATGGCCCGCCGCCGCGATCTCCACCCCCTCGACCTGGTTCACCGGCAGGTCCCGGACGTCGCCGGCGAGATCCTCCGCGGTCAACATGAGCAACGCAGAACCCGCGGGCCTGTGGATGGCGCGGATCCTCGCGTGGGCGTGCGGACTGCGAACGAAGGCGGCGTGGGCAAGGTGCGGCAGCTCGATGTCGTCGAGGAAACGTGCCTGCCCGCGGAGCATTCGCTCGTCCTCACGGCGCGTCATCGGCGTGCCCACGAGAGCCGCCCTGGCCGTCCCGGTAGCGCGCACGCTCATTTCGTACCTTTCCGGTCTCCAGAGCTGAAGGTCAACCGAGTTTCTCGGCCAGCCAGTCCGCGGTGAGCGGCCTGTACTTGTACGGGATGTTGTTGCAGACATGGTTGCCCTCGTCGAAGAGGACGAACTCTCCGCGAGCTGCCTCGTCGGCGATCCGCTTCGTCTGCTGCCACGGAATCAGGCGGTCGTTTCGACCGGTGATGCACAGCAGCGGTTGGTCGATCTCGTGCACTGCGTCTTCGAGGGTCAGCCGAGAGATCCGCTCGCGGGCCTCCTCCCGGGTCGCCGCCCCGGCATGGTGCTGCACGGTGTCGCGCGTGGGCTCGGGCATCGTGTCCCAGCACTCGCCGAAGGCGAAGGGTCCGCTGATCCCGACAGCCGCCTTGATGCGTTTCTCGTACGCGGCGGCACGTGGCGCGTAATAACCTCCGAGCGAGACGCCCGCAACACCGATGCGATCGAGATCGACGTCGTCGTTGCCGGACAGCGCGTCGATCGCCGCCGTCACCGCAACCTCGTAGTTCGGGTAGATCGAGGAATGCTCGCCCACCTCACCCTGCCCCGGGCCGTCCAGCGCAAAGGTCGCCATTCCACGCGCGAGGAAGACGTCTTCCCAGCGCGGGAACTCCTCTTTCGTCGAGTCGAGCCCCGGCAGCAGGAAGATGAGCGGTGGACGGCCGGCGGCGGCGCCCGGGGGCAGACGGAGGTTCCCCGCCATCGTGAAACCGTCGAGCGGGATCTCGATCCGCCGGGCGGTCGGATCGAGCAGCCGGTGAAAGTTTGCGATCGCGTTCTTCGCCCTCGCGGTGCCCTCGCGGTGGCGGTCCATATCGACCATCCAGACGAACTTGGCGAAGTGATAGGAGAGTGCGGCGTGGACCCACGCCTCTCCGGCGGAGCGGGCTCGCCCCGCAGCCTCGGCCTCCCGCGCGAGCCCGGCGTGCAGATCGCCGTTCGCAAACCAGGCCGGCAACCACTCCGGCCAGGTCTCGAGTCCTGTCGTCACGCGGACGAAGTCGTTCGCGTCGACACCCTGCGCGGTGAAACGCGGCCGCCAGTGGGCGATCGCGGCTTCGATCCGTTCGTCAGTCATCCATGTCCTTCCGTCGCGACCCCCGACCGAGCAATCGAAGCGCGTTGCCACCGAGGATGGACGCCTCATCGAGCGACGAGAAGCCGGCCGCGCGGACGGCAGCCGCCGCGCGGCGCTCGCCCATGTCGAATGGGTAGTCCGACCCGAGCAGCACACGGCCGGGGCCGGCGAACTCGACGAGCGCTCGCAGGACGCCGGGGTCGAAGACGACAGTGTCGTAATAGAAACGCCGCAGCGCCGCGAGCACGTCGCGGCCCGGCTCCGCGAAGCTCTGGTGATGAGCGAGCCGGCCGCGGAGCGCTGTGATGGCTCCGCCACCGTGCGCGAGGATCACGTTCAGCGCCGGGTGCTCGTCGAGCACGCCGCACAGAACCATGTGCGCTGCGGTGATGGTCGTCTCGAGCGGGTTCCCGACGGTGTTCCACAGGTAGTGCTCGCCGAAGACCGGCCCCTGGAATCCGCGGGTCGTCGGATGCACGAAGACGAGGGCGCCGGTCTCCTCGGCGGCGGCCCAGAACGGCCGGAACCGGTCGGCGCCCAGATACTCGCCGTCAAATGACGCGGCGACCTCGACGCCCGACAGTCGACCGTCGGCCATCAACGCCACCAGTGCTTCGGGGTCGTCGAGCGGCGCCGTGCCGAGACACGCCACGCGGTCCGAGACGAGACGTGCGAGCCCCTCGTTCTGCCGCTCCGGCTCGCGGTCCAGCAACTGCACCCACGGGCACAGGACGACGCGGTCGACGCCTGCGCGGTCCTGCTCCTCGAGGATCCCCTCGATCGACACGAACTCATGGATCGCCGACCGGATCTCACGCCCCTCGAACGCCACGATCTGCTTCCCGTACTCGTGACGAACCTCGGCGCCGAATCCCGGCAGGATCACGTGCGCATGGACATCGACGACCACGGTCGCTTCGCCTCCCGCCGGCGTCAGCAGACTGTCGGGTCGTCGATCGTTCGTTGCGCAGCCGCTGCCAACCGCCTACCTCGCAGGCGCCGCGCGCCGGTGGATTTCGCGCTCGACCCGCTGAATGTGGCTGTGCATCCTCCGCCGCGCCTCGTCCGGCTCGCGCGCCGCGATTGCGTCGAGGATCTCACGATGCTGGCCGACTGACCGCTCAGGGCCGCCCGGAACGAGGAATGCCGATCCGAACGCGTGCTGAATCTGACCGCGGATCGCGTGCATGAGATGGAGCGCCACTCGATTGCCGCATGCGTTCGCGACCGTCAGGTGGAAGGAGAGGTCGGCGTCGACGAACGTCTTCTCGTCGGCGAGGCCACGTTCCATCTCCTCGATCGCGTCGGCCATCTGCGTGAGGTGCTCGGACAGCCGGCGCGTGGCGGCAAGCGCAGCGGTCTCGCCCTCGAGGATCCGGCGGACCTCGAACAACTCGAACTCGTCGGCTTCGTCCGCCAGTACGAGCAGGCCGAGCGACTCGTGCAGGGTGCTCTGAAACTCGGACACCACGAAGCTGCCGTTGCCACCCGCCCGGATCAGCCCGCGTGACTCGAGCATGCGCAGCGCCTCCCGCACCGACGATCGCCCGACCTTGAAGGCGTCGACGAGCTCGCGTTCGACCGGCATCGGATCCCCCGGCTGGAGCCGGCGCGCGACGATCAGTTCCAAGAGGCGATCCGCGACCAGTTCGTACGTCTTGCGACGCGCAATCGGCACTGTCGTCAGGTTGTCAGACAAAGCGAGGGGGACGTTAGACCCGCGCCGAGGGCTTTGTCAACCGACCGTTTTGCCTGGACTTGAGCGCCGGGGCCGGGGAGTTGACAAGCACGATCGTTACCGTCAGGATCGCGCACGTTCTCAGATTGTCGGACATCCAGCCGCGAGATCGCGTCTGGATGATCCTGAAATCCGTGGTCGAGAAGGGGGTTGGGAAGTTGACAGGAATGCGAACCAAAACGAACGGCGCGCGGGGGCTCTTGCTGGCGATGGTCGTCGCTGCCGCGCTCGTCGCAGGGGCTTGGACAAGCGGTTCCAGGGCTGCCACCACCTGCATCAAGGGAAGCGGCAAGACGATCACGATCGGTGCTTCGCTCTCGCTGTCGGGCGACTTCTCAGCCGACGGCCAGGCGTTCAAGCGCGGCTACCAACTCTGGGTCAACAACGTGAACGCGCACGGCGGCCTTCTCGGCTGCAAGGTCGCGCTCGACATCGTCTCCGACGCGAGCAGCCCCGCACAGGTGGCGACGAACTACCAGAAGCTCATTTCCTCCGACCACGTCGATCTCGTCTTCGGGCCGTTCTCGAGCCTGCTGACGGTGCCGTCGGCGAAGATCGCGAACCGGTTTGGCTACGCGATGATCGAAGGTGCAGGTGGTGCGCCGGCCGTCTTCGCGACGGGGCTCCACAACATCTTCGACGTCAGCCTGATCATCAAGAACCAGCTGATCACCTCGGCGAAGTTCTTCGCCGGGCTCCCGAAGAGCCTCCGCCCGAAGACCGCCGCGTATCCGACCAGCAACGATCCGTTCACCGAGCCGCAGCTTCCCGTGGCACGGGCGATCATGGAGAAAGCGGGCATCAAGACCGTCTACGCGAACGTCTTCCCCGCCGAGACGACCGACTACACGCCGATCGCCAGCGCGGTTGCGACAACGAACGCGGATGTCGTCATGTTGGGCTCGGTCGACGTGCCGACCGTGTCCGCATTCATCCAGGCCTTCGCCCAGCAGCACTACAACCCGAAGGCATTCATCGCGACAGCAGGGCCCGACCAGGGCGCGGACTTCCTGAAGGCGGTCGGTTCCAACGCTGAAGGAGTGATGGTGCCGAACGGCTGGTACTACGGCTACGCGAACGCCCAGAGCCGCGCGATGGTCAAGGCGTACGTGAAGCAGTTCGGCGGCAGGCCGGCCGACATCAACGCCGACGTCGCCGAGGGCTACGCGGTCGGGCAGGTCGCGCAGGCCGCGGTCAACGCAACGCACAGCCTCGACCAGAAGAAGATCATCAGCTACCTGCACAGCGGCATCACCCTGCAGTCGGTGCAAGGTGCCGTGAAGTTCGACAGCCTCGGAGAGAACGTCGCCGCGAAGGCGTTCACGTTCCAGTGGCAGAACAGCAAGCCGGTGCAGATCTTGCCGCCGGGTGATCCCAACTCGCGCAAGCCCGAATTCCCGAAGCGGGCCTGGAAGTAACACCACGTGGGGAGTGCGTACGCGAAAGCCGTCGTCGACGGCATTCTGACGGGGGGCGTCTACGCGCTCATGGCCGCCGGGTTGACCTTGATCTTCGGGGTGATGGACATCATCAACATCGCCCAGGGGATCATGGTCATCCTCGGCGCGTACCTCAGTTACTCGCTGTCGGTCCACTTCGGGATGGACCTCTTCGCCACGCTCATCATCACGATCCCGGCGCTGTTCGTGGTCGGCGTTGCCGTCGAGTGGTTCTTCATGCGACGGCTCGCCGACCGCGATCGGACGGCCATGTCGATCCTCGTCACCTACGCGGTGGCGATCCTGATCGAGGGAGGGATCACGCAGGTCTACGGCGTCTCGTACCTGCAGTTGCACGCGTCGTACGTCGACACGTCGGTCCACATCTTCGGCTTCTATCTGCCCTACATCTACCTCTACGGCTTCGCCCTCGCGATCGTGCTCCTGGGCGCGCTCTATGCCGTGCTGTACCTGACGCGATTCGGCCAGTCGCTGCGGGCCGCGCTCCAGGACCGGCGCGCGGCCGAGCTCATCGGCATCGACGTCGACCGCGTCCGGACGATCACGTTCGGGATCGGCATCGCCGTGACGGCCGCCGGCGGAATGGTGTTCGGTGCGACGAACTCCTTCAACCCGAACAGCGGCTATGACCTGATCTCTCGACTGCTCACGATCGTCATCCTCGGCGGTCTCGGCTCGATCGGAGGCGCACTCGTCGCAGCGCTCTTCATGCTGGTGCTCGAGGACGTCGTCGCGGTCGCCTGGTCGCCTGTCTGGTCGACCCTCGTGTTCTTCGCCGTCTTGGTGGTCGTGCTCACGGTCCGTCCGGAGGGCCTGTTCGGCCGGGCTGCAACGAGGGCTCAGTGATCCCCTCGCGTACGGCCCTCGGCGTGCTCGGAGGGCTCGTCGCGCTTGCGATCTTGGTCGGATTCCCGCTCGCTTTCTCGAACCCGACGACCACGACGATCGCGTTCTTCGTGCTGATCTTCATGATCGCGACGACGGCGTGGAATGCGTTCTCCGGCCTCTCGGGGTACATCGCCCTCGGCCATGCCGTGTTCTTCGGCTCGGGCGCCTACGCGCTCGCGATCGGAGCCGAGAAGCTGCACCTGAGCGGCGGCTGGTCGGTGTTCGCGCTCGTTCCGGTCTCCGGCGTCGTGGCGGGGGTGATTGCCGTGCCTTTCGGTCTCGTCGCGCTCCGGACGCGAAGACACACGTTCGTGGTGATCACGATCGCGATCTTCTTCATCTTTCAGCTGCTCGCGTTCAACCTCGGGATCACCGGCGGATCGTCGGGACTGCAGACACCGACACCGCTCTGGACGGCCGTCGGCTACAACCAGCGCTTCTACTACGTCGCCGCCGCGATCCTGGTTCTCACGGTGGCGATGGCTTGCGGCATCCGGTACTCGCGTTTCGGTCTCCAGCTGCTTGCAATCCGCGACGACGAGGACCGTGCACGCGGGCTCGGGGTGCGCACGAGGCGTGTGAAGCTGCTCGCGTTCGTCGCGTCGGCGATCCCGACCGGAATGGCGGGCGGCGTCTACGCGTACTTCCTGGGGCAGATCTTTCCCCAGTTCGCCTTCGACCCGCTGTTCGACATCTCGATCGCGCTGATGGCGTTCTTCGGCGGCCTCGGCACGTTGACGGGCCCACTGCTCGGCGCTCTGGTCCTCGAGTCGCTCCAGCAGGAGTTCACGCTCAACTTCTCGGCCGGCAGCCTCTACCTGATCGTCTACGGGGCGCTGTTCCTCGTCGTGATCCTGCTTCTGCCTCGCGGCGTGGTGCCGACACTCTCGAGCCTGGCGCCGCGCGTCCGGGAGCAGATCCGCCGCCGCGCGGAAGTGCCGCCACCCCCCGACCAAGCCCGGGACGTCGCATGACGGCGCTGCTCGAGATCGACGATGTCAAGAAGTCGTTCGGCGGCCTGCGCGCTCTGGACGGTGCCACGTTCTCGGTCGAGGAGGGATCGATTGCGGCCCTGATCGGCCCGAACGGCTCCGGCAAGACGACGTTGTTCAACGTGATGACCGGCTACGCGCAGGTGGATTCCGGCGACATCCGGTTCCGCGGACGCTCGATCACCAGCGCGGGCCCTGATCGCGTGTTCGCACTGGGAATCGGCCGCACCTTCCAGTTGACGCGGATCTTTGCGCGCATGACCGTCCTCGAAAACATGCTGGTTGCCACGCAGCGGCACGAGGGATGGTTGCGAAGCGTGTTCAGGGCTGCGGGCTCCCCAAGCGAGCGCGAACGGGCCTTCGAGCTGCTGGAGTTCGTCGGCATCGCAGGCCTCTCGAGCCTGCCGGCCGGCAACCTCTCGTACGGCCAGCGGAAGCTGCTCGAGCTCGCGTACGTCCTCGTCGCCGACCCAGAGGTGATCTTGCTCGACGAACCGGCGGGTGGCGTCAACCCGTCACTGATCAACCACATCATCGACCGCATCCGCGAGGTGAACCGGGCCGGGAAGACGTTGATCGTCGTCGAGCACGATATGCAGTTTGTGATGGACCTCTGTGAGCGGGTCACCGTCCTCGATCAGGGGCGCGTGCTGACGACCGGCTCGCCCGACGAGGTGCGAAGCAACCCGGCCGTCCTCGACGCCTACCTCGGCGGCGATGACGAGGAGGAGGACGACGAGGTCGGTGCGGCGGTGCTCGAGACATGAGTGCGCTGCTCGAGTTCGACGGGGTCGTCGCGGGCTACGGCGGCGGCGACGTGCTGAAAGGCGTCGCATTCGACGTCGAGGAGGGCGGCATCACCTGTGTCGTCGGGCCGAACGGCGCCGGGAAGTCGACGCTCCTTGCAACGCTCAGCGGTCTGCTGCGTGCCCGCCTCGGACAGATTCGCTTCCGCGGCCGCGATCTGGTGGGCCTGCGTCCGAAACAGATCCTGGCGCTCGGCATCGTGCAAGTGCCGCAGAACCACAGCCTGTTTCCGGAGATGACGGTCCGCCAGAACGTCGAGATCGGCGCGTTCACCCTCCGCGACAAGGCCTTGACGGCACGCAGGCTGGCGGAGATCGAGGAGCTCTTCCCGATCGTTCGAGAACGCGCCAAAGAGAAGGCTGGAAGCCTTTCAGGCGGCCAGCGGCGGCTGATCGAGTTCGCGCGCAGCCTGATGCTGGATCCGTCGCTGATCGTTCTCGACGAGCCGTCGATGGGACTCGACCCGCGCACACGGCGTGCCGTCTTTCACACCGTCCGTCTCATGAACGAGCAGGGACGCACCATCCTGCTCGTCGAGCAGAACGCCCGGGCCGGTCTCAAGTTGAGCACGCAGGGAATCGTGCTCGAGAACGGCACCGTTCGGCTGGCAGGAACCGGACGCGAGGTGCTGGAGCACCCGGACATCGGCGCGCTGTACCTCGGCGTTCGCACCACCCAGCCGCCCGCCTGAGGCTCGGAACCACCCGCCACAGGAGATCCGGAACGTGGGCACGCACATCGACGATTCGAGCGAGTCGCTGATCCGGCGCAAGTCGCTCTCGACTCGCAACGGCGGCATGATGACGATCGTCGACACCGACGAGACGCAGGACAGCCTGCGTGTACTCAAACCCTCTATAACTCGCCGGGTGCGCGTCACCGATCGCCTGCTGGCCAACAACCGCGCCTTCGCGGCGCGCTCCGACCGAAAGCACCTCGACGTTCGCCCGGCCCTTCGACTCGCGATCGTGACGTGCATGGACTCTCGACTCGACGTGTTCGCCGCGCTCGGCCTCGAGGACGGACAGGCCCACGTGCTGCGCAACGCGGGCGGCGTGATCACCGACGACGTGATTCGCTCGCTCGCGATCTCGCAACGACGCCTCGGAACCGAAGAGGTCGCACTCATCCACCACACCGACTGCGGCCTCGAGCTGATCACGGACGACGGTTTCCGCGCGGAGCTCCACGAAGCGACCGGAATGGCGCCGTCGTTCGCAATCGAGTCGTTCACGGACGTCGACGCCAACGTGCGGCAGTCGATCGCCCGCGTGCGGCATTCGCCGTTTCTGCTCCACCGCGACGGCGTCCGCGGGTTCGTCTACGACGTCGACACCGGACTTCTGCGCGAGATCGAGTAGGCGGGGACGAACGCGCACGCCGGGTCTTCGGCAAGCGCGTCGCCGGTCGCAGCGTACGCGCGGGCACGCGAACCTCCGCAGAGCCGGCGAAAGGCGCAACGGCCGCAGCGGCCGCTGAACTCAGCGGCGCGGATGCGGCGCAGTAGCGGATGCTCGCGGTAGACCTCGACGATGTCGTCCTGCACGACGTTGCCGAGCGAGAGAGGCAGGAACCCGGACGGCGTGATCTCGCCGTCGTGCGCGACGAAGACGATGCCCCGGCCGTCGCGCGTGCCCTTCGTCTGTGCCCGCGGCGGGGAGGTGGGATCGCCGAGCTCGGCGCGAAGTCCGGCGGCCAGCCGGTCGTAGAGCGGTCCGAGCCCATAGAGCGCACGGACGTCCGTCCCGGCCGGCTCGTCCTTGCGGACAGTGACAACGCGGCGGAAGAACGGGGCCTCGACGGTGCGGACGATGACGCCGTAGCGGGAGGCGTCGACGAGGAAATGGCAGACGTCCTCGTTCTCCGCAGGCGAGAGCTCGCCGAGCGCCCGGCCTCGCCCGACCCGGACGAGGAAGAACACCTCCCAGATCGATGCGCCCGTCTCCTTCACGATGCGCGCCAGCTCGGGCAGCTCGTCGACCGTGTCGCGCATCACGACCGTGTTCACCTGCACCGTCAGCCCGGCCGCCCGCAGCCTGCGCACGGCGGCGACCGTCTCGGCGAAGTGGCCCTCGACCCCGCGGACCCTGTCGTGGGTCGCGGGCGTCGCACCGTCGAGGCTGATCGAGACGACCTTCACGCCTGCGCCGCGGAGCCCGTCGACGCGCTCATCGGTGAGGAGGGGGGTCACACTCGGCGCGAGCGCAACCGGCACCTTGAGCGCCCGGGCCCGCGCGATCATCGCGTCGAGATCGTGGCGCATGAGCACGTCGCCGCCGGTGGCCACGAGGACCGGCCGCGGCATCCCGAACCCGGCCAGGCTGTCGACGAAGCGCTCCGCCTGCGCCGTCGAGAGCTCGCCGGGAAGCGGCTTCGAGATCGCCGAGGCGCGGCATTGCAAGCACGCGAGGCCGCAGGCGCGCGTCGTCTCCCAGAAGACGAGGATCGGCCGCCGGTCGAGGTCGAGGGATGCGGCGCCGGCCTGCATGGGCTCCACACTGCCCGCCACGGCTGCGGCCCGCATCGTGGAAAACCGCAGACTTGCTCTCGCTCCGAAACGCCGAATCAGGTTCGGCGGCTGCGTCCTTCCGCCGAGCGCGTCCGAGGGCGGGGTGCGTCCGGCGTCCGGCGTTCGGCGACCAGGCGCAGCGCGAGCTTCGGGCACTCCTTGATCGCCCGCCGCGCATGCGCCTCGAGACCGGAGGGCACGGGCTGGGGGTCGATGATCGGGTAGCCCCAGTCGTCGAGCTCGATCCACTCGGGGAACAGCTCCGCGCAGAGGCCGTGGCCGTCACACTCGATCGGGTTGACGAACAGCCGCTTCGTCATCTCGTAGCTGCGATCGGTAGCACTGCGCGGCGGTCGCGGCCACTGCACCGTCCCTTGCGCAGGTGGAGCAGGAGCTCGTCTTCGAAGATCTCGAGCGTGCTCATGACGAACCGCGCGACGCCGTCCGGGTGGCGGCAGGCGCCGCGAGCGTGCACCTGACGGGCCCAGCGCGCGAGCAGCTCACGGCCGTCGTGGCCGTGCGCGTTCGCAATCTCCTCGAGCCCGGTCGCGAGCGCAGCGAGCCCGTGGACGCACGGGCCGCACTGGCCCGCGCTCTCGTCGGCGAGGTAGCGCGTGACGCGCGCGCTTTCGCGAACGCCGCACGCCGTGGACGGAAACGCGACGACGACGCCTGCGCCGAGACCGGCTGCGGCGGTCAGCGCCTGCTGTGCATTGCGTGTCCAGCCGCCGAAGTAGCCGCCGACGAGGTACGCAGCGAGCGGCTCGGTGGCTCCGCCGGCCTGCTCGATCAGCTCCGACACACGCGTACCGAGCTCGATCTCGTAGATGCCGGGGCGGGCGACCGCTCCCGAAAGTGAGATCAGCGCCGTGCCCGGCTCCGACTCGATGCCGAGCGAGCGAAACCAGCGCGCCCCGAAGCGCGCGATCAGCGCGATGTGCGCCAGCGTCTCCGCGTTCTGGACGAGAGTCGGCGCTCCGCCGACACCGCGCTCGAAGGGATACGGCGGCTTCACACTCGGCTTGGCGGGCCGGCCGTCGAGCGCATTCACGAGCGCTGTTTCCTCGCCCGAGACGAACCCGTCCGCGATCGAGGAGAGCTTCCACTCGAAGGAGTCGCGCCGCTCTTTGAGCGCGGCGGCGAGCGCAGCCCGGTCCGCTTTCGCCTGCTGCGCCACAGCGACGACGATCTCGCGCGCCCCGACAGCCGCCGCGGCCGCCGCAGCGCCGTCGAGCACGAGATGCGGTACGAGCCGCACGAGCGCGCTGTCCTTGCCGCTCGCGGGCTCGCCTTCGGTCGCGTTGGCGACGACGACCGGGCGGCCCCGCTGCCCCGCCACTGCGGCAAGCTTGTCGCCGGTCGGGAACGAACCGCCGCCCCGGCCGCGCAGCGCGCTCGCCTGGAGCATCGAGATGAGTTCCGGCCCGGGCAGATCGAGAGGGCCAAAGCGCACGTGGTGTTCGTGCAGTGACACGGCACGACCGTCGGAACGCACCGCTGCCAGCAGCCGCGCGACGCCGGACGGCGCTTCGACCTGACTCCGTCTGGCAGAAGCGGTCATCCGTTCGCTCCGGGCGACGCATTCATCGTCCCGGTGACGACGGAAGACTGCGTGTTGATGTTCAGATCGAACGCGAGCTGGAGCTGCGCGCCGGAGTGCGCCGTGACGGTCGCGAAGACGCGCTGGCCCGACAGCGCAGTGACATCGCCGAGATACACCGTTTGCGTCCCGGCGGGAACGTAGGAGACGCCGCTCGCGGTCATCGAGACCCCGCTGTCGAGCGGCTGGCCGCGCAGGTCGATGCGCACCGAGCCGCCGGCGCCGCCGTGCAGGTCACCGCGGATCACGACGTCGAGCAGGCCGTCCGACCGGCTGGACTCGTGCACGCTCCCGTTGAGCGAAGCCGAGAACGCCGAGTGCGGGAGGGTCACGCTCGTCAGCACGGCCCGCTGCACGCTTGTGGCGGCGCGGCGGCCGGCGAGCAACGTAACCGGCGTGCCCGCACGCTTCGCCCAGCCGCGCTGCGCAGGGCCCGACTGGTACCAGGTCACGATCACGACCGGCACGAGCAACGCGCCGAGGGCGCCAAGAGCCCGCACGCCGCCCGGCGCCTCGACGGCGAGCGCGACGCGGGCGAGGACGGCCACGACGACGACCAGCACCGACACTGCGCCGACGATGCGCATCCAGTCGAGCCGGGCGTCGCTGCCGGTGCCGAGTGAGTGAACGAGCGCGACCGGCCACGAGACGTAGGCGAGCCAGTGGACGTAGCGCCAGGCCCGGTAGCCGATCCGCGGTCGCAGCAGACTCGAGACAACGAGCGCGATCAGGAGGTCGAAGGCGACGGCGCCGAGCCCGAGCCAGATCGGCCGGTAGGGCGAGATGAAGGGAATCACCGCGTCCTTGAGACCGATCGGCGTGTACCCGTCGGCGACGGTCGTGACGACGTGGACCGCGACGAACGCGATCGCGAGCAGCGTCAGGTTTCGGTGCAGGCCCGCCGTCACGAACCGGGGCCAGCGGGCGCCACGCCAGCGCGCAGTCGTCAGCACACCCAGCGCCACCGAAGCGGTGAGGAGGACGAGCGCGCCGACGCCCATCCCGCGGGTGAGGTACCAGAGGACCGTTGCGTTGCCGGAGGCCGCGATCATCACGCTGCGTGTGCCTCCTCCGGCCAGCCTGCGACCGTTGCCGTCGAGCCGTCGCGACGCACGGCGAGCGTGGGGAGCCCGCGGTCGGCCAGCCAGCCGAGTGCCGACTCTCCGAGGACGACGGCGGTGGTGGCAGCGACGTTCGCATCGACGCACGTCGCCGCCGCGACGCTGACGGACCGCCACGGAGTGACCGCGGGCCGCCCCGAGCGCGGGTCGAGGATGTGATGTGCTTCGCCCTCGTCCGTCAGCCAGCGGCGAACCGTTGTGCTCGACGTCGCAAGACCGCCGCCCGAGATGGCAACTGTCGGTCCGGGCGTGCTGAGCGGCGCATCGTGGTCGTCGGCGATCCGGATCGCCCACCCGCCCGGCGGAGCCTCGCCCGAGACCGCGATGTCGCCGCCGAGGGAGACGAGCGCGCCCGAGCCGGTCGCAGCGGCGATCGTGCGGGCGGCATCGTCCGCGGCCAGTGCCTTCGCCGTCGCGCCGAGATCGAGCTCGATGCCGGCGGGGACGAGCAGAATCCGCTGCTCGTCGTCGAGCTCCACGTCGGCCCAGGCCGGTCCGCGCGCCGGCGGCAGCGTGACGTGCCACGAGTCGCGCTCACGGACGAGCGCAAAGGTCCGGTCGTAGCCTGCCGCCCGCAACTGCGCGCCGAGCGTCGGATCGACGTGCCCGTCCGACCTGCGCGCCGCGTCGAGCGCGCACCGCACGGCCCGCGCGAGCAGCAGGCTGAGAAGCACCGGGCTCCCGGCGTGAGCGTTGACGAAGGACAGCTCGGAGTCGGGCCGGAAGCGGCTGCAGGCGAGGTCGACGGCGTCGAGCTGCTCGACGAGAAGTCCTCGGGCGGTTTCGAGCGAGCCCGAGCTCGTGACCGCAACGGTGGCCGTGGTCCCGAGCGCCGGAAACGACGCCGTGACCGGGCCGTCGCTCACGAGCCTCCGGAGACGACCACCGGCTGCTGGTAGGACGCCGCGGGCGCAGGGGCCGGTGCTGCGGGTGCCGCCGATGGACCGGGTGGAGCGCTCTGCATGCCGACGAGCGGCGGCGCGGGAGCCTGAACGACCACTGCGGCTGCTGAAGCCCGGCTGGTCGAGGTTGCAACGACGGCCTTCTTCAGATGGGTCGATGCCGCCGCGAGCGCGGCGAACACACCGCCGACCGCAACCATCAGCGCAACCGACACCTGCGTGGTGCGGCGCAGCCGCCGCACGGCAGCATCGCGTTGGAGCGCTGCGTGGCGACGGCTCTCAGGGTGGCCCGACATGTCACCAAGCGTGCCAGCGGCAGATGAGACGTGAATGAGGTCGGGCTAGGAGTCTCCTAAGAAGCTCGGCGAGGCAGGCTGAGCCACACGTCGGCGCCCCCGCCGGGCCGGTTCCCGGCGCCGACGGTGCCGCCGTGCACGTGAGCGATCAGCTGCACGATCGAGAGGCCGAGGCCGGCGCCGCCCTGCTCGCGAGCCTCGTCCGAACGGCTGAAGCGGTCGAACGCCCGCTCGAGGAAGGCGTCGTCGAAGCCCCGCCCGCTGTCGGTGACGTGCAGCTCGACCGCGTCGTCTGTTGCCTGTGCGAAGAGCACGACCTCCCCGGCGCCGTACGACAGCGCATTGTCGACGAGGTTGTCGAGCGCCTGTTCGAGCCGCGCCGGGTCGGCCTCGAGGATCGCCGTGGTCGGCGCCGCTCGCACGGTGCGGCCCACCCCGGCCGCCCGGGCGGCGAAACGGCGCGCGACGGTGTCGAAGAGCTCCGCGAGTTGGGTGTCCTCGGCGCGGATCGGCAGCGATCGTTCCTCGGCGCGGGCGAGCAGCAGCAGATCGTCGGCGAGCCGCGACAGCCGCACGGTCTCGTCGAGCGCCGAAACCAGGGCGAGCTTCAGTTCCTCCGCCGACCGCGGCCGTCTCAACGCGAGCTCGAGCTCCGTCCGGAGCAACGCGACGGGCGTGCGCAGCTCGTGGCTCGCGTCGGCGACGAATCGGCGCTCGTGGTCGAGCGCTGCCTGCAGCCGCGAGAGCATGTCGTTCAGCGTCACCGCGAGCCGCGAGATCTCGTCGCGCGCGCGCGGCACGGGCAACGTCCCCGGCGAGGCGGCCGTGACGCCCGCGGCACGCCGGCGCATCGTCTCTACGGGCCGGAGCGCAGCGGCGGCGAGCGCGTATCCGGCCAGCGACGCGAGCAGCACCGCGAGCGGGCCCGCGATGAAGAGCTCGCGGTAGATCCGGTGCAGAGCCTCCTCACGCGCGGTCAGGGACTGCGCGACGACGACCGCACGGCCGCCCGCTGCCGGAATCGCCAGCACGCGCCATTCTCCCTGGGGGCGCTTCAACTCCATGGTGCGAAGCACGAGCGTGCCGTGGACGCTTCGCATCGCGTCGGCGGCATCGAGCAGCGGCGGCAGACCGGCCGGGGTCGAACGGACCGGCTTGCCGTCCGGGCCGAGCAGCTGAGCGAACACCGACCCGCCCCCGGCGTCGGGATCGACGAGGCCGTGCTCGTCGTTGATGCGCGCCATCGCCTCACGCCCCTGGGCGCGGAGCGTCTGATCGACGGAGGTGAGCAGCGCGCCTTCGACGCGCACGTAGACGAGCACCGCCATCGCGCCGATCACGAACGCCATCGCGACCGCGAACGCTGCCGTCAGCCGCACCCTGATCGGAAGCGCGTTCACTCGAAGTCGCGCAGCCGGTAGCCCATGCCGCGCACCGTTTCGATCGCACCGCGGCCGATCTTGCCGCGGAGATAGCCGACGTAGACGTCGATCACATTCGAGCGGCGCTCGAACGACATGTCCCATGCCCCGTCGAGGAGCTGGTCGCGAGAGAGCACGGAGCCGGCGTTGCGCATGAACAGCTCGAGGAGCGCGAACTCCTTGGCCGAGAGAACGAGTTCGTCCTCGCCGCGCCATACCCGGCGTGCTGCGGGATCGAGGCGCAACTCCCCGACCGCGAGCAGCGTCGGGCGCTCGTTCGGCGCCCGGCGCGTGAGCGCCCGCAGGCGCGCCAGCAGCTCGTCGAAGGCAAACGGCTTCGCCAGGTAGTCGTCGGCGCCGGCATCGAGCCCCTGCACGCGGTCCTCGACCGCGTCGCGCGCGGTGAGCATCAGCACCGGCGTCCAGACCCCTCGCTCCCGCAGGCGACGGCAGACGGCGAAACCGTCCATGCCGGGCAGCATCACATCGAGCACGATCACGTCGAACTGCGCCGCCTCGGCCATCCAGACGGCGTCTTCTCCGCGTCCGGCGACGTCGGCTGCGTGGCCTTCCTCCCGCAGGCCGCGCGCCAGCAGAGCTGCAAGCTTGGCCTCATCCTCGACGACGAGCACACGCATGTGCGCGCATTCTCCCCTTGCGCGGGTGAGACAGGCGTGAGCGACGTTCATCTGCCGCTCATTCGGGCTTGCTCGAATGCCCTGCGTGCTTGCCGAGCGCAACCGGACCATGCCGCGGCTTGCCGCGCGGCGAGAGCACCGGCGGGTGGCGGGCGCGGTCGGCAACACCCGTCTGACGGCGCTGACCGCGATCCCCTTGCTCGTGCTGCTCGCAGCCGAGGGGCTCACGCTGCTTTCGCTGCAGTCCTTTCTCGAGTGGCACGTCTTCCTCGGGATGCTGCTCGTGCCCCTGGTCGTCCTGAAGATCGCGAGCACCGGCTACCGCTTCGTCAACTACTACACCGGTCGCCGCGAGTACGTGCAGGCAGGCCCTCCGCCGCTTTTCCTGCGACTGCTCGGACCGCTCGTCGTCGCATCGACAGCCGCGCTCTTCGCGTCCGGCGTGGCCCTCGCACTGCTCGGCCCGGGACGCACGTTCGGGATGCTGCTGCTGCACAAAGCGAGCTTCGTGATCTGGGTCGGCGCCCTCGGCCTGCACGTGCTCGGGCACATCGCCCGCATTCCCGGTCTCACCGCTCCGGACCTGCGACGCCCGAGAGCAGGCACCGGCTCCTCGATCCGCCTTGCGCTCGTTGCAAGCGCGATCGTCGTGGGCGCGATCGTGGCCGTCGTGACGCTGCCCTCTGCCGTGCAATGGGCCCACTGGATCCAGTCGCAATGGCTACAGGGCGAAGGCTGACCCGGCGCTCCTCGTTCACGCGGCAGTCAGCTTTGCGTCACGATGGTGGCGGCTTGGCACTCGAACGCTCCGACCGCCGTCGCCTCAGCTCGGTTCGTCGCCGCCGCAGGCGCGCGATCCTCCGGTTTGCGATCGGCGCCGTCGCACTGGCGGCCGCGGGGCTCTGGGTCCTCTCGGCGACCGTCGGCCGGACGACCGGCACCGCCAGCGTCGCGGGCACCGCCGCAGCACCGCCGAAGTCGCCCCCCAGGCTGCTCCACCCACCCGGCCCGATCCCCGGCTATCTGCTGATCGCAGACCGCGGCAACGACCGGATGCTCCTCGTCGACAGTGCACGCCACATCTACTGGCGCTATCCGGGCAGCCGGCCGATCGCAATGCCCTTCCGGTTCGGCGACGACACGTTCTTCGGGCCGCGCCACGACCGGATCATCTCCAACCAGGAAGACCAGCACACGATCCAGATCATCTCCTTTCCCGGCCGGAAGATCCTCTGGCGCTACGGCCACGTGAACGTGCACGGCGGCCGTCCCGGCTACCTGAACACGCCCGACGACGCCTACCTCCTCGCCCACAACGTCGTGTCGGTGGCCGACGCCTATAACTGTCGCGTCCTCTTCATCTCGGCGGCGCACCGGATCGTGCGGCAGTACGGGACGACGGGCGTCTGCCGCCACGATCCCCCGCGGTACCTCGGTGCAGTGAACGGCGCGACGCCGCTCACCGGCGGCGGGACGCTCGTCAGCGAGATCGCCGGCTCCTGGGTCGACAACATCGGCCCGACCGGCAGGCTCCGCTGGGCGGTACAGGCGCCGGTCTCGTACCCGTCCGATCCGCAGCTGATCGGGCAAAACCGCATCCTGCTCGCCGACTACACGAGCCCGGGAGCGGCGATCATCATGAACCGCAGCGGCCGGGTGCTCTGGCGCTACCGGCCCGCGAGTGGGCCGAACGCACTGAACCATCCGTCGCTTGCGACGCTGATCGCACCGGGCCTCGTGGCGATCAACGACGACTACCGCGACCGCGTCGTCGTCGTCAGCATCCGCACACACCGGATCGTCTGGCAGTACGGCCACACCGATGTCGCCGGAACGGCTCCCGGATACCTGAACACTCCCGACGGGCTCGACCTGCTGCCCACCGCCGCCGCGCAGGCCTCGCCCGTCCTCGTGCGGCTGCTCACCCGGCACGCGGCTGTGGCGGCGCCCGCCGCCGCCGCCGCCGCCGCCACAGCGACCGGGCCCGCCGCGTCGGGCGGCGGCCTGCGCACTGGCATTCCCTACACGCTGCCTGCCCCCGTCCAACGCGAGGTCGCGGTCGCGCACGGAGGCGCAGTGCTCCTCGCCGGCGGGCTCGACGCGGCGGGCTCGTCGACCGACGGCGTCTTCCGGATGAACCCGGTAACGGGGGCGCTCTCGTCACTCGGCACCGTCCCGCAGGCTTTTCACGATGCGGCGGGCGCGGTGCTGGGCGGCAGCCTGTACGTGTTCGGAGGCGGTGCGGCGCAGAGCAGCGACACCGTGCAGCGCTTCGACCTTGCCACGCACACCGGCACAATCTCCGGCCGGTTGCCGCGCCCGCTGTCGGACATTGCCGCCGCACAGACGGCGAGCGGGGTCTACCTGGTCGGTGGCTACGACGGAGTCGCTCCCCGCCGCGAGATCTACCGCACGAGTGACGGAACGCACTTCACGCTGGTCGCCCGCCTGCCCGTCGGACTTCGCTATCCCGCGGTGGCGGCACTGGGGACGACCGTCGTGATCGCCGGCGGAACCTCGGCGAACGGCGCCGCCTCGACCGTCTACCTCCTCGACACGCAGACGGGCCGCGTGCACCTCGCCGGCCGTCTGCCCGCCGCGAGGGCACACGCCCAGGCGTTTGCCCTCGGCGGCGCCGTCTATGTCGTGGGCGGCGTCGACGCGAACGGCACGATCACGGGCGCCGTCACGAAGATCGACCCCGGCACCGGCCGCGTCACCGCGGTTGCCGGAGCCGTGCCGGTGAGCGACGCGGCCACCGTCGCCCTGCCGTCCTCTGCACTCGTGATCGGCGGGGTCACCTCCGGCGGGACCACCGGAACGGTTCGGCGTCTCGGTCTGCGCTGAGCGCGCGCGCCGTGGACGAACCAACCCCGTCGACGCGTGAGGGAGCGCAGAGACATCTCCGCTGGATCGCCCCAGACCGGACGAGCGCTCAGTAAAGTCGCGGTCGTGAAGAGCGGCATTCATCCCAACGAGCTCGCCGCGCGTCGCGAGCTGTTGCGCGCGTACGTCGTCGAGCAAGAGCTCGCGGGCTGCGTGCTCTTCGACGCGAGCTACATCCAGTACTTCACGAGCTTCGGCTTTCTCGCCACAGAACGCCCCGTCGCGTTCGTGGTTGCGGCCTCCGGAGAGACCGCCGTGTTCGTGCCCGAGTTCGAGGTCGAGCGCGTGCGCGAGGAGACCGGCTTCGCCCGGGTCGAGTCCTATCCGGAGTACCCGGGGCTCGAGCATCCGATGCGACTTCTGGCTCGGGTGCTCGACGATCTGGGGATCTCCGGCCCGGCCGGCGCCGACCAGGACGGTTACCCGGGCATTCTCGGCTACGCCGGCCCCGCGCTCAGCGAGGCGTCAGGGCATCCCGTCACGGTGCTCACCACGTTCATCGAGCGGATGATGGTGCGCAAGAGCCCGGCCGAGGTTGCGCTGATTCGCGAGAGCGCGCGCTGGTGCGAACACGCCCACCGGCTGCTCCAGCAGTACACACAGCCCGGCGTCACGGAAGCGGCGGCGAGCCTGCGCGCTGGGCACGAGGCCACCCTCACCATGCTCGCGCAGCTCGGCGCCGAGTTCGGAGGACAGCAGGGCTCGTCGGACGGCGCCGTCGCGGGCTACCGCGGGCAGATCGGACGGCGAAGCTCGTGGGCACATGCGATCGCGCACAACATCGAGTTCCAGCGGGGTGACGTCCTCGTGACCGAAACGAGCGCGCCGGTCTGGGGCTACAACGCGGAGCTCGAGCGGGCGATGGTGATCGGCACACCCACATCCGAGATGCGGCGGCTCTTCGGTCACATGCTCGCCGCGCAGGAGACGGCATTCGCGGCGCTGCGGCCCGGCGTCACCTGCGCGGAGGTCGACGGCGCGGTGCTCGACTACTTCAAGGCGAACGACCTTCTGCCCTACTGGCGCCAGCATGTGGGCCACGCGATCGGGTTGCGCAACCACGAGGCGCCGTTCCTCGACATCGGTGATCACACACGCGTGGAGGAAGGCATGGTCTTCACGATCGAGCCGGGCGTCTACTCGAGCGAGGTCGGCGGATTTCGCCATTCGGACACTGTCCTCGTCACCCCCGACGGCATCGAGATCCTCACCGACTATCCACGCGATCTCGCAAGCCTGACGATCGACGGCTGAGGCTGCATGAGCCGTAGACTCGACGGAGGCTCACAGGTAGCAGAGGCGCCGGCTTGGCCGGTGCCGGAGCGGAAACACATCGGGCAGCCGAAGGTTGCCCTATGAGCCGTAGGCTCGACGGAGGCTCACAGGGAGCGGAGGCGCCGGCTTCGCCGGCGCCGAAGCGGAGACACATCGGGCAGCCGAAGGTTGCCCGATGAGCCGTAGGCTTGACGGAGGCTCACAGGTAGCGGAGGCGCCGGCCTGGACGGCGCCGAAGCGGAGACTCATAGGGCAGCCGAAGGTTGCCCTATGAGCGCCTGGGACCCGAACCCCGATCTCGCCGCAGCCGCGACGCTCGGCAACGCGCTGCGCGCGGCCGGCTACACGACCGAGGCGATCGAGGAGCTGCTCGGCGACGACGGTCCGTCCGCCGACCTCGCCGAGTCGGTC
>DATLQV010000049.1:0-102252 GCA_035534955.1 Gaiellaceae bacterium
GCGACGGTGTGCGCACCGGTGTCGACCTCGGCGCGCTCGTCGAGGTCTCGCGCTTCGTCGAGGGGCTGCTCGGACGGCCGCTCGAGGGCGGACTCTACCGCGCCGCGGGCTGGCCGTGAACGTCGTGATCGACCATCTAGACGTTCCACGGCTCGCCGGTGCCGGGGAACGAGTCGGCCGCCGACGCGCGCCTGCCGATGAGGAACGACCGTGCGAATTCGCAGACGACCTCGCCGCGCTGGTTGATGCCGCGCGTGCGCACTCCGACGATTCCCTGCGCCGGCCGTGAGCGCGACTCGCGCACGGCGGTCACCTGTGTCTCCGACCAGATCGTGTCGCCGACGAACACGGGGTGGGGAAGGCGGATCTCGGTCCAGCCGAGGTTGACGGCACCCGCCTGCGTCGTGTCCGCGACCGAAAGGCCGAGCACGAGCGCGAGCGTGAACGTCGAGTTGACGAGGATCCGACCCCACTCGGTCGCCTTCGCCGCCTCCTCGTTGAAGTGCAGCTCGTTCGTGTTCAGCGCGAGCATGGTGAAGAGGAGGTTGTCCGTCTCGGTGACGGTGCGCCCGACCGCGGAGCGGTACGTGTCGCCGATCGTGAAGTCCTCGTAGTGGCGCATGGCCGGACGCCTAGGCTACTCCGAGTGAACCGCCTCGCCCGGGAGACCTCGCCCTACCTGCGCCAGCACGCCGGAAACCCGGTCGACTGGTATCCGTGGGGCGAGGAGGCGCTCACCCGCGCCCGCGACGAGGACCGGCCGATCCTGCTCTCGATCGGGTACGCGGCCTGTCACTGGTGCCACGTGATGGAGCGCGAGTCGTTCGAGGATCCGCTGACCGCACACGTCATGAACGAGCGGTTCGTCTCGATCAAGGTCGACCGGGAGGAGCGCCCGGACGTCGACTCCGTCTACATGGACGCCGTCGTTGCGCTGACCGGCCGCGGCGGTTGGCCGATGACCGTGTTCCTGACACCTGCGGGGGAGCCGTTCTTCGGCGGCACGTACTTCCCGCCCGAGCCGCGCCACGGGCTGCCGTCGTTCAAACAGGTGCTGCTCTCTGTGGGAGAGGCCTGGGCCGAGCAGCGCGGCGAGGTCGACCGCTCGGCCGCGCAGCTCGCCGAGCACATCCGCGACGGGGCCCGGCTCCGGCCGTCCGCCGAGCCGCTCACCGAGGCGCTGCTCGCGGAGGCGCAGCAGAATCTGCGCGACAGCTTCGACCCGGAGTGGGGCGGCTTCGGCCGCGCGCCGAAGTTCCCGCCGGCACCCGTGCTCGAGTTCCTGTTGCGGCGGGGCGAAGAGGAGATGACGCGGTGCACGCTCGACAGGATGATGCTCGGCGGGCTGTGGGACGTCCTCGGCGGCGGTTTTCACCGCTACTCGGTCGACGAGCGCTGGCTCGTTCCGCACTTCGAGAAGATGCTGTACGACAACGCGCTGCTCGCGTCCGTGTACCTGCGCGCGGCGCGCCGTTTCGACGACGAGCGCTACCGGCGGGTTGCCGAACTGACGCTCGACTATGTGCTGCGCGAGCTCGCGCTCGCCGGCGGCGGCTTCGCCTCGGCCCAGGACGCCGACACAGACGGCGTCGAGGGGCTGACGTTCACCTGGGCGCCCGGCGAAGGTGCGCCGGAGGAGCTGCTCGAGCCCTTCGAGGACGGGCGGTTCGTGCTGCGCGGCGAGGTCGACGACGTGACGCGCGAGCGGCTGCTCGCCCGTCGCGCTGACCGCCCTCAGCCGCTGCGTGACGACAAGGCGATCGCCTCGTGGAACGGGCTGCTGCTCGCAGCGCTGGCGCAGGCGGGACGCGTTCGCCCGGCCACCGAGCTGGCGCACTTCCTGCTCGGGCCGCTCTCGACGCCGGACGGGCGCCTGCACCGCACCTGGCGCGACGGTGTCGCCAAGGGCACCGGTTACCTCGAGGACTACGCCGACGTCGCGTACGGTCTCGCCGAGCTGCACGTCGCGAGCGGCGACCCGCACTGGCTGCGCGAGGCGCACCGTCTTGCAATGCTCGCCGTCGACCTGTTTGCCGACGACGAGGCCGGCGCGTTCTTCCAGACGCCCCGCGACGGCGAGCAGCTCGTGGCACGTAAGAAAGAGCTCGACGACCATCCGACCCCGAGCGGCAACGCGATGCTCGCCTACGTGCTGCTGCGGCTCGGGCGGATCTGGGGCGACGACGAGCTCGAGCGGCGCGGTGTGTCGGTGCTGCGGCTCGTCCGTGACCGGCTGACGCGTGCGCCCTCGGCATTCGGCTGGATGCTCGTCGCCCTCGACCAGGAGCTCGCGCCGCATCGCGAGCTCGCGATCGCCGGCGATCGCGACGCTCCCGTGGCCCGTGCCGCCGTCGAGCGCGCCGCGCCCACGGATGTGATCGCGTTCGGGCCCGCGGACGGCATTCCGCTCCTCGCAGGCCGTGGCGAGATAGCCGGGCAGACAGCTGTCTACGTGTGCGAGCGGTTTGCCTGCTCGCTGCCGGTGACCGATCCGGCCGCGTTGTAAGCTCAGGGCGATGGCGCTGCTTTCCGTCCGCAACGTCACTCGCCGGTTCGGTGGGATCGTCGCGATCGACGACGTCTCGCTCGACGTCGAGCAGGGGCAGATCGTCGGCCTGATCGGGCCGAACGGTGCCGGTAAGACGACGCTGTTCAACGTCATCACGCGCCTCTACAAGCCCGACTCGGGCGAGCTCGAGTTCGCGGGCAAGAGCCTGTTGCACACGCCGTCGCATCGCGTCGTCCGCCGCGGCATCGCGCGCACCTTTCAGAACGTCGAGTTGTTCCGCTCGATGACCGTGCTCGACAACGTGCTCGTCGGTGCGCACACGCGCACGACGCCGTTTCGCGGCGGCGCCGTGCAGAAGCGGGTCGAGGAGGTGCTCGATTATGTCGGGATCGCCGACGCAGCGAATCGCCCGGCCGCCGGCCTTTCCTTCGGCACGCTGAAGCGCGTCGAGCTCGCGCGGGCGCTCGTCGCCGAGCCGCGGCTGCTCCTGCTCGACGAGCCGGCCGGCGGTCTCAACCACGAGGAGGTCGCAGCGCTCGGGGCGTTCATCGGCAAGCTGCGCGACGACTTCGACCTCACCATTCTCCTCGTCGAGCACCACATGGGACTCGTGATGGGCGTCGCCGAGCAAATCCACGTGCTCGACTTCGGGCGCAAGATCGCCGAAGGCCCACCCGACGAGGTCAAGCGGAACCCCGCCGTGATCGAGGCCTACCTCGGAGCCGAGGCGATCGAAGCAGCGTGACCCGTTCCCTGCTTTGGGAGGGGTGCGTGAACGTTCGCGATCTGGGTGGCGTGCCCACGCAGCGGGGTGAGACGCGCTTCGGCGTGCTCGTGCGCGCAGACAATGTCCGCCGGCTGACGGAGACCGGCTGGTCGGATCTCTACGAGCACGGTGTCCGCCGGATCGTCGATCTCCGCTGGCCGGAAGAGCTCGCGGAGGACGTACCGCGCGAGGTCGACATCGAGGTCGTGCATATCTCGCTGCTCGGCGAGCTCGACCTCGACTACATGGACGACGTCGACGATTACCTGGAAAGCGACGACCCCATCGGCTACTGGGCGTCCTTCTACGTTGCCGTGCTCGAGGAGTACCACGCAAACTTCGGTGCGGTGGTCGCGGCGATCGCCGACGCGCCGGAGGGTGTGGTGCTGTTCCACTGCGCGGGCGGCAAGGACCGGACGGGGCTCATCGCCGCGCTTCTGCTGCGGCTCGCCGGCGCTTCGATCGAGGAGGTCGCAGCCGACTATGCGCTCACCGAGGCGAATCTCGTCGCGGTCACCGGCTCCTGGATCGATGAGGCCCCGACCGAGTCCGAACGCCGCAGGCGCGTGTTCAAGCAGCAGACACCCGTCGCCGCCATGAGCCGCACCCTCGACGCACTCGACGAGCAGTACGGAGACGTGCGCGCCTATCTGCGCGAGGCCGGCGTCACGGACGATCAGCTCGACCGGCTGAGGCTCCGCCTTGTCGCTCCTTGAGCTTCGCGATGTGCATGTGCGGTACGGCGAGATCCGCGCGCTGCGCGGCGTCACGCTGAGCGTCGAGCTCGGCGACTTCGTCGCCATCCTGGGCGCGAACGGCGCCGGCAAGACGACCACGCTGCGTGCGATTTCCGGCCTGGTGAAGACAACCGGCGAGGTGTTCCTCGAGGGAAGCAAGCTCTTCCGTCGCACACCCGACGGCATGGCGCGTCTCGGTGTGGCCCACGTGCCGGAAGGCCGCGGCACCTTCACGACGCTCTCGGTGCTCGACAACCTTCGCCTTGGAGCGTGGACGCGGCGCGGAACTTCGACGCGCGACCTCGCTCACGTCTTCGAGCTCTTCCCGTTGCTCTACGAACGACGCGAGCGTCGGGCGGGGACGCTCTCGGGCGGCGAGCAGCAAATGCTTGCAATCGGCCGCGTACTGATGGCAAAGCCGATCCTCGCGCTGCTCGACGAGCCGTCGCGCGGCCTCGAGCCGGTGGTCGTCCACGAGCTCTTCGAAGCGCTGCGGCGCATCAATGAGGGCGGTACGGCGATCGTCCTCGCCGAGCACAAGCCGGCGCTCGCGCTCGGCGCCGCGCGGCGTGCGTTCGTGCTCGAGAACGGACGCGTCGCCGTCGGCGGCGATGCCGCCGACGTGCGTGGGCACGAGTTGCTGCGGGTCGGGCCCGAATCGTGACCGCCTTGGTCCAACATGTTGCGAGTGGTGTCGCATCGGGCGGCATCTACGGCTCGCTCGCGCTCGCGATCGTGCTGATTTACCGCGCGACCGGCGTGATCAACCTCGCGCAGGGTGAGCTCGCGACGCTCTCGGCGTTCGGGTGCTGGACGCTCGTCGACCACGGCTGGGCGTTCTGGCCCGCGTTCGGTGCCACGCTCGCACTCTCGTTCGGCGGCGGGGTGGCGCTGCACGCTCTCCTGCTCCAGCCGCTCCGGAACAGCCCGCTGCTTCGGAGCGTGCTGGTCACGGCCGGCCTCGCGCTCGCGGTGAACGGGCTCGACACGTGGATCTGGGGCGGCGCCTCGAGGAGCTTCCACGGCCCGTTCTCGGCCTCGGCGGTCACGGCCGGCGGCGTGGCGCTCTCGAAGCAGGACCTCGGCGTGGCCGGGGTTTCCCTGGCGGCGGCACTCGTCACGGGCCTGCTGCTCGTGCGCACGAAGCTGGGCCTCGGGCTGCGGGCGGTCGTGAGCCCGGTCGAGGCGCGGTTCGCCGGGGTGCGCGTCGGCGCGCTGGCCGCCGTCGGGTGGGGGCTCGCTGCCGCCCTCGGCGCCGTGGCGGGCATGCTGGCCGCTCCGTCGCTTCAGCTCGACCCGAACATGATGCAGCGAGTGCTGCTCTACGCGTTCGCGGCCGCCGCGCTCGGCGGCCTCCTCTCACCGGTCGGCGCGGTCGTCGGAGGGATCGTGCTCGGTGTGTTCCTCGACCTCGCCGGCGCCTACGTGCACCGGATCGGCGGCGAGTTGCGCCCGGCGACGGCCCTTGCGGTACTGGCCGGCGTGCTGCTGCTCCGTCCGAACGGCCTTCTTGGCGGCACGGCGCCGGAGCGGGCATGAGGTTCAAGGCGTCCGTCTTCGGTCTTGCGGCTGTTCTGCTCGTGGCGGCGCCGGTCGCGCTCTCACAGTTCAGGACCGAGCAGCTCACGGAGGTGGGGGTCACGTTCATCGCGATCCTCGGGCTCGACGTGCTGGTCGGACACGCCGGACAGATCTCGCTCGGCCACGGCGCGTTCATGGCCGTCGGCGGCTACACGACCGCGATCCTGATGGCCGACCACGGTGTGCGCGATCTCTGGACGATCCCGGTTGCGGCAGCCGTGGCCGGCGCGGTGGGCCTCGTCGCCGGCGTGACCGCTGTGCGGCTCTCCGGTTTCTCCCTTGCGCTCGTGACGTTCGGGCTCGCCGTGGCTTTCCCCGCGCTCGTGCTCAGGTTCGATCACTTCACCGGCGGCGCGGCCGGCATCGAGCTGGCCGGCAAGCCGGCGCAGACAGGGCACGGCGCCGGCGTCGTGGTGCTCGGCCGCCACCTGTCGAACGGCGACTGGGGCTACGGGCTGACCTGGACGGTCGCGGTCGCCTGCTTCCTCCTGGTGCGGTGGCTGCTCTCCTCGCGCTTCGGGCGGGCGCTGCGGGCGGTGCGCGACGACGAGCGCGCGGCCGCCACCTCGGGTATCAGCCGGGCCGTCGCCAAGGTCGGCGCGCTCGGTGTCTCCGCGGCGCTCGCCGGGACCGCCGGTTCGCTCCTCGCGATCGACACCGCGCAGGTCGGGCCCGGCACGTTCTCCGCCGAGCTCTCGCTCTACCTGCTCGCGGGCGCGGTGGTCGGCTTCTTCTGCTCGGTCCGGGGCGCGATCGTGGGCGCGCTCCTGCTCCAGTTCCTGCCCGACCTCGCCCGGCTCCTCCCGCACGTCGGCTCCAGGGAGGCCGGGCCGGCAACCTTCGTCCTCGGGCTCGCGGTCGTGCTCGTGACGCTGCTGCTGCCGCCGGCGCTGCGTGCCGGTACGGCGTTCGCCCGGCGCGCCGAGGCGCGCACGGAATGACTAGGAGCCTGCCTGCGCTCGCGCTCGCGGCGCTCGCGCTCGCGGGGATCGCGTCGGCGACGAGCTGGGGCACGCCCGGCGTCACGCCGACGTCGATTGCCGTCGGCTCGAGCGGTCCGCTCACCGGCGAGGCGGCCGCGGCCGCAGGCGTGCTGAAGGGGGCGGCCGCGTACTTCGCCTACGTGAATGCACGCGGCGGGGTGAACGGCCGGCGGATCGACTTCACCTACCTCGACGACGCAGACGACCCGGCACAGACGCTTGCGAACGTTCAGGAGCTGGTCCGGCAGGACGGTGTCTTCGCGCTGTTCTCGATTGTCGGCACGAACGAGAACCTCGCGGTGCGCGACGCCGCGAATGCGGCCGGGGTGCCTCAGGTCTTCTCGGCGTCGGGCGCGACGAGCCTCGGCCGCGACGGCGCCGCGTACCCGTGGACGATCGGCTACCCGCCGACCTACGCCGGGGAGGGAGAGCTCTACGCAAAGCACATCCTCGCGACCGCGGCGAAGCAGGCGAAGATCGCGGTGCTCTACCAGAGCGACGCCTACGGCAAGGAGCTGCTCGGCGGGCTTCGCCGGGGCCTCGGTGCGAAGGCGCGCTCGCTGATCGTGCAGACAGCCGGCTACGACCCGGCGGGCCCGGATGTGCAGGCACAGGTCGCGGCGCTCCGCGCGAGCGGCGCGAACACGTTCATGATCTTCGCCTCGGGCGCGTTCGCGCAGGAGGCGTTCGCAGACGCGGACACGCTGAGGTGGAGGCCGCAGATCTACGTCGCCTCCGCCGCCTCGGCCTCGTCGCTGATGGCGCTCGTTCCCGCGCGGGCTGCGGCAGGAGCGATCTCGATCCTCTGGAGCAAGGACCCCGCTGCGCCGGTGTTCAGGGGCGACGCGGGGGTCGCGCTCGCAGCGAGGATCGCCGGGCGTTATCTGCCGCACGGCACGCCGACAGACGGCCTTGTCGTCGCCGGGATGGCGGAGGCCTACTCGTTCGTCGACGCGGTCCACGCCGCGGGCCGGAACCTGACGCGCGAGGGGCTGATGCGTGCGGTCACGCACCTGAACGAGGCTTCGAATCCGTTTCTGATTCCGGGCGTGACGGTGCGAACGACGCCTGCCTCCCGGTTCCCGATCACGGCCGTGCAGCTGCAACGCTGGCACGGGGGCCACTGGGAGCCCTTCGGCGGAGTGGACTCGGTCCGGCCGTAGAGACCATTCGAGCTTCAACCGCGCACGGACACGTAAAGCGCCCGTAAGGCGCGGCAGGAGGTGCCTGCGACAGAACGAAGCTCGGGTTCCGTGCGCCGCGTGCTTGCGCTCATCTGCGCCACCGGGGTGTTGGCGGCCGCCCCGGCGGTTGACGCTGCCGTGAACCCGCAGGTCGCGGGCCTCCAGGTCGCGCTGCGCGCGCACGGCCTCTACCTCTGGCAGATCGACGGCATCGCCGGGCCGAGGACGACCGCGGCGGTGCACGCGTTCCAGCGCGAGCACGGGCTTCCCGTGGGGCTCGCGAGCACGCGCACGCGGCTCGCGCTGGGCCCCCTTGGGGAACCGCTGTTCGGAACGCGCACGCTTCGCCGCGGCGACTTCGGCTGGGACGTCTCGGTGCTGCAGTTCCTGCTCATCCGGCGCGGCGTGTACTCGGGCGCCCTCGACGGCTACCTCGGCAGGCAGACCGCCGCTGCGCTGCGCCGGTACCAGCGGCTGATGCACCTTGCGGCCGACGCGGTCGTCGGCCCGCGCACGCTTGCGGCGATCGTTCGGCGCGACCGTGTGCCGGTGCGTACGCACCAGGTGGTCGTCGCTGCCACGGCGCACGTCGTTCGTGCCGGCGACACGCTCACGGCGATTGCGGCGAGCCACGGCTCGACCGTCGCCGCGCTGGCTGAGGCGAACGGCATCGACCCTGCGAAGCCGATCGTGATCGGCCAGCGGCTGCGGCTGCCCGTCGCGACCGCAGCGATCGCCGCACCTCGCCTCGACGTTCCGTCGATGCTCGACGCCTGGTCGGTGCGGCTCGGCGTCGACCCACACCTCGTGCGCGCGCTCGCGTGGATGGAGTCGGGCTTTCAGACGAAGATCGTCTCGTCCGCCGGGGCCCGTGGCGTGCTGCAGACGCTCCCGTCGACGCGGCGCTACGTGGTGGACGTTCTCGCCAAGCACCCGATTCCGAACACGGTCGACGGTGACATCGAGGTCGGGGTCGTCTACCTGCGCCACCTCCTCGAGGTGTTCCACAGCAATGCGGAGCTCGCGCTGGCCGGCTGGTACCAGGGTGAGCTCGCTGTGCGCGAGAGTGGCGTCTACGCGGTGACCAAGCCGTTCGTCGCCAACGTGCTCGCGTTGCGTGCACGGATGTAAGAGCTCCGCACGCCCGGAGCCGTCCGCCGGGCGAGCTACGTTCGCGTCGTGACCGACGGCGACGTGACACACCACGCGCACACGCCGGAGCACCTGCGCGGTGCGTTCGGCAATGACGAATTCGGGCGCATGGCGGAGCGCGGCGCACGCTTCTTCGGCACCCCGAAGTACATCGTCGGCCAGTCGCTGATCGTCGTCGCGTGGTTGATCGTGAACGCGGTCGCGTGGTCGTTCCGCTGGGACCCGTACCCGTTCATCCTCCTCAATCTCGCGTTCTCGACGCAGGCGGCGTACGCCGCGCCGCTGATCCTGCTCGCGCAGAGCCGGCAGGCGGCGCGCGACCAGGCGCACGCCGAAGCGATGGCGAAGCATACGGAGGACATCGCCCGCCAGCACAAGGAGATGCTCGACCAGAACACGAAGCTGACCGAGGAGATCCACCGGCTCTCCTCCGAGATCCATACTCGGGTCGTTTCGAGCACGTGAAGCTCGCCGTGCTCGTCGTGATCGTGGCAGCGATCAGTGCAAGCACCGGCTCGAGCGCGACGCCGATCTCGGGCATCCGTACGCCGACGCGCAACATCACCTGTGCAGCGGCAGCAGGTGCGCTGCGCTGCGACATCGCGCAGGCGTCGTACCGCAGCCGGCTTCAGGCGCGTTGCATCGCGCCGCCGACCGGGCTCGACTGGCACGGGTTCGAGCTGACCCTCCAGGGGCGCGGGGCGATCACGTGCAGCGGCGGCGTCCTGATCGTCGGGCAGGTGCGCTACGTGACGCTCGCCTACGGTAAGACGTGGCGCCACGGGGCCTACACGTGCACCTCGCGTGTGACGGGGTTGACCTGCGGAAACCGCGCCGGGCACGGGCTCTTCCTCTCGCGCGCGTCCTGGCGCGCCTGGTAGCGGCAGCGGCTCAGGCTTCGAGCGCGAGCAGGTCGGCCACCGTCTCGCGCCGGCGGATCAGGCGCGCCCGGCCGTCGGCGACGAGCACCGCGGCCGGGCGCGGAACCGCGTTGTAGGTCGACGCCATCGAAAGCGTGTACGCCCCGGTCACCGGCACGGCCAGCAGGTCGCCGCGCAGCGGCTCGGGCAGCTCGACCCGCTCGATCAACACGTCGCCCGACTCGCAGTGCTTGCCGGCGACCGCGTACGAACCGGCGGAGGCCTCGTCTGCACGATTCGCGAGGAGCGCGGTATAGCGCGCGTTGTACATCGCGGGCCGTGGGTTGTCGGACATCCCGCCGTCGACCGTCACGTACGTCGTCGCCGCGCTCGCGCGCTTGACGGCGCCGACGGTGTAGAGCGTCACGCCTGCCTGCGAGACGAGCGACCGGCCCGGCTCGAGGATGAGCTGCGCCGGCGGGAGACTGTGCAGCTCGAATGAGCGGTGCAACTCGCCGACGAGCGCGCCGACGAACTCGGCGATCGTGAAGGACGGCTCCTCGAGCACGTGGCGCACCCCGAGACCCCCTCCGAGATCGACGATCTGCGGCGTCCAGCCGAGCTCCGCGCGAAGGCGCGCGGCGAACTGGGCGACCCAGTCGACGGTCATCAGCGACGCGCCGAAGTGCAAGAGCTGCGAGCCGACGTGGACGTGGAGTCCCAGGCAACCCGGCGCCCGCCGGATCGCCTCCAGTGCATCCTCGGGCGGCAGGCCGAACTTCGATCCGTGCTGCGCGGTCTTCACCGCCTCGTGCGTGTCGGCCTCGATCCCCGGGGTGACGCGGACGAGGAATCGGCTGCCGCCCATGGCCTGCGCGCGTTCGAGCTCCTCGAGCGAGTCGAGCACGATCAGCGCGCCCGTCTCGACTGCGCGGCGCAGCAGCTCGTCCTCCTTGTTGTTGCCGTGGATGACGAGGCGCTCGCCCGGAACGCCCGCCTGCAACGCGAACTCGAGCTCACCCACGGTCGAGACGTCCGCTCCGAGCCCTTCGTCGAGGAGGACCCGAAGCACGGCCACCGAGGGGAACGCCTTGGTGCCGTACGCGACGAGTGCATCCGGAGCCGCCGCGGCGTAGGCGCGGGCCCGGCGGCGGAGCGTCCCCTCGTCGTACACGACGAGGGGCGTTCCGAACTCCCGTGCAAGATCGGAGGCGCGCACACCTCCGAGGACGAGCTCGCCCTGCTCGGTGCGGGTGTCGTCGGGGAAGAGATCGAAGATCACATCGGCATTCTGCGCATGCGGCGGTCCGCCCGCTTCGTATGCTGCCGTCGATGTTCCGCGCGTTGGCAGACTTCACCGGCAGTCGGGCACGGCTCGTGCTCGTCGCCGCCCTCGCGGTGGCCGTGGTGTCGGCGGTCTTCGGCTACTCAACACCGGGTCGTCTGAGCTCGAGCGACAACGACTTCCAGGACAAGAGCTCCCAGAGCTATCGCACGCTGCAGCTTCTCTCGCAGGCAGGCGGCATCGATCCCGGGCCCTCGATCTTCGTCGTCGTTGCGACACGTCACGCCGCCGAAGCGGTCGCCGGGCTACGCCGCGAGCCCTCGATCGCGCTCGTGCAGAGGGCAGCGATCTCGCCCACCCGGAAGTTCGAGCTGGTCACCGCATCCTTCCGGTTGGGCACCGGTCATCAAGGCGCGATCGCGAGCCGCCTCGCCCGCACGCTGCCCGGTGAGGTCGGCGGCGCCGCGCTCGCGAACGCGGAGATTTTGACGCAGTCGGAGCATGACCTCGTCCGTGCCGAGCTGATCGCGTTCCCGCTCCTGCTGCTGCTCGCGCTTTGGGTGTTCCGGGGCCTGGTCGCCGCGCTGCTGCCGATGATCGCGGGAGCGCTCTCGATCGTCACGACGCTTGCGCTCTTGCGCGCGGTGAACACCGTCCAGCCCGTGTCGGTGTTCGCGCTGAACCTCGTGACCGGGGCGGGGCTCGGGCTCGCGATCGACTACAGCCTGTTGCTCGTGTCGCGCTACCGGGAGGAGCTCGCACGGCACGGGCCGGGCAGGGAGGCGCTTCGGGTGACGCTGGCGACCGCCGGTAGGACCGTCGCCTTCAGCGCGTTCACCGTCGCGGCTGCGTTTGCGTCGCTGCTCGTCTTTCCGCTCGGCTTCTTACGGTCGATGGCACTCGGCGGTCTCGTGGTCGCGCCGCTCGCGGGATTCGTCGCGCTCACGGTGATCCCGGCGCTCTTTGCGTTGCTCGGCGCCCGCGTCAATGCGCTCGCCCCTGCTTCATGGCAGCGGGCGACGGAGCGCGCGGCGCGGCCGGACACGCACGGCGGCTGGTACCGCTTCGCGCACGCCGTCATGCGTCACCCGCTGCCGATTGCGCTCGCGTCCGCAACGGCGCTCATTGCACTCGGGCTGCCGTTTCTCGGCGTGCGCTTCGTCGGGGTCGACGCGACTGTGCTCCCGCCGAGCGCCGAGGCACGTGCAGCCCAGGACGCCCTCCGTGCGCACTTCCCGCCGGGAACGGATGCGCCTGTACACGTCGCGATCAGCCGCGCCGACCCGTCGGCAACCGTCGCGTCGATTCGCTCTCTCCAAGGGATCGCAACCGTCGCGCCGCCAAAACGTCTGCGCCCGCGGCTGTGGGACCTTGAAGTCGTGCCGCGGGGATCCGCGATGAGCGCCTCGACGAAGCAGCTCGTCCGCGACATCCGCAAGCTCCCGGACGTCGCCGTGGCGGGACGCACGGCGTGGTATCTCGATACTGCGACGAGCCTGCTCGGACACCTGCCACTCGCGCTCGGCCTGCTCGCAGCGGTGACGTTCGCGCTGCTCTATGCGGTGACGCGCTCGCTCGTCTTGCCGTTGAAGGCTCTCCTCATGAACACCCTCGGGCTCTCGGCCGCGTTCGGGCTCCTCGTGCTGATCTTCCAGGACGGTCGCCTGGAAGGACTTCTGCGTTACAAGAGCGAGGGGGCGCTCGAGCTGACCCAGCCCGCGCTGCTCTTTGCGATCGCCTTCGGCCTGGCCACCGACTATGGGGTCTTTCTGCTCGCCCGGATCAGGGAGGCCTACGAGTCGGGCCTCTCGAACCGCGAGGCCGTGGCGCTCGGTCTCGAGCGGACGGGCCGGGTGATCACCGCGGCGGCGCTCCTCTTCTGCGTGGCGGTCGGCAGCTTTGCGACGTCGTCGATCCTGATCGTCAAGGAGCTCGGCCTCGGAATCGCGCTCGCCGTCGCGATCGACGCCACGCTCGTCCGCGCGCTGCTCGTGCCGAGCCTGATGGCGCTCCTCGGGCGCTGGAACTGGTGGCCCGCCGGCCGGCGTGGCTAGAATGCGCGGTGATGGAGTTGCTGCTTACGTGAAGCACGGGAACCCGCGGCGCGAGCCGCGCCGGCTTCCCCGCGGCCTCTCGTTCGAGAGGCTTTTTCGTCTCTAGGGGCGCGATGGACGACTACGACGCGAAGACAATCGAGCGCAAGTGGCAATCGGCCTGGGAGGCCGAGCAGGTCTTCCACGTCCCGAATCCCGAGCCGGGCGACGCGCCCGACGCCCACTTCTACATGCTCGAGATGCTTCCGTACCCGTCCGGCAGCCTGCACATGGGGCACGTCCTCAACTACACGCTCGGCGACGTCGTCACGCACTTCCGGCGCCGCCACGGCTTCACGGTGCTGCGGCCGATGGGCTTCGACTCGTTCGGCCTTCCGGCCGAGAACGCGGCGATCAAGGACGGCGGGCACCCGCTCGAGATCACCGAGCGCAACATGGAGGCGATCCGCGAGCAGATGCGCCGCATGGGCTGGGCGATCGACTGGCAGCGCGAGGTCTCCGCGCACGAGCCGACCTACTACCGCTGGACGCAGTGGATCTTCCTGCAGCTCTTCGAGCACGGCCTGGCCTACCGCAAGGAGGCGCCGGTCAACTGGTGCCCGGTCGACCAGACCGTGCTTGCGAACGAGCACGTCGTCGACGGGCGCTGCTGGCGCTGCGGCTCGATCGTCGAGGCGCGGAACATGGCGCAGTGGTTCTTCAAGATCACCGACTACGCCGACGCGCTGCTGGACGACCTGGAGACGATCGACTGGCCCGAGCGCACGAAGAAGATCCAGCGCAGCTGGATCGGCCGCTCCGAGGGTGCGGAGATCATCTTCTCGGTCCGCGAGCTCGACCTCGACATTCCGGTTTTCACGACGCGCGCAGACACGCTCTACGGCGCAACGTTCTTCGTCGTCGCCCCCGAGTCGCCACTCGTCGCGACGTTGAGCGAGGGGATGGAGAACGCCGAGGAGGTGCGCTCCTACGCGCGTGTCGCCGCCGCGCGCCCCACCGAGGAGCGTGAGCAGCGCGAGAAGACGGGCGTCTTCACCGGCCGGCATGCCACGAACCCGGTCAACGGCGAGCAGATCCCGATCTGGGTCGCCGACTACGTCCTGATGGATTACGGCACCGGCGCGATCATGGCGGTCCCTGCTCATGACGAGCGCGACCGTGAGTTCGCGCACGAATTCGACCTGCCGGTCGTGCAAGTGATCGCCGAGGACGGGACGCTCGTCAACTCGGCCGAGTTCGACGGCGTGAACTTCGAGGAGGCGAAGGGGGCGATCGTCGCCTCGCTGGCTGCGGCCGGCAAGGGCGAGCCCGCGATCAACTACCGCCTGCGCGACTGGAGCTTCTCGCGCCAGCGCTATTGGGGCTGCCCGATCCCGATCATCTACTGCGAGCACTGCGGCGCCGTCCCGGTGCCCGACAGCGATCTGCCCGTCCTGTTGCCCGACGTGACCGACTACCGGCCGAAGGGCCAGCCGCCGCTCGCCTCCAACGAGGAGTTCATCAACGCGCCGTGCCCGCGTTGCGAGGGCCCGGGGCGGCGTGAGGCCGACACGATGGACACCTTCGTCGACTCGTCCTGGTACTTCCTGCGCTACACCGACCCGGCGAACGACCAAGCCCCGTTCGACCGCCGGGTCGCCGACTACTGGATGCCGATCGACCAGTACATCGGCGGCATCGACCACGCGAAGGGGCATCTGCTCTACTCGCGCTTCTTCGTCAAGGCGATGAACGACCTCGGCCTGCTTGGTTTTCGCGAGCCGTTCCAGCGGCTGTTCCACCAGGGCTGGGTGAAGCTCGGCGGCAAGCGAATGTCGAAGTCGCAGGGTGGCGTCTCCCCGAACGAACTGATCGACCGCTTCGGCGCCGACGCGATCCGCATCTACATCCTCTTCCAGGGCCCGGCCGACCAGGACATCGACTGGACGCCGGACGGGATCGAGGCGACGGTGCGCTTCATCCGGCGCCTCTGGCGCGTCGTGCACGAGGCGGCGGTGCAGCCCGCCGCGCCCGCCGGCGTCTCGACGCCGCTCGCGCGCAAGGCGCACGAGACGATTGCGCGTGTCAGCGACGACATCGACCGCCGCTTCGTCTTCAACACGCCGATCGCGGCCGTGATGGAGCTCGTCAACGAGCTCTCGAAGGCGCCCCACGACCCGGCGGCGCGCTTCGCAGCCGAAACTGCGGTCTCTCTGCTGCAGCCCTATACACCGCACGTCGCCGAGGAGCTCTGGGGTGTGCTCGGCCACTCCTCGCGGCTCTGGGAGTCCCCGTGGCCCGTCCACGACGAGGCGATGCTCGAGCACGAGACGATCGAGCTCGTGCTGCAGGTGAACGGCAAGGTGCGCGACCGCATCCAGGTCCCGGCCGGGCTCTCCGAGGACGAGCTCGTCGCCCGCGCGAAGGCCTCCGAGCGTGTGCAGGCGCACCTGGGCGGCACGGAGCGGCGCGTGATCGTCGTTCCGGACAAGCTCGTCAACATCGTCGTCTAGCTTCGTTCCGCGGCTGTGGGCGAGTTGTTGCGCTTTCGGCGCACTTGCGTCTCCCACGCGTGACGGTTTGCGCGGCAGGGTGTCGGCGTGCCCGGTTTCCCGCTCGGAGTTCCCGCGCGGCGGCTTCTTGCCGTTGCCCTGCTCGCGCTCCTCGTGCTGGTCGTTGTCTGGCGGCATGCGGCCGCCGCGGGAAGTGCGCCCGACGCCGTTCGGGTGGCGCCGATCGTTCCGGGCGTCGCGCCACGCGCGCCGGCCGTCGCCTCGCTGGTCGTCGACGTCGTCGGGGCGATCCGCCGGCCCGGGCTCGTGCGCCTTCCGAAGGGCGCGCGGGTCGCCGATGCCGTGGCGCACGCCGGTGGCCTGACGCGCGGAGCCGAGCGCAGCGGCGTCAACTTCGCGGCGCCCGTCGTGGACGGTGAGCAGGTGCTTGTTCCGGCTCGGGGCTCGCCGGCCGCCGGTGTCGCCGGCCCGATGCAGGCGGGGCCGGTCTCACTCTCGGCCGCGACCGCGGAGCAGCTCGACGCCCTGCCTGGGATCGGGCCGGTGACGGCGCAGAAAATCATCGTCTACCGGGGGCAGCACGGCGCATTCACGTCGGTGGACGGCCTCGACGCCATCCCCGGGATCGGCGCCGCGCGCATCGCCGAGCTCCAGGGCCTGGTCGTGCCGTGACGCGCGTCCTGCCCGCACACGTCGTCGCGGCGGCCGCAGTCGCCGGTCTTGCGCTCTCCGATCTCGTCCGGCTTCGGCTTGGGGCGCCGCTCGTGCCGGCGCTCGCCGGGTTGCTTGCGCTCCTGGCCGCACCGGGGCTCGCACGGCTCGCGCTCGGCGCCATCGTCGTTGTCGCAGTCGGCTGGTGGTGGGGAAGCGCGCGGCTCGACGCGCTCGACTCGAGCCCGCTGCTCGCCCAGGTCGACCGTGCCGCCCGGGCCGTCGCGGTCGTGACGGCGGAGCCCCGGGTGGGGACCTTCGAGCAGCGGGTCTTCGCGCGCGTCGAGCGGTTCGGCGGGCGGCGTGTCGACGAGCCGGTGCAGCTCGAGCTGCCGCTCGGCCGCGCGCCGCCCCAGGGCGCCCGCATCAGCCTGCTCGCGGTCGTACGGTTGCCGCGCGTGGCCGGTTCCTCGACGACCGGGCACGGCTTCGACGAGCGCACCTGGCTGCGCCGGCAAGGAGTCCACGTCGTCCTCCGGGTCGACGAGTGGACGGTGATCGGCCGGCGGGGCGGCGTGGGCGGAGCCGGCGACCGTCTCCGCGGGTGGCTCCGGCGCGCCTCGGCACCCGGTCTGACGGGAGAACGCGGCGCGCTCGTCGAAGGGGTGCTGCTCGGCGACGACAACGGCCTCGCGCCCGGTCTGAAGAATGCGTTCCGGCGCTCGGGCCTCTACCACCTGCTGGCGGTCAGCGGGCAGAACGTCGTGCTGCTCGCGGGCGGGGTGCTCGGCCTGGCGCTCCTGCTCGGCGTGCCGCGCTCGGCCGCGCACGGCGGTGCGCTGGCGGCGATCGCCGGCTACGTGTTCGCGGTCGGGCCGCAGCCGTCGGTGATCCGTGCGGCCGTCTCGGGCGCGGCGGTCTCGATCGCGTGGCTCGCCGCGCGCGAGCGTGACCCGTGGCACGTGCTGCTCGTCGCAGCCGTGGTGCTGCTTGCCTGGAACCCCTACACGCTATTCGACGCCGGCTTCCAGCTCTCGTTCGCCGCCGTCGTCGCGATCTTCCTCGCCGCCCCGCCGCTCGTCCGGGTGCTCGAGGGCTACCCGGTGCCGCGAGCCGTCGGGATCGCCGTGGCGGTGTCGGCGGCGTGCAGTGTCGCGACCGCGCCGATCCTGTGGCTGCAGTTCGGCGCCGTGCCGCTGCTCGGGGTCCTCGCGAACGCGCTCGTCGAGCCGGCCGTCGGGCCGCTGCTCGGACTCGCGTTCGCAGCTGCGGCGGTCGACCCGGTGGCTCCATCGCTCGCGGCGGCGCTCGCCTGGCTGAACGGCTGGATCGCCGCCTACATCGCTCTCTGCGCCCGAGCGGTCGCGGCGGTTCCGGCTGCGCAGGCCCGTGGCCCGGGCGCCGCGCTCGCGGCGGCCGGGTCGCTCCTCGCAGCCGCTTATGCTTGGCGGAGATGGCGGATGAGCTCAAGCCGGCCTACCTGATCGCGGGCACCGACCGGCCGAAGGTCGACCGGGCGGTGGCGCGCTTGCGCAGCAGGTTCGACGCGGACGCGATCGAGGTGCGCGACGCCACTGACACGAACGGGGAAGACGCGGTCGCCTCGTGCAACGTGATGGGCCTCTTCGGGGCGGGCAAGAGGCTCGTCATCGTCGAGGGAGTGCAGGTCTGGAAGGCGCCCGACGCGAAGGTCGTCGCCGAGTATCTGAAGGCGCCTGCGCCCGGGACGACGCTTGCGCTCGTCGCGGGCGAGCTGAAGAAGGACGCGCCGCTCGCCAAGGCGGTCGCCGCGAAGGGCGAGCTCCTGATCTGGGACGTCGTCATGAAGGCGGTCGCGCGCTGGATCGCCGACCAGTTCAAGTTGCACAACCAGAAGGCCGAGCCCGAGGCTTGCCGCCTGCTGGCGGAGCTCGTCGGCGACGACCTGTACGAGCTCGAGGGCGAGGTCGACAAGCTGACGACCTGGGCGAACGGAGGCGAGGTGACCGAGGCGGACGTCGAGGCGCTCGTCGCGCCGCGCGCGGACTCGCCCCCGTGGAACCTCACCGACGCCTGGGGCGCGCGCGACGTCGCCGGCGTGCTGCGGGCCACCGAACGGATGCTCGACCGCACCGGCGACCCGCTCTCGAAGACGATCCCGCGTCTCGTCGGCAGCCTGACCACCCATGTGCGGCGCGCGCGCACCGCGCAGCGGCTCGAACAGCAGGGCATGTCGCCGCAGGAGGCCGCACCGATCCTCGGCCTGCGGCATCACTTCCCGGCGCAGAAGATCTTCTCGCAGATGCGCAACTACAGCGCCGCCGAGCTCGACGACGCGCTCGTCCGCCTCGCGGAGCTCGACCGGGCGCTCAAGGGTGGCTCGCGCCTGCCGAATGAGCTCGAGCTCGAGCGGGCGCTCGTCGAGATCACGGCTGCCGCCTGAGCGCTAGGAGCTAGGCGCCGGAGCCGGCCGCAAGCTTCGCGGCCTGCGACTTCTTGCGTGCGCCGGCGTTCCGGTGCAGGGCGCCACGGGCAACCGCGCGGTCGATCAGCTTGACGAGGGCGCGGTGCTGTTCATCGGTCGCAGCCGCATCGCCGGCCCCGGCCGTCGTGGCGAGTTGCTTGGCGAACGTCTTGATCGTCGAGCGGTAGCGCAGGTTCTCGAGCCGCTCCTGGGCGGCGATGCGGACGCGCTTCTTCTGTTGTTTGATGTTCGGCATACGGGCGGCCGAAGGGTAGCAGGAGCCTGCCGATTCTCCGAGAGCGACCGCCCGCGCGCGTAACGTTCTTCCTCGGTGGACGACGAGACGACCCCCCGGCGCCGCCTCGCCCATTCGACGGCCATCTTCTCGCTCGCAACCGGGCTGTCCCGGGTGCTCGGCCTCGTGCGCGAGATGGTCGCCGCGTCCTACTTCGGCGTCAACGGCCGGATCAACGCGTTCACGGTCGCGTTCCAGATCCCGAACCTCGTCCGGGCGCTCGTCGCCGACGCGGCACTCAGCTCGGCCTTCGTCCCCGTCTTCAGCGACCTGCTCGAGAAGGGGGAGCGCAAGCGCGCCTGGCGCGTCGCCTCGTCGCTCTTCTGGCTGATGCTGCTCGGCCTCGGCGCCCTGTCGGCGCTCTTCATGCTGATCGCGCCGCTCCTCCTGCGCCCCTTCCACCCGGTCGACCCGGGCCTCGCAGTCGGGCTCTCGCGTGTCCTCTTTCCGATCGTCGCGCTGCTCGGGGTCTCCGGGATCGTCGTCGGGGTCCTGAACAGCTACGACCACTTCTCGGTCCCGGCGCTCACGCCGGTGTTCTGGAACCTCGCGATCGTCGCGGGCCTCGTGATCGGCGTTCCGCAGGCGCACACCTCGAGCGCGAAGCTCTACGTCTACGCCGCCTCGATCCTCGTCGCGACGGTGATCCAGCTGCTCCTGCCGATGCCGTGGCTGCGCGGCCGGGACGACCGGCTGCACTTCGTGATCGACTGGCGCGACCCGGCGGTGGCGCGCACGTTCAAGATGATGATCCCGGTCACGCTCGGGCTCGGGCTGATCAACGTCAACGCGCTCGTCGACACGCTGTTCGCCTCCCGTTTCGTCGACGCCAACCTGGCGCCCGCCGCGATCGACAAGGCGTTTCGCATCTACATGCTGCCGCAGGGGATGTTCTCGGTCGCGGTCGCGACCGTGCTCTTCCCGTCGCTCTCGCGCCTCGCCTCACGAGGCGACCTGGACGGCTTCCGCCACACCGTCTCGCTCGGCCTGCGGCAGATCGCCTTCATGCTGGTGCCGGCGAGCGTCGCCTCGGCGGTGCTCGCCGAGCCGATCGTGCGCCTGCTCTACCAGCGCGGCCGCTTCGACGCGCATGCCACGCACGTCGTCGCCGGCGCGCTCGCCGCCTTCACGATCGGGCTGACGTTCAACGGGACGATGCTGATGTTGAACCGCGCCTTCTTCAGCCTGCAGTCGAACTGGGTGCCGACGGCGATCGCGCTCGGGAACCTGTTCGTCAACGGGGTGCTCGACGCCGTCTTCTATCGCTTCGGCGTCTGGGGCATACCGCTCTCGACCTCGGTCGTGAACGTAGCGGGCACGGTGGCGCTGCTCTTCGTGCTGCGGCGGCGGCTCGGGCGCATCGAGCTCGGCGAGACGATCTCGGCGTCGGCCCGCATCGTCGTGGCGGCCGCTCTGCTCGCGGCGGCCGCCTACCCGGTGTGGCGGGGGCTCGACTCGGCGCTCGGACGCGCCTGGCCGGCCCAGACCGTGTCGCTCGGCGTCGCCCTGATGGCCGGGGGCGCCGTCTACCTGATCGCCTGCCGCGCCCTGAAGGTGCACGAGATGCAGGCGCTACTCTCCTTGGCAAGCCGCCTGCGTCGCGGCTGAGCCCTCATGGACCAGGAGCACATCCGCAACTTCTCGATCATCGCGCACATCGACCACGGCAAGTCGACGCTCGCGGATCGCATTCTCCAACTGACGGAGACGGTGGCGGCGCGCGACATGCGCGACCAGCTGCTCGACTCGATGGATCTCGAGCGCGAGCGCGGGATCACGATCAAGGCGCAGGCGGTACGCGTCCACTGGAAGGGCCACGAGCTCAACCTGATCGACACGCCCGGGCACGTCGACTTCACCTACGAGGTCTCGCGCTCCCTCCAGGCCTGCGAGGGCGCACTGCTCGTGGTCGACGCGGCGCAGGGAATCGAGGCGCAGACGCTCGCAAACGCGTACCTCGCGATCGAGAACAACCTCGAGATCGTGCCGGTGGTGAACAAGATCGACCTGCCGCAGGCCGACCCGGACGGCGCATCGGTCGAGGTCGCTGATCTGATCGGAGACACCGCCGACCATGTCCTGCGCATCTCGGCCAAGACCGGGCAGGGGGTCGCGGAGGTGCTCGACGCGATCGTCGAGCGTGTCCCGGCCCCGACGGGCGATCTCGGCGCTCCGCCGCGTGCCCTGATCTTCGACTCCTCGTACGACCAGTACCGCGGCGTCGTCGCCTTCGTCCGCGTCGTCGACGGCGTGTTCCGTCCGCGCACCGAGCTGCGCGCGATGGCGCTCGGCACTCGTTTCGAGGCGCAGGAGATCGGCTACATGTCGCCGGGCAACCGCCCGGTCAAGGAGCTGTCGGCCGGCGAGGTCGGCTACGTGATCACGGGCCTGAAGGACGTCTCGGAGCTGCGCGTCGGCGACACCCTCACCGCCGAGCGCAACCCGGCCGCGGCACCGCTGCCGGGCTACAAGGACGTGAAGCCGATGGTGTTCGCCGGGCTCTTCCCGACCGACTCCGACGACTACCCGGAGCTGCGCGACGCGCTCGAGAAGCTGAAGCTGAACGATGCGGCCCTCTTCTACGAGCCCGAGACGTCGCAGGCGCTCGGCTTCGGCTTCCGCTGCGGCTTCCTCGGGCTGCTGCACATGGAGATCGTCCGTGAGCGCCTGGAGCGCGAGTTCGACCTCGACCTGCTCGTCACCGCACCGAACGTCGCCTACCGCGTGAAGCCGATCAACGGGGAGTGGGTCGAGGTGCACACGCCCGCTGACCTGCCCGACGCCTTCGACGAGGTCGAGGAGCCGTACATCAAGGCGTCGATCATCGTCCCGAAGGAGTTCGTCGGCGTCGTGATGGAGTTGAACAACGATCGTCGCGGCCGTTTCGACCACCTCGAGTACCTCTCCGAGCTGCGCGTCCATCTCACCTACGAATTGCCGCTCGCCGAGATCGTCCTCGACTACTACGACCAGCTGAAGTCGCGCACGCGCGGCTACGCGAGCTTCGACTACGACATGTCCGGCTTCCAGCCCGGCAATCTCGCCCGCGTCGACATCCTCGTCGGCGGCGAGCCGGTCGACGCCCTCTCGCTGATCATCCATCGCGATTTCGCCTACGAGCGCGGCAAGCTGCTCGTCGAGAAGCTGCGCGAGGAGATCCCGCGGCAGATGTTCGACGTCGCGATCCAGGCTGCGATCGGGGCGCGGATCATCGCGCGCGAGACGGTGAAGGCACGCCGCAAGGACGTGCTCGCGAAGTGCTACGGCGGTGACATCAGCCGCAAGCGCAAGTTGCTCGAGAAGCAGAAGAAGGGCAAGAAGCGGATGAAGAGCGTCGGCGGCGTCGAGGTCCCGCAGGAGGCTTTCCTCGCCGTGCTCAACCTGAACGATTCGGCCAAGCGGTAACGAGGATGGCGCTCGAGCTGCGACCGGCCTGTGAACGCTGCCACGCTCCGCTCGCCGTCGACGGCGAGGCGCGCATCTGCTCGTACGAGTGCACGTTCTGCGTCGTCTGTTGCGACGAGCTCCACGGCGTCTGCCCGAATTGCGGCGGCGAGCTCGTCGCGCGTCCGCGCCGCGCCGCCTCGTGAACGGCATCCCGTGAGCGGCGCCAGGCATCTTTACGTCCACCTGCCGTTCTGCTCGTCGCGCTGCGGCTACTGCGACTTCGTCACCGTCGTCGGCCACGACGAAGCACACGGGGGCTACGTCGATGCACTGCTCCGCGAGCTCGAGCTGGAGGCGGGACTGCTCGACAGCGCTCTCGAGAACGGAGTCCTCGAGAGCGTCTACCTGGGCGGCGGCACGCCCACCCGCACCGAGCCCGCAGCGCTCGCGCGCCTGCTGCGCGCGCTGCCGCAGGCGGCCGAGGTGACCGTCGAGGCGAACCCCGAGACGGTCACGCCCGAGCTCGCAGGGCTGCTCGCCGCCTGCGGGGTCGACCGCGTGTCGCTCGGCGCTCAGACCTTCTCGCCCCGTCTCCTTCGGACACTCGATCGCGTTGCCCAGCCTGACGACGTCCGAGCCGCCTTCGATCATCTTCGTGCTGCCGGAATCGCCAATATCTCGCTCGACCTCATCTACGGCATCCCGGGCCAGGAGCCTTCCGACCTCGAACGCGACCTCGCCGAGGCCCTGGCGCTCGGGCCCGAGCACATCTCCGCGTACGAGCTCGAAGCGAAGCCGGGCACCCGCTTCACGCACGTCCACGGGGCAGAGCTCGAACGCCAGGCCGAATCGATGGAGTCCTATTTCGAGCGTGCCGTCGCGACGTTGACGGCCGCGGGCTACCGCTGGTACGAGACGGCGAACTTCTGCCGGGACGCGTCGGCCGACGCGGGCGGCAGGGACCTGCGGGCGCGCCACAACCTCGGCTACTGGCTCGCGCGGGACTACCTCGGGCTCGGCGTGGGCGCGGTCAGCACAATCGAGAGCCGGCGCTGGCGCAACGCGCCCTCGCTCGCCCGCTACGTCGCCGCACTGGCTCGAGGGCAACGGCCGCCGCGGGAGGTCGAGGAGCTGTCGGCGGAGGTGCGCGCGACCGAGCGGGTGATGCTCGGCCTGCGCCTCGACGAGCCGCTCGAGTTGGCGGGGATCGAGCAGGTGCTCGACCCGGCCGAGGTCGAACGGCTGAGCGAGCACGGTCTCGTGGAGCGCCAGCAGACGTGCCTGCGGCTGACGCCGCGGGGGCGTTTCCTCGGCGGCGGCGTTACCGCCCGCCTGCTCGCCTGACGGGCCGCCTACCATGGCGGCATGAGTCGTAGGCTTGACGGAGGCTGCAAGGAGCGGAGGGGCCGGCTTTGCCGGCGCCCGGAGCGGGCATGACCCTCTTGCTCTCAGAGCGGCAGCGCGCCATCCTCACGCTCGTCGTCGAGGAATACGTCCAGACCGGGCAGCCGGTCGGGTCGAAGACGCTCGTCGAGAGCGCCGGGCTCGGGGTGTCCCCGTCCACCGTTCGGTACGAGCTCGCCGAGCTCGAGCGCTTCGGGCTGCTCACACACCCGCATACCTCCGCGGGGCGCGTTCCGACCGAGACCGGCTACCGGCTGTACGTCGACGAGCTGCTGACGCGGCCCGAGGCCCGGTCGGCCGACTTCGCGCTCGGCATCCCGAAGGCGCAGGCCGAGGTGGAGGAGGCGCTCCAGACGACCACCGAGATGCTGTCGCAGGTGACGCGCCTGCTCGCCCTCGTCTCGGCGCCGCCGGTCCAGGCGGCCACGGTCCGCCACATCGAGGTCCTCCTGCTGCAGCCCGACGTCGTGATGGTCGTCTTGATCACCTCGACCGGCGGCGTCACCAACCTGCGCTTCGCGTTCTCCGAGCCGCTCGACCCGGGCCTCGTGACGTGGGCGGGCGAGTACTTGAACGAACGGCTCGCGGGCGCCCACATCGGCTCGCGCGCGGTCAAGCTCGCGTTCGACGAGCCGGGCCTCGGTGCGCGCGAGGGCGCGTTCCTCCAGGTGATCCGCGGTGCGTTCGAGCATGCCGCCGACGAGGACCGGCGTCTCTACATCGGCGGCGCGGCGGGCTTGCTCGACGAGATGCGCACCGAAGAGATCGGCGCCTACCGGAGCCTGATGGAGGCGCTCGAGAAGCGGGCCGCGCTGCTCGACATGCTCGCGCAGCGGCTCGACCCGCGCCGGCCGTTCGCCCGTGTCGGGGAGGAGCTCGAGCAGCCCGGACTGCGCGAGCTGGCGCTCGTCGGCGCGACCTACGGGATGGGGCACCGCACGCTTGGCGCCGTCAGCCTGGTCGGGCCGCTGCGGATGGACTACGAGAAGGCGCTGCGGACGGTTCGCTCGGCTGCAACGGAGCTGTCGCGCTTCGTCGAAGAGGTGTACGCGGACGACAGATGAGCACCGACCGCGACTACTACGAGCTGCTCGGGGTCGCGCGCGACGCCGACGACACAACGATCAAGAAGGCCTTTCGGAAGCTCGCCCGTGAGCTGCATCCGGACGTCTCGGAGCATGAGGACGCCGAGCTGCGCTTCCGCGAGGTGACGGAGGCCTACGAGGTCCTGTCGAGCTCGGAGCGGCGCGCGCTGTACGACCGCTACGGCCACGCCGGACTGCGCTCGGGCGGGTTCACGCCGACGCACTTCGACGTCGGCGGGCTCAGCGACCTGTTCGCCGCGTTCTTCGGCGACGATGTCTTCGGGGGCCGCGGCGGCGGGCAGCAGCGCGGCGGCGATGTCGGGGCGGAGGTCGCGATCGAGCTCGTCGACGCGGCGCACAAGACGACCGTCTCGGTGCCGTTCGAGGTCGCGGTGCCGTGCGAGACATGCGGCGGCGACGGGGTCGAGCCCGGCACGCGACCGGTCACCTGCACGCGCTGCAAGGGGAACGGGCGCCTGCACCAGGTCTCACGGAGCGTCTTCGGTGAGTTCGTCCGCGCGCAGACGTGCCCGGAATGCCGTGGTCACGGCCAGATCGTCGAGCATCCGTGCACTGCCTGCGACGGGGCGGGTCGGGTCGTTGAGTCACGCGAGCTCGACGTCGAGATCCCGGCGGGCATCCACGACGGGCAGCGCATCCGTGTCTCCGGCCGCGGGCACGCGGGCGCGCTCGGCGGTCGCGCCGGCGACGTCTATGTCCTCGTGCGCGTCAAGCCCGATCCGCGCTTTGTGCGCGAAGGCAACGACATCTACTCGCAGGTCGACCTGACGATCGTCGAAGCTGCGCTCGGCGCGACAATGACGGTCGAGACGCTCGACGGTCAGACCGAGCTCGAGCTTCCCGCCGGCGTACAACCCGGCGAGGTGCGCGTCCTGCGCGGCAAGGGGATGCCGGTGTTGCAGGGGTTCGGCCGCGGTGACCACCGCGTCCTCGTCAACGTCTCGGTGCCGCGCCGAGTCAGCGACGAGCAGCGCAGCCTGCTGGAGGCCTTCGAAGCGGCGAGCGACGAGCACACCTATCGCCACGACGAGAGCTTCTTCGAGAAGCTGAAGAGCGCGTTCCGCTGACCGGTCTGCGCAGAGTCGCGGTCGAGATCGGCGCTGCCCGGCTCGAGGAGGCCCGCGCAACGATGCTCGAGCTCTTTCCGGCGGGCTTCGAAGAGGTCGACCGTCCCGGCGGCAGCGTCGAACTCGCGGCGTACACCGACGCGGCCGGGGAAGAGCGCCTGTGGCACTTCTTCGGCGGCGTGCACGCCGCCGACGTCGAAGCGGGCTGGGAGGACCGCTGGCGCGTCTTCCACCGGCCCGTCCGTGTCGGCTCGCTGTGGGTCGGCCCGCCGTGGGAGACGCCTCCCGGCGATGCCCTCGCGGTCGTCGTCGATCCGGGACGCGCCTTCGGCACCGGTTCGCATCCGACGACACAGCTCTGCCTGCGCTTCCTGCAGGAGCTCGAGCGCGGATCGTTGCTCGACGTCGGTTGCGGCTCGGGCGTGCTCTCGATCGCCGCGGCGCTCCTCGGGTTCGCGCCCGTCGTGGGCGTCGACATCGAGGAGCCGTCGATCGAGGCGACGCACGAGAACGCCCGCGTGAACGGCGTCGAGGTGGATGCCCGCCTCGTCGCGGCCGGCGAGCCGCTTCCGCCCGCGGCGGTCGCGGTCGCCAACATCTCGCTCGACTCGGTCCAGGCGCTGCCCGCCCGCCTCGACGCAGGGACGCTCGTCACGTCCGGCTACTTCGCCTCGGCGGAGCCCGAGCTCGCCGGTTACCGGCACGTCGACCGGCACGCGCTCGAGGGCTGGGCGGCCGATCTGTACGTGCGCGCGTAACACCGTACGATTCGGCGATGGCGACGTTTCGCGTCGACTTCCTCGGCTGCAAGGTCTCGCATGCCGACGTTCACGAGGTGCGGGAGGCACTGCTCCGCGACGGGCACGCCGAGCGCGCTGACGCCGACGTCGCCGTCATCAACACGTGCTGCGTCACGAACGAGGCCGTCGCGAAGAGCCGCAAGGCGGCGGCTCGCGCCGCGCGCAACCACGAGCGCGTCTACCTCACCGGCTGCGGCGCGAATCTGCAGGGCGACGCGTTCGCCGGGCTGCCCGCGAACGTGACGGTGGTCGCCAAGCGCAGCGAGGGGACGGCCGCGTTCGTCGCCGGAGACGTGGGGGCGATCGGCTGCGTGCAGGCCGACGCGCGCATCGACCGCGTGCGGGCGTTCGTGAAGATCCAGGACGGTTGCTCGTTCTCGTGCAACTTCTGCGTGATCCCGCTGGTGCGCGGCGCCTCGCGCAGTCGCAGCGCCGAGGCCGTGCTCGGCGAGATTCGCCGCCGCGTCGCCCAGGGGCACCGCGAGGTGGTGCTGACCGGGATCAACCTCGGTTGCTTTCGCGACCGCGCTGCGGGGTACGACCTGCCCCGGCTTGTACGAGCCGCGGGGGAGACACCCGGGCTCGAGCGCCTGCGTCTCAGCTCGATCGAGATCAACCACGTCTCGGACGCGCTGGTCGCCGCGCTGCGCCAGACGCCCGCGGTCACCAAGCACCTGCACGTGCCGCTGCAGTCCGGCGACGACGGCGTGCTGCGCGCGATGCGCCGCCGTTACGGTGTCGACGCCTATCTGCGCCGGCTTGCCCCGCTCGCCGGCGAGTTCAACCTGACGAGCGACGTGATCGTCGGCTTCCCCGCCGAGGACGACGCAGCGTTCGCACGCACGCTCGACACCGTCCAGCGTGCGGGGATCACCAAGGTGCATGTCTTCCCCTACTCGCCGCGCCCGGGCACCGTGACCGCGCAGGATGACCCGGTGCCGCCGCAGCTGAAGAAGGAACGCGGCGCCGCGCTGCGCGCGCTCTCGCACGAGCTCTGCCTGCGCCGCTGGAGCCGCAAGGTCGACGACCGCGTGCTCGTCGACCGCCCAGGGCGCGGCTACGGCGACGACTACACGCCGTGGCTCGTCGACGCGCCCGTCGGCGAGATCGTCCGCGTCCGCGCGGCTGCCGTCACCGAGGAGGGAATCATTGGCCGAGCAGCCTGACACCTGCCTGTTCTGCATGCTCGTTCGCGAGGGCGACCACGTGCACCGTGCCGACGGCTTCGTCGCCGTCAACGACATCAACCCGCTCGCGCCGGTGCACGTGCTCGTGCTCCCCGAGCGTCACATCGACACGTTTCGCGACATCGCGGAGTTCGATGCCGAGGAGGCGAAGCGCATGCTCGAGTTCGTCGCCGACACCGCCCGCAAGGTCGGGCTCGAGGACTATCGCGTCGTCGTGAACGTCGGTCGTGGCGGTGGACAGACGGTCTTTCACCTGCATTGGCATATCCTCGGGGGCAACATGCTGCTGGAGAGAGACCTGTGAGCCTGATCGGACGCCTCGAGGAGGAGGTCAAGGACGCGATGCGCGCGCGCGCCAACGAGCGCCGCGACGCTTTGCGCCTGATTCTCTCCAGCCTCAAATCCGCCGAGAAGGAGCTGCTGCGGCCGCTCTCCGACGACGAGGAGCTGCAGGTGCTGCAGCGCGAGCGCAAGAAGCGGCAGGAAGCCGCCGAGGCGTTCCGCGGGGGCGGCCGCGCCGACCGGGCCGAGCAGGAAGAGGCAGAGCTCGCCGTCCTGGAGGAGTTCATGCCGGAGCCGATCTCCGAGGAGGAGATCGAGCGGATCGTCGACGATGCGATCGCCGAGAACAAGGCCACGAGCATGCGCGACATGGGCCGTGTGATGGCCGATGTGATGCCGCAGATCGCGGGCCGCGCAGACGGGTCGGCGGTCAGCCAGTTCGTGCGCGAAAAGCTCGCCTAGCCTTCTTCAGCTGCGGGACGGTCCTGAGGCGACGAAGTCTTGTCGCCGGACGAGCGCCGTTGCGAGCACCGCACCGCAGCCGGCGACGACGGCGCCAACGAGCAGGATGTCGTGGAAGCCGGAGACGAACGAGGCGCGGGCCGCCTCGCTTGCATGCGGCGAGAAGGCGGCCGGGTCGACCTTGCCCGCGAAGATCGCTCCCAGGGCGGCGATCCCCGTCGCGATCCCGAGCTGCCGGAATGTGTTGTTGATCCCCGAGGCCATGCCCGCGCGCTCCTGGCGCACCGTCGAGACGGCGGTCGAGGCGAGCGGCGCGTTGACGAGGCCGATTCCGACGCCGCCGATCAGGAAGCCTGGCATCAGTGCGCTCCAGTGCGACGACGTCGTGACACCGCTCATCGACCACAGCGCCACGGCGTTCAGCGCGAGGCCGCTGCCGAGCAGGATCCTGATCGGGAAGCGTGCCGAAAGCCGGCCGGCGACCGGAGCGGCGAGGAACGAGACGCCGCTCAGCGGTAGGAAGACGAGCCCGGTCTTCAGCGCCGAGAGGCCGAGGACGTCCTGGAGGTACAACGTCAGGTAGAGGAACATCGCGAACATCGACGACGAGATCGAGAAGGCGGTCACCTGGGCGCCCACGAACGCCGGGCGTTTGAAGAGCGAGAGGTCGACCATCGTCGTGCGTTCGACGGCCTGCGACACGACGAAGAGGGTGAGCAACACGGCGGCCGCCGCGAGGAGCCCGACGATCAGGCCGCTCGACCAGCCTCTGCGGTTCCCCTCGATCAGCGCGAGGATCAAGGTCAGCAGTCCGCCCGTCAGCGTCACCAGGCCGATCGGGTCGAGCCGGCTGTGCTCCGGATCGCTCGACTCGTGCAACTGCCTGGCCGAGAGCGTCACCGCGGCGACGCCGATCGGGATGTTGACGAGGAAGATCCAGCGCCATGAGAGCCCCGTCGTCAGCACGCCGCCGACGAGCGGCCCGATCGCGACGGCCGCGCCGACCGTCGCGCCCCAGATCCCGAACGCGGTGCCACGCTCCTTGCCGTGGAACTCCTGCGAGAGCAGCGCGAGCGCAGTTGCGAACATCATCGCCCCGCCGAGGCCCTGAACGCCGCGCGCGATGATCAGGAAGAGGGCGTCGTTGGAGAGCCCGCAGGCGGCCGAGGCGATCGTGAACAGGACCACGCCGATCAGGAACACTCGCTTGCGGCCGAAGAGGTCGGCGAGCGAGCCGGCCGTGAGGACACAGGTCGCGAGCGCGAGCGCGTAGGCGTCGACCACCCACTGGAGGTCGGAGAACGAGGCATGGAGAGCCCGCGCGATCGCCGGCAGCGCGACGTTCACGATCGTGATGTCGAGCAGCAACATAAAAGTGGCGGTACAGACCGCCACGAGCGTCCACCACTTGCGCCCCATCCCGGCAACCTACACTTGGCGGAGATGCAGGAAACTCTCGAGGTTTCGAACGCGGTCGCGGCCGAGCTGGCCGGAATCACGGACGGCGTCCTCGAGGCGCTTCGCGAGCGACTGCAGTGCACCGTGCGCTTGCGCGGCAACCAGCTGACGCTGGAGGGCGACGAGCAGCACATCGAGAGCGCCCGGGCCGTGATCGACGAGCTCGTCGAGCTGGTCGAGGGTGGCCACCAGATCGGCGGTCACACGGTGGACGCGGTCCTGGGCACGCTCGAGGCCGGGCAGGACGTGCGCGAGGTCTTCGACGCCGTCGTCTGGCGCCATCGTGGGAAGAAGATCGCCCCGAAGACGGTGACCCAGAAGCGCTACGTCGACTCGATCAGGCGCTCGACCGTGACCTTCGGGATCGGCCCGGCCGGCACCGGCAAGACGTACCTCGCGATGGCGCTCGCCGTGGCGGCGCTGCACGAGCGCGAGGTCTCGCGGATCATCCTGACCCGCCCCGCCGTCGAGGCGGGCGAACGGCTGGGGTTCCTGCCGGGCGACCTGATGGCAAAGGTCGATCCGTACCTGCGTCCGCTCTTCGATGCGCTCTACGACATGCTCGACCCCGACAAGGCGAACAGCCTGATCGAGCGCGGCACGATCGAGGTGGCGCCGCTCGCCTTCATGCGCGGCCGCACCCTGAACGACAGTTTCATCATCCTCGACGAGGCGCAGAACACGTCGCCCGAGCAGATGCAGATGTTCCTGACCCGTCTCGGCTTCGGCTCCAAGGTCGTCGTCACCGGCGACATCACGCAGATCGACCTGCCGCGCGAGCAGCGGTCGGGGCTCGTGCACGTTCGTGACGTGCTCGTGGACATCGACGGAATCCAGTTCGTCGAGTTCGACCACAAGGACGTCGTCCGGCACAAGCTCGTGCAGCGGATCGTCGAGGCCTACAAGGAGCACACCGACGAGCGCAACCGATGATCTCGATCGAAGTCGAGAATCGCAGCGGCATCCAGGTCGACGAGGGCAGTGCTGTGGAGTTGGCGAGCCGCGTCCTGCACGCCGAAGGGATCGACGAAGGAGAGCTCGGCATTGCGTTCGTCGGGCTGGAGGAGATGCGCGGGTTGAAGCGGGACCATCTCGGAGAGGATGAGGCGACCGACGTCCTTTCGTTTCCGATCGACGGGCGCGAGGAGGTGCCCGGGGGAGTCCCGCGTGCGCTCGGGGACGTCGTCTTGTGCCCGCAGATCGTGGGCGACGACTGGAGCTGGCCGTTGACCCACGGGCTGCTGCATCTGCTCGGGTACGACCACGGTGACGCGATGGAATCCCGTGAACAGGAGCTTCTGCCATGACCGCACGGCGTTCGCCGACAGTCTTCGACTCCTTCAACAACGCGTCCGAAGGAATCATCCACGTGCTCCGCGTGCAGCGGAACCTACGCATCCACTTCGCTGTCGCGTTCGTCGTGCTGATCGCCGCGCTGATCGTGAACGTGGCAAAGCTCGAGCTGATCGCGCTGTTGATCTCGATCACCTTCGTGCTGATCGCCGAGATGCTGAACACCGGCATCGAGGCGGCGATCGACATCGCGACCACGTCGTTCGACCCGATGGCGAAGCTCGCCAAGGACATTGCGGCGGGCGCCGTGTTGATCGCAACGGTGAATGCGGTCGTCGTCGGCTATCTCGTGTTCGCCGGTAAGGTCGCCGACCGCTCTTCGAGGCTGCTCGAGCGGTTGCGGGATGCCCCCGCCCAGTTGACGCTCGTGGCGCTCGTGCTGACGGTGATCATCGTGATCGCGACCAAGGCGTACACCGGGCGCGGCAGCCCGCTGCGCGGCGGCCTGCCGTCGGGCCACGCGGCGCTTGCATTCGCGGGCTGGATGGCCGTGACCTACGTCGCGGGCGGCAACGAGCGTTTCGTCGTGTCGACGATTGCGTTCGTGATGGCGTTCCTCGTCGCACAGACCAGGGTCGAATCGGGTGTGCACTCGGCGCTCGAGGTGACCTATGGTGCCCTGGTGGGCGCGCTCGCCGCACTCGTCGTCTTTCAGGTGTTCTCATGAGCGGCACAGGCTCGACGAGCGGAGGTGGCGGCTTGGCCGCCGCTGGAACGGGGATCAGCGCGCTTGTCGAAAAGGCCGAGGCGGCTGCGCGGAACGCGTACGCGCCGTATTCGAACTATTTCGTCGGTGCAGTCGTCCGCACGGCGGACGGTCGTGAGTTCACGGGTGTGAACGTCGAGAATGCCGCCTATTCGCTGACGCAGTGTGCGGAGAAGACCGCGATCGGGGCGGCGGCGGCGGCCGGCTGCAAGCCGGGCGACATCGTGGCGATCGGCATCACCGCGTCGCCCTGCGGCGGCTGCCGGCAGTGGCTCTGCGAATGGCGGATCCCCGAGGTCTCCTACCGGCGCGAGGACGGCACGGTCGCGACGGTCACCGCGGCGGAGCTCCTGCCCGACACGTGGGAGCTGCCCACCGTCGCCGGGAGCGGGTGACCTTGAGGTCGGGTTTCGTCGCCGTCGCCGGCCGTCCGAACGTCGGCAAGTCGACGCTCGTGAACGCGCTCACGGGCACGAAGGTCGCCATCGTCTCCGACAAGCCGCACACGACGCGTCACCAGATCCGCGGCATCTATACGACCGCCGAGGCGCAGCTCGTCCTGGTCGACCTGCCGGGATGGCAGAGGCCGATCGACACGTTGACGGAGCGCATGCAGGATCGAGTCGACGAGACGATTGCGAGCGACGTCGACGTGATCATGGTGGTCGTCAGCGCGCGCGACCGCATAGGAGCAGGTGACAAGTTCGTCGGGCGGCGCGTGTTCTCGCTCGGTGTCCCGGTGATCATCGTGGTCAACAAGGTCGACCGCCTGAAGGCGGGGCACATCGCTTCGCAGATGAAGCAGGCCGCGGTGCTCGGCAACTTCCACGCATTGCATCCGGTGAGTGCACTGACCGGGGATGGGATCGACGAGTTGCGCTCCGACCTGATCTCGTTGCTACCGGAAGGTCCGATGTACTACTCCGCCGACACCGACACAGACATGCTGCTCGAGGCCCGGATCGCCGAGCTCGTGCGCGAGCAGGCGCTGCGCTTCCTGAAGGAGGAGTTGCCGCACGCGATCACCGCCGAGGTGGTGGAGATCGCCGACAAGCACGTGCACGTTCGGCTCTACACGGAGACCGAGAGTCAGAAGCAGATCCTGATCGGCAAGGGAGGCACGATGGTGCGCGAGATCGGCCGCGGCGCCCGTCCGCACATCGAGGCGCTCGTCGGCCACTCGGTGTACCTGCAGCTGCAGGTGAAGGCGTCGCCGAAGTGGCGCCGCAACCAGACCATGCTCGAGCGGCTGGGGCTTTAGACAGAGCCTCAGCTAGGAAGGGGTGATCGCGCCGAGCAGACCGTGGACGGACTGCTCGGTTGGGCCCCGCCAGGTGTGTGGGCCCGCGGTGAAGAACAGCGTGCTCCGCGGGCCGGCATCTTCGCCGTTGCCGAACGCGATCGACCAGAGACCGCTCTGGACGATCGGTTTCCCGCCCGGCGTGTCGAGCTCGCCGCGGTAGCGCCATTGGTCGCCGTCGTGCCGGTAGGCGCGGATCGTCCCGTCGCCGAAGTTCCCGACCAGGAGATCCCCGCCGAAGCGGCCGAACGACTCGGGGGCGAGCGCCACGCCCCACGGCTCGTTCAGGCCCGCAGACGGAAGCCGCGCGACCAGGCGACCGTCCGGCGTGAATTCGTCGACGAAACCCCCGCTCGGTGCGTCGTTCCCATCCACCGGCGCGCGGAACGCGTAGGTGACAAGCAGGTGGCCGCCGATCGCCTGGATGCCGAACGGCGCATACCACGCCGGAATCCGGGCGTCCGCGAAGGCTCCACGAATCCTGACGCGCCGCCAGCGGCGGTCGAAGACGTCGACGCGGGCGTTGTGGAAGTCCGTGGCGTACAACCGGCCGCCCACCAGGGCGATGCCGCGGAACAGTGCGGCCGCCCCGCCGTCGTCGACGGCGACGACCGCCTGGTTCGACCAGCCCGTGGGGACGGTCGGCGTCCAGGCGCGAAGCTTCCCGTCCTCACAGGCGTAGACGAAGCGCGCCGGGTCGGATCGCCCGCCGCCGTGCACCACGAAGCCGGTGCCGCCGTTGTAGACGACGCCGGTCGGGCCGCCGTCGACTCGCACCGTCAAGGCTGACTTCTGTCCCGAGCCGGTGTAGACGGTGCTCGAGCCGCGCGCCTCGTTGGCCGTCCACCAGGGGCCGGTGGCACTCGCGGCCAGGCCCCACGCGTTGACGAGCGCGGGATCGGTGTGGATCGCCCCTCCGGTGACGTCGGAGACGAGTGGATGCACGTTGTAGGCGGCGCTGCCGCCGCGGTCCGCAAGCGCGAGCACGGCGGAGATCGCCGCCAGCACGAGCGCGCCGGCGAACGCCGTTCTACGCGTTGCGTCCTCTCTGCGGCACCGGTCCCGTCGAGGCCCGGACGACGAGTGTCGTCGAGAGCTCCATCCGCAGTGCATCGAGCCGTTGCCCGTCGATCAGGCGGTTGAGCAAGCTGACGCCGGTGCGGCCGAGCTCGGCGAGCGGCTGGCGGACCGTCGTCAGCTTCGGGGTGACGATCTCCGCCTGCGCGGTGTCGTCGAACCCGACGATCGAGATGTCTTCCGGCACGCGAAGACCGCGCGCGCGCGCGGCGTTGAGCGCACCGATCGCGACGTTGTCGTTGAACCCGAAGATCGCGGTCGGCGGATTCGGCAGCGAGAGGAGCTCGTCGGCGACCTCGACGCCTCGCTGCACCTGCCAGTCCGTGAACCGGATCAGCTCAGGGTCGGGAAACATGCCGGCGCCCGCGAGAGCGGCGCGGAACCCGAGCAGGCGCTCCTCGGTCGCGTACCAGTGCTCGGCGCCCGCGATCGCTGCGATTCGCCGATGCCCGAGCTGGAGGAGATGCTCCGTCGCCTGCTGTGCGCCCGAGGCGTGCATGGCGGAGACGCACGCGATGCCGTCCGGGGGACGTTCGCGCGGGTCGACGACGACGAACGGGTATCCCTGCGCCTGCAGCGCGAGCAGCTCCTCCTCGGACTCCTCGGGCAGCATGAGAATCGCGCCGTCGGTCGACTCGCTGACGAGGTGCTCGAGGAGGGAGACCTCGCGGTCGTGCTCGTGCAGCGTCGGGCAGAGGACGATGCGCAGATCGGCCTCGTAGAGAGCCTCCGCCGCACCGCTCAGGATCGGCCCGAAGTAGGCGTCCGCGATCAGCGGCAGCATCAGCCCGACGAAGCCGGTGCGCCCGTTCGAGAGCCCGCGCGCGGTGCGGTTGCGGTTGAAGCCCCGCTCGCGCACGACCTGGAGCACAGTCTCCCTCGTGTTCGGCGCGACGTCGGGCCGGTCGTTCAGGACCCGGGAGACGGTCGCGATCGACACGCCGGCGAGATCCGCGATGTCGCGGATCGTGGTGCGGCCGCGGAACCGCGGTCCGTCCGGGTGCGTGTCGGTCTGGGCCACGCCTCTACTGTAAACGCTTTCAGGCAGTCTGCGCCACTGTTTTAGCGATTCTCCTCGCGCTTGGCGGTGACCTGGCGGTTGACAGACCGGGTCAAACCTGATTACCGTTCCCGGGAATTCCCGGAAACTTCGCAGCACGTTTTTCCGCCCGCCGCCCGAAAGCGGCGAGAAAGGGAGGGAACATGTCAAGGTCCACGCGGTCTCCGCAGCGGCTCCGGCTTGGTCTTGCCGCCGCAGCTGCCGGAGCGCTCGCGGCTCTCGCCGTCCTCGTGATCGCGACCGTCTCGGCTGCCGCCCCCGCACGCCAGGCGGCCACCGTCTCGTCCGCCGCCCACACGTGTCTCGTCATGACGGGCTCGGGTGACCCGGCATTCGTCAGGAACTTCAACCCGTACACGGCGACCGGCTTGCCGAGCGGGCAGTTCATCAAGGGCGCAATGTACGAGCCGCTCATCATCTCGCCCGAAGGCGGCCTCCCGGCCGTGCCGTGGCTCGCGACGAGCTGGCAGTGGTCGAACGGGAACAAGACGCTGACGCTGAACATCGCGCAGAACGTCAAATGGTCCGACGGCCAGCACCTCACTTCGGCCGATGTCGTCTACAGCCTGAAGGGCGGCGACAACACCACCCAGCAGAAGACGATGGACATCGTCGGCTTCTCGCGTCCCGACACGAACATCGCGTCGATCACCGCGAAGGGCCCCTACCAGGTGGTCATGAAGCTGAAGACGGTCGACTCGCAGTTCATCGCCTCGACGCTGAACGGTGCGATCGTGGTGCCGCAGCACATCTGGAAGAAGATCGCGAACCCGGCGACGTTCACGAACCCGCATCCTGTCAGTTCGGGCCCGTTCAACCAGATCGCCCGGTTCACGACCCAGGACTACGTGTTCGGTAAGAACCCGCACTACTGGCTGGCGGGCAAGCCGCTGATCCCGTGCCTCGAGTACGTCCAGGCCGCCTCGAACGACGCCGCGCTGGCACTGATCCAGAGCGGTCAGGTCGACTGGACGCACAACTTCGTCCCGAACGTCGCACAGGCGTACGAGGCGAAGGATCCGGCGCACTTCCACTCGTTCTACGCGACGACCGCGTACCCGGTCTCGCTCGTCTTCGACGACACGCAGTACCCGTACAGCCTCGTGGCGTTCCGCAAGGCGCTCTCGCAGGCGATCGACCGCAACACCGTCTCGAAGCTCGGCGAGTACGGCTACGCACCGCCGACCGACGCCATCGGGCTGGGAGGGCTCTTCCCGCAGTGGGTCACGGACTCGAGTGTCAAGGCCCAGGCGAATGCGCTCGCCGCGTACAACGTGACGGCGGCGAAGAAGACGCTCACCGACGCCGGTTTCACCTACAAGGGAAGCCAGCTGCTCGACCCGAAGGGCAACCCGGTCAACCTCGACATCCACGTGATCTCGGGCTGGTCGGACTGGGTCGCATCGAACCAGATCATCACGAAGAACCTCCAGGCGATCGGCATCAACTCGAGCGTTGCACTCGAGCCGGACTGGAACTCGTGGTATCCGAACGCGTCGAGCACGAAGAACCCGACGCTGCTCTGGCAGAACGCCTCCCAGGGCTCGCCATACGGCTTCTTCAACTCGAACTTCTCGGCGAACTCGTACATCGCGCCCGGTCAGGACGCGACGAACACGGGCAACTGGGAGCACTACCAGAACGCCCAGGCGACAACGCTGCTCAACCAGTGGAAGTCGACCCTCTCGACGGCGACGCAGCACAAGATCGCGACGCAGCTGGAGAAGCTCTGGCTCGCGCAGCTCCCGATCGTGCCGCTCTTCATCGGCCCGCGTTGGTCGACCTACAGCACGAAGTACTTCCATTGCTTCGACTCGCCGAAGGATCACTTCGGTGACCCGATCTTCAGCACGTATCCGGACAACATCCTGTCCTTCACGCACATCTGTTCCGGCGGCAAGGCCGGGCAGTAGGTAGAACCCTCGAAGAGGCTGGGGGGGCGGGGTGACCCCGCCCCCCCAGCGCTTTGGAAGGACGATCCCAGCCATGCGTTTCTTTCTTCGCCGCGTCGCGTTCTACGTGTTCGCCGTCTGGGTGGCGTCGACGCTCAACTTCCTGCTGCCGCGTTTGATGCCCGGCAGCCCGATCGGCGGCGTGCTCCAACACCTCTCGCCGTCGCAGATCCAGTCGAACCCTGGGATCATCAAGACCTATGAGGCACTGCTCGGCGGCGGTGGCGGCTCCATCTGGCACGACTACGTCATCTACCTGCACCGGCTTGCGCACCTGAACTTCGGCGTCTCGACGTCCAACTACCCGGCGCCGGTCTCCGAAGTGGTCGGGCGGGTGCTGCCCTACTCGATCTTCCTCGTCGGGGTCGCATTCATCATCTCGTTCGCGCTCGGGATCACGATCGGGATGATTGCCGCGTGGCGCCGCGGCGGCGGCTTCGACTCGGTCGTCGTTCCGGTCTTCATGGCGCTGTCGGCCTTCCCGGCGTTCTTCACCGGCCTGATCGGGATCTACTTCCTCGGGCTCAAGCTGCATTGGTTCCCGATCCAGCACGCCTACGACTCCGACCTCGTGCCCGGCTTCAACTGGGCGTTCCTGTCGAGTGCCTTCCGCCACGCACAGCTGCCGATTCTCGTGATCGTCGCGGCCTACACCGGCGGCTGGGTGCTGAACATGCGCACGGTGATGATCAACACGATCGGCGACGACTACGTCGCGATGGCGCATGCGAAGGGCCTGCGCGACCGTCGCGTGATGACGCGCTACGCCGGCCGCAACGCGATCCTGCCGCCGCTGAACGGCTTCGCCGCGCAGTTCGCCGGCGCCGTCGGCGGTCTCGTCTTCATCGAGTATGTCTTCAGCTACCCGGGAGCGGGGCTGACGCTGCAGCAAGCGGCGCTCGGCAACGACTACCCGCTCACGCAGGCGCTCCTGCTCGTCTTCGCGCTCTGCGTGATCGCGTCGAACTTCATCATGGACATGCTGAACCTCGTCCTCGACCCGCGCGTGAGGAACGCCTAGGTGCCTCGCCGGATCGTGCTCCCGGGCTGGATGTGGCTGCTGCTTCGCAACCCGAAGTCGCGCCTCGGCCTCGTGATGGTCGGGTTCATGATCGTGATCGCGGTGATCGCACCGCTGATCTCGGTGCCCGATCCGACCGCCTTCAGCCTCCTCGACGCGCGGCAGGCGCCGTCGTGGCATCACCTGTTCGGGACGACCGACCAGGGGAGCGACATCTTCTCGCAGGTGGTCGTCGGCGCCCGCCGCTCGCTGCTCCTGGGGGCGGCCGCCGGCGCTCTCGCGACGGTGCTTGCGACGACGCTCGGGATCCTCGCCGCCTATTCGGGCGGCATCGTCGACGAGGCGATCAACTTCCTGATCAACGTCTTCCTCGTCATCCCGACGATCCCGCTCCTGGTCGTCATCTCCAGTTATCTGAAGAGCCGCGGCATGACCACGATGATCCTCATCCTCGGGCTGACGCTGTGGTCGTTCGAGGCGCGGATCTTGCGCGGGCAGGCGCTGACGCTGAAAGGCCGCGACTTCGTGCTCGCCGCAAAGGTGGCGGGCGAGTCGACACGGCGCATCGTGTTCGGCGAGATCATGCCGAACATGATCAGCCGCATCGCGGCCGGATTCGTGCTGGTCTTCTACGTCTCGCTGCTCGTCGACTCCGGCCTCGAGTTCCTCGGGCTCGGCGACGCCACGCACGTGAGCTGGGGGATGACGCTCTACTGGGCGCAGACGAACTCGTCGGTGCTTCAGGGCGAGTGGTGGCCGTTTGTCTTCCCGGGGCTCGCGCTCGTGATCACGGTGCTCGGCCTGACGCTGATCCTCGCCGGGATCGACGAGATCTCGAACCCGCGCCTGCGCGACGAGGTGCGGCAGCGCCGGCACCTGCTGCGGCGGCTCTTCGCAGCGCTCCTTTCCGGGCGGGCGGCCGTGCGCGCCGAGGGCCCGGCGTGACGACGATGGTTCCGAGCCCGGCCTCCGCGAGTCGCGCGGGGGACGCCCACCCGCTCGTCTCGGTCGAGCAGCTCGTCGTCGAGTACGTGACGCCGGCGCGCACGGTCCGCGCGGTCGACGGCGTCAGCCTCACGGTTGGACGTGGCGAGATCGTCGGCCTGGCCGGCGAGTCGGGCTGCGGCAAGAGCACGCTCGCGAACGCAGTCATGCAGGTCCTGCACGCGCCCGCGAAGCTTGCGGGCGGGCGGGTCGTGTTCGACGGCGAGGACATGGTCGGGAAGAGCACGGAGGAGTTGCGCAAGTTCCGCTGGCGGAACGTCTCGATGGTCTTCCAGAGCGCGATGAACGCGCTCAACCCCGTGATGCGCGTGGGCGAGCAGTTCGTCGACATGATGCACGCGCACGAGCGGATCTCGAAGAGGCATGCGCTCGCGCGCGCGGGCGACTTGCTCGAGCTCGTCGGGATCGACCGGGGGCGGCTCCGCAGCTACCCGCATCAGCTCTCCGGCGGGATGCGGCAGCGTGTGATCATCGCGATGGCACTCGCGCTCGAGCCGGAGCTCGTGATCATGGACGAGCCGACAACGGCGCTGGACGTCGTCGTGCAGCGCGAGATCCTCCAGCAGGTGCGCGACCTCCAGGCGGAGCTCGGCTTCGCCGTCCTCTTCATCACGCACGACCTCTCGCTTCTGCTCGAGCTCGCCCACCGCGTGGCGATCATGTACGCGGGCGAGATCGTCGAGTCGGCGCCGGCCGCGGAGCTGAACAGGCAGCCCCGTCATCCGTATACGGCCGGTCTGATCGAGTCCTTCCCGCCGCTGCGCGGGCCGCTCGAGCGCCTGAGCGGGATCGGCGGCGCGCCCCCCGATCTCTCCGCGCCGCCGAGCGGCTGCCGGTTCCACCCGCGCTGCCCCCACTGCCGGCCGGAGGACGCCGTGCTGTACCGCCGCCAGACCACGGAGCGGCCGATCCTGCGCGAGATCTCGCCCAGCCACCAGGTCGCCTGCCACCTGGTCGAGGGAGCGGCGTGAGCGTGCCCAAGCGGGCGTCCGTGCTCGAGGTGCGCGGTCTCTCGAAGCGTTTCGCGGCAGGCGGGGCGATCCGGCGCAGCCGGGTCCACGCGGTCGAGGACGTCAGCTTCACACTCGAGCCGGGCCGGATCACGGCTCTTGCCGGCGAGAGCGGCAGCGGCAAGAGCACGGTCGCGCGGCTCCTTGTCCGCCTCTACGAGCCGACCTCGGGCAGCGTGGTCTTCGACGGGCGTGACATCGCCCGCGAGCGCCGCCGCCGCGCGATTCTTGCCTACCGCTCGCAGGTGCAGATGATCTTCCAGGACCCATTCGGTTCGTTGAATCCCGTCAAGACGATCCGCCACCACATCGAGCGACCGTTGCGCATCCACAAGCTGGCACACGGCGACCAGGTCGAGGCGCGCGTTCTCGAGCTGCTCGAGCGGGTCGGCCTCGTGCCGCCGGAGCAGATCGCCGACAAGTACCCGCACGAGGTCTCGGGCGGCCAGCGCCAGCGGGTCGCGATCGCCCGGGCGCTCGCCGTCGAGCCGAGCGTCGTGATCGCGGACGAGCCCATCTCGATGCTCGATGTGTCGATCCGCATCGGAATCCTCAACCTGATGAGGGACTTGAAGGAGCAGCAGGGCCTCTCCTTCCTCTACGTCACGCACGATCTCGCCAGCGCCCGCTACGTGGCCGACGACCTGCTCGTGATGTACGCCGGCCACATCGTCGAGCAGGGGCCGGTCGATCAGGTGCTGACGGAGCCCCTGCACCCGTACACGGAGCTGCTGCTCGCCTCCGTCCCCGACGCGCACGCGGCCGAGCGCGAACGGATCGAGATCCACCGCGGCGGTCAGACCGCTGCTGTCGACCCGAAGCCGGGCTGCCGCTTCAGCGACCGCTGCCCGATCGCGATCGACGTCTGCCGGTCGGTCACACCTCCGCTCGTGACCGCGCGCCCGGGGCATGCGGCGCGCTGCCACGTCACCGCACCATCATCCGAGCTACGAGAGGAACGAGATGTCCAACCCGTTCGTTGACAAGCTTCCCGGCGACTTCGTGTGGGGAGCGGCCACCGCGTCGTTTCAGATCGAGGGAGCTGCGAACGAGGATGGTCGCGGCGAGAGCGTCTGGGATCGTTTTTGCGCAACACCCGGCAAGGTCCGAAACGGCGACACCGGGGCCGTGGCGTGCGACTTCTATCACCGCTACCACGACGACATTCTCCTGATGCGCGAGCTCGGGCTCGACGCGTTCCGGTTCTCGATCGCCTGGCCGCGCATCGTGCCCGCAGGCCGGGGGAAAGTGAACGCCGCGGGGCTCGACTTCTACGACCGGCTCGTCGACGAGCTGCTCGGCAACGGAATCACGCCGTTCGTGACGCTCTTCCACTGGGACACGCCTCAGCCGATCGAGGACGCCGGCGGCTGGCCTGTGCGAGAGACCGTCGACGCGTTCTCCGAGTACGTCACCGCAGTAGCGGAGCGGCTCGGTGATCGGGTCGGCCACTGGATCACGCACAACGAGCCGTGGGTCGTCGCCTGGGTCGGCCACGCGTGGGGACATCATGCGCCGGGCCGCACCTCCGACGCCGACGCGCTCGCCACGGCGCACCACTTGCTGCTCTCGCATGGACGCGCTGTCGAGATCCTGCGTGGCGCGTCACCCGGTTCGGAGGTCGGAATCACGCTCAACCTCGACCACGCCTACGCGGAAAGCGCGAGTGACGAGGACGCGGCGGCGGCACAGTGGGTCGACGGCTTCCACAACCGCTGGTTCCTCGACCCGATCTTCCGCGGCAGCTACCCACAGGACATGCTCGAGGCGTGGGCCGAGATCGCACCGGAGATCCACGACGGCGATCTCGAGACGATCTCGGTTCCGATCGACTTCCTCGGCGTCAACAACTACACCTCGCCGCTCGTCGCGGCCGCCGCGGACGGCGACCGGTCGCAGATCGTTCGCCGCGAAGACGTCGATCACACGGACATGGGGTGGGAGGTCGTGCCGGAGGGACTGCACGATCTGCTCCTGCGGCTCGAGCAGGACTACTCGCCGCCCGCCATCTACGTCACCGAGAACGGGGCGGCGTTCCCCGACGTGCGTGGTCACGACGGCAGCGTCTCCGACCTGGAGCGCCAGGCATACCTGGAGGGCTACATCACAGCTGCGGCGCAGGCCGTTGCCCAGGGCGTACCGCTCCGCGGGTACTTCGCCTGGTCGCTCTTCGACAACTTCGAGTGGGCCTGGGGTTACTGGAAGCGGTTCGGGCTCGTCTACATCGACTACGCGACGCTCGAGCGAGTGCCGAAAGGAAGCTTCTACTGGTTCCGCGACCTGATCGCGGCGCAGCGTGCACAGGGGCGTGGCTCGGAAGAAGCCGCGTAGCTGCCAGCTGGGGGCAGAACCCCGCATGCCGAGAACGGGGCTCGAACGGGCCCCGTTTGAGTTCAGGGCTTGTGTCTGCGGAGATTCGCCCGGGGCTACACTCGCAGGATGGCGCAGGCGCCCGCTCTCCCCAGAGGTTTTGAGCTGCCGCTGCTGAAGCGGCTGCCCCGGATCGGCTCGATCGACCAGGTCGGTGTCGAGCAGCGGGCCGCCGAGCTTGCGAAGCGCTCGATCAAGAAGGACGCGAAGGTGTGGGCGCTCGAGCTCGCGCTCCGCTGCTGCGACCTGACGACGCTCGAAGGCGCTGACACGCCCGGCAAGGTCGCCGCCCTGTGTTCCAAGGCGATTCGTCCCGATCCGGGCGACGCGACCGTTCCCTCCGTCGCCGCGGTGTGCGTCTACCCGAACCTGATCGCCCCCGCGAAGGAGCGCCTCGCCGGCAGCGGCGTGAAGGTCGCGAGCGTCGCCACCTCCTTCCCGTCCGGCCAGAGCCCGCTCGACGTGAAGCTGAGGGAGGTGGAAGACGCCGTCGCACTGGGCGCCGACGAGATCGACATGGTGATCGACCGCGGCGCGTTCCTCTCGGGCCGCTACGGGAAGGTTGTCGACGAGATCATGCAGGTGAAGGAAGCCTGCAACGATGCGCACCTGAAGGTGATCCTCGAGGTGGCGGAGCTCGGCACCTACGACAACGTGCGCCGCGCCTCCCTGCTCGCGATGGCCGCGGGCGCCGACTTCATCAAGACGTCCACCGGCAAGCTGCCGGGCGCGGCGACGCTGCCCGTGCAGCTCGTGATGCTCGAGGCGATCCGAGACGTCTACGAGGAGACCGGCCGCAGGGTCGGGATGAAGCCCGCCGGCGGCATCCGCACGTCGAAGAACGCGATCCAGTACCTCGTGCAGGTGCACGAGACGCTCGGGCCCGACTGGCTGACGCCCGACCTGTACCGGATCGGCGCCTCGAGTCTCGTCAACGACATCCTGATGCAGCTGCGCAAGGAGAAGACGGGCGCCTACCAGTCGAAGGACTACTTCACTGTCGATTAGGACACCACGTGACTGAGGTCGAGAAGCGCGGCGACCGCAGCCCGGTTCCGGCCGGCTGGGCGTACGCCCCGGCGCCCGAGTCGACGGACGTCGTGCGCCTGCAGGAGCGCTACGGCCTGTACGTCGGCGGTGAGTGGCTCGAGGCGAAGGAGCACTTCACGACGCTCGCGCCGCGCGACGAGGCGCCGCTCGCCCAGGTCGCGCAGGCGAGCGAGTCCGACGTGCAGCAGGCGGTTGCCGCGGCGCGCGAGGCGTTTCCGGGCTGGGCGAGGCTGCCCGGCTCGGAGCGCGCCAAGTACCTGTTCCGGATTGCGCGCATCCTCGCCGAGCGCTCGCGCGAGTTCGCCGTGCTCGAGAGCCTGAACGGCGGCAAGCCGATCAAGGAGTCGCGCGACGTCGACCTGCCGCTCGCGGCAGCGCACTTCTTCTACTACGCCGGCTGGGCCGACAAGCTCGAGTACGCGTTCCCGAACCGGCAGCCGAAGCCGGTCGGCGTGGCAGGGCAGATCATCCCGTGGAACTTCCCGATCCTGATGCTCGCCTGGAAGATCGCGCCTGCGCTCGCCGCCGGCAACACGGTGGTGCTGAAGCCGGCCGAGACGACGCCGCTGACCGCGCTGCTCTTCTGCGACATCGTGCGTCAGGCGGAGCTCCCTCCGGGTGTGATCAACATCGTCACCGGCGACGGCTCCACGGGCGCGGCGCTCGTCGACTCCGGCGTCGACAAGATCGCGTTCACCGGCTCGACCGAGGTCGGCAAGGCGATCCAGCGCCGCCTCGCCGGCACGGGCAAGAAACTGACTCTCGAGCTCGGCGGCAAGGCCGCGAACATCGTCTTCGACGACTGCGCGCTCGACCAGGCCGTCGAGGGGATCGTCAACGGCATCTACTTCAACCAGGGCCACGTGTGCTGCGCCGGCTCGCGCCTGCTCGTGCAGGAGTCGATCTACGAGCCCGTGGTCGAGAAGCTGAAGCAGCGCATGGCGACCCTGCGCGTCGGCGACCCGCTCGACAAGAACACCGACGTCGGTGCGATCAACTCGCGCGCGCAGCTCGAGAAGATCGAAGAGCTCGTCGCCGCGGGCAGGGAGGAGGGCGCCGAGATCTACCAGCCGCCCTGCCGGCTGCCGGAGCAGGGCTACTGGTTCGCGCCGACCGTGTTCACGAACGTCGCGCAGAGCTATCGGATCGCCCAGGAGGAGATCTTCGGGCCGGTGCTCTCCGTGCTCACCTTCCGAACGCCCGAGGAGGCGGTGGAGAAGGCGAACAACACCCCATACGGCCTCAGCGCCGGTGTCTGGACCGAGAAGGGCTCGCGCATCCTCTGGATGGCGCAGCACCTGCGCGCCGGCGTCGTGTGGGCGAACACGTTCAACCGCTTCGATCCGACGAGCCCCTTCGGCGGCTACAAGGAGTCGGGCTTCGGCCGAGAAGGCGGCCTGCACGGCCTGGAGCCGTACCTGGAGTTCGAATGACTGGCGGTGTAGGCTCGACGGAACCGCCCAGGAGCGGAGGCGCCGGCTCCGCCGGCGCCGGAGCGGGAAACCGCATCCCCGTCAAGAAGACCTACAAGCTCTACATCGGTGGCGCGTTCCCGCGCAGCGAGAGCGGCCGCACCTACGAGGCGCAAGGCCAGAACGTGGCACTCGCCTCGCGCAAGGACGTGCGCGACGCGGTGTCGGCGGCGCGCGCCGGGCAGCCGAAGTGGGCGGGAGCGACCGCCTACAGCCGCGGCCAGGTTCTCTACCGCGTCGCCGAGATGATGGAGGCGCGCGTGCCGGAGCTCGCGGCGCTCTGCTCGGGCGAGAACGAGGTGCACCGAGCAATCGACCGCTTCGTCTGGTACGCCGGCTTCGCCGACAAGCTCTCGCAGGTGCTCGGCGGGACGAACCCGGTGGCCGGGCCGTACTTCAATTTCACGATTCCGGAGCCCACCGGCGTGGTCGCGGTGATCGCGCCCGACGACCCGCCCCTGCTCGGTCTCGTCTCGCGGATCGCGCCGGCGCTCACCGGCGGCAACGCTGTAGTGGCGCTCGCCTCCGAGACGCAGCCGCTCGTCGCGATCGAGCTCGCCGAGGCGATCGCGACGAGCGACGTTCCCGCCGGCGTCGTCAACCTGCTCACCGGCCGTCGCGCCGAGCTCGCACCGTGGCTCGCAAGCCACATGGACGTGAACGCGATCGACGTGACGGGCGCCGACGGCCTGCGCGCCGAACTCGAGGTCGCCGCCGCCGAGAACGTGAAGCGTGTCGTTTCGGGCAAGGCCGACAGCCAGTCGCTGTACGAGATCTCGGCGTTCCTCGAGCTGAAGACGGTCTGGCACCCGATCGGCGTATGACGTTCTTCGACGACCTTCACGAGATCGCCCCGCAGCGGATCTGGCCCGGGTTGGTCGCGCGCGCATTGCACGGCGCCGAGGCGACGCTCGCGCAGATCGAGCTCGAGCCGAACGTCGACGTGCCGGAGCACGCGCACGTGAACGAGCAGATCGGGATCCTCACCGGTGGCTCGATGACCTTCCGGATCGGTGGCGAGGACCGGGATCTTCGCCCCGGCGCGACGTGGATCATCCCGGCGAACGTCCCACATTCGGTGCGCTCGGGGCCGGCCGGTGCCACCCTGATCGAGCTCTTTGCGCCGCCCCGCGTCGACTGGGCCGGACACGACCGTCTGCCGCCAAGCCCGCCGCAGGGCTTCTAGAAGCTCGGCGGGCTACCATGGCGCTCGTGAGAGGGCTCCTCACGGTTTGCCTGCTCCTGGGGCTGTGCACACTGCTCGCCACGGGCTGCGCGGGGGGCGCGAAGAAGGCCGCGGCCGCTCCAGCGGTCGCGCCGAAGCCGCACTGCACCGGCCGCGCCGGCTGGCAGGCGCTCGCGAACCGGATCAAGGCCCCCGTGTACTGCCCCGGCTGGCTCCCCGACCCCCTGATCGGGCAGATCGGCGGGGTGTGGAACAACATCAACTCCGTCTCGCCCGACCGCAGCTACCTCGAGAGCTTCGTCTGGCAGGAAACCGGTGGCGGCGCCGCGGGCGGTGAACTGCACGTGAACCTGCGCGCGTATCCCGGTGTCACCAAGATTCCAACCTGCCGCACCGGGGGCGTCGACAGCGTGAACGTTCCGTGCTTTGCACAGCCGACGATCTGGGTGCAGGCGAACGGGATCAACGCTCGCCTCTATACGGTCAACCAGGACGCGGATCTCTGGCATGCAGCGCTCGTCTGGCGCGCGAACGGCAACCTCTACACGCTCTCGGAGCACGTCGCGCCGCCGCTCACCTTCGATCACGTCGTGCGCTACCTGCGTCAGGAGCTTGCGGCGCTCCTGCGGATCGCTCCCACGACCCGATGAAGCTGACGCGGAAGCAGGTTCTCGCCGGTGCCGCGGCCGGTGCCGTCGGCGCGGCCGGCATCTACGAGCTCGTCGACCAGCTGGCGGGGAGCGGCCCGCAGCGCGCCGCGGGCGGGAAGCTCCTGCCGGAGCAGCATCTCCTCGACGGGGTGCGGATCGTCCAGTCGAACGGCGTCGAAGTGCTGGTGCCGCCGCTCCACGACGAACTACTGACCGCCCAGGTCGTCGCCGATCGCGCCGGCCTGCGCGACGCTCAGGGATCGCTCGAGCAGGTGCTCAGCGGCCTCGACCGCGACTACGCGCCGACGCCGGCGGGCCTGGGTGTGACCGTTGCCTGGGGGCTGCCGTACTTCCGCCGCCTGACGCCCGACGCCCTGCGCCGGTACCTGCCGTACGACCGTCGAGCCGGCAGGCCCGTGGTGTTCGACGCGGAGCGCTTCCAGAGCGATCCGCCGCAGACGCGGCTCGAGTCGAACGACGTGGCATTTCTCATCCGCTCCGACGTGCGCGCCCACATCGACGACGCGACGAAGCGGCTGCAGGACTCGAAGCTCATCGAGATCCATTCGATTCGCCGCGGGTTCGCGGGCGGCGGATTCGACGGAGGACGCTCGCTGCCGAAGCGGATGGCGGAAGCGGCACAGGTGCCCGGCGCCGACCTGATCCCCGACACGGCCGAGCTCTTCCTCGGCTTCACCTCGACGCAGCGCGCCGGAATGGGGCCCGGGACGATCGCCAACTTCGAGACGCTCGGCTACGTCGATTTCCGCGGTAGCGACTACTTCCGCCACGGCACCCACATGCACCTCTCGCACATCTTCGAGGACGTGGAGGCGTGGTACATCAACTTCGCCTTCGACGAGCGGGTGACGACGGCGTTTCGCCCGAACCTGCAGGTCAAGGAGTACACGCAGACCGTGCCACAGGGACCGCAGGACGTGTCGAGCGCCGCCGACGTGCGGCGCGACTACCGCCGTTCCGGCCGCATCGGCCACAGCGCATCGATCCAGACGACCTCACGGCTCGACCGCGACGTCGTTGCCGAGGACGGCACCGTCTACAAGCGGGGCACGGCGGTCCCGGTGCGCGCCGACTTCAACACGGTCGACAACCCGTTCTCCTGGTCGAGCAACGTCGACGAGATCGGCGAGCTGCCGGCGGCGGGGGTGCACTTCGTCGTCTTCAACCCGACCGGCGACGACTTCCGGCGCAACCGCCTCGCCATGGACGGACAGTTGCCGGGCGGCAAGATCGCGTTCCTGCCGCGCGACCGGAACCAGGGCTTCAACTCGATCCTTCGGACCACGCACCGCCAGAACTTCCTCGTACCGCCGCGGGTGCATCGCAGCTTCCCGCTCGCCGAGCTGTGACGCGCTAGCCGAAGAAGGTTCGTGCGACCGCGTACCACTCGGCGGGCACCGTCTTCAGCTCGGCGGTCGCCTCTTCGAGCGAGACGGCGACGATGTCGTCGCCGTCCAGCGCGGCCATCAGACCGAAGCGCCCCTCCGCGACCAGGTCGGCGGCCTTGAGGCCGAAGCGGGTCGCGAGGATCCGGTCGCGGGCGGTGGGGGTGCCGCCGCGCTGGACGTGCCCGAGCACCGTGACCCGCGTCTCGAACCCGGTCCGGTTCTCGATCTCCTGGCCGAGCCGTTCGCCGACGCCGCGTTTTGCGAGCAGCTTGTGGCCGAACTGGTCGACGTCGCCCCTGTCCTCGATGCCCGGCAGCTCGCAGCCCTCGCTGATCACGACGATCGAGAAGTTCTTCCCGCGTGCGTGGCGGCGCCGGATCTCGGCCTCGACGTCGTCCAGAACGACGGGGCGCTCCGGGATCAGGATCACGTCGGCGCCGCCGGCGATGCCGCTGTGGACTGCGATCCAGCCGGCGTGGCGGCCCATCACCTCCACGACCATCACGCGGTTGTGCGACTCGGCCGTCGTGTGGATGCGGTCGATCGCCTCGGTGCAGATCGCGACGGCCGTGTCGAAGCCGAAGGTGTAGTCGGTGCCGGAGAGGTCGTTGTCGATCGTCTTCGGTACTCCCACGATCGGCGCGCCGAACTCGGCGTGGAGCTTCGAGGCGACTCCGAGCGTGTCTTCGCCTCCGATCGCGACCAGCGCGTCCAGCTGCTCGAACGCCGCTCGTACGCGTTCGACGCCACCTTCGATCTTGTAGGGGTTCGTGCGGGAGGTGCCGACGATCGTGCCGCCGCGCGGCAGGATCCCCGAGATCTCCGAAGGACCCAGCGGCTCGAACAGATGCTCGGTCATGCCGCGCCAGCCTTCGCGGACACCGATCACCTCGTAGCCGTTCGCCCAGGAGCGTCGCGCCACGGCGCGGATGACCGCGTTCAGTCCGGGACAGTCGCCACCGCCCGTGAGGATGCCGATGCGCATGCGCTTCGAGTTTACGTTTCGCGCAGGCGCCCAGTGTCAGCGAAGGTGCAGGCGGCGAGCGAGCCAGGCGTCGCGGTCGCGCCGGGCCTGCGCGTTCAGGAGGTGCGTGGCGGCGTACCACTTGACGAGCTTCGGCCGGCTCGCGAGCGCCTGGTAGCGGCGCGCCTCGCTGCGCGGCACGTACTGGTCGGAGAGCGCCGACTGGAAGAAGAGGGCGGCGGGTGCGGCGTGGCCGATGTAGTTGTCGGCGTCGGCGGGCGCGATCAGGCGGTTGTAGGCCGCGCTCGCAGAGCGGTCCCAGATGCCGCCGCCCGACATGAGGACGTAGCTCGAAGCGCGGTGGTCGACGCCCGCGAGGATCCCGCCGAGCTCGGCCCCGTCGCTGTGGCCGACGAAGGCGATGCGGTTGCGGTCGACCCCCGGCTGGCGCTCGAGCAGGTCGAGCGCCCGCCGGAGCGCGACCACGCGCCGGACGAGGATCGGCAGGTCGGCGGAGGTGAAGGTCGGATACGTGCCGGTCAGGTCGTCCAGCGACAGTGTCACCGCACCGTGTTGGGCTTCGGCGATCGCCTCGGCCAGAAAGAAGCTCCGGTGCTGCCAGCGTCCCGGCTGGAAGACGATGCCGGCGAGCGAGGAGAACCCCGGCGGCCGGACGAGGTAGGCGTTGACCCGCGCGTCGCCTCCGATCGCAAACGAGACGGACTCGATCGTGACGCCGCCGCGCTTCGAGGAGGCCTCGACGCGCAGCGCGAGCGGCGCGCTCCGGTCGTAGGCGAAGAGGTTCGTGGTCGCTCGGCCCTGCGCGCCCGGCGGTGCGAGGACGGCGACAAGCGCCGTGCCGAGAGCGAGCGTTCCTGCGAGCCGTTTCACCCTGGGAGTCAGTCCGGGTGGCGGGCGAGCAGCTCGGCCTCGAGCGCATCGAGCACATCGTTCGGCGCGCCTTCGCGTTCCTCCGCCTCGCCCCAGTGCCACTGCTCGAGGTAGGCGTCGCTGCCGACGAGGTCCTGCTCCATCGCGACGCGGTCGATCTCCTGCTGGAACCAGTCCGGCAGCTGGCGCGAGACCTGTGTGCCGTCGGCCGCGGTCGCGCGCAGGAGCGACGGGATCTCCTGCCAGTAGAGGACCTGGACGCGTGTCACTTGCGGTTCTGGACGAACTGGAAGCCGAAGCGGCCCTTGATGCAGAGGTTGCCGCGCGTCACGTCGTGGTCGTCGGGCGAGGTGACGTTGACGATGTCGCCGTCCTGCACGTGCAGCTCCAGGTTGCAGCCGACGCCGCAGTAGGGGCAGATGGTGGTGACGACCTCTTCGGCGCCCTCGTCCCAGGTGCCGGCGAGCCGGCGGTCGTATTCGCTCTTCGACATCAGTGCGCCGGTCGGGCACACGGCGATGCAGTTGCCGCAGTAGACGCAGGCAGAATCGGGCAGCGTCACGTCCAGCTCGGTGGAGATGTGCGCGCCGAAGCCGCGCCCGGCGACGGAGATCGCAAACGTGTTCTGGTGGTCCTCGCCGCAGGCCGAGACGCACTTGTAACAGAGGATGCAGCGCGAGTAGTCGCGCACGTACAGGTCGTTGTCGATCTTCACGTCCTGCGCGACCGTGGCGGCGTCGGGGCCGAAGCGGCCGGGCTGCGCGTCATAGCGCTCGATGTAGGCGAGCGCCTCGGGAGCGAGCGACAGGTCGACCGACGAGCCGAGCAGCTCGAGCACGAGCCTGCGGCTCGTGCGCACGCGCTCCGAGTCGGTGTGCACGACCATCCCGGCCTCGGCCTTGCGCGAGCACGAGGGGACGAGCGTGCGCGCGCCCTCGAGCTCGACCACGCAGACCCGGCAGACGTTCACCGGCGTGAGCGTGTCGCCGTAACAGAGCGTCGGCGTGTCGATGCCAAGGAGGCGGCAGGCATCGAGGATCGTCGCGCCGTCCATGACACGGACGCTCTGCCCGTCGACCGACAGCTCGATCATCTTCTTCGGGGCGGCGATCAGCACGGTCATGCGGCAAACACTCCCAGATTCTTGATCGCGGACTCGACGGCACTCGCTGCGGTCTGCCCGAGCCCGCAGATCGACGCGTCGCGCATCACCTGCGCGAGTTCGGCGAGCGTCGCCAGCTCGTCGGTGTGCGGAGTTCCCGCGGCGAGGCGCTTCAGCGCCTCCTCCTGGCGCACCGTGCCGACCCTGCAGGGGACGCACTGGCCGCACGACTCGTCGCGGAAGAACGCCGCGATCCGAAGCAGCGCCGCGACGAGGTCGGCCTGCTCGTCGTAGACGATCACGACGCCCGAGCCGAGGGTGATGCCTGCCGCGCGGGTGTCCTCGTGCGTGAGCTTCACGTCGAAGAGGTCGGGCCCGACGAAAGCGCCCGCCGCACCGCCGAGCAGCACAGCCTTGGGCGGCGCCGAGCCGGCGAGGTCGAGCAGCTCACGCAGCGTTGCGCCGAACGGCAGCTCGTAGAGGCCGGGCCGCTCGACGCAGCCGGAGACGCAGAAGAGGCGCGTGCCGGTGGAGCCCTCGGTGCCGGTCCGGGCGTAGGCCGCACCGCCCTCGCGCAGCACTTCGAGCACGTTGAAGAGCGTCTCGACGTTGTTCACGGCTGTCGGCTTGCCGAACAGGCCCACCTCGACCGGGAACGGCGGCTTGTTGCGCGGCTCGCCGCGATAGCCCTCGATCGACTGGAAGAGCGCCGTCTCCTCGCCGCACACGTACGCGCCCGCGCCGATCCGCAACTCGATCTCGAAGCCTTCGAGCTGGGGACGGCTCTGCTCGATCGCGTTCGTGATGCGCGCGTGCGCGAGCGGGTACTCGGCACGCACGTAGATGAACCCCTTGAGGGCGCCGGTCGCGAACCCTGCGAGTGCGATCGCCTCGACGAGCGCGAACGGGTCGCCCTCCATCAGCACCCGGTCCTTGAACGTGCCGGGCTCCGACTCGTCGGCGTTGCAGACCACGTAGTGCGGGGTCGCGGTCTGCTTCGAGACCGCGTCCCACTTGACGCCCGTCGGGAAAGCGGCGCCGCCCCGCCCAAGGAGGCGCGACTCCTTCACCTCGGCGATCACCGCCTCGGCTCCGAGCTCGCGCGCGCGGGTGAGCGCCTCGAAGCCGCCGGCGGCGACGTACGCGTCGAGTGACCCGGGATCGACGCCGGCGCCGATGCGGCGCAGCAGGCGCAGCGACGGCTCGCCCGCCTGCGGGAGCGGCGGCGCCTCGACCGGCAGCTGGATCTCCCTCGGCTCGGGGCCCGCGATCGTGCGATAGGAGGCGGGGGCGCGCTCACAGAGGCCGAGGCAGGGGCTCGGATGCTCGCCCGGGCCGACGTGCGCGCCCTTGAGCGCGCACGACAGGTCGGTGCAGACGTGCGTGATGTCGGCCGGGCGCTCTTCGAGCGAGAGCAGCGCGTAGAAGCTCGCGACGCCGTACGCGTCGGCGGGCGGCACCAGAAGCCGCCGCGAGGCGTAGCCGAGCGCGCCTTCGCTCACGTAGCCGACGCGTTGCTGCGCCGCGCGCAGGGAGGGGAGGAGGAGGTGGCGCTTCGTCCGGTCGGCGCGCGCGACGCGGTCCGAGACGACGCCCTCGGCGCCGAGCACGGCGTCGATCGCGCCGCGCTCGGCTTCGCTCGGCTCCGTTTCCAGGAGGCGCAGGTCCACGAGAGCGCTACACCCTCTCCACGCGGATCGCCGCCGCTTTGAACTCGGCCGTGCCCGAGCGCGGGTCGGTCGCGTCGATCGTCAGGATGTTCGTCTCGACGAGGTCGGGGAAGTGCAGGTTCATGAAAGCGAGGCCGGGGCGCAGGTTCGGGTCGAAGGCGACCGGCGCCTCAACCGAGCCGCGGCGCGAGCTGACGAGCGCGCGGCCGCCGTCGACGAGGCCGTAGCGCGCGCCGTCCTCGGGCGAGACGCGCAGCGCTTCGCCGCCGGCATGCAGCGGCGAGCTGAAGCCGCCGGTCTGTACGCCCGTGTTGAACGATTCGAGGCGGCGCCCGGTGGTGAGGCGCAGCGGAAACTCGGCGTCGAGCAGATCGACGGGCGGCGAGTGCGTGACGGGCGTGAACGGCGCGGGCTCCTCCACCACGTCGTCCCAGAGCCGCGCGTGCAGGAACTGCTCGCCCGGATGGTCGTCGTCCCAGCAGGGCCACTGCAGGCCGCCGTGCTCCTCGAGGCGGGCATAGCTCATCCCCGCGTGCATCGGCGAGAGCGTCCGCACCTCGTTCCAGATCTCCTCGGCGTTCGCGCTGCCGAGGTCGACGCCCAGACGCCTCGCGAGCTCGACCACGATCTCGACGTCGTCGCGCGCCTCGCCCGGCGGGTCGATCGCCTTGCGCACACGCTGCACGCGCCGCTCGCTCGAAGTGACGGTTCCCTCCGACTCCGCCCACCCGGCGCAGCCGGGCAGGACGACGTGGGCGAGCTCGGCGGTCTTGGTCAGGAAGATGTCCTGGACGACGAGGTGCTCGAGCTCGCGCAGCAGCTTCTTCGCGCGCGTCTGGTCGGCCTCCGACTGCGCGGGGTTCTCGCCCACGACGTAGAGGGCGCGCAGGTCGCCGTGCTCCATCGCCTCGAACATGCCGGTCAGGTGCAGTCCCTTCTTCGTCGGGATCGACGTGCCCCAGACCGCCTCGAACTTGGCCCTGAGCGCGTCATTCTCGACATCCTGGAAGCCCGGCAGCTTGTTGGGGAGCGCGCCCATGTCGCCGCCGCCCTGCACGTTGTTCTGGCCGCGCAGCGGCTGCACGCCGGCCCCGTAGCGCCCGACGCCGCCGACGAGGAGCGACAGGTTGATCAGTGCGAAGACGTTGTCGACGGCGTTGTGGTGCTCGGTGATGCCGAGCGTCCAGCACAGCTGCGGGTGCGTCGCGTTGCCGAAGGCATGGGCGAGCTCGCGGATCGCCTCGGCCGGGACGCCGGTCACCCGCTCGCCCTCCTCGAGGGTCCACGGCTCCACCGATTCGCGGAACGCGTCGTAGTTCGACGTGGCGCGCGCGACGAACTCCTCGTTGACGAGGCCCGCGGCGATGATCTCGCGCGCGACCGCGTTCGCGAGCGGGATGTCGGTGCCGACATCGAGCCCGAGCCAGAGATCGGCCCACTGCGCCGACTCGGTGCGGCGCGGGTCGACCACCATCAGCCTCGCGCCGCGGTGGATCGCCTTGAGGACATGGTGGAAGAAGATCGGATGTGCGGCGCGGGCGTTCGAGCCCCAGAGGACGATCAGGTCCGCACACTCGCGCACCTCCTCGTAGGAGCTGGTCCCTCCGCCTGCACCGAACACCGTCGCCAGACCGACGACGCTAGGAGCGTGTCAGGTGCGGTTACAGCTGTCGATGTTGTTCGAATGCAGGACGACCCGGCTGAACTTCTGCGTCACGAAGTTCAACTCGTTCGTGGTCTTGGAGCAGCTGAAGATGCCCGTCATGGCGCCGTCGTCGAGCGCCTTGCGGAAGCCGGACGCGGCGCGGTCGAGCGCCTCGTCCCAGGTGGCGGGTCTCAGCTCCCCGTTCTCACGAACGAGCGGCCGGGTCAGCCGCTGATAGCTCGGAGCCATGGCCCCGAGTCTAGAGACTCGGGGCTAGGAAAGACCGGCGAGCCAGCCCGTCGTGCGGCGTCGCAGGATGTCTTCATCCGTGCAGGCCCATTCGTGCGTGCGGGCGTAGAGCGCCTGCGCCTGAAGATCGGGGCGCCCGGGAACGAGCGGCTCGAGGAGCGACGGGTCTGCGAGCGCGGGCGCGAGCACCTCGGGCGCGAGCGAGCCGTACAGATGCAGCAGGTGACGCCGCGTTCCGGGGTCGAGCTCGACCGGCCACGAGATCGCGTCGAGGCCCGTGGCGCCGGGCAGCGGCCGGGGGGCGCGGTCGAGATTCCGGACACCGACCTGCTCGAGAGCGTCGAGCGCGATGCGCCGGTAGGTCGTGAGCTTGCCGCCCGCGACGCTGACCATCCCGGCGGGGCCGGTGGTGAACACCGTCTCGCGGCGGGCGCTCGCCGTCGCTCCGGGACCGCCCGGCAGCACGCGCAGCCCCCAGAAGGAGGTGAGCACGTCGCCGATCGAGTGCACCGCGACCGCCGCCTCGTCCAGCACGGTGCGCACGTCCTCGTCGGTCACCCTGGCGTCGTCGGGCTCGCCCTCGTGCAGCGTGTCGGTCGTCCCGAGCAGCAGCTTGCCCTCCCACGGGATGGCAAAGCTGACCCGCACCTTGTCGTGCGGGATCGTCACCGCGGCACTCCAGTCGGTGCCGCCGTCGACGACCACGTGCACGCCCTTGCTGAGGCGAATCGACGGCTGCGCGGTGTCGTCCTCGAGCCGGCGCAGATGGTCGAGCCACGGCCCCGTCGCGTTGATGACCGAGCGCGCCGTGACGCGGACGGGCTCGCCGTCGACGACGACATCGGCTCCTTCACCGTGCACGGCGGTCACCTCGGCGTAGTTCAGCACGACCGCGCCGCGGTCGGCGGCCGCGCGGACGTTGGCGATCGTCAGGCGGCCGTCGTTGGTCCACGCGTCGGCGTAGAGCGCCGAGGAGTGCAGGCCCTCGGTCTCGAGCTGCGGCACGAGGCGCAGGGCGCGCTTCTCACTGACGCGGCCGTTCAGCTTGGCGCGTGCGATTGCGGAGTAGAGCAGCACTCCGGTGCGCACGAACCAGGGCCGGTGCGGGCCGTCGTCGTAGAGCGGGAACAGAAACGGCAGCCGCCGCACGAGGTGCGGGGCGACCACGCTCATCAGGGCGCGCCGCTCCTGGTGGGCCTCGCGCACGAGGCGAACGTCGCCCATCTGCAGATAGCGCAGACCGCCGTGGACGAGCTTCGACGACGCGCTCGAGGTCGCGCCAGCAAAATCGCCGCGGTCGACGAGGGCCACGTCGAGCCCGTGCGCCGTCGCCACCTCGGCGATCCCGGCCCCGATGATCCCGCCGCCCACGACGAGCAGGTCGAAGCGTCGCGTGGCGAGTTGCTCGACGGCCCCTGAACGATCGGTCACGCGATCCAGAGCGGGTTCGTCCACGCGCGGTTGCCGAGGGCATCCGCCACTTCGATGCGCCCGTACGGCTGGCGGAACGGCCGCGCGAGCCGCACGGCGGTGATCAGGCCGTCGTCCGTCCGCTCCAGGATCTGCGCATTGTTCGGGTAGCCGAGCCGGCCCGCGTTCGCACGGGCGCCGCGACAGCGGCCCGTGTAGAGAGTGACGCTGGCGGCCGGGCTGCAATGCACGGTCACGTCGCCGTCGGAGAGCTCGATCGCGTCGATCCGCGGTCCCGTCGAGCCGTAGAACGCACCGGCTCGCAGGGCGTCCAACACCGCCGCCCGGGTCTTCTCCTGTGCCCGCACCCAGGTCCAGGCGAAGCCGCTGTCGTAGCCGGGGTGGTGCGAGTCGTCGGTCGCAAGGCCATAGAGCAGGCGGCCGCGCTCGAGCGCCTCGTCCCAGTGCAGGGACGCATCGCCCCGGCCGACCTCGAGCTCGCAGCCGGTGTTCCAGACCTCGATGCCGGCGAGCCCCTCGCAGTCCTCCCACTGGCCGGCCCGCAGGCCGCTCCAGTAGGTGTGGGCGAGGAACGGCACCCCGCCGTTGGCATTCACGAACGACACGACCTCCTGGAGGGGCTGGAACTCGGTCTCGGGCACGACCGGATCGGCCTCCAGGCCGATCGCCAGCACATGGGCGTCGTCGGCCCGCGCGGGCGCGAGGGCGTTCAGCTCGGCGGAGGGGATCACGAGCAGGCGGTCGGTCGAGGGCTCGTCCGTGCGCACCCAGTGGTCTGAGATTGCGAGCACGTCGTAGCCCGCCCAGTCGTAATGCCGGACGAGCGCAGCCGGTGCGAGGTCGCCGTCGGAGTTCGTCGTGTGGGTATGGAGAGCGCACCGAAACCACTCGCCGGGTGCATCGAACGGAAACACGACGCCGAGCCTACTCGTTGACGGTCCGGTGAAGATCTGACTTCCAGATCGTGAAACAGTCCGGGTGGCCTATTGAAGTCAACCCCTCCGGCATGATCTTCTAGGCGAATCCACTAATCCACTTGGAGGGGGACTGCATGGAGGACTACGAGGCCCAGGAAGTCGAATTCTGGGCGAAGCTCGAGGAAGAGGGCATGAGCCGCTCGTCGATGCTGCGCCGCAGCGTCGCTGCGGCCGCCGGCCTGACGGTCCTCGGCAATGCGAGCACGGCCCTCGGCATGAGCCGGGCCCGTCTCGCCGCCCCGCCCAGCGTCATGGGCAAGGCCGGCCTCGCCAATCTCGTGACGCAGGCAAAGAAGGAAGGCCACCTGAACACGATCGCCCTGCCGCCCGACTGGGCGAACTACGGCGAGATGATGTCGACCTTCACCAAGAAGTACGGCATCGGGATCACGAACGCCAACCCGAACGGCTCGTCCGCCGAGGAGAACCAGGCCGTCCAGTCGCTGAAGGGCGACAAGCGTGCGCCCGACGCGGTGGACGACGGCCCGGCGTTCGCAATCTCGGGCACGGCCCAGGGCCTGTTCGCCCAGTACAAGAACTCGAACTTCTCGACGGTTCCGCGCGCAATGAAGGACACGCGTGGCTACTGGGTCGGCGACTACTGGGGTGTGATCTCGATCGGTTACAACTCGAGCCTGATCAGCCCGGCGCCGACCTCATGGCAGGACCTCCTGAAGCCGGCGTACAAGGGCAAGGTCGCGATGAACGGCAGCCCGCTGACGGCGGGGGCCGCGGTCGCGGGCGTCTTTGCCGCGGCGCTCGGTAACGGCGGCTCGCTCTCGGATGTCGGGCCCGGGATCGACTTCTTCGCCAAGCTGAAGCAGGTGGGGAACTACATCCCGGTGCAGTCGACGCCGCAGACGATTGCGTCGGGTCAGACGCCGATCTCGATCGACTGGGACTACCTGAACCTGGGGTACACCAAGCAGTTCCCGGCGGCCAACTGGAAGGTCAACGTGCCGTCCGACGGCGTCTACGGTGCCTACTACTGCCAGGCGATCAACGCCACCGCTCCGCATCCGTGGGCGGCCCGCCTGTGGCAGGAGTTCATGTACTCCGACCAGGGCCAGATCATCTGGCTGAAGGGGTACTCGCACCCGGCGCGGTTCGCGGACATGGCCAAGCGGAAGGTGGTTCCGAAGGCACTGATCGCCGCGCTGCCGTCTGCGTCGGTGTACTCGAAGGTCAAGTTCGCGAGCTCCGGCCAGCAGTCGAAGGCCAAGGCCCTGATCGCGTCGCAGTGGCCCGCGAAGGTCGGGTCGTAGCACCGAGCACTGCATCGGAAGCCCTCCGGCCGGGCCACGTGTCCGGCCGGAGGCGTTTCTCGTTCGTGTGGCTGCCGACGATCCCGTTCTTCGTCTACACGATCGCGTTCCTGTTCGTGCCGGCGGGGTCGGTGATGGTCGGCGCGTTCCGGGGCAAGGACGGCGGGTGGACGTTCTCGAACGTGACGACGCTCTTCCACCAGCCGTACCTCGATGCGTACAAGACCTCGATCGAGGTCTCGGGCGTCACTGCGCTCCTCGGCGGCGTGATCGGGGTCGGAATCGCCTATGCGGCGATCCGTGACGGCACGCCGCGCTGGCTGCGCTCGGTGTTCACGACGTTCTCCGGCGTTGCCGCGAACTTCGGCGGTATTCCGCTCGCGTTCGCGTTCATCGCGACCTGGGGGACGATCGGCGTGGTCACGAGCTTCATGCGCGACCACCTCCACTACGACCTGACGGCGCACGGTTTCAGCCTGTTCAACAAGACCGGCGTCGAGTTCGTCTACCTCTATTTCCAGATCCCGCTGATGCTGCTCGTGATCGCACCCGCGATCGACGGTCTGCGGCGCGAGTGGCGTGAAGCCGCGTCCAACCTCGGCGCCAACCCCTTTCAATTCTGGCGCTACGTCGGCATCCCGGTCCTGATGCCCTCGATCCTCGGCGCCCTCATTCTGCTGTTCGGCAATGCATTCGCCGCCTACGCGACCGCCTACAGCCTCACCTCCGGCACGCTCCCACTGGTGCCGCTCCTGATCGGCGCGTACTACACGGGCAACGTGCTCGACAACCCGCATCTGGCGCAGGCGATGGCCTTCGGGATGTTCGCCGTGCTCGCCGTGATGATGATGGTGTACATCCCGCTGCAGCGCCGCGCCGCGAGGTGGGCGAAGTGAAGCTGCGGCGGCCGAAGATCACGCTGTCGGCGACGATCTGGTTGCTGCTCGGAGCGGCGTACTTCCTGCTGCCGCTCGTCGGCACCTTCATCTTCAGCCTCAAGTCCAACCAGACCGGCAAGTGCTGCACGATCGCGAGCTACACCTGGGTCGTCCACAACGGCGACTTCTGGCACACGCTGAAGCTGTCGTTGACGCTCGCCCTGGAGACGATCGCGATCAGCCTGGTGCTGTTCGTTCCGACCGTCTACTGGGTGCACCTGAAGGTGCCGAAGCTCCGCCCGGTGATCGCCTCTTTCGCGCTGATCCCGTTCGTCGTGCCGCCGATCGTTCTGGTCGTCGGGCTGCTCGACGTCTTCCGGGGCACGCCGCAGTGGTTCTACGGAACGCCCCAGGGCTTCCTTGTCGCGGCCTACGTGATCCTCGCGTTCCCGTACATGTTCTTCTCGCTCGACGCCGGGTTCCGTGCGATCGACGTCCATACGCTGACCGAGGCGTCGCAGAGCCTGGGCGCGAGCTGGCCGCGCACGCTCACGCGGGTGATCCTGCCGAACATCCGCGCCGCCGCTCTCGCCGGGTCGTTCCTCGCGCTCGCGATCGTGCTCGGCGAGTTCACGATCGCGAACCTCTCGCAGTTCAACACCTTCCCGATCTTCCTTCAGTACACGAACGAGACGCAGGCCTACCCCGCAGCCGCCGTCACCCTGATGAGCTTCGGCCTGACGTGGATTGCGATGCTGAGCCTGCTGTACATCGGCCGCAAGCGCGGCGGCACCCCTCAACTCACAGGAGCGCGTTAGTTGCCCTATCTCGAACTCCAAGGCCTGCACCGTCACTTCGGCACGGTCAAGGCGCTGAACGGCATCGAAATCGCGCTCGGCGAGGGCGAGTTCCTCTCGCTGCTCGGCCCGTCCGGCTGCGGCAAGACGACCGCGCTGCGTCTCGTCGCGGGCTTCGACCGGCCGGATGCCGGCCGGATCGTCGTCGACGGCAAGGACGTCACGAGGGTCGCCCCGTCGAAGCGCGACATGGGGATGGTCTTCCAGGCGTACTCCCTCTTCCCGAACATGACGGCGGCGGGCAACGTCGAATTCGGGCTGAAGATCCGCCGCCGGTCGAAGGAGGACCGCCGCAAGCGGGTGCTCGACCTGCTCGAGCTCGTCGGGCTTGGTAACGCTGCGAGCCGGTATCCGCACCAGCTCTCGGGCGGTATGCAGCAGCGCGTCGCGCTTGCGCGCGCGCTTGCGATCGAGCCGCGCGTGCTGCTGCTCGACGAGCCGCTGTCGGCGCTCGACGCGAAGGTGCGCGTGCAGCTGCGTGAGGAGATCCGCCGCATCCAGCTCGAGCTCGGCATCACGACGCTCTACGTGACGCACGACCAGGAGGAGGCGCTCGCCATCTCCGACCACGTCGCTGTGATGTCCGCCGGCGTGATCGAGCAGATGGGGACGCCGAGCGAGATGTACACGGCGCCGTCCACGCCGTTCGTCGCCGAGTTCATCGGCACGATGAACCGGCTCGAGTCGACCGTCACCGACAATTCCTCCGGTGAGGTCGAGTACTCGGGCATCCGCCTGCAGCTCGACGCGGCCCGCGGCAGGACCGCCGGCGAGCGCGTCCTCGTGCTCGTGCGGCCGGAGATGCTCGAGCTGGAGGCGGCTGCGGACGGCTCGGCGGTCGGCCCCAATCAGCTTGCGGGCGAGGTGCTGACGCAGACGTTCCTGGGGCCGGTGACGCGGCTCAAGGTCAACCTGGGCGCCGGCGCGGGCGCAGGCGCGGGCCTGATCGCCGACATGTCGACGGCGCGCGCGGCGGCACTGCCGGTCGGAGCCCGCGTCGTCGCGCGGATTCCGACCGAAGGCGCGATGCTGCTCAGCCTCGCGGACGACGGCCGAGAGCGGCCAGTGCTCGATCCGGATAATCCGTGAACACGCCGGTGACGCCGAGCTGCTCCAGCACGTCGATGCGCTCCTCGTCGTTGACCGTGTAGACGGCCGTCTCGAGCCCCAGCGCCCGGGCGGCGGCGAGCCCGCGGCGGGTCACCCGCTCGTTCTGGAAGCCGGCCGCCCAGGCCGGCGACGCACGGCGGATCGAGACGCCGAAGCCGACGTGCTGCATCGTTCGGAGCGCAGGTCGCAGGGCCCGGGCCTCCTCGAGCGCCGCACGCTGGAAGCAGACGAGGACGTCGTCGTCGTGCATCGACGCGAGCACGCGGGGGACGATCCCCCGGTAGCGGCCCGGCCGCTTCAGCTCCACCATCACACCGATCCGGCCGTGGCAGAGGTCGAGCGTCTCGTCGAGCGATGGGTAGCGCTCGCCCCGGCGAGGCGCGTCGTGCGTGACGACGAGGCGGCCCTCGCGGTCGGCGTGCACGTCGAGCTCGACGTAGTCGGCGCCGACGTCGATCGCCCGCTCGAATGCGGGCAGGGTGTTCTCGGGCAGGTCGCCCGACGCGCCCCGGTGGGCGATCACGAGCATAGGAGGCGCTCCAGCAGGGGCACGTCGATGCGTTCGGCGAGCTCGTCCGCGGCCGACATCCGGCGGGCGCCCAGAGTACGAGTGAGCCCGACGACGCGCGCGCCTGCACCCTTCGCGGCAGCGACGCCCACGTCGGTGTCTTCGAAGACGAGCATCGTCTCGGGCGCGACGCCGAGGATCCGCGCAGCGGTCAGGTAGCACTCGGGATCCGGCTTTCCGTGGGTCACGTCGTCCTGTGAGACGATGACTTCAAACACGTCTCGCAGCCCCGTCGCGTCGACGACGGTGTCGATCTCGCTGCGGGCCGCGGCGGAGACGATCGCCACCGGCGCGTGGCCGGCGGCGTAGCGCACTGCGGCGCGCACCTCCTCGTCGACCGTCGACCCGTCTGCCGCAAGGCGGTTGTAGCGCGCGATCCGTTCGTCGATCAGTGCGCGGTCGGCGTGCCCGAACCAGCGGGTGAACATCTCCTCGTCGGTGTGGCCGGCGAGCTGCTCGTAGTACTCGGTCTCGCTGATCGGCCGTCCGAGCTCGGCAAAGAGCTCTGCGTAGACGCGGGCCAGCAGCGGCTCGTCGTCCGACAGTGTCCCGTTGAAGTCGAAGACGATGGCCTCGATGCCCGGCATCCGCAGGTGAGCGTAGCGTCGGCGCATGCCGGCGACCGCGCTTGCCTTCGCTCTGGCCGCTGCCGGTTTCCATGCGCTCTGGAACCTGCTGCTCGCGCGCTCCCCCGACGTCGAGTCGGCGACGGCGGTGGCGCTCGTCGTGGCCGAGGTCGTCTTCGCCCCGGTCGCCGTCGTCGTCTGGCGGGCCGACTCGGGCGTGTGGCCCTGGCTTGCCGGCAGCGGCCTGTTCGAGATCGCCTATTTCACGCTGCTCGCGACCGCCTACCGGAAGGCGCCGCTCTCGGTGGTCTACCCGATCGCGCGCGGCGGCGCGCCGGTGCTCGTGCTGGCCGTTTCGGTGATCGCGCTCGGCCATTCGACGAGCACCCGTCAGGTCAGCGGCGTCGGGCTCATCGTGCTCGGCATCCTGTTCGTGCGCGGGCTTGGTCGCGCCGACGCGTCGGCGCTCCTGTTCGGGGTCGCGATTGCTTCCTGTATCGCGGGATACACGCTCATCGACAAGCACGGGATCGCACACGCCGGCCCGATTCCGTACCTCGAGCTGTCGATGTTGGTGCCGACCGTTGCGTACGCGAGCGCCGTGACGCGTATGAAGGGCGCGGCGGCCGTTCGCGCCGCGATCAGCCCGGCGTCCGTCGTCGCGGGGATCGCGACGTTCGTCGCCTACGCGTTCGTGCTCGCTGCGCTCGAGCGCGCGTCAGCCGCTTCGGTCGCAGCGGTGCGCGAGACGAGCGTCGTGATCGCTTCGACGCTCGCCGTGGTCGTGCTGAAGGAACACGTGACGCGCTGGCGGTTCCTCGGCGCCTGCGTGGTCGTCGCGGGGATCGCTCTGCTCGCCGGCTGACCGAAGGAGCGTGGCCCCGCGCCGGGGCCACGCTCCTTCCGTTGCTCATGTGCCGGGTGTCGGCGGTTCGACCTTGGTCGGCGCCGTCGAGCTCGAGAGCCAGGACTTGACGAGCGCCTGGTGCGAGTTGACGAACGCCGCGGCCGCGGCGGTGTTGCTCATGTGCTTGACCGCCAGGTTGTAGGAGACGGAGTTCTGATCGTCTGACGTCCAATTGAAACGGCGGATGAAGTTCGCCACCGCCGGCGCTTGGGTGGCCAGGTTGGCCGCCATCACCTTGTAGAGGTGGTACGGCGGATAGGAGCAGTTGATCTGCGCCGGCTTCAGCTTTGCGCACGCCGCAGAGAAGGGCGGCAACGCGACCTGCGAGAACTTGTAGATCGCGTTCTGGTACTGAGGCGTGTACCAGTAGAACAAGACCGGCTTCTTCGCCTTGTAGTTCGATTCGATCTCGGTCAGCTGCGCGGCCTCGGTGCCCGCGAAGACGACCTTGAGGTTGAGCCCGAGGTTCTTCACGAGCGCCTGATCGTTCGTGACGTAGCTTGGAGAGCCGTCGAGGAACTGGCCCTGCGGCGACGACTGCGGCGTCACGAACAGCTTCCAGTCCTTCTTCACGCCCTTCCAGGTCGCGAGCTCGGGGTGTGCCTTCAACAGATAGGTCGGCACGTACCAGCCGATGTTGCCGTTCGGGCCCTCGAGGCCCGCGTCGACGACCTTGTGATTGCCCTTCACGTACTGGGCGTAGAGCGGCGAGTGGCCCCACACCTCCATCACGGCCGAGACCTTTCCCTGGACCATCGCGGGCCAGGCGGGGATCTCGTCGATGGTCAGCAGGTTGACGCTGTAGCCGAGGTTCTTCTCGATCACATACTGCGCCACCACGTTGTTGGCGACCGAGCCCTCCCACGAGTTGTTGGCGAGGACGATCGTCGGCTTACCGGCTTTACCGGAGACCGACGCGCTTGCCACGCTGATCGCGACCGCGACGGCGATCAGTCCGGCCACCGCGAGCACCGCGGCGAGCCGGGCCGGCCTCCGTCGAATCCACCTGCGTTCGTTCATGTCACGCTCCCTCCATGTCGTGTTGCTGTGTTGTCTCGACGAGGTTTTACGAGGCGGCCGCGCGCGCACGGTCAGGGCTCGACTGGCTCAGACGGTCGAGGACGATTCCCATCAGGACCATGGCCAGCCCTGCGGCGGCTCCGAGGCCGACCTCGGAGCGGGAGAAGCCGGTGACCACGTCGAGGCCCAGCCCTCCGGCGCCGACGAGCCCGGCGACGACCACCTCCGCCATCACGAGCAGAATCGTCTGGTTGACGGCCAACATCAAGTACGGCCGGGCGATCGGCAGCTCGACCTTGAAGAGGAGCTGCCATCTCGTCGACCCGAACGCCTGGCCCGCCTCGAGCACGTCACGCTGGACAGCGCGAAGGCCGAGCGTCGTCGCGCGCACCGCGGCCGGCAGCGCGTAGATCAGGGAGGCGCTCACACCGGCGACATTGCCGACGCCGAACAACGCGACCATCGGGATGAGGTACACGAAGGCGGGCAGCGTCTGCAGTGTGTCGAGGATCGGGCGCAGGGCCTGATCCACGATGCGCCACCGGTAGGCCGCGATGCCGAGTGGGATGCCGACGATCAGGTCGAGGGCGAGCGCGACGATGACGAGGCTGAAGGTCTCCATCGCGTCGTTCCAGGCGACGAAGTTGTACGACGTCGTGCCCTGGAACGTGTAGCCCGCCGGGGCCTGCATCAGGCCGAGCAGCACGACGCAGCCCGTGAGCAGGACGCCGCGCCGCCAGCCGCCGCGGGCCCAGCCGATCGTGCCGACGACCGCGGCGACGAGCCACCAGGGGAGGTCGGTGAGGTAGCGCTGCAGGGGGTTGAGGATGTCGAGCGTCAGAAAGCTCGAGATCGGGCCGGCGATCCCGGTGAACTCGTTCGTGACCCAGTTGAGCGCCCGGCTCGCGGCGTCCACCGCCGAGAAGCCCCAGCCCGACGGCCAGTCGCCGAGGCCGAGCCCGTAGCGGGCGACGAGGACGAGCACGAGCAGCCCGGTCCACCCGCCGAGCAGCTGCCTGCGGGTCAGCCGGCGCGCAGAGGCCCGCTCGCGCCCACGCTGGCCGAGCGCCGCCGACGTCCGGTCGAGCCACATCGCCATCAAGACGATCAGCAGCCCGGCGATGAAGCCCTCGCCGATCTGCTGGGTCTGGAGGGCGGCGAGCACGGGGTCGCCCAGGCCGCCCGCTCCGATCAGCGAGGCGATCACGACGATCGAGAGCGCCATCATGATCACCTGGTTGAGCCCGAGCATGATCGCCTGGGCGGCGAGCGGAAGCTGGACGTTGCGCAGGATCTGACGGCGGGTCGAGCCGAACGACTCGGCGGCCTCGATCACGTCCTTGCGAACCGAGCGGATGCCGAGCTCGGTGAAGCGGACGAGCGGGGGGACCGCGTAGATGAAGGTCGCCACGATCCCCGCCGGGTTGCCGATCGAGAAGAGCACGACGATCGGTACGAGGTACGCGAAGGCGGGCAGGATCTGCATCAGGTCGAGCAGCGGCCGGAGAAGCTTGTGAACCGTCGGCCAGACGGCCGAAGCGATGCCGAGCGGGATGCCGACGATTGTCGAGAGGACGATCGCGACCGCCATCAGCGCAAGCGTCGTCATGGCGCTCGGCCACATCTCCGAGATGCCGTTCGGCCCGCCGTTCGGAATCTGCAGCACGCCGAATGACGCCACCACCAGTGCCGAGAACACCGCCGTGCGCCAGGAGCCGACGAGCCAGGCGATCGCCGTCGACACCGCGAGCACGCCGACCCACGTCAGCCAATGCAGCATGTTGACGATGTCGTTGGTCGCGCCGTTCAGAAGGTTTCCGAAGCCGCCGATGATCGTGTGCAGGAAGAAGTTGGAGCTGTCGTTGTTCGTCACCCAGTTGTCCAGGTTGTCGAACCAGCGGGGAACGCCGATCAGCCAGTTGGAGGGAAAGCCGCTGTGCACGCCTTCGAGGGCGGCGGCGACCACGCAGAGCGGGATGGCGAGTGCGAGTGGCGGCGCCCACCGGCGGGCGACGCCGCCGAGCCGGCCGTCGAGACGCAGCGTCACCGGCCAGGTCTGCGTGGCGGGTGGAGCCGACATCGCTACGGCTGCCCGGGCGAGGCGAGCTCTTCCGGGGCCGACTGCCCCTCGCGGCCCGCGAGGACGTGGATCACCATGCGGCGGTCGAGGATGCCGACCAGTTCACCGGTGCCGTCGACGACGCCGATCGGCCCTTTCGACCAGAAGACGACGGGCAACAACTCGCTCAAACGCTGATCGTGCCGCACCACCTCTTCGGGCATCTCGCCCGTGCGCGGCTGCGTTGCGTACGCCGCGGTCAGGACCTTGCCGCGGGGGACGTCGCGAACGAACTCGCGCACGTAGTCGTCGGCGGGGGTACCGACGATGTCGGCCGGTGTGCCGACCTGCACGAAGCGACCGTCCTTCATGATCGCGATCCGGTCGCCGAGCTTCAGCGCCTCGTCGAGATCGTGGGTGACGAAGATCACCGTCTTCTGCAGCCGCTCCTGGAGGCGCAACACTTCGTCCTGCATCTCGCGGCGGATGAGCGGATCGAGCGCGGAGAACGCCTCGTCGAAGATGAGGACCTCCGGATCGACCGCGAGGGCGCGCGCGAGGCCGACGCGCTGCTGCATCCCACCACTGAGCTGATCCGGATACGACGTCTTGACCGGCGAGAGACCGACGACCTCGAGCAGCTCGCTCGCTCGCGCGTAGCGCGTTGGCCGATCGATGCCCTGCACCTCGAGCCCGTAGGCGACGTTGTCGATCACGGTGCGGTGCGGGAACAGGCCGAAGTGTTGGAAGACCATCGCCACCTTCGTGCGGCGGACCTCGCGCAGCTCCTTCGGCTGCGCTCCGAGCACGTCGCGGCCGCAGATGCTCACCGCGCCGGACGTCGGCTCGATCAGACGCGTCAGGCAGCGGACGAGCGTCGACTTGCCGCTGCCCGAGAGGCCCATGACCACGAAGACCTCGCCCCGCACCACGTCGAAGGAGACGTCGCGCGCAGCGACGGTGCAGCCGGTCTTAGCCATCAGCTCGGCCCGGCCGAGGTGGACGTCGCCGCTCTCGATCGTTCTCGCGGCGTGCGGGCCGAAGACCTTCCAGAGGTCGCGGCACGACACTTGCACATCCCGTGCCTCAGAAGAGGCCAATCGTCTCTCCCCGTTCGTCGATGTCGACGTTCATCGCCGCCGGGCTCGCTCCGAGACCGGGCATCGTCTGCATGTCGCCGCACAGCGCCACGATCCAGCCGGCACCGGTGTAGGCCCGCAGGTCGCGGACGCCCACGGTGAAGCCCGTCGGCGCGTTGGCGAGCGTCGGGTCGTGCGAGAGCGAGAGATGCGTCTTCGCCATACAGATGGGCAGGCCGCCGAGACCCGCGTCGTTGAACGCCTTGATCTTTGCGCGCGCCGCAGGCAAGAGCGAGATCCCGTCGGCGCCGTACGCTCGCTTGGCGATCGCCTCGATCTTGCCCTCGATCGGGGCGTCGAGCGGGTAGAGGTAGTCGAAGCTGGATGGCTCGTCGGCCGCGGCGACGACCGCCTCGGCGAGGGCCGCGCCACCCGCACCGCCGCGCATGAAGCCGTCGTTGACCTCGGACGCGTACGCGCCGTGCTCGAGCGCGATCCGCTTGACGAGGTCGATCTCGTCGTCGGTGTCGCCCGGGAAGCGGTTGACGGCGACGACGGCGTTGAGGCCGAACTCCTTGACGATCCCGAGATGGCGCACGAGGTTCTGGGCGCCGGTCTCGATCGCGGCGGGCCCGCCGTCCGGCTCGCCGGCATGGTGCTTGAGCGCCTTCACGGTTGCCACGAGCACCACGGCATCGGGCCGCAGGTTCCCGAGGCGGCAGACGATGTCGAAGAACTTCTCCATGCCCATGTCCGAGCCGAAGCCGCTCTCCGTGACGACGTAGTCCGCGAGCTTGAGGGCGACGCGGTCGGCCACAACCGAGTTGTTGCCATGGGCAATGTTCGCGAACGGGCCGCAGTGCACGAACGCCGGCTGCCCCTCGAGCGTCTGGACGAGGTTCGGCTTGATCGTCTCCTTCAGCAGCACGGCCATCGAACCGGCCGCCTGGAGCTGCTCCGCGGTGACGGGCTCGCCGTCCCAGGTCTGGCCGACCGTGATCGCCCCGAGGCGCGCGCGCAGGTCGTGCAGGTCGGAGGCGACGGCCGCGATCGCCATCACCTCGGATGCAGCGGTGATGTCGAAGCCGGTCTGCCGCGGGTAGCCGTTCGCGCGCCCGCCGAGGCCGACGGTGATGTCGCGCAGCGCGCGGTCGTTGATGTCGATGCAGCGACGCCAGCTGATCGAGAGCGGATCGATGCCGAGCTTGTTGCCGTGCAGCAGGTGCGCCTCGAGCATGGCTGCGAGCAGGTTGTTCGCCGCGCCGATCGCGTGGATGTCACCGGTGAAGTGGAGGTTCATGTCCTCCATCGGCACGACCTGGGTGTAGCCGCCACCGGCGGCGCCGCCCTTGATTCCGAACACCGGTCCGAGGGAGGCCTCGCGCAGGCAGAGCGCGACGCTCTTGCCGATGTGGCCGAGGCCCTGCGTCAGCGACACCGAGGTGGTCGTCTTGCCCTCGCCGGCCTTGGTCGGGGTGATCGCCGTGACGTCGATCAGCTTGCCGTCGGCCTTCGCAGCAAGACGATCGAGCACCGCGAGCGACACCTTCGCCTTGTAGCGGCCGTACGGATCGATCTCGTCCGGCTCGAGCCCGGCGGCTGCCGCGATCTCCGTGATCGGGCGGAGCGTTGCCTCCTGCGCGATCTGGAGGGACGAGGGCATCGTCGTTTCCAACTTTGTCCTTTCGGTCGACTGGGTCGACGCGCAGGATACGACTAATATATCTCCGTGGCTAGGGCAACGTCCGTCAGGAGCATGGCGCCACCCGCCGCAGCCGACGGCACCTCGCTCGCCGAACGCGCGTATTTCGCGCTACGCCACCTGATCGTCTCGCTGGAGCTGCCGCCGGGGTCGGCAATCCGGGAGCCCGAGCTCGTGGCGCGACTCGGCATCGGGCGCACCCCGGTGCGCGAGGCCTTGCGGCGGCTTGCGCTGGAGCGCCTCGTGGAGGTCTATCCGCGACGCGGCATGTTCGTCACGACGGTCGACGTGCGCGACCTCGCGCGCCTCTGCGAGGTGCGGGCCGTGCTCGAGCCGGAGGCTGCGCGGCTCGCGGCGGAGCGCGCCACCCGGGCCGATCTGGTTGAGATCCACGCGCTGCTGGACGAGCTTGGCGACAAGCGCCGGCGCGACGACCGGCTGCTGATCGCACTCGACGAGCGCATCCACCGCGCGATCTACCGCTCGAGCCACAACCAGCTGCTCGAGGAGACGCTCGAGTGGTACTACACCCATGCCCTGCGGATCTGGATGATGGCGCTCGACCGCACCCAGGATCTCCGCGGGGCTGTGCTCGAGCACCACGAGCTGCTCGACGCGATCGCCCGTGGCCAGGGGGAGCGTGCAGGAGCGCTGATGCGCGCGCACGTCGAGCACTTCGAGGGGGCAATGCGTGACGTCCTGCTCGACGCGTGATATATCAGCGCCATGACTGAGACTCCCTCCTTCCCCTCGACCGCGCGCGCGGTCATCGTCGGCGCCGGCATCGTCGGCTCGAGCCTCGCCGGCCAGCTCGCCGAGCTCGGCTGGACCGACCTCGTGCTGCTCGACAAGGGCCCGCTGCCGAACCCCGGCGGTTCGACCGGCCACGCCTCGAACTTCATCTTCCCGGTCGACCACTCCAAGGAGATGACGCAGCTGACACTCGACTCGGTGCGCCAGTACCGCGAGGAAGGTGTTTTCACCGAGAGCGGCGGCATCGAGGTGGCCCGCACAGCCGAGCGGATGCAGGAACTGCAGCGGCGCATGTCGTCGGCGACGTGCTGGGGGATCGACGACGTCTCGATCGTCACGCCGGCCGAGGTCAAGAAGCTCGTCCCGTTCATCGACGAGTCGGTGATCGTCGGCGGCTTCTACACGAAGTCGGTCGGGATCGTCGACTCGCTGCGCTTCGGCACGATCATGCGCGAGCGCGCGCAGGCAAAGGGCGCCCTGGGCGTGTTCGCGAACACCGAGGTGCTCGGCATCGACGTCGAGCACGGCCGCATCACGGGCATCCGCACCACGCGCGGCGATATCGCCACCGATGTGATCGTCGTCTGCTGCGGCGTCTGGAGCCCGAAGATCGCGCGGATGGCGGGCGCCTCGATTCCGCTGACGCCGGCGGTGCATCAGATGATCGACGTGGGTCCCGTGCCGCACTTCAAGGACACGAAAGGGACGATCGAGTTCCCGATCGTTCGCGACATGGACACGAACATGTACGAGCGTCAGGACGGGAGCGGCCTTGAGATCGGCTCGTACGCTCACCGGCCGATCCTGCACGACCCGGAGGAGATTCCGTCGAACGAGGAGGCCGCGCTCTCGCCCACCGAGTTCCCATTCACGGAGAAGGATTTCGCACAGCAGATGGAGGACGCGCTCGAGCTGATCCCCGACGTGCTCAACGACGAGTCGGTGGGGATCAAGTATGCGATCAACGGGCTTCTCTCGCTCACGCCCGACGGGCTGCCGCTCCTCGGTGAGACCCCGGAGGTCAAGGGTCTGTGGTCGGCGGCCGCCGTATGGGTGAAGGAGGGGCCGGGCGTCGGTAGGGCGCTTGCCGAGTGGATGACGCGAGGCGAGTCGGAGATCGACCTGCAGTCGTCCGACATCGCGCGCTTCTACGACCACCAGCGTTCGAAGACGCACGTGCGGGCGCGCGCGGCTGAGGGCTTCAACAAGACCTACGGGATCGTGCATCCGGCCGAGCAGTGGGAGTCGAATCGCAACGTGCGCCTCTCGCCGTACTACGACCGCGAGGCGGCGCTCGGCGCTCGCTTCTTCGAGGTCGCCGGCTGGGAGCGTCCGCAGTGGTACGAGTCGAACGAGAAGCTGCTCGAGGAGTACGGCGACCGCGTCAATCGCCGAGAGGCGGAATGGGAGTCGCGCTGGTGGTCGCCGATCATCAACGCCGAGCATCTCGCGATGCGAGATCGCGCCGCGATGTTCGACCTGACGGCGTTCTGCATCTTCGACGTCACGGGCCCCGGTGCGCTCGAGACCGTGCAGCAGGTCTCGATGCGGCAGATGGACGTGGCGAACGGCAAGGTGGTCTACACGCCCGTGCTCTCGCCGAGCGGCACGTTCAAGAGTGACCTGACCCTGATGCGCCTGGACGATGAGCGCTTCCGCGTCGTCACCGGTGGCGCGCACGGCATGGCCGACCTGAAGTGGTACGCCGACCACCTGCCGGCCGACGGCAGCGCGCAGGTCACCGACCTGACCTCGGCCTGGACGACGCTCGGCCTGTGGGGGCCGCGGGCGCGCGACATCCTCCAGAGCCTCACCTCGGACGACGTCACGAACGAGGGGTTCCCCTTCGCGAGCTGCCGCACGATCGAGATCGACTCGCTGCGCGTGCTCGCCTCGCGTATCTCGTACGTCGGTGAGCTCGGCTGGGAGCTCTATGTGCCGATGGAGCAGGGCGCGAAGCTCTGGGATCTCGTGGCGGAGGCGGGTGAGCCGCACGGCATCGTGCCGGCCGGGATCGGGGTGTACGGCACCACCGGCCGGCTCGAGAAGTGCTACCGGGCATTCGGCGCCGAGCTCGACGCCGACTTCGACGTCGTCGAGGCGGGCATGGCGTGGGGCAAGGTCAAGGCGCAGGACTTCGTGGGCAAGGCGGCGCACGTTGCAGACCGCGAGTCCGACCCTGTCGCCGTGCTCTGCACGCTCACGGTCGACGACCACACCTCGTCCGACGGCACGAAGCGCTACCCGCTCGGTCGCGAACCGGTGTTGAGCAAGGACGGCAAGCCGCTCGTCGACGCGCAGGGCCGGCGCTCGTACGTGACGAGCGCCGGCGCCGGGCCGTCGATCGGCAAGCACATCCTGCTCTCCTACCTGCCGACCGAGCACGCGACGGTGGGCAGTGAGCTGCTCGTCGAGTACCTCGGCGAGCGCTACCCCGTGACCGTCGTCTGCGCCGACTCGACGCCGGTCTTCGACCCCGACAACTCGAGGGTCAAGGCGTGAGCGAGAGGCGACCAGGGGCGTGAGGATTCTCGTCTGCGTGAAGCGGGTGCCGATCACCGGCGGGAAGATGGTGTTGACCGCGGACGAGCAGGCGATCGAGACCAAGCACCTCGGCTTCACGATCTCGCCGCACGAGGAGTGCGGCGTCGAGGAGGCGGTGCGCATCGTCGAGGCTCAAGCGGGCGAGGTCGTCGTGCTCACGCTCGGCCCGGCCGAGGCGGAGGAGCAGCTGCGCGAGTGCATGGCGCTCGGCGCCGAACGCGCGATTCACCTCGTGAGCGACGAGGAGTGGGATGCGCAGGCGACCGCCGGCGCGCTGGTCGAGGCGATTCGCGGTGAGGAGCCGTTCGACCTGATCGTGTTCGGCAACGAGTCCGCCGACGCCGGCAACTATCAGGTCGGCATCCGCGTCGCCTACGCACTCGGCCTGCCGGTCGTGACCGGGTTGAAGGGCTTGGCGGTCGCCGGCGGCCGGGCGCGCTGCGAGCAGGAAGTCGCCGCCGGCCGCGACGTCTACGACGTTGCGCTGCCCGCGGTCGTGACGGTGAAGGAGGGGCTGAACCTCCCGCGCTACCCGTCAGTGCCGGCCAAGCTGCGGGCGAACCGCAAGCCGGTCGACGCGCGGCCGGTCGACCGCCCCGCCTCGAAGTTGGAGAAGCTCCGCCTCGTCGTGCCCGAGGGGCAGGGCAAGCAGGCGGAGATCCTCGGCCACGGCCCCGGCGCGGCGCCCGCCGTGGTCGAGGTCATGCAGAAGCTGGGCGTGGCATGAACGTCGTGGTGTTCGTCGAGCCGGGCGACGAGCTCTCGCTGCAGGCGGTGACGCTTGCGCGCTCGCTCGGCGGCGAGCTGCACGCCGTCCAGTTCGACGGCCCGTACGCGCCGGCTGCGTGGGCTGCGGCGATCGTCGACCGAGCCGGCGGGGTCGACGCGATCGTGGGCCCGGGCTCCGACCGCGGCAACGAGGTGCTCGCGCACGTCGCAGCGCGGCTCGACCTCCCGCTGGCGGCGAACGTGACCGAGGTGCGTGGCGCCGACCTGACGCGCCAGCGCTGGGGCGGCTCGCTGCTCGAGGAGAGTCGCGTCCATGCCGATCTCAAGCTCTTCACCGCGGCGCCGTTCGCCTTCGAAGCTCGTAACAGTCTGTTACAAGCCGAGACGCTCCGACCCGGCCTCACGGGCGCCGTGCAGGTCGTCGAGACCGTTTCGAGCTCCACGGGCGGGATCTCGCTCGCCGACGCGAAGGTCGTCGTCTCGGGTGGGCGAGGCGTCGGCTCGGCCGAGGGCTTCACGATCCTCGAGGAGCTGGCCGGGCTGCTCGAAGGCGCAGTCGGCTGCTCGCGCGTCGTGACGAGCGCCGGCTGGCGCCCGCACGCAGATCAGGTCGGCCAGACGGGCACCAAGGTGTCGCCCGATCTGTACGTCGCGTGCGGGATCAGCGGCGCCACCCAGCACATAGCCGGGTGCAAGGGCGCGAAGGCGATCCTCGCGATCAACGACGATCCCGAGGCGACGATCTTCGCGCACGCCGACTACGCGGTGATCGGCGACCTGCACGAGATCGTGCCCGCGATCTCGGCCGAGCTCAGGAAGGTTCGAGGGGCATAGCTACGTTGGCCGGCGCGCTCGCGCTCGCGGCGGCGCTCGCCGTTGCGGGTGTGCTCTCGACGCGGCGTGCGCTACTGCTCGTACGGCTCGTGCGCGCCGCGAAGCCGGTCGAGCGGTTCGACGACCTGCCGGGCCGCGTCAGAAACGAAGCGCTGATCGTGCTCGGCCAGCGCAAGCTCTTCCAGCGGTTGCTGCCCGGCGCCGCGCACGCCGCGATCTTCTGGGGCTTCCTCGTTCTGTTTCCGACGATCGTGATGGCGGGGGTCTCGGCGATCGACCGCGGGTGGTCGATCCCGTGGCTCGGGGCGCAGGGCTGGTTCATGGCGCTCGTCGACGTCTTCGCGCTCGCCGTCGCTGCCGGTGTCCTCACCGCACTCTGGATTCGCAAGGTCGTGCGGCCCGCGCGCTTTGCGGGCTCGCACATGGGCGAGGCCGACCTGATCCTCGCGCTGATCGCGCTCGTCGTCGTCACGCTCGTCGGCTGGCACGCCTCGCGGATCGCGGCGGGCCTGAACGAGTGGCCCGCGCATGCCTCGTTCTTCTCGAACTGGGTCTCGGGCGCGATTCCCGCTCCGCGCGTCCTCGAGCGTGTGTTCGTGTGGGCGCACCTCGCGGTCATCCTGTCGTTCCTCGTCTACGTGCCGTACTCGAAGCACCTGCACATCGCGACCGCGGCGTTCAATGTGTTCTTCGGACGCACGCGCCGGCGCGGCAGGCTCGAGCCGCTTCGCTTCGACGTGCCCGACGACGAGCTCCGCTTCGGCGTCGGCACCGTCGGCGACCTGACCTGGAAGGAAATGGTCGACACGTTCTCGTGCACCGAGTGCGGCCGCTGCCAGGACGTCTGCCCCGCGTACGCGACGGGCAAGACGCTCTCGCCGAAGCTCCTGATCATGGGCATCCGCGACCAGTTGTTCGCCGAGAGCGCGAACCTCCTCGCGGGAGGCGAGCTGCAGCCGATCGTCGGCAACGGTGTGCCCGAGGAGATGGTGTGGGACTGCGTCACCTGCGGCGCGTGCGTCCACGAGTGCCCTGTTTCGATCGAGCACGTCGACCACATCGTCGACCTGCGCCGCAACCTCGTGATGCTGGAGTCGAGCTTCCCGCAGGAGGCGGAGTCGATGCTGCGCGACGTCGAGCGGGTCGGCAACCCCTGGGGCAAGCCGCAGGGCGACCGCGCGTCGTGGGCGGAGGAGCTCGGCGTGCGCATCGTCGAGGAGGGAGAGCCCGCGCCGGAGATCCTCTACTGGGTCGGTTGCGCCGCAGCGTACGACGAGCGGGCGCGCACCGCCGCCGAGTCGACCGTCAAGCTGCTGCAGATGGCGGGCGTCGACTTCGCGATCCTCGGTGCACGCGAGGCGTGCACCGGCGACCCGGCCCGGCGGATGGGCAACGAGTACGTGTTCCAGTCGTACGCGGAGCAGAACGTCGCGACGCTCAACGACGCCGGCGTGACGAAGATCGTCGCGAGTTGCCCGCACTGCCTCAACTCGCTCGGCAACGAGTACCCCGACTTCGGCGGCCGCTACGAGGTGATGCACCACACCGAGCTGCTCGCGGAGCTCGTGCGGGAGGGCAGGCTGCAGCCGAAGGCGGGGGAGACCGAGATCACCTACCACGACTCCTGCTATCTCGCACGCCACAACGACGTGCGCGACGAACCGCGCGAGCTCGTCGCGGCTGTGGGCAAGCCGGTCGAGATGGCGCGCAACCGCGAGCGGACCTTCTGCTGCGGCGCGGGCGGCGCGCACATGTGGATGGAAGAGCGCGGCACGCCGATCAACGAGGAGCGTGTGCGCGAGGCGGTCGAGACCGGCGCCGAGACGCTCGCGGTTGCCTGCCCGTTCTGCACGGTGATGCTCGACGACGGCGTCCGCTCGCTGGGCAAGCAGCTGCGCGTCGTGGACGTCTCGACGCTGCTCGTCGAGTCGATGGAGGAATGACCGTGCCGGTCGGGCTCGGGCCCGTCCGACCATGCTCCCAGCCGGTCGTCATCCGAACCACGTGGTCGTCACGGGCGACCCGATGAGTCTGCGGCGCACTGGTCAAAGACGCTGACCAGGGCGACAGTGTCTATGCGGCAGTTCGTGTCGTCCGTTCGACGTAGACCCCTGGGCCTGACGGGTCCGGGATTGCCTGGCCGTCCTCTTCCAATCCTTCGAGGTGGAGCGCGATCGCCGCCCGCAGCTCCTGCTCCGCCTGTTCAAGGGTGTCGCCGTGGCGGCGCAGCCGGGAAGGTCGGGCGACCAGGCAGAGTAGTTCGACGGTGGTCCGCCTTCGATGAGTACGAGATAGCGCGTTGCGAGATCGGTGTAGTCGGTCATCATCGTTTCAGTCCCGCCTGTCCAAGGATGCTCGCCTGAGTCTTCGGGTGCAAGTCGCTCGACAGCTTGCCGGCCACCGTCACCCGCCCGAGCTTCGTCGGATGAATCGAACTTGTTCAACGCATAGTCGGGGCAGGCACTCGCGCCGATGTGATTGGGGTTCGGAGCTGCGTCGCTGGGAGTACGGTGAGAGGGTGGTCGGTCGTCTCTCGGGCCGCTCGGCGGCCTTGGTGATCACGGCTGTGGCTCTCGTGGCCGCTTCGCCCGGCTCGGGCGCGGTCGGTGTCGCTGTTCACGTGGCGCCGGCGGCCGGCGGGCCGGGAACGGCGTTCGTGGTGTCGTTCCTCGCACCGGCGCGGACGGGTGTGATTGGTTCGATGCGCCTCCGTGAGGAGCTCAGCATCGAGACGACTGCGGCAGCTGGCCGGTGTCTCGGCCGGGCGACTCAATTTGTGCCCTCCGCGCGGAGGGGCCAGGCGATGCGCGTTCGTCTCGACCCGGTTGTGTTCGGAGGACGCTGGTGTGTGGGTGCGTTTCGGGGACAACTGCTCGAGCTGCAAACGGTCGTTTGCCCGCCCGGCACGCCTTGTCCGACCTACGTTCGCATCCGGACGATCGGCCGCTTCTCGTTGGTCGTCCGTCGTACCTCTCCGGACGGTGACGCGACGCCGCCGCAGTTCGCTGGGGTCGAACGTGCTGTTGCCTGTACTCCCGGACCTCAGCGGCCCGGTGAGACGACACCGTTCTTGCTGAGCTGGCAACCCGCGAGCGACAACCGGACACCCGCTGCCGGAATCGTCTACGACGTCTACTTCGCAAGCCGGGCCGGCGGCGAGGACTTCTCGCGACCTACCTGGACGACACAGCCCGGCGCGACTCGCTTTCGCACCCCGGGACTGCCCTCGCACGCGAGTGCTTACTTCGTCGTGCGGGCCCGTGACGCGGCCGGGAACGAGGACCGCAACGCCCGTGAGGTAGCCGGCGTCGATCCCTGTCTCTGACCGCTCGACTGCGGCCGATCGCTGTCGCGAGGGGTGGGGCCGCGCGAGGGGAGGTGGCGGGCTCAGTTGTAGTGGATGAGGTGCGGCCAGATGGTTGCCCAGGGGGCCGTGGGCCGGCAGAGCAGCACCGGGAGCCCCTGCTGGTTGTTGTTGAGGCCGACGCCGTTGTTGATTGTGGCGAGGGTCTGGCAGTGCTGGAAATAGGGTGCTGCGTCGGTCGTGCCGTTGTAACCGAGGAGCAGCGCGTGGGTGTCCTGGGCAGGTGGTCGGCCCCATTCGCTGAAGCCGTTGTGGCCGCTGTAGGCGCTCGGGAGCCCTTGCGGGTGTCCGAGGACGTCGATCGCTCCGGCTTCGGCGTAGCTGTAGGCGAAGATCGCCGTGTGGGTGCGTTCGCCTGCCGGGATCGCGTGCCAGGCAGTGGCGATGGAGTCGATGAAGCGAGGCCAGCCGACCGTTTCCCCCTGGTCGGGGTTGAGCGCCATGACGGCGCTGCCCTGCAGCGACTTCTCCGGCAGGAGCGGCAGGGCGATGAATCCGTTGATTGCGGCGGCGAACACGATCGCGACGATGAGGACGCGGAGGTTGAAGCGTCTGCGTAGCGTCCACTCGGCGGTGGGGAGCGCGCCGAGCCCCAGGAGCGCCGGGTAGAGGCCGGCGAGGTAGTACGCCTTGCCGTCACCGACGAGATAGACGAGCGCCAACGCGACGTAGGTCAGCGGGAGGAAGCGAAGCGAGCGTGTCGCCGCGCGCCGAAATGGCGCGAGCAGCCCGGCGATCCAGACCGGGACCAGGAAGGGGCTGACCATCACCAGCTGGAAGGGGATGAAGCCCGCCCGTCCACCCTCTGCCTGCCCGGCGATGTTCCGGGCGACCGTCACCTGCGGCCAGCCGTGCTGCTGCTGCCAGACGAGGTACGGCGTGGCGAGGAGCACCGCGGCGAGCGCACCGCCCGCCGTCCACCAGCTTCGCAGCGGCCAGCGCGGCCCGACCGCGGCGAGCGCAGCAACTGCGGCGACCGCGACGATCCCCACCTGTGGCTTCGCTTCGAAACCGATCCCGACGACCAGGCCGGCGGCAAGCAGCGAAGCACCGCTTCGCCGTACGAGCGCTCGAACCACGAGCCACAGGAACACGGTCGTGCTGAGCAGGTCGAAGGTCGTCGTGCTCGTGAGGTGGCTGGCTGCGAGCGCGAAGCCCGATACCGCCGTGCACGCTGCCGCGATGAGCTGCGCCCGCCGCGTGCCGCCGATCTCGCGCGCGACGAGGGCCGCCAGCAGCGTCGTCGTTGCTCCCACGATTGCCGACGGCAGTCGCAGCACCAGCGGCGACCCCGGCGCCAAGTTGTGCATGAGCCAGCTCAGAAGCGGCACGAGGGGCGGCTGGTCGGGATAGCCGAGGGCCGGATGCGACCCGGCGACGATGAAATAGAACTCGTCGCCGTGGTAGCCGTACCGCGTGCTCGTCGCGACCAGCACCGCGGCCTGAAGCCCGGCAACCACGGCCACCCAGCGAGAGAGCGACGCCCTGGGCGCCGCCGGCGGCGGCTCAGCCCCGGCGCGGTTCACACCTGCATCCCGCCCGGAGGCTACTGACAGCGGCAGTCGTGGCGCCATCGGCGCCGCGCGATCGCACGACTCGTTCGGCTCGCGCAGTTGCCCCTCGGACTGGTGCTCGCCTGACGGACCCGGGCGGTTGCCGCTTGACAAGGGTGGAACTCATGTTCCACCATATGGGAGGAATGGCGGCGGAGACCGGGACACAGGCGATCGACCGCGCGGCGCAGCTCCTCGTCAGCGTCGTCGAATCGACCCGTCCGCTCGGCGTCGGCGAGCTCGCGGAGAGCTCCGGCCTGCCGAAGTCGACGACCTCGCGCCTCATCGGCGCGCTCGAGCGTCGCGGCCTCGTCCAGCGCGCCGGCGACCGTCGCATCGCCCCGGGGCCGGTGCTGCTCCGCTTCGCCCATCGCGACCTCGGCACGAGCCTCGTCGAGCACGCGCTCCCGGTGCTCCGCCTGCTGTCGGAGCTCTCGGGCGAGACGATCAACCTCGGCGTCGCGACGCCGCTCGGTGTCGAGCACCTGGCGCAGGAGGACTCGCGCCACTTCGTCGGCGGCACGAACTGGGTCGGAAGACGCGTTCCCTACGAAACGACTGCGAACGGCAAGGTGCTGCGCGCGTTCGGGCCGGCGCGCCCGTCCGACGCCCGCGAGATCCGCGCCCAGGGCTACGCCGTTGCCGTCGACGAGCTCGAGCGCGGCCTCTCCGCGCTCGCTGCGCCGATCATCGGCGCCGACGGCCTCGCCGTCGCTGCGCTCTCCATCTCCGGGCCGACGATCCGGCTCACCCACGACCGCATCGCCGAGCTCCTGCCCCCGCTGCTGGAACAGGCGCGGCTGCTCTCGATCCGGCTCGGAAACCACGACCAGCGAGGTGTCGCATGACCCACGAAGAGATCCTGCAGGCCCTCTACGACGAGACTCTGATCGGGAACGCACCCGAGGTCCGCGACCTCGTCAACCGGGGGCTCGCCGACGGCCTCGGGCCGGAGTCGATTCTCTACGACGCGCTGATCCCGTCTCTGGAGGAGGTCGGCGCCCGGTTCGAGCGCGGCGACTACTTCGTCCCCGAAATGCTGATCGCCGCACGTGCCATGCAGGGCGCGCTCGACATCCTCCGGCCCCTCCTCGCCGAAACCGGTGCGAAGCCGATCGGCACGTACGTCATGGGCACCGTCAAGGGCGACGTGCACGACATCGGCAAGAACCTCGTCAACATCATGCTCGAGGGCGCCGGGTTCACCGTGTACGACCTCGGTGTCAACGTCGCGCCCGAGGTGTTCGTGCAGCAGGTGCAGGAGCACAAGCCGGACGTTGTCGGCTTCTCGGCATTCCTCACGACGACGATGCCGATGTTCAAAGCGAACATCAACGCGCTCGAGAAGGCCGGCATTCGCAACGAGGTGATCGTGATGGTCGGCGGCGCGCCCGTCACGCAGGAGTACGCCGACGCCGTCGGCGCCGACGGATACGCCGCCGACGCTTCGACTGCCGTCCGGCTCGCCAAGGACCTGATCGCGCAGCGCCGCTCGGCCGTGCCGGCATGAGCCGTAGGCTCGACGGAGGCTCACAGGTAGCGGAGGCGCCGGCTTGGCCGGCGCCGGAGCGGAGACTCATAGGGCAGCCGAAGGTTGCCCTATGAGCTCTCTGGAGACCATCCTCGAGTCGCCGTCGAGGACCGTCGTCATCGGAGCGAGCCGTCCGTTCTGCGTGATCGGTGAGCGGATCAACCCGACGGGTCGCAAGGCGTTTCAGGCCGAGTTGCAGCGGGGCGACCTCTCGCGCATCGAGGTGGACGTCGCCCAGCAGGTGGCGGGCGGCGCCGACATGCTCGACGTGAACGTCGGCGACCCGCTCGCGGACGAGATCGAGCTGATGCGCCGGGCGGTGCCGTTCGTCCAGGGCCTCACCGAGCTGCCGCTCTGCATCGACTCGTCGGTGATCGAGGCGCTCGAGGCGGGTCTCGGTGCCTACCAGGGCAAGGCGCTCGTCAACTCGGTCACCGGTGAGGACGAACGGCTCGAGGCGATCCTGCCGATCGTCGCCAAGTACGGCGCCGCCGTGATCGGCCTCGCGAACGACGACGAGATCCCGATGGAGCCGCAGCGGCGTCTCGAGGTGGCGAGGAAGATCGTATCGGTCGCCGGCGACTTCGGCATTCCGCCCAGGGATGTGCTGATCGACCCGCTGGCGATGCCGGTCGGCGCCGAGCCGCGCGCCGTGACGCTGTTCATCGAGACGGTGAAGCTGATCCGCGAGGAGCTCGGTGTCAACATGACCTGTGGCGCCTCGAACACGTCGTTCGGGCTGCCCGGCCGGGAGACGCTCGGCGCGGCCTTTCTCGCGCTCGCCTCGAGTCACGGCCTGACGAGCGCGATCATGGATGCGCGCTCGCAGGAGATCGTGGAAGCGGTGCGCGCAACCGACTTCCTGCTCGGGCACGACGAATGGGGAGCGGCCTGGATCGCCGCGTACCGCGCGAAGAAGGCGGCTGCCGAGGTATGAGCGTGGCGGAGCCGGTGCTCGAGGAGATCCACCCGGACCGCGTCCGGCTCGTCTTCCAGCAGGCCGACGGGCAGGCGAAGGAGGCGCGCGTGCCGGCCGGCACGACACTCTTCGACTGCGCGAGCTGGAACGGCGTCGCGATCGACTCGACCTGCGGCGGGCACGGCACCTGCAAGAAGTGCAAGGTGCGTGTCGCCTCGGGCAGGCAGGAGGTCTCCTCCGTCGACCCGCGCGCGTTCTCGCCCGACGAGCTCAGGGCGGGGTGGCGGCTCGCCTGCCGCGCGCAGGCGGCCGAGGACCTCGTCGTCGAGGTGCCGCTGCTGCAGACGCGCCCCAAGGCTGCGCTTGCAGGCGTCGGCCGGCACGTGATCCTGCGGCCCGCGGTACAGAAGCGCTACCTCGAGCTGACGGAGCCGACGCTGGAGGACCAGACGTCCGACCTCGAACGCGTGCTCGCGGCGATGGACGATGTCGAGCTACGTGTGCCGCTTCAGGTCGTGCGGGGGCTCGGCAAGACGCTGCGCGAGTCGAACTGGCAGGTGACGGCGGTGCTCGTCGACGACCTGCTGCTCGACGTCGAGGCGGGCGACACGAGCGCACGGCGTCACGCGATCGCGTTCGACCTCGGCACCACCACCGTCGTCGCGACGCTGCTCGACCTCGAGACCGGCCAGCCGGTGGCGGTGCGCTCGGTGCTGAACGCGCAGCAGCCGTTCGGGGCCGATGTGATCTCGCGCATCAGCGCGACCATGCTCGACGCGGGCGCGCTCGACGAGCTCCGGGGGAAGGCGCACGAGACGCTGGAACTGCTCACGGCCGAGGTGTGCGACGAGGCCGGCATTGCGCCGGCAGAGGTCTACGAGATCGTTGTGGCCGGCAACGTCACGATGATCCAGCTCGCCCTCGGGATCGACCCCGAGCCGCTTTCGATGGCGCCGTTCACGATCGCGGCGCGGCAGCTGCCCGATGCGACCGCCCTCGACTTCGGTGTGCGCGTGCACGAGCGGGCGCCCGCGGTGCTGTTCCCGGCGCTCGGCGCGTACGTCGGGCCCGACATCGTGGCCGGCATCCTCGCCACGGGCCTGACGCTCGACAAGCGCGTACGCCTCTTCATCGACGTCGGAACCAACTCCGAGATCGTGCTCGGCTCGTCGGCGCGCGCGCTCGCGACCGCCGCGCCGGCCGGGCCCGCCTTCGAGGCGGCGCAGATCCGCTGCGGCATGCGCGCCGCCGACGGTGCGATCGAGGGTGTGAAGATCGTCGACGGCGATGTGCAGCTGACGGTGATCGGTGACGTCGAGGCGGTCGGGCTCTGCGGCTCCGGCCTCGTCGACGCCGTCTCGGAGCTCGTCGGCGCAGGCATTCTCGACCGCTCCGGACGCTTCGTCCTCGGCTCGTCGGAGCATCTCGGCAAGATCGGCGAGGAGAACGTCTTCCACCTCACCGACGACATCTTCCTCTCGCAGCGCGACGTGCGCGAGCTGCAGTTCGCCAAGGCTTCGATCGCAACGGGCTGGACGATCCTCTGCAAGGACATGGGGATCGAGCCGTCCGAGATCTCGCAGGTGCTGCTCGGAGGCTCGTTCGGCTCGTACCTCACGGCGGCGAGCGCGGTGCGGATCGGGCTGGTGCCGAAGCTGCCGCTGACGCGTATCGTCGCCGCGGGGAACGTGGCGGGCGAGGGCGCGAAGATCGCCGCCCTGTCGGTGACCGAACGCGCGGCGGCGCTCGCGGTGCTCGACGAGGTCGACTACGTCGAGCTGTCGGGCCGCACCGACTTCAACGACCTGTTCATCGACGAGCTGAAGTTTCCGGGATGAGCACCGTCATCGTTTCCTGCGGCGCCTTGGCGCTGCACATCGACCGGATCGCGAAGCGGCGCGGCTGGGACGTCGAGGTGCGCCCGCTGCCGCCCGAGCTGCACAACCGCCCCGAGCGCATCCGCGCCGCCGTCGACGCGGCCGGCGGCGACGTCGTCGCCTACGCCGACTGCGGCACACGCGGCGCGCTCGACGACCTGCCGCGCCTGCCGGGCGCCGACTGCTACCAGCTGTTCGGCGGGATGGAGCATGAGCTCGGCACCTACTACCTGACCGACTTCCTCGTGCGCTCGTTCGACCGGGTGGTGTGGCGCGGGCTCGGACTCGACCGCCACCCCGAGTTGCGCGACGACTACTTCGGCAACTACGAGCGTGTCGTGTGGCTTGCGCAGTCGCCGACACCCGACCTGCACGCGCAGGCGGAGGCCGCCGCGAAGCGGCTCGGCCTGCCGCTCGAGATCCGCGAGACCGGCGAGACCGGCCTCGAATCCGCCCTCGAACGGCTACTTCAGGAGACTGGGTGACCCCATGCTGATCAACGAACTGCCGCGGTACGAGATCCTCGACGAGGCGTCGATGCAGGAGCTCGACCGCGGCTGGCGCCGCATCGTCTCCGAGCTCGGCATCGACTTCCTGCACGACGAGGCGATTGCCGCGTTCGAAGCCGCAGGGCAGACGATCGAGGGCCAGCTCGTGAAGTTCGACCCGGACTGGATTCTCGAGCAGGCCGCCAAGGCGCCACGCGAGTTCGACCTGCAGGCACGCAACCCGGCGCACTCGATTCACGTCGGCGGCAAGCACATGGCCTTCGGCGCCGTCTACGGCTGCCCGTTCGTGCGCGAGGGCATCGAGCGGCGCGAGGCGACGTACGCCGACTTCGAGAACCTCGTGCGACTTGCGCAAGCGTTTCCGCAGCTCGACACGCCCGGCGGCACGATCTGCGAGCCGAACGACAAGCCGCTCGACTCGCGCCACCTCGACATGGTCTACGCGCTGATGACGCTGTCGGACAAGCCGTTCATGGGCTCCGTCACCTCGGGCCCGAACGCGCTCGACACGATCGCGATGGCGGAGCTGGTGTTCGGGCGCGAGTCGCTCCTCGAGACCCCGGCGATCATCTCGCTGATCAACGTCAACTCGCCGCTGCGCTACGACGACCGCATGCTCTCGGCGCTCCTCGAGTATGCGCGGGCCCGGCAGGCGCTCGTGATCACGCCGTTCCTCCTGATGGGCGCGATGTCGCCGGTGTCGGTCGCCTCGGCGCTCGCCCAGCAGGTCGCGGAGGCGCTCGCGGGGATCGCGCTCGTACAGACGATCAACCCCGGGTCGCCCGTCGTGTTCGGCTCGTTCCTCTCGAACACCGACATGCAGTCGGGCTCGCCGAGCTTCGGCACGCCGGAGTCCGCCGTCGGCCTTCTGTGCACGGGGCAGATCGCGCGTCGCTACGGCCTGCCGTTCCGCGGCGGCGGGGCGCTGACCTCGTCGCAGACCGTCGACGCGCAGGCGTCCTACGAGGCGGCGATGACGCTGTGGCCGACGTTCCTCGCCGGCACGAACTTCGTCATGCACTCGGCGGGCTGGCTGGAGTCGGGGCTCGTCTCGTGCTACGAGAAGTTCGTCGTCGACGTGGAGCTGCTGCGGATGCTGCACCACGTCTTCGAGCCGCTGCAGATCAACGAGGAGACGCTGGCCTACAGCGCCCACCAGGAGGTGGGCCAGGGCGGTCACTTCCTCGGCGCTGCGCACACCCTCGAGCGTTTCCGCGAGTGCTTCTACCGCCCGTTGCTCTCGTCGACCGAGAACTACGAGCGCTGGTCGCGCCTGGGAGGCAAGGATGCGGCCGCGCGTGCGTCGGATGTCTGGCACAAGACGATCGAGGAGTACGAGGAGCCGGCGCTCGAACAGGGGTTGAAGGACGAGCTCAAGGCCTACGTCGACCGGCGGAGGACCGAGCTTGGCGACTAAAGCTGAGATGTTCGTCGACGGCGCCTGGACGGGCTCGCAGAGTGGTGAGACGTTCAGGGCCGTCTCGCCCGCGACGGGCGAGACGATCGCCGACGTCCCGCAGGGGACGCGCGAGGACACGCGTCGGGCGATCGACGCCGCGAACCGCGCGTCCGACGTGTGGGCGAGGTCGACGGCGTTTGAGCGTGCGGCGGCGATGCATCGCGTGGCCGACGCGGTCGAGCGCCGCCGCGACGAGCTCGCACGCACGCTGACGCTCGACCAGGGGAAGCCTCTGCACGAGTCGCGCGACGAGGTCGAAGAGCTCGTGCAGTACTGGCGGAACGCCGCCGAGGACGGCAAGCGGCTCGAGGGCCGGCTGGCCAACTCGTTCACGCCCGGCAAGCGTGTGTTGCTCGTGCGCCGCCCGCGCGGGGTGATCGGTGTGATCACACCCTGGAACTGGCCGTACACGATGCCCGCCGAGCTGGTCGCGCCCGCGCTCGCTTCCGGCAACACCGTCGTCTGGACGCCGGCGTCGTCGACCGCGGTCGCCGCGGTCGCGCTCGCGGAGTGCGTCGTCGAGGCCGACCTGCCGCCCGGGGTGTTCAACCTGGTCACCGGCCCCGGTTCGGTCGTCGGCGACGAGCTCGCGCGCAATCCGGGCACCCACGGGATCGGCTTCATCGGCTCGACCGAGACCGGGCGAAAGGTCGCCGAAGCCGCCGCCGGCAAGGCGGCGGTGCTCGAGCTCGGCGGCAACGGCCCGGTCGTCGTCATGGACGACGCCGATCTCGACCTTGCAGTCGAGGCGGCTGTCACCGCGTGCTTCCTGTGCGCCGGGCAGAGCTGCACGGCCGGCGAGCGGCTGCTCGTGCACCGCTCGGTCCGTGACGAGTTCGTCGCGCGGCTCGCGCGGCTCGTGTCGGAGCGCGTCGTGCTCGGCGACCCGTTCGCCGAGGGCACGACGATGGGCCCGCTCAACAACCACGGCGTCGCCGAGAAGATGGACGAGCACGTCGCGGACGCGCTCCAGCGCGGCGCGACGCTCGTGCACGGCGGTGCGCGCGCCGCCGGCTTCCCGACCGATCTCTACTGGCAGCCGACGGTCCTCGACGGCGTTCCCGCCGACGCGCTCGTCGCCAGGGAGGAGACGTTCGGGCCGGTCGCTCCGGTCGTCACGATCGACTCGCTCGACGAGGCGATCCGGCTCGCGAACGCGTCGCCGTACGGCCTGCTGTCGGCGATCTTCACGCGCGACCTCGCCCAAGGGCTTCGCTACGCCGACGAGGTGCGGACGGGTTGGGTCAACATCAACGACTCGTCGAACTACTGGGAGTCGCACCTGCCCTTCGGCGGGCGCTCCGGAACGGCGAGCGGCATCGGCCGCGTCGGCGGGACGGCACCGATGGAGTCGTTCACCGAGTTGCAGACGATCGTCGTCGCGTGAGCTTCGACTACGTGATCGTCGGTGGCGGGTCGGCCGGGTGCGCGCTCGCGGCACGGCTGACGGAAGACGCCGCGACGCGCGTGCTCGTGCTCGAGGCGGGGCGGCCCGACTCGCTCTGGGACCTCTACATCCACATGCCCGCCGCGCTCTCGTTCCCGATCGGCAACCGCTTCTACGACTGGAAGTACGAGTCCGAGCCGGAGCCCGAGCTCCACGGCCGGCGGGTCTACCACGCCCGCGGCAAGGTGCTCGGCGGTTCGAGCTCGATCAACGGGATGATCTTCCAGCGCGGCAACCCGCTCGACTACGAGCGCTGGGACCTCGAGGGGTGGGACTATGCCCACTGCCTGCCGTACTTCAAGCGCATGGAGACCTGTCTCGCGGGCGCCGATGACTGGCGGGGCGGAGACGGTCCGCTCGTGCTCGAGCGCGGCCCCGCGGCCGGGCCGCTGTTCCGGGCGTTCTTCGGCGCTGTGCAGGAGGCGGGCTACGCGCTCACCGGCGACGTGAACGGCTACCGGCAAGAGGGCTTTGCGAAGTTCGACCGCAACATCCGCCACGGCCGGCGTCTGAGTGCTGCCCGTGCCTACCTCCATCCTGCACTGGGGCGCCCGAACCTCGAGGTGCGCACGCGCACCTTCGTCGAGCGTGTCGTCTTCGAGGGAACGCGCGCCGTCGGTGTGCAGGTCGGCGGCGAGACGATTCGCGCGGGTGAGGTGATCCTCTGCGGCGGCGCGATCAACTCGCCGCAGTTGCTGCAGCTCTCAGGCGTCGGCAACGCCGCCGAGCTCGAGGCCCTGGGCGTTGATGTCGTGCACGATGTGCCTGGTGTCGGCGAGAACCTGCAGGACCATCTCGAGGTGTACGTCCAGTGCGCGTCGAAGCAGCCGGTGACGGTCGCCCCGGCCTACAAGTGGCGCAACCGGCCGCTCGTCGGGTTGAGGTGGCTGCTCTTCAAGTCGGGCCCCGGCGCGACGAACCACTTCGAGGCCGGCGGGTTCATCCGGTCGAACGACGAGGTCGCCTATCCGAATGTGATGTTCCACTTCCTGCCGATCGCCGTGCGCTACGACGGCACCGCGCCGCAGGGGCACGGCTACCAGCTGCACGTCGGGCCGATGTACTCCGATGCGCGCGGGTCGCTGAAGATCACCTCCACCGATCCGCGCGTGCACCCGGCGCTGCGCTTCAACTACCTCTCGACCGGGCAGGACCGGCGCGAGTGGGTGGAGTGCGTGCGGGCCGCACGCGAGATCCTCTCGCAGCCCGCGTTCGAGCCGTTCAACGGTGGGGAGCTCTCGCCCGGCCCCGGCGTCGAGAGCGACGAGGAGATTCTCGACTGGGTGCGCCGGGATGCCGAGACGGCGCTCCATCCGTCGTGTACCTGCCGTATGGGCACGGACGAGCTTGCGGTCGTGGACCCGTCGACGATGCGTGTGCACGGTATCGACGGCCTGCGTGTCGTCGACGCGAGCGTCTTCCCGAACGTCACCAACGGCAACATCTACGCGCCGGTGATGATGGTTGCCGAGAAAGCGGCCGACCTGATCCGCGGCGTCACACCGCTTCCGCCTTCCGACGCCGGGTTCTATCGCCATGACGCTGAGCGAGCTGCGAGTCACTGAGCTGCTGACGGCGCTCGGGGAGCGGACGCCCGCTCCCGCGAGCGGCGCCGCCACCGCGCTCACCGCCGCGCTCGCGGCCGCGCTCGTCGAGCTCGCCGGCCGCTTCGCCGAGGACGACGCGGCGGTTGCGCGCGCCCGGGCGCTCGGGGCGCGGCTCGTCGAGCTCGCCGACGAGGACTCGGCCGCCTACACGGCGTTCATGGTCGAGCGAACCCCCGAGACGCGGGCGCGCATCGTCGCGGTGCCGGAGGAGATGGCGGTGTGCGCCGACGAGCTCGTCGCCCTTGCCGGTGATGTCCGTGCGCAGCTTCGCTCGGCCGTGTCGGGCGATGCGGAGGCGGCCGCCGAGCTTGCGGCGGCCGCGGCGCGGGTCGCCCGCCGCCTGGCTCAGCTCAACGACTAGCCGGCCGGCTCCCGTCAGCCGGCGAGCTCGACCAGCGCGGCGGCGATCGCAGCCGGGGTTGGCGGGCAGCCCGGCACTCGCAGGTCGACGGGCAGCACGTCCTCGACGGGGCCGACGAGCTCCGAGGTGAGGCCGAGGACACCACAGCCGAGGGCGCAGTCGCCGAACGCGACGACCCGGCGCGGCTCGGGCATCGCGTTGTAGGCGGCGAGGAGCGGTGCGTGCATGCGTGTCGTGACGACGCCTGTGACGAGTAGCACGTCGGCATGCCGCGGCGAGGCGACGATGCTGAATCCAAATCGCTGCAGGTCGTAGTGCGGGCCGGAGGCGAACGTCAGCTCGTGCTCGCAGCCGTTGCACGAGCCCGCGTCGACATGACGCACCGCCAGGCTGCGCGGGCGGTCGGGCGCCGGCAGGGCGAGTGACCGGCGAAGGCGGCGGAGATCTTTGAGCAGCGTCAGCATCAGCGGTCGGCGCAGGCGTAGCAGAGCTCGAAGCTCTTGTTGATGAGCGGGAAATCGGGCAGCAGGTTGCCGGCCGCCGCATGCGCCACGACAGGCCAGTTTGCATACGAGCCCGTGCGCAGCCGCAGACGGTCGACGTGACCGTTCGCACTCTCGACGATGCAGAGCGTCGCACCGCGTGGGCTTTCGATGCGCGCCGCTCCGATCGGCCCGGCCGGCTCTGTGCGCTCGCACTCCGATGGTGTGACCGGAGCATCGAGTAGCGATGCGAGCAGATCGAACGTCTGCTGCACCTCGAGCGCCCGCTGCTCGAGTCGCGCCTGCACGTCGCCGGCTGCGCGTCGCGGCACGATCGTCTCGAAGCCGTCGTAGGCGAGCAGGCCGGCGGTCGCGCGCGCGTCCTCGGCGAGCCCGCTGGCCCGTGCCGCCGGGCCGACCGCGCCGAGCGCGATCGCGTCCTCGCGCAGGACCACACCGATGTCCGGCAGCCGGTCGCTGAACGACGCGTTGAAGAGCAGCTCACGCCATGCCCGTTCCGACTCGGCCCGGATCGAGGCGAGCTCATCGCGTGCCTCGTCCACCTCGAACGCAACGCTGCTTCCGCCCACCGCGACCGAGCCGAAGAGAAAGCGGTGCCCCGTCAGGCGGGCGTTCAGCCGCCGAGCGCGCTCGGCCAGCGCTGTGAACTCCATGGCGCCGGCGGCAAGCCCGACACCGGCACAGACGGCGGCGATGTCGTTGAGGTGGCTCCACAGCCGCTCCAGCTCGAGCAGGATCGTGCGAGCGCGCGCGACCTCTGCGGTCGGCCGCCGTCCGAGCACTTGCTCGCAGGCCTGCGCATAGGCGACGGCGTTCGTGACGGCGCACGCGCCGCAGGCCCGCGCGACGTACGCGAGCCCGGCTTCGAGCGTGTGCCCCTCGGCCGCGCGCTCCAGGCCGCGGTGCTTGTAGAAGAGCCGTGCGTCGAGGTGCAAAATCCGGTCGCCGACGACGTGGAAACGGAAATGGCCGGACTCGATCACGCCGGCATGAATCGGGCCGACAGCGATCTGATACGCGTCGCCGCCGCGGACGGGCACCGTCCACGAGCGAAGGTCGAGATCGTGGACCGCGAGCGGCCGCAGCGGCTCGTGGCCGTCGAAGCGAACGCCGTAGAGGTCGGCGGCCTCCCGTTCGTCCCAGTTCGCCGCCGCCGTGAGATCGACGATCGACTCCACGCGTCCGTCTTCCACGGCGGTGTGCTCGATCTGCAGCCTGCCGCCGGGCTCGACAAGCGCCGTGCGCACGACGCCGCCGCTCGCGTGCAGCCCCGCGAACCGCGCGCCGCTGCCGAGCGCCACTGCGACTCTCGACCGGTATTCGCTCATCCGGCGCCTCGCAGGAGCGCATCAACGAAGTCGCTGCCGGGGATGAAGACGGCGACGGCCGTCAGGGCCAGCAGGGTGACGCCTGCGACAGAGGCGAGCACGACAACGGAACGAAGGCCGCCCGGCCGGCCTGCGGCGGAGCCGCCCGGCGCAGCTCGTCCGGCCGTCGTCTCGATCAGCGCGTGCGCGAGGCCGAGGAACCCGAGCGCGAGGAGCGCGGCGGACGCGGCTGCCGTCCACGGTCGCCCCGCGGCGAAGCCGCCCGCGACGATCATCACCTCACTCACGAAGAGCGGTGAGGGCGGGAGCCCTGCGAGCACGGCGAGCGAGCCGCCGAGCACCGAGCCGAGCGCCGGCTGCGTGCGGGCGATTCCCCGGCTCGGGTGCAGCCCGGCGCGCGGGTCGTGGGCATAGAGCGGCGTCGCAGCGTAGAAGCCGACGGACTTCGCGATCGCGTGGCCGGCCACGTGCACCGCCACACCGGCGAGCGCGAGCGGTGAGCCGAACCCGATCCCCAGCGCGATCACGCCCATGTGCTCGAGGCTCGAGTAGGCGAGCAGGCGCTTCCACGGCAGCGGCCGCCAGAGGAAGGGCACGGACACGGCGAGCGAGAGCAGCCCGAAGCCGACCAGCACCGAGTGCACGGCGCCGGCGCCGAGCGTCGGCTCGAGGGCCTGGCTCGCCCGCCAGGCGACGAGCAGGACGGCGGGGAGGAGCGCGGCGGACAGGAGCGCCGAGACAGGCGCAGGCGCCTCGGAGTGCGCGTCCGGCAGCCAGTTGTGCACCGGCGCCCAGCCGATCTTCGACGCGAGTCCGGCGAGCAGAAGCAGGTAGGCGACGAGCGCGGCGTGGCCCGGCTGCACCGCCGCGAGCTCGTGCCACGAGAGTGCATGGAGCCCGCCCGCTGTCGAGCGCGCGGCGAGCACCACGATGCCGAGCAGCGCCACGCCCAGGCCGAGTGAGGTCAGGATCAGGTACTTCCAGGCCGCTTCGAGCGCGCGCGGCTTGCCGCTGAAGCCGACGAGCAGCGCCGATGCGGCGGTCGTCGCCTCGACGAGCAGCCACGCCCCGGCAAGGTTGCCGATGACCGGCACCGCGGCGAGGATCGCCCAGAATGAGAACAGCAGCCCGTAATAGGTGCGCGAGCGCCAGGCCGGCCGCACGAGCGACTCGGCCGTCGACGCCAGGTAACCCGGCGAGACGAGGGCGCTGCCCAGTCCGACCGCACCGATCACTGCGACGAACAGCCCCGCCGCCGCGTCCACGATGACCCAGTGCTCGACGAACGGGCTGCCCGGCCGGGCGAGCGCGACGGTTGCGAGAGCGCCCGCCGCGAGCGCCGAGACGGTGGCGCCGGCCATTGCGAGCACGCTGACGAACCGGCGCGGAGCCACCGCGACCACGAGTGCGGTCACCGCAGGTGCGCCGACCGCGGCGAACGCGAGTGCCTCGCGGCTAATCACGCAGTGTCCTCAACGCGGCAGAGTCGCCCGCCCCGAACTCGGCGAAGATGCGTTCGTGGAAGACGGCCGCGACGAGCGCGACCAGCGTCAAATCGAACGCGACTCCGAGCTCGATCGCAAAGGACGACCCACTCGGGAGCCGAAGCGCGGCGAGGGCGAGGCCGTTTTCGGCGAGCACGATTCCAAGCACGTGGAAGAGGGTTGCGCGCCGCATCGCGACCGTTGCGACCCCGAACGCGACGAGTGCGATCACTCCGCGCTCGACGTTGCGTGAGTCGAGCCCGAACGACGGAATCAACCACGTCAGCGCGAGCGCGAGCGCGACGGCGAGCCCGCCGCGCGCGAGCGGGGCGATTCCGGCGCGCACCGGCCGGGGCTCGCGTGTGCGCGAGACGACGAAGAGCAGCAGTGCGCCGAGGGCGACGGCGCGAACTGCGAGCGCGGCCGCGGCTGCGGCGTCGGCGCCGTTGGCTGCGTTGGCGGCCGCTGCGGCGAGCACCAGCGCCTGCACCGTGACGAGTGCGACGGCGAGCGACCGCCGGCGCACGACGAGCACCCCCAGGCCGAGGCCGACCAGCAGCCAGACGAGTCCGCCGCTCACCTCCCGCTCCCGGCACCGGCATAGCCGGCGCCTCCGCTCCTGATGAGCTCCGTCAAGCCTACGCTCATGCCCGCTCCCGCTCCCTGGAGCCTCCGTCAAGCCTACGGCTCACGTGATTTGCACCAGCCAGGAGACCACGCCCAGCAGCGCCGCGGCAGCGCCGACGGCAAGCAGCCGCGGTGCGAGCAGGATGCGGATCTTCGCCGTGAACGTTTCGAGCAGCGCGAGTCCCGCGCAGAGAATGGCGAGCCGGACGGGCAGTGCTGCGAGTTGCGCCCACACACCGGGCGTGTGCGGCAGGAAGATCTGCGCGGCGAGCACCAGCACGACCCAGTGGCGTGCGGCGGCCGACCACTGCAGAAGTGCGAGATCGCGCCCGGCATACTCGAGCAGCGGTCCCTCGTGGATCATCGTCAGCTCGAGGTGCGTGTCGGGGTTGTCGATCGGCTGCCGCCCGGTTTCGGCGACAACGACGAGCAGGAACGCCACCGCGCCGAGCGCGAGGGACGGGCTCGACCACACGGCGGACCCTGCCGTGCCGGCGACGATCGTGGCGAGGTTCGTCGTGTGCGCGACGAGGGCGGCAACGGCAACCGAGAGCACGAACGTCGCATCGGTGAAGATCGCGATCGTCAGGTCACGGCTCGCGCCTTGCAGGGCAAAGCCGTTTGCGACATCCCACGATGCTGCTGTCACGGCGAACCGTCCGAGTGCGAGCACACCGAGCAGCGCGAGCGCATCGCGTCCGGCGCCGAGACTCGGTGCGCCCGAGGCGACGGGCACGATCAGCACCGCGAGCACGAGGCTTGCCGCGGTGACCGCAGGAGCCAGCCGGTAGACGATCCCCGCTCCTTCGACGTCGACGGAGCTCTTGCCCCACAGTCTCCGCAGCTCGCGGTACGGCTGCAGCGGCGTCGGGCCGCGGCGGCCCTGGAGCCGCGCCTTCCAGTACTGGACGAGGCCGGGCAGGAGAGGCGCGAGCGCGAGCCCGCCCACGAGCTGCAGCGCGAGCGAGAGCGCGTTCATCCGATGAGACCGACCTTCGCTACGGTCAGCAACACGAGGACGAGCGCGATCAGGTACGCGACGTAGGTGCCGAGGTGCCCGGTCTGGAGCCGGCGCGCGTGCGCGGCTCCCCGGAGCGCCACGCGCACCGCGGGCGCGAGCAGCTGCTCGTCGAGGTGCTGCGGCACACGGCCGCTGTAGGCGACCTCCTGGACGACTCCGCGGGTCGCGCGTACCTCGATCGTGCGCTCCGGCCGCAGAACGCCTGCGAGGACGAGTCGCAGCGGCTTGGTGAAGCCGGCGCTCGTCCAGAGGAGCGACGGCTCGACGAGCTGGCCGCTCGCCCAGGTCGGCGCGGGCGCGGCGGCGCGCCGGCCGCGGGCAACGACGAGCACGCCTGTGACCGCGACGAGCACGAGTGCGATGCCGAGCGTCGGGAGCGAGCCGGTCCCGGGCAGATGCAGGCCGATCGCCGTGGGCAGCGCGGCCGGCCACGGAGCGAGCGAGACGAGCGAGCCGAGCAGCAGGCCGGGGGCGACACCGAGCACGACGCAGGCGCCGGCCAGCGAGACAACCGCGGCGCGCATCGGGAGCGGGCGCTCGGTTGCGGCTGCGACGGCCTCGCTGCGCGGCGGGCCCAGCAGCACGAGGCCGGTCACCTTGACGAAGCAGAGAACGGCGAGCGCCGCCGTCGCGGCAAGTGCGGCCAGGGCGAGCGCCCCCGCGACGCCGTCGCCGAGGTGTCCGGCTGCGGGCACGTGCAACAGCGCCTGCAGTGTCACCCACTCGGAGGCGAAGCCGTTGAACGGCGGCAGTCCGGCGATCGCGAGCGATCCGACGAGGAATGCGCCGCCGGTCCAGGGGAGCCTGCGCAGCAGGCCGCCCAGGCGGTCGATCTCGACGGTGCCCGTCGCCCGCTCGAAGGCTCCTGCGCCCAGGAAGAGCAGCGCCTTGAAGACCGCGTGATTGAGGGTATGGAGGAGTGCAGCCGCAAGCGCGATCGCGGCCCACGTTTCGTCGCCGCGCGAGCGCAGCACGAGGCAGGCGCCGAGCCCGAGCACGATGATCCCGATGTTCTCGATCGAGTGGAATGCGAGCAGTCGCTTCAGGTCGTGTTGGAAGAGGGCATAGACGACGCCGCCGACGGCCGAGAGCGCTCCGAGTGCGAGCACGAGGATCCCGACCGAAAGCGGCAACGGTCCGAGCCAGTCGACGAGGACCCGCACGAGCCCGTAGATCGCCACCTTGATCATCACCCCGCTCATCAACGCCGACACCGGTGCGGGCGCGATCGGGTGGGCGCGCGGAAGCCAGCTGTGCATGGGCATGACCCCAGCCTTGGTGCCCATGCCAACGAGCGCGGTGAGCGCGATCGCGATCTGCAGCCCGGAGCCCTGCGCGACCGCACCGGTCGAGTCGAGTGCGCCCGCGTGCGCAGCGAGCAGGACTGCAACCCAGGTGAAGGCGCCGGCGAGATGCGTGATCGCGAGGTAGAGGAAGACCGTGCGGCGCGCCTCGTCGTCACTGCGCGAGACGAGGATGATCGCGGCCGGCAGGAGCGTCATCAACTCCCAGCCGGCGAGGAACGTGAGCGGGTCGCGGGCGCACACCACCTCGGCGAGGACGAGGACGAAGACGCCGGTCAGAACCGAGGTGATGCGTCCGCGCCTGCCGGGCTCGAGGTAGCGGGTCGCAAATGCGAGCGTGGGCGCCGTCACGAGGCCGAGCACGCCGAGGAAGAACGCCGTGAGGCCGTCGACGCCGAAGCGGGGGGTGAACGCGCCCGTGAAGCCGGAACCAAGTGTGGTCCCGGTCGCGAGCATCGAGAACCCGAAGACGCCGATCGCGGCGGCCGCGACCGGCTGCAGGCGCGCCGTCACTCCGCGTCGAGCTCGCGGAGGAGCGATTGCTGGGTGGCGAGCTGGCGCGTCAGGATCTCGCGGGTGACCTCGAGCAACGCGAACGTCTGCGGGTCTTCGACCCGGTAGAAGACGCTTGTTCCCTCCCGCCGCGGCGTGACGAGCCCGATCCGCCGCAGCGCCGCGAGATGTTGCGAGGTGCCGCCCGAGTCGAGCTCGAGCTCGGCCTGCAGCGACCCGACCGACCGCTCGCCGTCGCGCAGGAGCTCGAGGATGCGGACGCGCGCCGGGTGGCCGAGCGCACGGAAGAGCGCTGCCTTCACCTCGTGTACCGGCCGGGTGTTGTGCGGCATCTCAAGATCTTACAGTATTGAAAGAAAGAAGGAACCGGTGCGATGCCTTGGTGCCGCTTACGGCGTGAACCGCTCGCGCAGCAGCACCCAGAGGGCGCGGAAGCCGTCGCGCCAGGTGATCCCTTTGCCTTCGGCGTAGCTACGGCCGTAGTACGAAATCGGGAGCTCGTAAACGCGCAGTTTCCGCTTGCAGATCTTCGCCGTGATCTCCGGCTCGATCCCGAACTTGTTCTCGCGCAGATCGAGCGACCTGAGCACGTCTGCGCGAAACGCCTTGTACCCCGTCTCGATGTCGGTGATCGTCGTGTTGTAGAGGACGTTGGCCGTCAGGCTCAGGAACCGGTTTCCGACGAGGTGCCAGAACAGATACGCGCGCTGCGGACGGCCTCCCGCCAGCCGTGAGCCGAACACGACGTCGGCGGCGCCGCGGACGATCGGATCGATCAGGGTGGGGATCTCGGCGGGGTCGTACTCGAGGTCGGCGTCCTGGATGAGGATCACGTCGCCGGTTGCGAGCGGAATGCCGGCGCGGATCGCCGCGCCCTTGCCCTTGTTCTCCTGTCGCAGGAGCACCGTGTCGTCCCGCCCGTCGCGGAGCGAGGCGACCAGGTCGCCAGAGCCGTCGGTCGAGCCGTCGTCGATCACCACGAGCTCGACGTCGAGCTCGAGCGCGTCGATGCGCTCGAACAGCTCAGCGAGCGTTCCACGCTCGTTGTGCACTGGGATGAGGAGGCTGACCTTCATGCGGGAGTCACGGCGTGGACTACATGTCCCGCGAGGCGGGCGATCCAGCATATAGCGGCGGCCGATCGTCGAATGCGGCCGCTCCGAGCGTGAGATACGTGCCGGCCCGGATGGCAGCGGACGCCGGAAAGGCATAGCCTCGGGCAATGCCCCTGCTCAAGATCTGCAGCGCGTCCGGATGCAACTCGCTGACGCTCGGTGGGTACTGCATCGACCATGAACGTCTCGAGCTCCGCGTCGAGAAGCAGATCCTGGCGCCGCCGCGCCCGGCCCCGCCGGTGCTCGCCGGGCGCCGCTCGTAGGTCGCGCGCCCGCCGAAGCGCCTCAGACGTGACCCTGGTTCCGGCTGCGCCGCAACCAGGGCCGGATGAGCGCCGATGCCGAAGGTGGGAATCGAACCCACACTCCCCGGAGGGAACCGGATTTTGAGTCCGGCGCGTCTGCCAGTTCCGCCACTTCGGCCTGCGCTTCGATCCTAGATGGTTGATCGGTAATTCAGCGCCGTCGCGGCTGGGGGCCTGCACACGGCGTAGTGCGCCCGCCACGCCCGGCGCCAAGGCCCACCGGCCTTGACCCCGGTCGCGTCGACCACCCTGCTTGGTACAGACCCTCCCCGCAACAACGACAATTACCGATCAACCATCTAGCCCGATCCTGTGCGTGGGCGGTTGCCGCCGGAGGGGGGTTCGTGGGGGAACCGGGGGTTCCCCCACGTGAAGGTAGGAGTTTCCCGTCGAAAACAGTAATGTCGCGGAAGCCTGTGGCCGCCGACGCCTCCGCACCGACGCTCGCGACACGCTTCAAGCGCCCCAGCGCGATCTCGACCGTGGGGCTCGTCCTGGTCGCGCTGCTGCTCTTCTGGCTCGGCGTCAACCTGGTGAAGGCGCCGTCGGTCTTCTTCACGGTGTTCCTGATCGGCTTCACGACCGGCTGCGTTTACGCCCTCGTCGCGCTCGGCTACACGCTTGTCTACGGCATCCTCGAGCTGATCAACTTCGCCCACGGCGACGTGTTCATGCTCGGCGGCATGTTCACGATCACCTTCGGCACGCAGCTGTTCGGCCTCAAGCAGGGCCAGGGCATCGTGACGGTGCCGATCGTCTTCGCGACGCTGCTTCTGTCGATGCTGGCGTGCGGGTTGTTGAACGCAGGGATCGAGCTCATTGCCTACCGCCCGCTTCGTAATGCCCCGCGCCTCGCCCCGCTGATCACCGCGATCGGCGTCAGCTTCATCATCGAAGACGTCGGCCTCGCCTGGAAGGGCCCGAACTACATCACCGCGCCCAGCGTGTTCCCCCAGTCCCAGATCTTCAACTTCTACGGAGTCGCGTACGAGTGGAACAAGCTGATCGTGGTGGCCATCACCGTGCCGGTGCTGCTCGCGCTCCTGTATCTCGTCCAGCGGACGCGGCAGGGCAAGGCGATGCGCGCGACCGCGCAGGACAAGGAGGCCGCGGCGATCATGGGCATCAACGTCAACCGCACGATCTCGTTCACGTTCCTGATCGCCGGTGCGCTCGCCGGCGCGGCGGGCCTTCTTTACTCGCTGTACGTGACGACCGTGCGCTTCGACCAGGGCTTCCAGCTCGGCCTCATCGCTTTCACCGCAGCCGTGTTCGGCGGTATCGGCAACCTGCCGGGCGCCGTGCTCGGCGCGGTCCTGATCGGCTGTATCCAGGCCTTCAACGAAGGGCTGTCGTGGCACGCGCCCGGCTCCGACTGGACCGAGGCGATCGTGTTCTCGATCCTGATCATGATCCTCGTCTTCCGGCCCGAAGGGCTCCTCGGCGAACGAACACCCGAGGGCGGATGACCGAGCACCAAGAGGAGATCGCGGCGACCGACGACGACGGTGCGATTCACGACAACGTCGGCATCCGCAACGAGTTGCGCGCGCGCTGGCAGGCGCTGGCGTTCAAGGAGCGGATCGCGATCGTTGTCGGCCTCGAGCTCGTGCTCGCTGCGCTGCTCTTCTTCATCGACCATTCGCTCGGCTTTGCAGTCGTGACGGTTGCGGCGCTCTACTGGATCAACCGGCTGCCGCCGCTACCGTGGAAGCTCGCCGGGCAGGCGCTGCTCGTCGCGGTCTTCCTCGTCGCCGGCCCCCGGTCGCTCGCGGTCGTGCTGGCCGTGGCGTTCGCAACGTTCTGGATTCCCAAGCAGTACCGCGTGTGGGCGGGGCCCGCGGTGGCCATCGTCCTCGCGGTCCTCTATCCCTTCTACCAGTCGAAGATGTTCACGGTTCCGGTCTTCGGCGTGTGGCCGGACGTCGCGACAGGCGTCTACATGATCGTGTTCGTGATGATGGCGGTGGGGCTGAACATCGTCGTCGGCTACGCCGGTCTGCTCGACCTCGGATACGTCGCCTTCTACGCCACCGGCGCCTACACGGCCGCCTGGTTCGCCTCGCTGCAGTTCGCGCACGTGACCTGGCACTTCGGCGCCGTCGGGATCGATCCGAAGCTGCCCGGCATCCACGTGACGATCTGGCTCCTGCTCCTGCTCGCCGGTGTGATCACTGCGTTGTTCGGGATCATCATCGGTCTGCCGACACTGCGCCTGCGCGGCGACTACCTCGCGATCGTGACGCTCGGCTTCGGCGAGATCATCTACGACGTCGCGCGCAACAGCGACAACTTCATCGGTACCGGCTTCAACCTGACGAACGGCCCGAACGGCATCACGCCGCTCGACTCGATCGGCTTCGGCAACAGCCTGTCGCACTGGACCGGGGGGCTGCTGCCGGCGAACTACCTCTCGTGCTGCAACGCCAAGTACCTCGGGCACCAGATCCAGTCGACCGACCTCTTCTTCTGGACGGCGATCGTGCTGCTCCTGATCACCGTCTTCTGCTCACTGCGCCTGCAGTACTCGCGGCTCGGTCGCGCGTGGATCGCGATCCGCGAGGATGAGACCGCTGCCGCCGCGATGGGCATCCCGCTGATGCGCACGAAGACGTGGGCATACGCGAGCGGTGCGTTCTTCGGCGGCGTCGCCGGCGCCTATTACGCCGTCTTCAAGAGCGCGACGTTTCCGGGCGACTTCTACTTCAACATCTCGGTGTTCATCCTCTGCATGGTCATTCTCGGCGGCATGGGGAACATCACAGGGGTGATCGTCGGTGGTGCGTTCCTCGCCTACCTGAACGAGGAAGGCCTTGCGAACACCGGCGCCTGGATCAACGCGAACATCCATATCGGCAGCCATCACCCGAACCTGGACGTGCCGCTGTATGCCTCCGGGATCTACGGCCTGATCATCCTGATCGTCATGCTCTTCCGTCCTGAGGGCCTGATTCCGTCCAGACGCGTGGCAGCCGAGATGCACGAAGGCGTGCACGACGAGCCGCTCTACGACATTGCGCACGCAGGGAGCGACGGATGACCGGCACGGGACCGGAAACGGACGTCCTTGTCGCGACCGGCCTGCGCAAGGAGTTCGGCGGCCTCGTTGCCGTCAACGACGTGGACTTCAGCGTGCCCCGCGGCAAGGTGGTCTCGCTGATCGGCCCGAACGGTGCCGGCAAGACGACGTTCTTCAACATGCTCACCGGTGTCTACAAGCCGACGGCCGGGAGGGTCGTGTTCCTCGGCGAGGACGTCACCGGCAAGCCACCGCATGCGATCACCGCTCGCGGCATCGGGCGCACGTTCCAGAACATCCGGCTCTTCCAGAACATGACGGCGATCGAGAACGTCATGGTGGGCATGCACGCGCGGATGAAGGCCAACATCTTCAACTCGATCCTGCGCACGCCGTTCGTCAAGCGCGAGGAGAAGGAGGCGCGTGACCGTGCGCTGGAGCTGCTCGAGTTCACCGGTCTGCGGCGGAAGGCGCTCGAAACAGCACGCAACCTGCCCTACGGCGACCAGCGCCGGCTCGAGGTGGCCCGTGCCCTCGCGACCGAACCACAGCTGTTGCTGCTCGACGAGCCGACCGCCGGCATGAACCCGCAGGAGTCCGCCGAGTTCACGGCTTTCGTGGGGAAGCTTCGCGCCGAGCAGCAGCTGACCGTGCTGATGATCGAGCACGACATGCGTGTCGTCATGGGAGTCTCCGACCGCGTCTCGGTGCTCGACTACGGCGAGAAGATCGCCGAGGGAACGCCGCGCGAGGTGCAGCAGAACGAGCGCGTGATCGAGGCCTATCTCGGCAAGGCGGCGGTCGAGGACATGAAGCGGCAGGGGCTGGCATGAGCCGTAGGCTTGACGGAGGCTCACAGGTAGCGGAGGCGCCGGCTTGGCGGGCGCCGGAGCGGAGACACATAGGGCAGCCGAAGGTTGCGCTATGAGCGAGACTCGTGGAGCGGCGCCGATTCTGCAGATCCAGGACATCCACACGTACTACGGGGCGATCCACGCGCTCAAGGGCATCTCGCTCGAGGTGTACCAGGGTGAGATCGTCACGCTGCTCGGCGCAAACGGGGCCGGCAAGTCGACGACGCTGCGCTCGATCAACGGCCTGAACCGCCCACGCAAGGGGCACATCCGCTTCGAGGGCCGCGAGATCACGGGAGTTGCAGCGCACGAGATCGTCAAGCGGGGCATCGCGCAGTCACCGGAAGGGCGGCGTCTGTTCCCGCGCATGTCCGTCATCGAGAACCTCGAGATGGGCGCCTTCCAGCGCAGGGACCGCAGCGAGATCCACGGCGACATGGATCGGGTCTTCGAGCTCTTCCCGCGCCTGCACGAGCGCCGGCATCAGAAGGCGGGAACGTTGTCGGGCGGCGAGCAGCAGATGTGCGCGATCGGGCGGGCGCTGATGGCGCGTCCGAAGCTCCTGCTGCTGGACGAGCCGTCGCTCGGGCTCGCACCGATCTTCGTCGAGCGAATCTTCGACATCATCAAGCAGATCAACGAGCAGGGAACGTCGATCCTGCTCGTCGAGCAGAACGCCCTGATGGCGCTCGACCACGCGCATCGCGGCTACGTCCTCGAGACCGGCCACATCGTCCTCGCCGACGAGGCCGCTGCGCTGAAGACGAACGAGCAGGTGCGCAAGACCTACCTCGGCGAGTCATAACGGGGGAAACCATGTTTCCCCCGTTGACCCCCTTCTTTCTGTAGCGGGTCGCCCTCTCCCGGGGTGACACGTGGCGTGGACGGCTCAGCTGTGCGCGCTGTGGCGGAGGCTCGGGCAAAGCCCGCACCTCCGTCCTCATCGTTCGTCGCGGACGCGTCTGCAGGGGCCACGACGGGGTCTG
>DATLQV010000050.1:0-15327 GCA_035534955.1 Gaiellaceae bacterium
ATCGGCCCGGTCCGCGCGACGTACTGCGGGCTGCGCGTGCTCCCCGGCGGCGAGGGCGGGACTGCGAATGCGCGCCGCGAGACGGTGTTCTCCACCGGCCCCTCCGGCATGGTCAGCGTCGCCGGCGGCAAGCTGACCACCTACCGGCGCATCGCGCTCGACGCGCTCGACCACCTCGGCGTGAAGCGGCTCTCGCGCCGGCCGCGGCCGCTGCCCGGCGCGACCGGGCTCGAGCGGATCGCGTGGCCCGCCGAGCTCGACTCAGCCACGCGCGCACACCTGATCCATCTGTACGGCTCGCTGGCACCCGAGGTGCTCGCGCCGGCCGTCGACGATCCGACGCTGCTCGAACCGCTCGTCGCCGGGCGGCCCGACCTCAAGGCGCAGGCGCTCTATGCGCGGGCACACGAGTGGGCGATGAGCGACGAGGACGTGCTGCGGCGCCGCACGACGGCTTGGCTGGCCTCAGGCGCCGTACCTGCTTGAGACACGACCGGTACCAGGTACGTGTACGGGGTCGGGCACGAAGTCGTGCGTGGCCCGCGCGAATTGACGGCCACGCAACCCGCAGGCGCCCGCGCCGGCCGTCTGCATTCGGGCGCAGAGTCGTATCGGTACCTGGTACCGTTCGTGCCTGCGCGGGTCCCGACTGGCCGGGACTGGGCTGCCGGTCTAGGCTGGGCTCATGCCGATGAAATACGCACGGCTGACGACGCCGCTCGTCCGAGACGGTGGAGAGCTGCGACCTGCGAGCTGGGACGAGGCGCTCGACCGCGCCGCGGCCGGCTTCCGCAAGGCGCTCGACGAAGGCGCGCTCACCGGCGTCTTCAGCTGCTCCAAGGCGACCAACGAGCTGAACTTCGCCACGCAGAAGTTCTCTCGGGTCGTGCTCGGATCGAACAACGTCGACAGCTGCAACAGAACCTGACACGCGCCCAGCGTCGTCGGTCTGGCGACGGTGTTCGGTGCAGGCGGCGGGACGAGCTCCTACGAGGAGACGAGAAGCGCGGACCTGATCGTCCTGTGGGGCTCGAACGCGCGCGAGGCGCACCCGATCTTCTTCCACCACGTGCTGAAGGCCGTTCACCGGGGCGCGAAGCTCATGGTGGTCGACCCGCGGCGGACGCCGTCCGCGCAGTGGGCCGACCTGTGGCTCGGACTCGACGTCGGCACCGACATCCCCCTCGCGAACGCGGTCGCGCGGGAGATCATCCACGCCGGGCTCGCGGACCTGGAGTTCGTCGAGCGAGCGACGTCGGGATTCGAGGCCTTTCGCGAATCGGTCGAGCCGTGGACGCTCGAGGAGGCCGAGCGCGTCACCGGCGTGCCGGGGGATGCGATCCGCGAGCTCGCGCACGCGTACGGAAACGCGGAGAACGCGCAGCTCTGCTGGACGCTCGGCATCACCGAGCACCACAACGCGGTCGACAACGTGTTCGCGCTCATCAACCTCGCGCTGCTCACGGGCAAGGTGGGCAAGTGGGGATCGGGGCTGCAGCCGCTGCGCGGCCAGAACAACGTGCAGGGCGGCGGTGACATGGGCGCGATCCCGAACCGGCTGCCCGGCTTCCAGGACATCCTCGACGACGACGCGCGCGCGAAGTTCGAGGCCGCCTGGGGAGCGACGATCCCTCCCGAGTACGGGCTGCACCTGACCGGGATGTTCGAGGCGATGGAGCACGGCACGCTCAGCGCGGTGTACGTCGTCGGCGAGAACCCGGCGCAGGGCGAGGCCGACCAGGCGCGAGCCGAGCGACTGCTGACCGGGCTCGACCATCTCGTCGTGCAGGACCTCTTCCTCACGCGGACGGCGCAACTCGCCGACGTCGTGCTACCCGCCGCGGCGACGCTCGGAGAGTCCGAGGGCACCGTCACCTCGAGCGAGCGCCGCGTGCAGCGCGTGCGCAAGGCCGTCGACGCGCCGGGCGAAGCGCGCGACGACATCGAGATCGTGTACGAGCTCGCGCGGCGGATGGGCCAAGACCTCGGCTCCCCCCGCCCGGAGGACGTCTGGAATGAGCTGCGCTCGCTCTCACCCATGCACGCAGGCATGACGTACGGGCGACTCCAGGAGCTCGGCGGCATCCAGTGGCCGTGCATGGACGAGAACGATCCCGGCGCGCTCTTCCTGCACGGACGCCTGTGGGACGACGTCGTCGAGGATCGCGCGCCGTTCCACGCGGTGGAACACGATCCGCCCGTGGACAAGCTCGACGACGACTTCCCGCTGCGCCTGACGACCGGCCGCCGTCTCGAGTCGTACAACACCGGCGTGCAGACCGGCGGCTACTCGTCCCCATTGCACGTCGGCGGCGAGGCGATCCTGCTCGCACCCGAGGACGGCGAGCGCTACGGCATCCGCGACGGCGCACGCGTGCGCATCGTGTCGCGGCGCGGCGCGGTCGAGACGTCGGCGCGCTACGACCCGACCCTGCGCGCCGGGCTCGCGTTCATGAACCTCCACTTCCCCGACGTGGTGGCGACGAACATGCTCACCATCGACGCCACCGATCCGAAATCGGGCACGGCGGAGTTCAAGGCGACGGCGATCCGCCTGGAGCCCGTTGCCTGACTTGAAACTGCTGGAGGCGGAGCCGACCCCGGACGAGCGCGGTGCGATCGACGTCGTCGTCGGCGGAGAGGCCGCGAGCGACGGCCGGGTCACGCGGAGCGACCGCACGCGCCGCCATCTTCTCCTCCCCGCGCTCCGCGCAGCCCAGCGGTGCGTCGGCTGGGTGACGCCGGGCGCGCTCGGCTATGCGTCGCGCCGGCTGGAGATCCCGCCTGCGGAGGCATACGGCGTCGCGACGTTCTATGCGCTCATCGCGCTCGAGGAGCGACCGGCCGACGTGCTGCACGTCTGCACCGACCTGTCCTGCGCGCTGGCCGGCGCGACCGTGCCGGAGGGCGCGCACCCGTCGCCGTGCCTCGGTCTGTGCGAACGAGCGCCCGCGTCGCTGCGCACGGTCGCAGGCCCAGAGCCGCGCGAGGAGCAGATCCCGGCAACCGGGCCCCCGCTGCCGCAGACGTCGGGGCTCAAGCTGCTGCGCCGCATCGCCGAGAGCGTCGACCCCGAGGCGAAGCCCGAGTTCACCGCACTCGCGCGCGCGCGCGAGCTGGGGCCGGACGCCGTCATCGCCGCGGTGAAGGCGTCGCCCCTCCTCGGCCGCGGCGGCGCCGCGTTCCCGACCGGGCTCAAATGGGAGGCGGTCGCGCGTCAGCCGGCGCAGCCGCATTACCTCGTGTGCAACGCAGACGAGTCGGAGCCGGGAACGTTCAAGGATCGCGTGCTCATGGAGCAGGATCCGTTCGCCGTGATCGAGTCGATGGCGATCGCCATGTACGCGACGGGCTGCGAGAAAGGCTTCATCTACATCCGGGCCGAGTATCCGCTCGCGCAGAAGCGGATACAGCATGCGATCGAGGAGAGCGGCTTCGACATCGAGCTGCGCATCGGTGCGGGCGCGTACGTGTGCGGCGAGGAGACGGCGCTCTTCCAGTCCATCGAAGGCTACCGCGGCGAACCGCGCAACAAGCCGCCGTTCCCTGTCGAGGTCGGCCTGTTCGGGAAGCCGACGGTCGTGAACAACGTCGAGACGCTCGTGAACGTGCCGCACGTCCTCCTCGGCGATGACACGCGTGATACGCGCCTCTTCTGTCTCTCCGGCAACGTCGGGCGGCCGGGCCTGTACGAGGTCGAGCTCGGCACGCCGCTGCGCGAGCTGCTCGAGCTCGCCGAAGCGGAGCCGGCGAAAGCCGTGTTGCTCGGCGGCGCGGCGGGCTCGTTCCTGCGCCCCGATCAGCTCGACGTGAAGCTGTCCTTCGAGGCAGCGCGCGAGGCGGGCGTGACGCTCGGCTCCGGCGTCGTCATCGTCTTCGGCGAGGACGCCGACCTCGTCTCTGCCGTCCTGCGCATCGCGGAGTTCTTCCGCGACGAGTCGTGCGGCCAGTGCGTCCCGTGCCGCGTCGGCACGGTGCGGCAGGAAGAGGCGCTGCACCGGCTCGCATCGGGCAAGACGAACGGGAACGAGCTCGCGGTGCTCGCCGATCTCGAGCAGGTGATGCGCGACGCGTCCATCTGCGGTCTCGGCCAGACGGCCGCGAGCGCCGTCACATCGGCCATGAAGAATCTCGGAGTGCTGACGTGATCGAGCTGACCGTCGACGGGCAAGCGGTGCAGGTCGAGGAGGGGTCGACGATCCTCGACGCGTGCCGGCGCGCGGAGATCGACACGCCCACGCTCTGCTACGGCGACACGCTGACCCCGGTGAACGTCTGCCGCGTCTGCGTCGTCGAGCTCGAGGGTGCGCGCGCGCTCGTCCCGTCATGCTCGCGCAAGGCCGAGGACGGCATGGTCGTCCGCACAGACTCGGAGCGCGTGCGCACGAGCAGAAGGCTCGTGCTCGAGCTGCTCGGCTCGTCGGTGAACCTCTCCACCGCACCGGAGGCGCTCGCCTACATCGAGCAGTACGACGCGGAGCCCGACCGCTTCGGCGCCGACTCGCTCACGGTCGCGCAGGCGGTGAAGGTCGACAACGACCTGTACGTCCGCGACTACTCGAAGTGCATCCTCTGTTACAAGTGCGTCGAGGCCTGCGGTGTCGACCACCAGAACACGTTCGCGATCGCCGTTGCGGGGCGCGGCTTCGGCGCGCACATCTCGACCGAGCTCGACGTGCCGCTGCCCGAGTCGGCCTGCGTGTACTGCGGCAACTGCATCGCCGTGTGCCCGACGGGCGCGCTGATGGCCACGAGCGAATTCGAGCTCCGCGAGGCGGGCACGTGGAAAGAGGAAGAGCAGGAGGAGGTCGACACCGTGTGCCCGTACTGCGGCGTCGGCTGCAACCTGACAATGCACGTGCAGGAGGGCGAGATCGTGAAGGTGACCTCGCCGGACGATCACGACGTCACGCTCGGGAACCTCTGCATCAAGGGCCGCTTCGGCTACCGCTACATCCAGAATAGGTGACCGTCCGAGTTCTCTACTGGCAGGACGTGCCCTCGCTCGTGAAGGACGGTGACGCGAAGCGCCAGCTCCCCGAGTGGTTCCAGCAGGAGATCGACCGCCGCGCGATGGAACAGGGCCTCGTCGGCAGCGACGCCTACCTCGAGCACTGGCACTGGGAAGAGGTCGAAGGAACGCTCGACGAAGTGGTCGCAGCATTCGAGCGCGAGATGCAGTGAGGTCGCTGCGCGCGATCACGGTGATCGGCTGCCACGCCGGCGGCGAGGTCGGCAACGTCGTCGTCGGCGGCGTGATCGCGCCGCCGGGCGCCTCGGTCTACGAGCGCATGCAGGCGTTGCGCGCAGACGATTCGCTGCGCCGCCTGCTCCTGCGCGAGCCGCGCGGAAGCGTGGCCGCGCACGCGAATCTGATCGTCCCGTCGTTGCGCGACGACTGCGACGCCGGCTTCATCATCATGGAGCCGACCGAATATCCGGCGATGTCGGGGTCGAACACGATCTGCGTGGCGACCGTGCTCCTCGAAACCGGCATGGTCGAGTTGCGCGAGCCCGAGACGACGCTCCGCCTCGAGGCGCCCGCGGGCGTCGTCGAGTTGACTGCGCGGTGCCGCGACGGGCGCTGCGAGAGCGTCGAGCTGACGAACGTGCCGTCCTACGCCGAGCGACTCGACGCGCCGCTCGACGTCGACGGCTTCGGCACGATCAAGGTCGACGTCGCGTTCGGCGGCATGTGGTACGCGATCGCCGACGCGGAGGCTCTCGGTTTCGTGCTCGAGCCGTCCGAGGCGCGCGAGCTCTCTCGTGTCGGAGAGCTGATCCGCGTCGCGGCGCGCGAGCAGCTGCCGTGCGTCCATCCGGAGAACCCTGATATCGCCGGCGTGAGCATCGTCCAGATCGCGGAGCCGTGGCGCGGCGTCGGTGCGACCTCGAAGAACGCCGTCGTCGTCTCCCCCGGCCGGCTCGACCGGTCCGCGACCGGCACGGGACTGTCGGCGCGTATGGCCGCGCTGCACGCGCGGGGCGACATGAGGCCGGGCGACGCGATGACCCATGCGTCAGTCATCGGCTCGACCTTCGACGGGCGCATCGTGTCCGAGACGACTGTCGGCGGCCGCCCCGCGATCGTGCCGGCGATCCGCGGAAGCGCGTGGATCACCGGCACGTCGCAGGTCTTCGTCGACCCGGCCGATCCGTTCCCCGAGGGCTATCTGCTCTCGGACACCTGGCCGGGCGACGACCTCCAGGCTCATTGACCGTTCATGAGTAGGCAACGATCTCGTTCAACGGCTTCTTCGCGGCGCCGACGGCGAGCGTCGGGTACGTGTGCTTCCACGCGATCGGCGCCCGTGGAGGCGTCGACCGCCGCGAGGCCGCCCTTACCGTCACGAAGCCCGGGATCGCGATGCTCGAGAAGACGCTCGCGGATGCGCTAAGAGGACTCTTTCTCGCCGGACGGGGAAGCGTCTCGGTGGTGGACAGGCAAGCAGTCCAGCTTCTGCGCAACGCGCGCGACCTCGTCCGGCGCGGCTGGACGCAGCATGCGGAAGGCCGCGACGCTCACGGGGCCGCGGTCGAGCCGTGCCATCCGACGGCGACCTCCTGGTCGCTGCTCGGCGCCCTCGTCGCCGCGGTCGAGGAGCTGCCGGATAGCGGTGAGGAGCTCCTGCTCCTCCGGCTCGCCGACGCGCTCGATTCGCTTGCGCTGTTCGTCGATTCCGACTCGCTCGCGGACTGGAATGACGACCCTCGCCGCACGCAGGGTGACGTGATCGCCGTCCTCGAAACGGCAGCGGAAGTAGCCGCGCCACGTCATCTCGACGCCTGACGGCCGACTGAGGCAGGATGCCGACATGCGCGGCAACGAGCGGCTGACGAGCTCGACCGGCCTCATCCTGCTCGTTCTCCTCGGCGTGGAGACGCTGACGACGATCGCGCTCCGTTCGTTTCTGCCCGAGCACGTCTTCCTCGGGATGCTGCTACTTCCGCCGGTCGCGCTGAAGCTCGGAACGACCGGTTGGAGGTTCCTGCGCTACTACACGTGCAACGAGTCGTATGTGGCCGCCGGACCGCCGAGGACGCTGCTGCGGCTGCTCGCGCCACTGCTCGTCGCGTCGACGCTGGCGTTGTTCGGAACCGGCGTGGCCATGATCGTCGTCGGACACCGAGGTGGACAGTTGCGAACGCTGCACACGTTCAGCTTCGTCGCGTGGGGTGTGCTCATTGCCATACACGTGCTCGCGTATCTCGAGCGGGTGTTCCACGAGGGCGTCGCGGACTGGCGCCGAAACGCGGTCGAGGTCGTCGCCGGTGCCGGCACGCGGCGCGCGGTGCTCGCCGGGGCGTTGCTCGCCGGCCTCGTCGTCGCCCTCGCCACGTATTCGTCTCAGCAGACGGTCTTGAAGCACCGTGGCGAGCGCGGCGACCACGGGCACGCGTTGATGAGGTTTCACTCGATCGAGGGAGTTTCCCAGCCTGATGACAATGGGTAACTTCCCCCCATGTCCGGCCTCCTCGTGCGAGCGGCCATGACGGGTGCAACGGCTGCCGCTGCCGCTGCGGTCGGCGGGGGAGGCAACACACCCGCGCCTGCGGTCAGTTCCTTCGGCTCCAACGCGGCTGTCCATCTCTCGCGCGTCGGGCACATCGACGTCGATCTCGCGTCGGCCAGCCCGGCTGGGCTCCGCCGGGTCGCCTGTGTCGGAGCCCCTCGGACGACCTCCTGCTTCGTCGCCGGCCGTCAGAGCAGCGCAAGCACGGCGTCGCCGTAACGCTCGAGCTTCGCCGGCCCGACGCCGGCGATCTGCGACAGCTCACCGAGCGACGTCGGCTGCGCGTCGGCAATGGCATGCAAGACGGTGTCGTGGAAGACGACATACGGCGGCACGCCGTCCTCGCGCGCGCGCTCGAGCCGCCAAACCCGTAGCCGCTCGGCGGTCGGCGTCCACTCCTGCTTGCTTCGCGCTGCGCCTTCTGCAGGGGCATGACCGAGCTCGGAGACGAAGCGGGAGCGCTTCCCCGACCAGGAGAGCCAGAGTGTTCGCTTCGCGCGCGTCATGCCGACGTAGAGCAGTCGGCGCTCCTCGTCGATCTCGGCCGGCGTGCGCGCCTGGCGTGACGGAAGCTCCTTCTCCTCGAGCCGCGGAAGGAAGACCGCATCGAACTCGAGACCCTTGGCCCGGTGCAGCGTCAGCAGGTTGACTCCGCGAGCGCCGTCGCCGCCGGGATCGAAGCGGCGCCGGAGCTCGGCGACGAATGCCGCCGCGTCGCCTTCGAACTCGGCGGCAAGCGCGACCAGCCGCGCGAGATCGTTCTGGCGCACGAGCTCGCGGTCGCCGAGCTTGTCCGGCAGCACCTCGAGCCAGCCCGCGTCACTCGCGGCGGCGCGCACCGCCGCGGCAGCCTCGCGGTCGTCGCGCTCGAGCCGCCGAACGAGCCGACGGGCCGCGTCGCGGTCGAGGAGCGACGACCCCTGGAACGGGATGCCCGCCTCGTGCAGCGCCTCTTCGAAATCGGTCAGGCGGGCGTTGGTGCGGCAGAGAATCGCAATCTCTTCCAGCGGCGGCGGCGCCGCGCGGATCGCCTCGACGATCGCCGCGCTCTCGGCCGCCGGCGAAGCGAAGGCGGCGACCACGGGCTCGGCGCCGTCGGCGAGCGTCGGGCGCAGCACCTTCTCCGCGCCGCCGAGCCGGGGAACGAGCTTGTTCGCGAGCGCGAGCACCTGCGGCGTCGAGCGGTAGTTCTCCTCGAGCCGCACGACCGTCGCATGCGGGAAGCGCGCGGGCACGCCGAGGAGATGCTCCGGTCCGGCACCCGTGAAGGCGTAGATCGACTGGTAGTCGTCGCCGACGACGCAGAGATCGTCGCGGTCGCCGAGCCATAGATCGAGGAGCGTCTGCTGCAGCAGGTTGACGTCCTGGTACTCGTCGACCGTGAAGGCGCGGTACTGGGCACGGAACGTCGCAGCTGCACGATCGTCGTTCTCGAACACACGTACGGCGCGCTCGAGCAGGTCCTCGAAGTCGAGGAGGCCGTCCGCTTCCTTGCGCCGCTCGTAGTCGGCGTAGACGCGCGCCATCAGGTCAGCCGGAATCGGCGGCTCCCGGGCATCGGCCTCGTCGAGATACCGGTCAGGGCCGATACGGCGGTTCTTCGCCCATTCGATCTCGGCCGCGAGGTCGCCCGCAGGCCGGAACTTGTACGGCGCACGCAGGCGGTTGCCGATCTGGCGCAGGAGCAGCGCCTTCGACGGCAGGATGCGTCCGAGCTCGCCGGGCGCGAAGTGCCGCAGCTGCCGGAGCGCGGCGGAGTGGAAGGTTCCAGCGCGCACGCGCGTCACGCCGAGCGCGGCAAGCCGTGCGCGCAGCTCACCGCCGGCCTTGTCGGTGAACGTGACCGCCATGACCTGCGTCGGGTCGAAGGCGCCGGCCGCGACCTGGTAGGCGATGCGGCGCGTGATCGTCGTCGTTTTGCCCGTGCCCGCGCCCGCGAGGATGCAGACCGGCCCGCGCACCGCCTCGGCCGCGCGCCGCTGCTCGGGGTTCAGGCCGTCGAGCGGGTCCACCAAGTCACCGTACAGGCGCCTCCTGACGTGAAGGTCACGCCTCCTACACGCACGTTGAGAAGTATCGCCGCATGCTCCGCCGCGGCGTGACGCACGAACGTTTGCGGTCGGCGCTCGGCCGGCCCTTCACGCCTTTGGAACGTGAAACGCTTCAAGGCGAGCGGCCTCGTCCTCGAGCTCCCGCCGTGACGCGCGGGACAGTGGCGCGAACGGTGTCGGCACGATGCGGCCGTCCTCGACGTGCCAGACGCCGGCGACGAACCCGTCGACGAGAAACGTCGGCGCTACGTCGCCGTTCGCGCCGATGATCCTCTTCCGGTACTCCTCCGGAAGCACCCGTGTTCGGTCCGCGAACCCGAGCAGGACGTTGTCCCACTTCGGCAGGAAGCGCACGGGGGCGGGAGTTTCGGGGTCCGGCAGCGGCGCGCGCGGGACGTCGAGAAGCTCGCGGCCGCGTTCGTCGCGGAAACGGCGCAGCTCGAGCTGCGCGAGGGCTGCCTTGAGCTCGGGCACGTGCATCATGCTCCAGGCGCCGATGTCGCGAAGCGTCGCCGGACCGAACGCCGCGAGATAGCGGCGAAGGATCTCGGCGCGCGCCTCAACCGGGACGTGCAGCTCCGGCTCGTCCAGCGCGACGAAGCGTCCCTCGGGCCGACCGTTCCAGAGCGCAGTCTCGTGGTGATGCAGGAGATGGGCGCGTACGCGCGCGGCGCGCCAGGCGCGGCGCGCGTCGAGGCCGGTGAGACGGTGCTTGTGCTCGAGATGTGCAAGGGCTTGCGTGGTGGTCACGGGACCTGCCGAAGCGAGCGCTCGCACACTCGGGGCGAGGCGCCTCGCGACGGCCGTCTCCCACGGAAAGTTCGTCTCGCTGAGGGCCGCGCGGAGAAGCGCGTAGTCGCTCCGTGTGACGAGGTGCAGCGTCTGCCGCATCACGGTCGCCTTGACGACGGCGCCGCGGGCAAGCTCTCGCTCGAGCGCGGCGGGACGGAAGCTCGTCGTGCGCGTCCAGATGCCGACGTACGGCGCCGGCGGCCACTGCGCCTGCATCCCCACCAGACGCTCGATCACCGACGCCGGCGAGAGCCGCTTCCGCTCCAGCAGGAGCTGACGTGCGAGTGTCGCGCGATTCAGCTCGCGCAGCGTGAGCGTCCGCTCGGACACCATGTCCCTCCCCTTGGACTACCCGAGTTGATTCTCTCGCGGTGCGGAAATAGGTGCGGCACTCGACTCATCCCCGCAAATGATCCGCGCGCCCATGTCGCCGCGGCCGACGACGAGGACGCGGGCCACGCGGTGAGCGTGGCCTCCGCCGGCGGGGTCGCGAGCGGCCCCGCCGGCGGAGGACTACCCCTATCCGTTCGTCGTCGTGGTCTGGCCGGTGTTGCCCTGACCTGAACCCTTGCCGTGCCCATGCTGTTGGCGGTCCTGCTTGGCGGCCGCCTTGGCTGCGTCGCGGAACTGCTGGTTCTCCTGCTTGAACTGGACGAGCTCGGTCTTGATGGCCTGCTCGGCGCTCTGGAGGAGTGATCGAAGCTGGCCGCGGGCGGCCTTGCGGGCACCGCAACCCTTCGCGACCGCCTGGACGAGGGCGTGGACATCGGACTTGACCTGCGCCCGGTCCTGCTTGACGACCGCCTCGTTCGCCTGGAAGTCCGACAGAGTCTTCTCGCGGTCGGCCTTCAAGGTGTCGGCAGACGCACCGCTCTGCGCAGCGGCCGTCAGCGCCTGGATGTCGGCGTCGAGATCATGGTGCCGCGTCTGGATGTCGGTGTCGAGCTTGGTGATGTCCGCCTGGACCTGCGACGTGTCGATCGACGGCGTCGTCGTGCCCTGGCACGTTGCGCCGGCCGATCCAGTGCCGCCGGGATTCGTGGACGTGCCCGCGCCGTTGCCGGCGAGCGCGGCGGGCGCGGCAACCGCAAGCGCGGCCACAGCGAGCGCGGCGAGGATGCTCTTTCTCATCAGATGCTCCTGGTTCGAGTGTCGTGGTACGGCGCCTGCTGCCGTGGGTGTCCAGACCGTGATCGGACGTCTCAGGCGGCGGCTTGTGCAAAATCCGCGTAAGGAGTGACTGTCCCCGATAGTCAGCACGGATGCGGGGAGGAAGCCCGAGACGGGCTCGACCAGGTCGGCGATGAGGGTTATTGCGCCCTTCAGGTTCCAGCACAGCGCAGGTCGGCGTCGAGCGAGCCGATCCGGTACTGCGCGAGCTTCGGCGCCACGCCGGTGAAGCCACCGCTCGTGCAGTTCTTCCGCGCCTGCGCGAGTGTTGCCTCGGTTCCGGCCACCCAGTCGGGCAGTGGGCCGTTGAAGGCCGCCGCCGTTGTCTGCGCCGTCAGCCCCGTGATCTCCTTCCACTGCGCGCTGGTGGAATAGATTCCAATCGGTCCGGTCGCGCCAACGTTGCGCAGGCCGGCGATGAAGCCCTGCAGCGCGGCGATGTTGAGCTGGTAGGTCCCGGCCCAGCTCAACGTCAGCTCGACGTCCAACCACCACGGCGCAGTCTTGGCCGCGACCGGGTCGAGCGCGGCGACCAGGCGGTAGGAGTACGCAGCGCGCTGCTCGCCGTAGATGTACGAGCAGGAGTTGATCAGCAGGCCGTTGCAAGCACCGTAGGACGAAGCAGTGCCGACGCCGGGCCAGTCCGCAACGTGGTGACCGCCAGGGTTACCGGTGTCGATGTAGAGCGACAACGGCGGCTGCGTCGGCCGCTTCTGCCCCGACGCGTCGCCCGCCCAGCGCAGCTCATCGCTGATACACGGGTTTGCTTGGTTTGCCAGTCCGCCATTGACACCGACGATCCCGAAGAGCGGATTCGACGGGGAGGAGCCCGAGCACTGCGGATAGGAGACGTCGTACCCGGTGGTCGGCGAGGAGCGACCCGTCACCACGATGACCAGCACCAGGACGACGATGAACGCCAACGCCACCGGCGGCACCCACCGCGCTCGGTACCAGGGACGGCGCACAGGCGGCACGGCCGTCAAGCTACTAGGCGCGGGTGTCGCTCAGCGGCCTTCGGCGCCAGCGGAAAGGCGAGCTCGACTCGTAGACCGCCGTTCCGGCGGGCGCGTGCGGTGATGGACGCGCCGTGTGCATCGGCGATCGCCTTGACGATGGCGAGCCCGAGTCCGAAGCCCGCGGCCGGGCGACCCTTCGGCGAACGGCGCTGCTCGAATGGCTGGAAGAGTCGCGTCAGCTCGTCGGCGGGGATCGAGTCGCCGGTGTTCTCGATCGTAAACAGGGTCTGTGAGCTGCTGCAACCTGCGGTGATTGCGATCCAGCCGCCGGCTCGGTTGTGGCGAACTGCGTTCGCGAGGACGTTGTCAAGGAGGCGTTCGATCAAGCCTTCATCACCGATCGTAAGCGCCCGTTCGAAACGAACCTTCAGAGTGAGACCCTCGAGATCCGCGATTCGAAGAAGACGCGCGGTGAGCGAGGCGATGTCGACGAGCTCGCACCGGTCGAGTCCCGCCTCACTTCGGGTGAGCACAAGACATGCCTCGAGCAGGCGCTCTTGCTGCATGCACGCATCCAGCGCCTTGTGTGCGATCTCGCGCCACGCGCTGGTGTCCGCGTCGCGATCGGCGAGAGCGAGCTCGAGAAGCGCCCGCTGGGTCGCAAGCGGGGTGCGGAGCTCATGCGCGATGTAAGCGGCAAAAGGCGCGGTCAGAGTCGAGGGCGTCGTGACCGGCGACGCACGAGTCGTGGCCACCGCCCAGCTCTTCCGGGTCACTTGCCCTTCAGCCCCAGCTCGCCGGAGTAGAGAGCGCCGCACGTATGCATCGCGGCGTTCAGCGCGCTCATACCGCCCGGCGTTGCGGCAGATGGGATTCGGTTCGTGTCGACGAGGGGCCCATTTTGGGTGGGGTCGGGAAAGTCCGGCACGCCGTTGTCGCGTACGCACTGCGCGAACTTGAGCCGCGTCACCGTCTGCTGGGGTGTCACCTTGGGGCCTGTGAATCCCGGCGGCTCGAGGTTTCTACACGCGCTCATGGCGCGCTTGAACGCCGCGCTGTTGAGGTCAAGCGACGAGCCGTTTGCTACCCCATCGATGGTGAACGAGCCCGACGCACTCGGGTCCGGGAACCCGCTGACACCGTTGGCGCGCATGCATTGGGCGAACTTCACCGCCTTCTCACTCGTGGCGGCGGCGCTGGTGCCGCCGCCGCCGCCGGTGCCGCCGCTGCTGGGGGTGCCGGCACAGCCCGCGCTGATGACGGCGACCATGGTGATCGTGGCCAAGGCGGCCGGCGGCCGGAGTGTTCTCCTCATCGTTACTCCCCTCGTATGCTGATTGCATCGGCAGTTCCTGGTACGGGGGTTGGCCGCGAAACCGCCTCTGCCCGGTCGTGGCCGGGCTGGCCCGACAGGACTTGTGCCGGTTTGCTGCACCTCATGCCTCGAGTCTGGGCGGCGTGGTGTTGCCAGCACGTATGCGGTTTTCGATATGCCGACGATATGCGGCGGCTCCTAGCATGCGAGCGTGCGGGTGTTGGTCGTCGAGGACGAGCCGTATATGGCAGAGGCGATCCGCGATGGCCTGCGCCTCGAAGCGATCGCGGCCGACATCGCAGGTGACGGGGACACCGCTCTGGAGCTGCTCCGCGTCAACGCCTACGACATCGCTGTCCTCGACCGAGACATCCCCGGACCCACCGGTGACGAAATCGCCGAACGCATCGTCGCCTCCGGCAGCGGCCTGCCTATCCTCATGCTCACCGCTGCCGACCGGATCGACGACAAGGCCACCGGGTTCGAGCTCGGCGCAGACGACTACCTCACGAAGCCGTTCGAGCTTCGAGAGCTTGTGCTCCGACTCCGAGCGCTCGACCGCAGGCGCGGCCACAACAGACCGCCCGTGCGCGAGCTTGCAGGACTGCGACTGGATCCGTTCCGCCGCGAGGTGTACCGAGACGACCGCTACGTCGCGCTGACCAGGAAGCAGTTCGCAGTGCTGGAAGTCCTCGTCGCCGCCGAAGGTGGTGTCGTCAGCGCCGAAGAGCTCCTGAAACGGGCGTGGGACGAAAACGCTGACCCGTTCACCAACGCCGTGCGCATCACGGTCTCGGCCCTCCGTAAGCGGCTCGGCGAACCGTGGGTCATCGCCACCGTGTCCGGCGTCGGTTATCGCATTGACATAGGACTCGATGCCGGAGGCGCGCGAGGCGTCGATGGATAGGGCCCCTGGATTGAGCGCTCGCCTCAAACTCACGCTCAGCTACGCAGCCGTCATCGTGCTCGTGGGCGCCTCACTGCTCGCGGTCGTGTGGCTCTTCCTCCTGCGTTATGTGCCCGCGTATGCGCTCATCTCCACCCCCGTTCCTGGTCCGTTCCCCGTCCGGTCCAACCTCCTGCACGTGTTCGCTCCGAGGGCAGCCGCAGTGTTGGCGAGCCTGCTCGTGTTCGGTCTCGTGGGAGGATGGATTCTCGCCGGCCGCATGCTCGCCCCCCTGACTCGCATCACCGACGCCACACGCATCGCCGCGACCGGATCGCTCTCCCACCGCATCCAACTGGAAGGTCGCAAAGACGAGTTCCGCGAACTCGCCGACGCCTTCGACGCCATGCTCGCGCAGCTCGAAGCACACGCCGCCGAACAGCAGAGATTCGCGGCCGAACAGCAGCGATTCGCAGCCAACGCCTCCCACGAACTGCGTACGCCGCTCGCGGTCACACAGACACTGCTCGAGGTGGCACGCAAGGATCCGAATCGCAACAATGAAGAACTTGTCGACCGCCTCCACCTCGTCAACAGCCGCGCGATCGACCTCACGGAAGCACTGCTCCTACTCAGCAGA
>DATLQV010000051.1:0-147208 GCA_035534955.1 Gaiellaceae bacterium
CGTGATCGCGGACGGCATGGCTGGGCAGCTTGCGGCGGCCGGCTTCGATCCGATCGTGGTCGGCCGCGGCGAGCTGGGGCTGACGCGGCTCCGGTACGAGAATCCCGACGTCTGCGTGCTCGATCTGATGCTGCCCGAGCTCGACGGCTGGAAGCTGATCGAGACTGCGCGCGCCGAGGGCATCGGCACGCCGATCGTGGTCGTCTCGGCGCGCGGCACCGAGCACGACCGGGTGCATGCGCTCGAGATCGGCGCCGACGACTATCTGGTGAAGCCGTTCTCGATGCGCGAGCTCGTCGCGCGTGTCGGAGCCGCGGCGCGTCGCGGGGTGCGGCCCGTCGAGGAGAAGCGCGGCGACCCGATCGAGATCGAGGAGCTGCGGATCGACCCGCGTGAGGTGCAGGCGTACGTCGACGGCAAGAGCGCCGAGCTGACACCCACCGAGTTCAGGCTCCTGTACGCGCTGGCCCTCGACCGGGGGCGCGTCGTGACGCGCGACGAGCTGCTGCAGAAGGTGTGGGGGCGCCGCGAGACCCACCGCGACCGCACCGTAGACGTGTTCGTGCGCCGCCTGCGGCAGAAGATCGACCGCAACGCGCCACAGCACTCGTTCATCCAGACGCGCTTCGGCGTCGGCTACAAGCTCGAGCCCGAGCCGAAGTAGCCCCGAGAACCGGGGTCAGACCCCGTCGTGTCGCACCGGGACTCGTCCGTTCGCGCGCGAAACCGCATCGAATCGGGGTCGGCGCCGGCGGCCGGCAGGAGGGTGTTGCAGATTCGTGTGGGCTGACGCCTCTCGTTCGGACATGACCGGGGTCAGACCCCGTCGTGTCCCGTTTCGCCCTGGCCGAGCTGTAGCCGTCCGCGCGGCTAGGCTGCCCGGCGTGGACTTCGAGCTGACGAACGAGCAGCGGGAGATCCAGCTGCTGGCACGGGAGTTCGCGGCCGCCGAGATCGAGCCTCACGCCGGTGCGTGGGATCGGGCGCACGGCTTCCCGCGCGAGCTGCTGGAGCGCCTCGGCGACCTCGGCCTGATGGGCGTCTGCGTGCCGGAGGCGTATGGCGGGGCCGGCGCGGACTTTCTCTCCTACGTGCTCGTGCTCGAAGAGCTCTCGCGCGCGGACGCCGGCGTCGGCGTCACGGTGGCCGTGCACACCTCCGCGTGCGCGCTCCCGATCCTGCAGTTCGGCACCGAGGAGCAGCGCGCGCGCTTCGTGCCGCCACTCGCCCGGGGCAAGCGCATCGGCTGCTTCGCACTCACCGAGCCCGGTTCGGGCTCCGACGCGGGCGCACTCATCACGCGCGCGGATCCCGACGGCGACGGCTGGCACATCAATGGGACGAAGCAGTGGATCACCAACGCGGCGTTCGGCGGCACGCTCCTCTTGTTCGCCCGTACCGATCCCGAAACGAGGTCGGCGCGTGGGGTGTCGGCGTTCATCGTCGAGGCCGCGGAGGTCACGATCACCCGCACCGAGGAAAAGCTCGGGCTGAACTCCTCGGTGACGAACGACATCGCGGTCGACGTTCACGTCGATGCCGATCGACTGCTCGGCGAGCGAAACCACGGGTTTGGGATCGCGATGGCCACCCTGGACGGCGGGCGCATCGGGATTGCGGCGCAGGCGGTCGGAATCGCGCAGGCGGCGTACGACGTCGCACGCACGTACGCGCTGGAACGCGAGGCGTTCGGACATCCGATCGCCGAGTTCCAGGCGATTCAGCACAAGCTGGCAAACATGTCGATGGAGATCGACGCGGCGCGGTTGCTCGTGCACCGTGCGGCGTGGCTGAAGGCGGAAGGGCGGCCGCATACCGAAGCCGGTGCGAAGGCGAAGCTCTTTGCCTCCGAGACGGCGCGCCGCCAGACGTCCGAGGCGATCCAGGTGCTCGGCGGTTACGGCTACACCAAGGAGTTCCCGGTCGAGCGCTACTACCGGGACGCGAAGATCACCGAGATCTACGAGGGTACGAGCGAGATCCAGCGGCTCGTGATCGCGCGCGAGATCCTCGGCCGGCGGTCGGGTGCCCCGGCGCTCTGACGAGCCGGTCCGGCTGACGCGGATCTACACGCGTAGCGGCGACGGGGGTGAGACCTCGCTTGGCGACCTGTCGCGCGTGTCGAAGCTCGACCCGCTCGTACACGCCTACGGTGCGGTCGACGAGTTGAACTCGGTGATCGGCTGGGCACAGGTCGAGGTGCGGTCGAGTCGCCTGACCCGGATCCAGAACGAGCTCTTCGACCTGGGCGCCGATCTCTCGGTGCCGTTCGTCGACGGCGACGGCAAGCTTCGCGTCGATCAGGCGGCGATTGATCGGTTGGAGAACGACTGTGACGACGCAAACGCCGGCCTCGCCGAGTTGAAGAGCTTTGTGCTGCCCGGTGGATCGGAGGCGGCGGCGCGGCTGCAGATCGCGCGCGCCGTCTGCCGGCGCGCCGAACGTGACGTCTTGACGGCAGCAGCGTCGCGGCCCGTCAACCCGCTCGCGCCGGTGTACCTGAACCGGTTGAGCGACCTGCTGTTCATCCTGGCGCGCGCGGCCAACACGAGCGGTGCAGAGCCGTTGTGGCGGCCCGGCGGCGAGCGCTAGCGCGTGAAGCGCGCAACGATCTTCGCGAGGCGGGCAGACGAAGTCGATGCCGGAAGTCCAACAGCGCCGTCGAGGGTTGCGGCAGCGATTGTCGCCGGATTCCTCGACAGGGCGAGCACCGTGGTGGCCGGGAACACGATGCGGAGATCGCGCACGAACTGTACGCCGTAGAGATCCGCGTCCACGAGGATCACCGACGTATCCTGGCGCGAGGCGAGAGCGAACGACTGCTCCGGGGTGGCGGTATGCGTCTGCCCCACCGATTCGAGAGCCCGCGTGGTCGCCTTCGCCGCCGTGCCGAGCGTGACGACGATCTGAGCCGGCTTCGCCGTGTGGGCCTTTGCCTGCTCGGCGATGACGCGGATGGACTGCGACGTGCGAATGAAACCGCCGTCCGCAGTCCGGCCCGACCAGTAGAGGGTGTAGGTCCCCGGCTGCAGCTGCTGACGGAGCTTCAGCGTATGGATCGTCGCGCCGGCCCTCGCCCTGAAGCTCCAACGCTGGATGCGCCGGTAGCGGGCGCCGTCGAGCGTGGCGGCGATCTTCGCCGAGGCGGTGGTCAGGACGCGCGCGACGATCGAGCGGCTGGTCAAGCGCACGCGCTTCTGCACCGCGGTGCGGAGGATGAACTGCGCCTGGCGCGGTACAGACGTCGCGGCGATCTGGAGGTCGACGGGCGATCCGACAGGCAACAGCTGCACGTCGGCGGGCGCAACGACTGTTCCGGACGGCGCGCTGGAAGCGACGATGGTGACCTTTCCGACGGTGAGACCGCGAGCGGCCAGGGCTGCGCCGGCGGCATCGGCGCTGAGTCCGGTGAGCGTCGGGACTGCAACGAGCGGCGTCGTGGCGGCGCTCTCGATACCCGACGTTGTGATCTCGGAGACCGAAAACGTGCGGGCGTCGCCGGCGGTGAACGCGCCCAGCTTCGTCTCGTACTGGGTCGGCCCGAAGTGGCCGTAGACCTGGCCGTCGACGTAGAGCACGAAGTTCTGGATGAGCACCTGGTCGATGCCGGGCCCCCAGCGCAGGGTCAGGCCGTCGGCCGCGACGACGGCGGCGAAGTCCTTCGGCGGTACAGGCGGTGCGTTGTCGCGGACGAGGGCAAAGAGGGTGAGATGGCGCGTGAGGATGTGCACGCCGGCGGTGTCGCGGTAGAAGCCGTCGGACTGGCCGGCAGGCAGCGAGCCGGGCGTTGCGAGCAGCGGGATCAGGTGCCAGACGCCGTTCTGATAGGTGGCGGGGATTGCGACGCCGCCTGTCGGGTCGGCCATGTCGATCTGCAGCGGTGCGTCGAAGGTGTGCTGCAGCGTGTTCGACGAGTTCCAGTTCATGGTCACGTCGACCACCGGTCCGGCCATCGTGAAGCCGGCCATCGGCGAGATCGACGCCGGCTGCGGCGTCACCCCGAGGACGAGCCAGTCGCCGTTCTGGCCGGAAGGCGCGGTGTAGGCGCCCGCCGGTGCCGTCACCGTCGTTGTCGAGTCGACCGAGGTGAGTGTGGTGGCCGCTCCAGCGGGCGCGTTCTTCTGTACCGACGGCATGCCGTCGAGCACGGCGTTGGGAGGCATCAGCGTCACGTTGACCCGGAAGTTGCGTGTCTTGCCCGCCGTGTCGGTGAGCACGCCCTTCAGCCAATGCGCGCCCGGAGTGACGGTGCCGATCTGCACGGTTGCGTCGGAGCCGGAAACGGTCGGCGGCGCGAGCACCGGGGCTCCGTCGAAGGTCAGGCTCGAGACGGCCGAGAGAGTCTCGCTGGCGACGAGCGAGATCGAGCTGAGGGCCGTGCCGGCGGCGAGCACCGTCCCGTCGGCCGGGTTCGAGCTGACGAGCGACGGCGGGGTGTTGTCCAGACGGATGTTCGTCTGGCTGCTGATCGCCTGGTTCCCATAGGCGTCGGTGGCGACGACGCGGATGTCGTACTGGCCGTCGGTCAGCGCCGCCGTGTTGAAGTTGAAGGTGAACGGGGCACTCGACGTGGTGGCCACGGTCGTCCAGGAGCTGCCGCCCGTCGGGGTCACCTGCAGGACCGCCTGGGTCGCGCCGGCGACCTGTGCGTCGACCGGGACGGTACCGCTGAGGATCGCGGCGAGGCCGGTCAGCGACAGGGTCGGCGGGGTGGAGTCGACCGTGATCGGGACGACGCCGCTGAAGGTGACGTTGCCCGCGCCGTCGACGATCTCGGCGCGCAGGTCGTAGTTGCCGGAGGCGACCGGTGTCGTGTCCCACGTCGTGCCGGCGATGTTCGTCCAAGCGCCGACGGGAGACGTCGTGCGGTACTGGTATGTCACCTGGGCGACGCCGGTGCCGGAGTCGCTGGCAGCGGCGGCGAGTGCGACCGACGGGCCGCCGACCGTCGCGGACGCTACGGGTGCCGTGATCGAGCCCGTGGGGGCGGTGTTGTCGATCGTCACCGTCTTCAAGTCGCTGCCGGTGTTGCCGCCGCCGTCGATCGCCGTGACGCGGACGTCGTACTGCCCGTCTGCGAGCGAGCCGCTCGACCAGGTGACGTTGTACGGCGCGCTCGAGGCGCTGCCGATCGTCGTCCAGGTTCCGGTCCCGTGCGGGCTTTCCTCGTACGTGACGCTTGCGATGTCGGCCGATCCGGTCGCGCCGAGCGAGATGCTGCTGGCACCCGCCGACGGTGCGGTCAGCGAGACGGTCGGGGCGTTGTTGTCGACGGTGATCGTGACCGGCGAGGAGTAGGTCGGGCCGTTGCCTGCATTGTCGGTGACACCGACACGAACGGCGACAGGTCCGTCGCTCACGGAGGTGGAGTTCCAGGTCAGCGAGAAGCCGCTCGTCTGCGTGGCGATGGTGGTGAACGAGGAGGCGCCGCTCGGCTCGATCTGGAAGGCGACCGCTCCGATGCCGGACACCGACGCGTCGGCGGAGGCGTTGAAGGTGACCGAGCCGCTGCACTCTGCGGCGCAGCCGCTGACGCTGACCGAGGCCGAGGCGGGGGCGGTGTTGTCGACGGTGGTGTCGGCGAGCGGCGTCACCGTCTGGTTGCCCGCGGCGTCGGTCTCGATCATCTGCAGGTGGTAGGTGCCGTCGGGCACGCTCGTCGTGTCCCAGGTGACACTCCAGCCGTTGCTGCCGTCGGTGTCGGTGCCGATTGACGTCCACGGGTCGGTTGTGTTGGCGCGGTACTGGAACTCGACGGACGAGATCGTGCTGGTCGGTGAATCGGTGAGCACGTCGCTGCCCCGTGTGAACGACGCGGAGCTGCTCGAACCGCTCGTCGGAGCCGTCGTGTCGATGACGACCTGCACGGTGTGCGTCGGCTCCTGGTTGCCGGCGACGTCGGTTGAGTAGTAGGCGATCGTGTGCGTGCCGTCGTTGCCGGCCGCCGGGATCAAGACGCTTGTTCCGCTCTGCGCGGGGCCACCGTCCACGCTGTACGTCGTCGAGGCGACACCCGAGCCGCTGTCGGTCGGCGAGAGCTGCACGGTGACGTCGTGATTCTGCGGCCCTGACGGGGCGTTGTCGGTGGTGTGCGGGGCGGTGTTGTCGACGCGCACGTTCGTGGAGATCGTCGAGCAGCGCCCGTTGCCGGCGTTGTCGACGGCAACGACACGCAGGTCGTAGAGGCCATCCGTCAGGGTCGTCGTGTCGAGATGCGCCGGCACGGCCGAGCCCCAGGTGTCACACGGGGTTGCCTCGGGCGTGCCCGCCGGGGCGATGCGGTAGGTGATGCTGGCCACTCCGGAGGTGGCGTCGGCGACGGTCGAGGCCAGGTCGATCGCGCCGCGTGTGATTGCGCCGGCTGCAGGCGAGTCGAGCTGCGCCGTTGGAGCCGTGTTGTCGACCGTCACGAGCTGAGCCGCCGAGTCGGTGGTGTTACCCGCGTTGTCGACCGCGACGACTCGGAAGTCGTAGTCGCCGTCAGCCAGAGTCGTCGTGTCGAGCGGTGAAGACACGGTCGACCAGGTCGCCGCGGCGTGAGGCGAGACCTCGTAGCTCACGCTGGCGAGGCCAGAACCGGCATCTGCAGTGAGCGAGTTGAGCGTCAGGGAGCCACGGACGTAGCGGGCGATCGCGCTCAGTGTCGCCGTCGGCGGGGTGTTGTCGATCATCGTCGTCACGAGAGCCGAAGTGCCGACGTTCCCGACGTTGTCCGTGGCGACCGCGCGCAGGTCGTAGTCGCCGTCGGCCATCGTCGTCGTGTCGAGCGACGCAGGCACGCTCGTCCAGGTGCCGGCGCCGTGCGGCGAGATCTCGAAGCCCGTCGTCGCGACCCCGGAGCCGCTGTCGACCGCCGAGGAGACGAGGTTGATCGTTCCCCTGACGTAGGCGGCGACCGGGCTGATGGTCGTGGCCGGCGGGGTGTTGTCGATGCGGATCGGGCCCACGACCTGCTGGAAGACGTTTCCGGCGACGTCGGTGACCGTGACGCGGAAGTCGTAGTTGCCGTCGGGGCCGGTAGCGGTGTCGAACGCGACGCTGTACGCGCCCCCGCCCTGGGCGACGCCGTTGCCGATCAGTGCCCACGAGGACGTGCCATGCGGCGCCTGCTCGAAGCTGACCGAGTTGACGCCGCTGGTCGCGTCTGCGACGCCGGTCGCCTGCAAGGTGATGGTGCCGCCGACGTTGGCGGCCGGCGAGACGAGAGTCGCGGTCGGAGGCGTCTGGTCGACGGTGACGTGAACGAGATCGCAGGCGCTGTGGCCTGCGCCGTCGTGTGCCACCGCGCGCAGCGCGTAGGCGCCGTCGACCGGCGTCGTCCAGGTCGCGCCGTAGCTCGAGGTGGTGTCGGTGCCGACGAGCGTCCAGGTACCCGTCGAGCAGGTTGCGCCGGTCGTCGAGCTGTACTCGAAGTCGACCGCGCTGACGCCGGTGCCGGTGTCCGAGGCAGTTGCCGCGAGGGGGGCGGTCGGGGTCGTGATGTACGAACCGTCGGCCGGCAACGTCAGCGCCACGGTGGGTGCCGTCAGGTCGACGATCCAGGCGTCGTGCGCCGCCGGCCCGGTCGCGCTGACGCCGATCGCGCGGACGTCGAAGGTGTGGCTGCCGGTGGTGAGACCGCTGTACGAGATCGACCCGTTGGCCGTGCCCGAGCACGCGCTGTATGCGGCTCCGTCGAGGCTGCACTCGAATGTCGCTGCGGGGTCGTTGGCGCTGTAGGTGAACGACGCGGCGCCCGACGTCGAGGGGTCGGTCGGGGCGCTGTCGATCGACGCGACCGGGGCCGGGTCAACGGTGAACGTGACCGAGGCGGCCGTCAGGCCGGTTGCGCTTGCCGTGAGCGTGACCTGGCCCGCAGTGCTCGCGGTGACGGTGTCTGCCGCGGTTCCTGCAGACGCGGAGACGGTGCCGAGACCGGCGAGGTTGCCGGGGCCGGCCGAGACGGCATATGTGACAGCCGTCGAGTTGTCGGTCGTGAGCACGTCGCCCTGCGCGTCCTCGACGGCCACGGTGAAGGCACGGGTTGCTCCGAGTGCGAGGTTGGTGGAGTTGGGCGTGACGAACACGAGCTGGGCCGGAGCGCCGGCGCTGACGGTCATCGTCGCGGTGCCAACGGCGCCGAGCATCGAGCCGGTGACGGTATGGCTGCCCATCGAGCCCGCTGCGCACACAGCCCCGGTGCACGGGTTGCCGTCGACGCTCAGCGTCGTCGACGAGGTCACGTCGCCGAGGCTGTTGTTGTAGACGTCGCGACCTTCGACCGTGTAGGTCTGGGTGTTGCCGGCCGTGATCGAGACGGCCGCCGGGCTGAGCACGAGGTGGTCGACGTTGCCGGCGGTGCCGGTGGCGGTGAAGGTGACGGGGCTGCCGGCGAGTGAGCCGGAGGTGGCGGTGAGGGTGTTGGTGCCCGCCGCCGTGCCGAGTGTCCAGGAGCCGACGGTGGCGACACCGCTCGCGTCGGTGGTCTGTGTGAGGCCGGTGGCGGAGCCGCCGCCCGAGGCGACCGCAAACGTGACGGAGGCGCCCGCGACGGGGTTGCCGTAGGCGTCGGTGACCCGCGCGGCCGGGGCGGTCGTAACGCTCGAGTTCACCGTGGCGGACTGGCCGTCCCCGGCCGAGGCGGCGATGACGGCTGCGCTGCCGGTGGTGGCGGTGGCGGTGAAGGTGACGGGGCTGCCGGCGAGCGAGCCGGAGGCGGCGGTGAGGGTGTTGGCGCCTGCAGTGGTGCCGAGCGTCCAGGAGCCGACGGTGGCGACACCGCTCGCGTCGGTGGTGGCACTGCCGCCGGTGACGGAGCCGCCGCCCGTGGCGACCGCGAACGTGACGGCGACGCCGGCGACCGGATTGCCGTACTGATCGGTGACGAGGGCGGCCGGGGCGGTCGCGACAGCGCTGGCGACGGTCGCGGTCTGGCCGTCCCCGGCCGAGAGGGCAACAGTGGTGGCGCTGCCGGCAGTGCCGGTCGCGGTGAAGGTGACGGGGCTGCCCGAGAGCGAGCCCGAGGTCGCGGTGATTGTGTTCGCGCCCACCGTCGTGCCGAGCTTCCAGGAGCCCACCGTGGCGATGCCGCTTGCGTTCGTGTTGGCACTCGCACCGGTGATCGAGCCGCCGCCCGTGGCGACCGCGAAGGTGACCGAGACGCCCGAGACCGGGTTGCCGAAGGCGTCGGTGATCTCGACGGAGGGCGGGGTCGTGACGGTGGCATTGACGGTCGCGCTCTGGCCGTCGCCACCGGAGACGGCGATGCCGGCTGCGGTGTTGGCGGTGGCGGTGGCGGTGAAGGTGACGGGGCTGCCGGTGAGCGAGCCGGCCGTCGCGGTCAGCGTGTTCGATCCGACGAGCGGGCCGAGCGCCCAGGACCCGACGGCGGCGATGCCGCTCGCATTGGTGGTGGCGTTGCCACCGGTCACGGAGCCGCCGCCGCTTGCGACGGCGAACGTGACGGAGCTGCCGGCGACCGGATTGCCAAACGAGTCCGTGACGGAGACGGACGGTGCCGTAGCCACGTTGTTCGCTGCCGCGGCCGTCTGGCCGTCGCCTGCCGAGCGGGCGATCGTGGCTGCGCTGCCGGCGGTGCCGGTGGCGGTGAAGGTGATGGGGCTGCCGGCGAGCGAGCCGGAGGCGGCGGTGAGGGTGTTGGCGCCCGCAGTCGTGCCCAGCGTCCACGAGCCGACGGTGGCGACGCCGCTTGCGTTCGTGGTGGCGCTGCCGCCGGTGAGCGAGCCGCCGCCGGTGGCGACGGCGAAGGTGACCGACACGCCGGAGACCGGGTTGCCGTAGGTGTCGGTGACGAGCGCCGACGGGGCGGTTGCGACGTTGCCGCCGACGGTCGCCGTCTGGCCGTCGCCTGCCGAGCGGGCGATCGCGGTTGCGCTGCCGGCGGTGCCGGTGGCGGTGAAGGTGATGGGGCTGCCGGCGAGCGAGCCGGAGGCGGCGGTGAGGGTGTTGGCGCCCGCAGTCGTGCCCAGCGTCCAGGAGCCGACGGTGGCGATGCCGCTTGCGTTCGTGGTGGCGCTGCCGCCGGTGAGCGAGCCGCCGCCCGTGGCGACCGCGAACGTGACGGCGACGCCGGCGACGCCGTTGCCGTACTGGTCGGTGACGAGGGCGGCCGGGGCGGTCGCCACGGCAGCCCCGACCGTCGCGCTCTGGCTGTCCCCGGTCGAGACGGCGAGGGTCGTGGCGGTATCGGCGGTGGCGGTCGCGGTGAAGGTGATGGGGCTGCCGGTGAGCGAGCCGGAGGTGGCGGTCAGCGTGTTGGCGCCGGCGGCGGTACCGAGCTTCCAGGAGCCGACCGATGCCGTCCCGCTCGCGTCGGTCGTCTGCGAGAGGCCGGTGGCGAAGCCGCCGCCCGACCCGAGCGCGAAGGTGACCGGCGCGCCCGCGACGGGGTTGCCGTACTGGTCGACGATCACGACCGACGGGGCGGTGGCGACATTCGTGTTCACCGTCGCCGACTGGCCGTCGCCGGCCACGGCGTTGAGTGCTGCCGCTGCGGCGGCGGTGCCTGTGGCGTGGAACGTGACGGAGCCGAGGCCGCTCGCGGCCGCGGTGAGCGTGTTCGCCCCCGCTGCGGTCCCGAGCTTCCACGAGCCGGCCGTGGCAACGCCGCTCGTGTCGGTGGTGGCGCTTGCACCGGTGACCGAGCCGCCGCCGGAGGCGGCACCGAAGCTGACGGCAACGCCCGAGACGGGGTTGCCGTAGGCGTCGGTGACGAGCACGGACGGGGCGGTCGCGACAGCGGTGTTGACGGTTGCCGACTGACCCTCGCCGCCGGCGACGCTGAGCGAGGTCGCCGGGCCGGCGACGCCGGTGGCGTCGATCGTGGCAGAGGTGAACCCGGTTGCGGTTGCGATGAGCGTGTCGGGGCCGGCGCCGGTGCCGAGCGTCCACGACCCGACGGTCGCGATGCCGCTCGCATCCGTCGTTTGCGACACGCCGGTGAGTGAGCCGCCGCCCGAGCCCACGGCGAAGGTGACGGTCAGGCCGGCGACTGGATTGCCGTGCGAGTCGATCGCGTGTACCGACGGGGCCGATGCGACCGTGCTGCCGACGGTGGCGGTCTGGTTGTCGCCGGAGGCCGCTCCCAGCGAGCCGGAGCTCCCGGCGACGCCGGTCGCGTGGAACGTGACCGGGCTGCCGGCCAGCGAGCCGGAGGTGGCGGTGAGGGTGTTGGCGCCTGCCGTCGTCCCGAGCTTCCAGGATCCGACCGTGGCGATGCCGTCGGCTCCTGAGGTTGCCGAGGCGCCGGTCACGGAGCCGCCGCCCGAGGTGACGGCGAAACTGACGGCGACACCCGAAACGGGGTTGCCGTAGGCGTCGGTGACCTCGGCCGACGGCGGTGTTGCGACGTTCGTGTCGACCGTGGCGGACTGGTTGTCGCCGCCGCCGAGCGCGAGCGCAGCGGCGCTGCCGGCGACACCGGTCGCATGCAGGGTCACCGTCGTGAGGCCGGCCGACGACGCCGTCAGCGTGTTTGCGCCGGCGGTCGTGCCGAGCGTCCAGGAGCCGACGGTTGCGATGCCGGAGGCGTTGGTCGTCGCGCCGGCGCCGCTGACGGAGCCCCCGCCGGAGGCGATCGCGAAGCTGACGGCGACGCCCGAGACGGGGTTGCCATAGGCGTCGGTCACGACCACGGACGGCGCGGTCGCGACGGCGGTGTTCGCGGTTGCCGTCTGGTTGTCGCCGTTGTTGACAGTCATCGAGCCGGCTGCGGCCGCCTGGACGGTGAGGGTGGCGGTGCCCGAGGCGCCGATCATCGACCCGGTCACGAGATGGGCCCCTGCGGTTGTGGCGGAGCAGACGGCGGCGATGCAGCTGCCGCCGGCGATCCCGAAGGCGGTGGAGGACGTGACGTCGCCGAGGCTGTTGCCGTACAGGTCGAAGCCCTCCGCGGTGTACGACTGGCTCGCCCCGGCCGTCACGGTCGCTGCGGCGGGTGCGAGGACGAGGTGGTCGAGGCTGTCCGGTGCGCCGGTTGCGTGGAAGCTGACGGGGCTGCCCGCCAGCGAGCCCGAGGCGGCCGTGAGGGTGTTGGCGCCGGCAGCCGTGCCGAGCGTCCACGAGCCGACGCTGGCCACGCCGGCGCCGTCGGTCGATGCGCTCGCTCCGGCCGTCGAGCCGCCGCCCGAACCGACGGCGAAGGTGACCGGGACGCCGGAGACGGGGTTGCCGTAGGCGTCGCTGACGAGCACCGCGGGAGCGGTGGCGACCGCGGTGTTGACCGTCGCCGACTGGTTGTCGCCCGCGGCGAGCGTGATCGAGGCGGCCGCTGCCGCGGCGCCCGTCGCGTGGAACGTCACCGATGTGAGGCCGGCCGAGTTGACGCTGAGCGTGTTGGCGCCGGCGGTGGTGCCGAGCGTCCACGAGCCGACGGTGGCGATGCCGTCTGCGCCGGTGGTGTCACTCCCGCCGGTGACGGAGCCGCCGCCCGAGGCGACAGCAAAGGTGACCGAGACGCCCTGCACGGGGTTGCCGTGCGAGTCGAGGACGAGCACCGACGGTGCCGTGGCGACGCTCGAGCCCACGGTTGTGGTCTGGCTCTCGCCGCTGTTCACGCTCAGCGAGCCGGCACTGCCGGCGATGCCGGTGGCGTTGAAGGTGACCGGGCTGCCGGTGAGGGTGCCGGAGGTGGCGGTGAGGGAGTTGGGGCCGGCGGTCGTGCCGAGCTTCCAGGAGCCGACCGTGGCGACGCCGTCGGCCCCGCTGGTGGCGCTGGCGCCGGTGACCGAGCCGCCGCCGGAGGCGACCGCGAAGGCGACCGAGATGCCGGCCACAGGGTTGCCGTAGCCGTCGGTGACCTTGACCGACGGTGCAGCCGAGACGTTCGTGTCGACGGTGGCGCTCTGGTTGTCGCCGCCGGACCGGGCGATCGTGGCAGCCGCGCCGGCGGCAGCGGTTGCATTGAAGGTCACGGAGGTGAGGCCGGTTGAGGTGACCGTGAGCGAGTTCGCGCCGGTGCCCGTACCGAGCGTCCACGAGCCGACGCCGGCGATGCCGTCGGCGGCCGTGGTGGTGGCGCCGCTCGTAACGGAGCCGCCGCCCGAAGCGACGGCGAACGTGACGGAGGCGCCGGCGACCGGGTTGCCGTAGGCGTCGCTGAGGAGCACGGCCGGCGCGGTGGCCACCGCGGTGCCGACGGTGGCGGTCTGGCCGTCGCCGGCTGAGATCGCCATCGACGTCGCGACATCGGCGACGCCGGTGGCGTGGAACGTGATCGGGCTGCCGCCGAGGGCGCCCGAGCTCGCGGTCAGGGTGTTGGCGCCGGCGCTCGTGCCGAGCTTCCAGGAGCCGACGGCGGCGATGCCGCTCGCGTCGGTGGTCTGCGAGAGACCGGTGGCCGAGCCGCCGCCGGTGCCGACGGCGAAGCTGACCGTGACGCCCGCGACGGGGTTGCCGTACGTGTCGGTGACCGCGACCGACGGAGCGGTGGCGACGTTGGTGTTGACCGTCGCCGACTGGCTCTCGCCGCCGGCCTGCGCGATCGTCGCGGCGCTCGCGGCGGTGCCCGTCGCGTGGAATGTGAGCGTCGTGAGCCCGGCGGCCGCCGCGGTGAGCGTGTTCGCGCCGGCGATGGTGCCGAGCGTCCAGGAACCGACGGTGGCGATGCCGCTCGCGCCGGACGTCTGTGAGAGCCCGGCGGCCGAGCCGCCGCCGGCGCCGACGGCGAAGGTGACCGACACACCCGATACGCCGTTGCCGTAGGTGTCGGTGACGATTGCGGCCGGTGCGGTCGCGACGTTCGTCGCCACGGTGGCCGACTGGCCTTCGCCTGCAGAGACGGCGAGCGTGGTCGCGCTGCCGGGTGTGCCGGTCGCGTTGAACGTGAACGTGGTGAGCCCGGAGGCCGCGGCGGTGAGCGTGTTGGCGCCGGCGGTCGTGCCGAGCGTCCACGAGCCGACCGTTGCGAGGCCGGCGCCGCTCGTGATGCGGGTGAGACCGGTGCCGGAGCCGCCGCCCGACACGGCGGCGAAGGTGACGGTGATGCCGGAGACCGGATTGCCGTACGCGTCGGTGACGAGCACCGACGGATTCGTCCCGACGGCCGTGTTCACGGTGGCCGACTGGTTGTTGCCGGCGTTCGGGTTGAGGTTCGCGGCCGCGCCTGCCGTGGCCGTGGCGTGGAAGGTGACCGAGGGTAGACCGGCCGATGTGACGCTGAGCGTGTTCGCGCCGGCGGCGGTGCCGAGTGTCCAGGAGCCGAGGGTGGCGACGCCGCTTGCGTTGGTGACCTGGTTGCCGCCGGTGACCGAGCCGCCGCCGCTTGCGATCGCGAAGACGACGGAGATGCCGGCAACCGGGTTGCCGTTCACATCGGTGACGAGCACGGAGGGGGCGGTGGCGACGGTTGTGTTGACCGTGGCCGTCTGGCCTTCACCGCCGTTCACGCTCATCGCGCCGGCGCTGCCGGCGACGCCGGCTGCGTTGAAGGTGACGGGGCTGCCGGTGAGGGAGCCGGAGGTGGCGGTGAGCGTATTGGCGCCGGCCGTGGTGCCGAGTGTCCAGGAGCCGACGGTGGCGACGCCGCTCACGTTGGTCGTCTGCGAGAGCCCGGCGGCCGAGCCGCCGCCACTCGCAACTGCGAAGGTGACGGAGACGCCTGCGACCGGGTTGCCGAAGGTGTCGGTGGCGATGACCGCCGGCGCGGTCGAGACAGCGGTGGCGACGGTGGCCGTCTGGTTGTCACCGGCCGACACCGCGAGCGTGGTGGCGCTGCCGGCGGTGCCGGTCGCGTCGAACGTGACCGAGCTGAGGCCTGTTGAGGTGGCTGCGAGCGTGTTGGCGCCGGCGGCGGTGCCGAGTGTCCAGGGGCCGGCGGTGGCGATGCCGCTCGCATTCGTCGTGGCATTCGCGCCGGTGACCGCGCCGCCGCCCGACCCGATGCTGAATGTGACGGCGACTCCCTGCACCGGGTTGCCGTTCGCGTCGGTCACGAGCACCGACGGGGCGGTCGCGACCGCCGTCGAGACCGTGGCCGTCTGGCTTTCGCCGCCCGCGATCGCCATCGAGCCTGCGGCCCCTGCGACGCCGGTGGCGTTGAAGGTCACGGTCGCGAGCCCGGTGGAGTTGGCGGTCAGCGTGTTGGCGCCGGCGGTTGTGCCGAGGGTCCAGGAGCCGACCGAGGCGGTGCCGTTGGCGGCGGTGGTGGCGCTCGCGCCGGTGACCGACCCGCCGCCGGACGCGGCGGCGAAGGTGACGGAGACGCCGGAGACGGGGTTGCCGTAGGCGTCCGAGGCGAGCACGGAGGGTGCGGTGGAGACGCTGGCGCCGGCCGTCGCGCTCTGGTTGTCGCCGCCTGCGACGGCGAGTGTGGTCGCCGCCCCGGCGGTGCCGGTGGCGTGGAAGGTCAAGGGGCTGCCGCCGAGGGTGCCCGAGCTGGCGGTGAGCGTGTCGGCGCCGGCGGTGGTGCCGAGCGTCCAGGAGCCGACTGTGGCGATGCCGCTCGCGTCTGTCGTCTGGGAAAGTCCGGTGGCCGAGCCGCCGCCGGACGCAAGTGCGAAGGCGACCGAGACGCCCGCGACCGGGTTGCTGTAGGCGTCGGTGACGACGACCGACGGAGGCGCCGCGACATTCGTGCCCACCGTTGCGCTCTGGTTGTCGCCGCCTGCGACGGCGACCAGCGTCGCGGCAGCGGCGGTGCCGGTTGCGGTGAAGGTCACCGTCGAGGCGCCGGTGACGTCCGCGGTGAGTGTGTTGGCGCCGGCGCCGGTGCCGAGCGTCCAGGAGCCGACGGAGGCGAGGCCGCTCGCGTTCGTCGTCTGCGAAAGGCCGGTGGCCGAGCCGCCGCCGGAGGCGACGGCGAATGTGACCGTCGCACCCGCAACCGGGTTGCCGTAGGCGTCCGCCACGAGGACGGACGGCACCGTGGTGAGTGCTGTATTGACGGTTGCGGTCTGGTTGTTGCCGCCCGTGGCCGACAGCGCGGCCGGCGTGGCGGCGACACCGGTTGCGCTGAACGTGACCGGGCTGCCGGCGAGGCCGGTCGCGGTGGCGGTGAGCGTGTTGGCGCCGGCGCCGGTGCCGAGCTTCCACGTGCCGACACTCGCATCGCCGTTGGCCGCGGTGATCGCACTGCCGCCGGTGACCGAGCCGCCGCCGGAGGCGACGGCGAAGGTGACGGAGACGCCGCCGACCGGGTTGCCGTACTGGTCGGAGACGTGCACGGTGGGTGCCGTCGCAACATCCGTGTTCACGGTTGCGCTCTGGTTGTCGCCTGACTGCAGCGAGACGGTCGTGGCCGCGCCGGCCGTGATCGTTTGCGCGGCGGTGCCGGTCGCGCCCAGCATCGTGCCGGTGACGGTGTGGGCGCCGGCCGAGGTCGCGGTGCACGCTGCGGCAGTGCACGAGCCGCCGGTGATCGTGAAGGTGGTGGAGGACGTGACGTCGCCGAGGCTGTTGCCGTAGACGTCGCGACCCTCGGCGGTGAAGCTCGCGGTACCGACATCGGCGCTGACGGACGTTGTCGCGGGCGAGAGGACGAGATGGTCGATGCTGCCCGCTGTGCCGGTGGCGTTGAAGGTGAGCGGGCTGCCGCTGAGCGAGCCGGAGGTGGCGGTGAAGGTGTTTGCGCCGGCCGCCGTCCCGAGCGCCCACGAGCCGACGGTTGCGATGCCGTTCGCGGCGGTGGTCGCCGACAGGCCGGTGCCGGAGCCGCCACCCGACGCGACGGCGAAGGTGACGGGGACCCCGGCAACCGGGTTGCCGTAGGCGTCGGTAACGGCGACAGCAGGGGCAAGGGCGACGTTTGTGCCGACGGTCGCGGACTGGTTGTCGCCTGTGCTGATCGCGATCGTCGCTGCCGCCGCGGCAGTGCCCGTGGCGTTGATCGTGACCGAGGCGAGGCCGGCGGAGGTGACGGTGAGCGTGTTGGCTCCGGCGCCGGTGCCGAGCGTCCAGGAGCCGACGGTTGCGACACCGCTCGCGTTGGTGGTCGTGCTCCCGCCGGTGACTGAGCCGCCGCCGGAGCCGACGGAGAAGGTGACGGTCGCACTCTGGACCGGGTTGCCGTGCACGTCGGTGACCAGCACCGACGGGGCGGTGGCGACCGCCGAGCCGACGGTTGTCGTCTGCGCGTCGCCGCCGTTTACCGCCATCGAGGCGGCGGCGTCGGCGACGCCCGTGGCGGTGAAGGTGACCGGGCTGCCGGTCAGCGAGCCGGAGGTGGCGGTGAGCGTGTTGGCGCCCGCGGTCGTACCGAGCGTCCAGGAGCCGACGGTGGCGACGCCTGCTGCGTTCGTCGTTGGTGTGAGCCCGGTCGCCGAGCCGCCGCCGGTGCCGACGGCGAACGTGACGGAGACGCCGGCGACCGGGTTGCCGTAGGCGTCTGTGACGGCCACCGACGGCGCGGTGGCGACTGTCGTTCCGACCGTTGCACTCTGACTGTCGCCGCCGTTGACGGCGATCGTTGTGGCGGGACCGGCGTTGCCGGTGGCGGTGAAGGTGATGGGGCTGCCCACGAGGGTGCCGGAGGTGGCGGTGAGCGAGTTCGAGCCGGCGTTCGTGCCGAGCGTCCAGGAGCCGACCGTCGCGATCCCGTTGGCGCCGCTGGTGGGATTCGCCCCGGTGACGGAGCCTCCGCCCGATGCGGTCGCGAACGTGACGGACACACCGGGCACCGGATTGCCGTAGGCGTCCGTGATCAGGACGGCCGGTGCCGTGGCGACGGTTGTGTTGACGGTGGCAGTCTGGGCGTTGCCGGCGCTGACAGCGATCGTGCTGGCGGCAGCCGGGTTGACCGTGACCGGGGTGCTCGTCGCGCCCGCGAGTGATCCCGAGGAAGCGACCAGGGTGTACCCGGCTCCGGCCTTGTCGAGCGAGAGGTCGTTGAACGTGGCGACGCCGCCGGACGCCGTGCGGGTGGTCGTGCCGCTGAGCGTCCCGCTGGCAGGGTTCGTGCCGATCGCAAGCGTGATCGACGCGCTGCTCGAGACGAGGTTGCCGTTCGCGTCGAGTACCTCCACGGTCAGCGACGGCGACATTGTCTGACCCGCGCTGACCGAAGCCGGAGGTGCGACGCCGAAGGCAAGCGTCGCGGCAGGTCCGGGCGCGTAGGTGACGGCGGCAGAGCTCGTCAAGGCCGAGCCGTCGAGCGTCCCGGTGACGGAGACGCCGTGCGCGGTTGTCGACGATGTGAGGGTTGCGGTGTACGTGCCGTCGGCGTGGTCGGTCACAGCGCCGAGTGAGCCGTCACCGACGGCGAGCGCCACGGCGCCGCCGCTTCCCGTCAGGTTGACGCCGGCAGCGTTCTTCAGCTGCACGGTGATCGTCGAGGTCGAGCTGCCGTTCGCCGTGATCGACGACGGGGATGCGGTGATCGTCGATTGCGCCAGCGACGGGACGGCGCTCATCGTGATCGGCTGTGCCGAGACGGCGCCGAGTGAGTTACCGGCCAGGTCACGGACCAACTGCGCGACGGTGAGGCCGCCGGGGCTGTAGCCGACGGTCGGTGTCGCGTCGCCGTAGAGGCGGCTCTGCAGGGTGAGGCGGATGTGTGTCGCGTCGGTGTACGTGACGCCGGTCACCGTCGCGCCCGAGACGGCGAACGCGCTCGGCGGCGTGCTCGCGCTCGTGTCGAGGCCGGTGCCGCCCTCGGTGAGCGTCAGGTCGACATGGGTGCCTGCCGCATCGAGCGAAGAGGTGGCATAGACCGGGGCGGTGTTGTCGAACGTGAAGGTGAAGGTCGAGCTCGTCTGGTTGCCGACGTTGTCGGTCGCGACGACGTGCACGGTGTACGTCCCGTTCGTGGTGAGGCTCGACGGAGCGTCGTTCGAGGTGCCGTCGTAGCTCCAGGATCCGCTGCCGAACGAGGCCGTGCGCAGGTTCTCGCTCGTGCCGGCAAAAGTGACGCCGTTCCAGTAGTTGCCGGTCGGATCCTTGAGCGAGACCTTGACGGTGGCGAGGCCGGAGCCCGCGTCCGAGGTCGTTCCGCTCCAGGCTGCCGGGTAGGCGACGCTGCCGCCGTAGAGCGCGTTCGCGGCGGGAGCTGTGACCGCGAGCGCCGGGGCGGTCGTGTCGCTCGAGAGCGTGTACGTGGTGGTGCCGCTCGTGTTGCCTGCGCCGTCGGTCGAGTGAACGGGGATCGTGGGCGACCCGCTGGCGGTCGTCCAGCTGATCGCGCTGGAGTCGTAGGGGCTCGAGCCGCTGACGGTCTGACCCGCGTAGGCCGAGAAGCCGCTGCCGCCGGAGAGTGCGCCGTAGGTGGCGGAGGCGGGACCGGAGGCGGTGTCGGTGACGGTGTCGCGGAGCTTGAAGCTGCCGGCGGCGTCGCCCTTGTAGTAGAGGGTGGTGCCGTTCAGGTAGACGCCGCCGGTGACGCCGGTCAGTGAGACGGCGTCGGCGGGGGCCGTAGTGTCGACAAGCACCGGCGAGGAAACCGCGGTCGCGGTGTTGCCGACGTGGTCGGCAGCGCTGAGGGTGTAGACGTAGCACTGGCCGTCGAGGACGGTCGTGTCAGGGCTCGTGACGACGGTTGCGCCGGTGTAGCCGGAGGCGGGGCAGACGCCGGCGACCGGCGCCTGGCCGGCCGAGCGGGTGATCGCGTTCGAGCCGGCCGCGAGGCCCGATCCGGCGTCGCTGTAGGCCGGCGCGGTGATCGTGACGGAGGTCGATGTTGCGTAGGTGGGGACGGAGATGCTGCCGCCGGTGGGGGCGGTGTTGTCGAGGGTGAGGGTGAAGGTGGTGTCGGTGGAGCTGTTTCCTGCTGCGTCGGTGCCGTGGACGGGCAGGGTGGGGGCGCCGGAGGCCGAGCTCCACGAGATCACCGAGGAGTCGTAGGGGCCGCCGGACGGGGTCGAGACCGTCTCGGTGGTGTGGGTCGAGAAGCCGCTGCCGCCGGCGAGAGTGCCGAAGGTGGCGGAGGCGGGGCCGGAGGCGGTGTCGGTGACGGTGTCGCGGACCTTGAAGGAGCCGGCGGCGTTGCCCTTGTAGTAGAGCGTGGTGCCGGACTGGTAGGTGCCGGTGGCGCTCGTGAGGGTGAAGGCGTCGGCGGGGGCGGTGGTGTCGATCAGGACGGCGTTGCTGGAGGCGAGTGAGACGCTGTTGCCGACGTTGTCGGTGCCGGTGAGGGTGTAGACGTAGCACTGGCCGTTTGCGACGCCCAGGTCGGGGCTCGTGACGACGGTTGCGCCGGTGAACGTGCCGACGGCTGGGCAGACGCCGCCGATCGGGGCTTGGCCGTTGGAGCGGGTGATGACGTTGGCGGCGATCCCGGAGCCGGCGTCGGTGTAGTTGCCGGTGGTGATCGTGACCGACGTGCTCGTTGCGTAGGCGGGGACGGAGATCGAGCCACCGGTGGGTGCAGTGTTGTCGAGTGCGAGCGTCAGCGTGGTGTCGGTGGAGCTGTTTCCTGCTGCGTCGGTGGCGTGGACGGGCAGGGTGGGGGCGCCACTGGCTGTGCTCCAGGAGATGACGGAGGAGTCGTAGGGGCCGCCGGCCGGGGTCGAGATCGTCTCGGTGGTGTGGGTGGAGAAGCCGCTGCCACCGGTGAGAGTGCCGAAGGTGGCGGAGTTGGGGCCGGACAGCGAGTCGGTGACGGTGTCGCGGACCTTGAAGGAGCCGGCGGCGTTGCCCTTGTACCAGACGGTTGTACCGCTCTGGAACGCGCCGGTCGCCGCGGTCAGGGTGATCGCGTCGGTGGGGGCAACGGTGTCGACCAGCACCGGTGAGGAGACCGCGGTGGCCGTGTTGCCGACGTTGTCGGTGCCGGTGAGCGTGTAGACGTAGCATTGGCCGCTCGCGACGCCTCCGTCGGGGCTCGTGACGACGGTTGCGCCGCTGTAGCCGCTCACCGGGCAGACGCCGCCGATCGGGGCTTGGCCGTTGGAGCGGGTGATCGTGTTGGAGGCGATCCCGGAGCCGGCGTCGGAGAAGTTGCCGGTCGTCACCGTCACCGGGCTCGACGAGTAGGTCGGCACGCTCACCGTGCCGCCGCTGGGGGCGGTGTTGTCGAGCGAAAGCGTCAGTGTGGTGTCGGCGCCGACGTTCCCGACGTTGTCGGTGGAGTGGACAGGGATCGTGGGCGAGCCGGAGGCGGAGCTCCAGGAGATGGTGCTCGAGTCGGCCGGGGTGCCGACAATCGTCTCGAGGCTGTGGACGGAGAAGCCGCTGCCGCCGGAGAGCAGGCCGAAGGTCGACGAGGCGACACCCGAGCCTGCGGTGTCGGTGGGGGCGTCGTGGATCTTGAACGAACCTGCGGCGTTGCCTTTGTAGTAGACCGTGTTGCCGGTGATCGACGCGCCGGAAGGTGAGGTGAGCGAGATGACGTCAACCGGTGCCGCGCCGTCGGCAGTGAGCGTCGTCAGCGAACTGAGGGGTGACTTGATCGCCGTCGAGTAGGGGGCGTTGCCTGCGGCGGGGTCGGTCGCTTCGCCGAGCGCCTCGAGGTAGTACGAGGTGCCGTTCGTCAGCGCCGTGCCGACGGTCGCGGTACCGGCGACGCCGTTCGTGAGCACCGACGAGGTCGAGTTACCGGTCCACGTCGGCGAGCCGGCGGAGCAGTCGAGGTTGGTCGGGCAGAGATAGAAGGTAACGCGGCCCTGGTCGGTCGCGGCCGTGCCGACCGTCGCGTAGGTCGCGGTGATCGGTGCGGCCGAAGCCTTGACCCAGCCGGTGGTGAGGCTCGTCGGTGCCGAAGGGATCTCGAGCGGCGTCGGTGTGTCCATCGTCGCGGCAGCGACGGCAGTCGCGCCGAGGGTGCCGCTGCCGTTGACGCCCAGGTACATGTAGCCGCTCAGGCGCCGGCTGAGCGTGGTCACCTTGACGGCGTAGAACGCAACGAGCACGTGCTGGTTTGCGGCGAGCGTCACGTTCGGCACGCTCGCTGTGATCGTGTTCGTGAACGTGCGCGCCGTTGCCGAAGCGGCGAGATCCGTCGTCGTCACCGTCGTCGTCGGGTCGATCAGTTGCGTCCCGATCGCAGAGATCGCCCCGGCGCCGTTGTCGGTGACGACCCAGGCGCCGGCGGAGACGTACAGGCTGACGGAACTCGAAGTGGTGCTGGTCAGCGTGGGCACGGTGAACGTCCACGTTCCGGCTGGGATGACCGTGCCGGATGCCGACCCCGCATTTTCGACGATGAAGCCGAAGGGGTTGGCGGTCGACGGCTTCACGATGCTGCCTGCTGCCACGAACGCGCCCGACCCGGGTGGCTTGTTGCCGACGAACGGCATGAAGTAGTTCGCTCCGCCGGTGTTCTGGCCGGTTGCGTCGCGGACGCCAGGGCACGTTCCGGTCGTCGAGGCCGTGCAGAGCGCGGCGCCCGGAGACGTGTTCGCGAGAATGTCGGTCACGCCCGGGGATGTCCCGCTCGTGCCGAGGCTGTACGCCGACGTTGTGTTCGTGAGGTAGAGCGTCCCGTTCGTCGCGGAGCCGTAGTCGATTTCCGGGTCGATCACGTACGGCACCGACAGGTGCGTGTCGTCGAGCGACAGCAGCAAGTCGGTGCCGCTGCGTCCGCGTGCGAGTGACCAGCGTGCGGTCGCCGGCGTGACCAGCGTGCCGTGTGCGTCGTAGATCGCCGGCGGTCGGATCGTCAGGTTCGATCCGACCGAGACGCCGCCGCCGGGCACGAGCTTGGCGTTCACGTCACCGAGGTGCCACTTCCACGTGTGAAGGCCGACCCTCTGGTTCACGTCGAGGTAGAGCTCGGTGCGTGTGCCGTTGCTGATGATCGCCTCGCTGCCGAACGGCGTCTTGCGGAGATACCCGTTGGCACGAGGCTGCCATGCCGCATCACCTGCGCCGACCGTTGAGAGGCCGACCGTGTGATCGAAGTGGCTGATGCTGGCGCCGGTCGAGTCGATCGTCACGCGCGTTGCTGAGGAGGCGTGGCGTTTGACGATCGAGGGATCGGTGCCGGTGGAGGACGAAACAGGCGGCCCGATGAGCCGCTCGGTGAACGAGGAGTGTCCGTGGCCGAAGAGGCCTCGTGACGTGAGAGTCAGCGCGGTTCCGAGGAGGAGGACCGCGGAGGCGCCGACGAGTGCGAGGAGTGCGAGATGGACGTGCGTGGAGGAACCGGAGAGGCCGGCCTGTGAGCGCCGCAGAAAGCCCAGGTTGATCATGTCGTTGACTCGCGCGTGCTTCGCACGCCTCCTCGAGGCGCGTATCGGCATGAATCCAGGCAAACACGAGGCCAAAGGGGGGCCTCGTACGGGTTTCACACGCTCCACCACTCCTTCGAGGGATCGAAACCACGCATTTGCAAGAAAAAAGCCGCCTTGCGGCGGCTTTCGACAGGGGCTCCGGGGGGCCGGCTAGCAGACGGTGGCGACGACGGTTCCGGTGCCCGCGTGGCCCGGGTTGGCGTCGTAACCGGCGTTCGTCTTGACCACCACGATATGCGCGATCGTCCCCGAGACCGTCGAACCCGACTTGGCTGAGGAGCTCGTGACGATCACGGCCATGTAGGCCGGCAGCGGTCCGGCGGGCGGCGGCGAGCTGTTGCCCGGGTCGGTGCTCCACGTGGCGCCGCAGGCCAGGGTCGGCACGAGCAGCGCGAACCCCTTGAACGATGACGGCGCGCCGCCGCCGCTCAGCGTGTTCTGCTTCCACCACTGCGAGCCCCAGAAGGTGACGGTGCCGGCGGCTGCTTTGTCACCGACGATGAAGGAGCCGCCGCCGGGCGCGGACGCGTAGAGCAGCGCGGCCGCCGAGCTCGACGCGGGCAGGTACGAATCGTCGCCTGCAAAGGACGATGACGATGTCGTCGGTCCGAGCGGGCCGGGCGACGAGACCGTGCAGCTCGCGACACCGTTTGAGCCGGTGACACCCGTGCAGGTCGACGACCCGAGCGAGAGCGTCAGCGTGCGGCCGGCGATCGGGGTGACGCCGTCCTCGAGCAGTCTGGACGTCAGGGTGACCGAGCTCCCGGTGAGTACCGGCCCGGAGACACCGGTGCCGACCGTCGTCTGTTCGCGCGTGACGGTGAACGTGCCGGTCGCGTTGCTCGGAAGGTAGAGGCCCCGGCCGGCGAACGAGGCGCTGATCGGGTAGCTGCCGGCCGGTTGCGACACGGTGATCGCGCACGACGCGACGCCGGTGCTGCCGGTTGTCGCGCCGCAGCTTTGCGAGCCCATCGTCAAGCTCACCGTCGCGCCGGCGACCGGTGCGCTGCTCGAATCAAGGAGTGTTGCGCTCAGCGTTGCCGCGTCGCCATAGTCAGCCGTGGTCGATCCGGCGTAGGCGAGCGTCGTCTGGACGTGCACCGTCACCGGGTTGGCCGCCGACGCCGGCAGGTAGTTCGGGTCGCCCGCGAAACTCGCCGCGAACGTGAAGGTCGGCGTCGAAGATCCGGTCGGGGTCGGCACGGTGCACAGCGCGACCCCGGAAGAACTGGTGGTTGCCGAGCACGACTCCGTGCCGAGCGAGAGCGTCAGCGTGCGGCCGGCGATCGGGGCGACGCCGTCCTCGAGCAGCGTCGAGGTGAGAGGCACCAGGCCGCCGACCAGCAACGATCCGGAGACGCCGCTGATGACGGTCGTCTGTTCGAGTGTGACGGTGAACGTGCCGGTCGCGTTGCTCGGAAGGTAGAGGCCCCGGCCGGCGAACGAGGCGGTGATCGGATAGGTGGCCGCCGGCTGCGAGACGGTGATCGCGCACGACGCGACGCCGGTGCTGCCGGTTGTCGCGCCGCAGCTTTGCGAGCCCATCGTCAGCGTCACGGCCGCGCCGCCGACCGGTGCGTTGCCCGAGTCGAGGAGCGCGGCGCTCAACGTCGCGGCGTCGTGGTGGTCAGCCGTTGTCGAGCCGATGTACGCGAGCGTGGTCGGGATGTTCAGCGTCACGGTCCGGCTGGTGGCTGCGGGCAGGTAGTAGCCGTCCGAAGCGAACGTTCCGGCGAGTGTTGCCGTCGGTGAGCCTGTCGGCGTCGGCACGGTGCAGAGCGCGATTCCGGAGGCGTCCGTCGTGGCCGGGCAGCTGGTCGACCCGAGCGACAGCGTCAGCGTGCGGCCGGCGATGGGCGTGCTGCCGTCTTCGAGCAGCGTGCCGGTCAGCGTCGTTGTCGAGAGGCTCGAGGTGTAGGTGACGCTCAGCACCGACTCTTCCGGGGTGACCGTAAAGGCGCCGGCTGCGCTGCTCGTGAAGTTCAGACTGTCGCCGGCGTACGCGACGCCGACCGGGTAACTGCCGGACGGCTGCGTCACGACGATCGTGCAGGAGGCCGAGCCGCTCAGGTCTGTCGTGGCGGAGCAGCTCTGCGAGCCCATCGTCAGGGTGACCGGGCGGCTGCCGAGCGGCGCGCCGGTCGCGTCGACGAGCGTGGCCGAGAGTGCCGCAGGGTCGCCAAAGTCTGCAGTGGTATCGCCGGTGTACGCGAGTGACGAGCCGACCGGCAGGGTCACGGTTCGGCTGGTCGCTGCGGGAACGTAGTACGCGTCGCCGGCGAAGCTCGCCGCGAACTCTGCTGTCGGCACGTCTCTTGGTGTCGCGACCGTGCACGAGGCGACGCCCGACGCGTCGGTGACGGCGGTGCAGGTCTCGGTCCCGAGGGTGAGCGTGACGCTTCTCGCGGCGACCGGAGTTACACCGTCCTCGAGCAGCATGGCGGAGAGCGTGTCGGTCGTGACGCCTCCCGAGAACGACGTGGAGATCGCCGTCTGCTCGGGCGCCACCGTGAAGCTTCCGGAGGCGCTTGCGGAAAGGGTCGCATGGCCGTCCCCGACGAACTCGACGGCGAGCGGGTAGGTGCCGGGTGTCTGCGTGACGGCGAGGTTGCAGGAGGCGCTGCCGGAGGCGTCGGTCGTCGCCACGCAACTCTGACCGCCCAGCGAGAACGAGACCTGACTGTGAGCGAGCGGCTGACCGCTGCTGCTGTCGGTGAGGGTGGCCGACAGGGTCGCCGGGTCGTTGTAGTCGGTGCTCGACTGTCCCGTATAGACGATCGAGGGCGTCACCACGGCGTTCACACCCAGGATGTAGTCGCCGAACGACGAGTTCGCGAAGATGTTGCCGACGTAGGTCGCCTGGATGTTGTAGCTCCCGGCGATCCACCCACCCACGATGATCGTCGCGTTGCCGTTGAGGTCGAGGCCGGCCTGTCCAAGGTTGACACCGTTGGTGGTGAAGGTGACGACGCTGGCGCCGGGCGGCGGTGTCGGAGTTCCAAGCTGGACGACGTGCGCCGTGATCGTCACGGTGTCGCCGGCGAAGACCTGGGTCGGGTTGACGGTGACCGTCGTCACTGTGTTGACCGCTGTTGTGCCGCCGTTGGACGCCGTCAGGTCGATCGACGCGCTCGACGACTGAAAGTGGTCGGTGATGCTGCCGAGGTACGCCGCCGTCACGGTGTGCGAGCCGGCGATGAAATCGCTCACGACGAATGTCGCAACTCCCGCGCTCGTGAGCGTCGCCTGGCCGAGCAGGTTGCCGTTGTCGTCGAATGTGACGACGCCGGTCGGCACGAGCCCGCTTCCGTCGCTCACGGCGACCACTGCAGTCAGCGTCTCCGGCTGGCCGGTGACGATGGTGGCCGGATCCGCGGTCAGCATCGTCGTGGTGTTGTGAATCGTGACGCCGCCGACGGTGAGCAGCTGCGGCGTCGAATTCGAAGTGAAGAAGAAGCCGTTGGCCGTGAACCCACCGGGGAACGTCGCCTTGATCGAGTAGGTGCCCGCGGCGAGGGAGGAGGTCGCCAGAACGGCAGTCGACGCGAAGCCCGACGCAGGCACGAGCGTGGCGGTGCCGACCGTCGTCCAGACCGATGTGTCGGTGCATCCGACGGACGACTGGCAGGCGGAGAACGTGACCGAGCCGAGTGGGATGGAGCCGTCGCCGGTGACGGTTGCGGTCATCGTGACCGACTCGCCGAGCGCGGCGACCGTCTTGTCGAGGCTCAGCGTTGTCGAGGTCGCCGGGCTGCTCGCAAAGGCGGAGTGCGACCCGAACGCGCCGAAGGCGGCCAGCGTCAGCGCGAGGGCGATCACGACCCGCCGCCGCGTGGAACCGCGTCTCGGCGCAGCCCTCACCCTTGCCCCGTGGTTTGCAGTGGAGTTGTTCATCGTGCCGCAGCTGCCGGCTGACCCGTCCGACGGTGAAGCTTTCAGCGCGCTCTCGTGCCGCGGTTCGCGGTCCCGCAGATCGCGTTCAGCTGTCCCTCGACAGAGTGCACTCTTTCGAGGGATTCAGCAACGCTCGAACGGGTGATTCGGAGCTTCGAACCCGGGGATTCCGACGGGATTCATCCTTAGAGGTTCTCACAGAATGAGATTCGTCGATCCGGGTGCGATCGGCGAGTGCGAGGCAAGGACGCAGGGAGCCCCGATAGCCAAGGCTATCGAGGCGACCGAGGACACAGCATCGCGCCGGCGAGCGCGGCCGAGCGACACAACCGCTCATTCTGTGAGAACCTCTTAGAGCTTCTCAGCCCTGGGCGTACCAGTGGAAGTCGATCGTGGCGGTCATTCCCTGGTCGGCGTTGCCCGCGGACGCGGGCAACGCGAGCTCGATATTGAAGGTGACCGACCGGCCCGGCTGGAGCGTCGTCAGCTGGTTTTGCTGCAGGGTCCACCAGAGCAGTGCCGGGAGCGGCGACGGTGCCGGGGTGTTGCGCTCCCAGACCCCCATCTGGAGGTCACTCCAGAGCCCGTTCGGCGTACCGGTCGCCTCGAGCGAGAGCGTGAACGGTGCTCCCGATTCGTTGCGGATCGTCGTTTGTTCGAACGTGGAGTCGCCCGGCGCCATGTTGGCCGCGTGGATCACGCACCCTGGCAGGTTGCTCTCTACGGTCACCCCGATCGTCCCGCACGAGTACGACGCCGGTGGCGGCGGGCCGCCGCCACCCGTCGGTGTCGTCGTCGGCGTCATGGTGGTCGTCGTCCCTGTCGTGGTGGTCGTCGTTGTAGTTGTAGTTGTGGTCGTGGTCGTGGTCGTGGTCGTCGGTGTCGTGCCGGGACCGGTTGTGGTCGTCGTCGTCGCTCCAGGAGGCTGCGCTGGGGGGTGGCCCCCGAAGCCGCGGTTCGGTGGAGGCACCGTGTTGCTGTTGGTCGGGGTGGGCACCGGCGGCGGAACGCCGAGGCCGGGCACCGGCTGGAGGCCCTGCTCCGGCGGCGGCGTCGGCCCGCCCGCGGGTGCGAACACCTGCACGTGTCCGTTCGCGGCCTGGGCAAACTGTGGGATCTGGCTTGTCGTGCGCAGCCGGCCCACGATGTTGCGACCGCCGCTCGAGAGCGCGTCGTTGCCGATCGGGGCCGGCAGGAAGCCGCCCAGGTCGTCTCGGCTCAGGTACTCGAGCGACCGCTGGTCCGCGACCGCCTGGTCGATCACGGCGCTCTCGAGCGGCGCGAGCCAGGCCACTCCTCCCGAGGCCGAGTGGAGTGCGTTGACGTAATCCACCTGGGGGCTCACGAACGCCGGGTTCGGCCGCGCGATCGGCGGTGAGGCGGCCGCCGCCGTGGATGGCGCGAGCCAGGCGAGCATCGCAGCCGCGATCACGAACAGCGCGCGCATCATTCACGCCGCTCGGCGTTTGCGACACGTGCCCAGAACGTGCCCAGCAGGATCACCGTCGCGATCAGACCGAGCGCCGCGAGCAGTGTCACGGCGCGGCCGGTCGCCGGGCTGTCGTCCTTGAGCGACACGCCGAGGACCGCGTCGGGCTGGTGATCGACAATCAGCCGGCCGAGTGCTTCGCGGACGTCTCCGTGGATGTAGCGCATGACGATCGCACCGCCGCCGATCAGTGTGCGTGCCGTGTCGGGGTCGATCGTCGGCGGGTTCAGCAGGGCGGTTGTCGCGATTGGAGCGCCGTCGGCGGTATACGCGGTCAGGTCCGCCCCGACCTGCTGAGAGATCCGGCCGAGCACATCGGCGAGCGGTGTCATCACGAGCACGACGCCGACCGGGGTGTTCGCCTCCATCAGCGCTCCGGCCGTGACGAGCGTCGGGCCCGACTTGAAGATCACGAGCTCGCTGAATCGTCCGCCGCGCGCGCCGCGCGCCTCGCGCAGGGCCTGGTCGAGCGCCGGCATGCCACGACGGCTCGCAGCCGGACGAGGGGCGCCCTTCGATCGCACCGCGAGCAGCACCTGGCCGTCTGGACGAACGATGTCGACCATCGGGACGTCGGAGTTTGCATGCAGCGGCGTCACCAGCCGGTTGAGCGCGTTCGGGTTGCTCGTCGCAACCGCCTGCGCGACGCCCTGTGTGAAGAGGATCGACCGCAGTGTCGAAAGCTGTTCGGCCTCGACCGTCACCAGCGCCGCGTCGGCGCCTGCACCGCCGTCGCGCAGGCGAGCGTCGAGGTTGTCGAGCACGCCTCGACTTGCCCGCTGCCCCGCCCAGGTCACCGCGAGGACAGCCACGACGAGGCCGAGGATGAGGTGCAGTAAGCGCCTGCGGTACCAGCGAACCGAAGGAGCCGGACGGCGTTCCGGAGCGTCCATCAGTCCCACGGTACGCCGAGCGTCAGAAGCTGGTCGCCGTCGTCGGCTGGCAGGTCGTCGACGCAGCGCTGCACAACGCGGCCTGATGCAACGTCGCGTTGGACAGGACGCTTCCTGAGCCCGTCAGCTTCCACGCCGGCGTGCCGGTGACCGTGGCCGTTCCACCAGAGCTGAGCGTGATCGTGGCCGTCCACGGGGCTGAGCTCGACAGGGCGACGGTCGAGTTCACGAACCTGGCCGACCCCATCGTTCCGCTCGTCAGATCGAGGCGAGCGAGCGAGTACCCGTCGGCTGCGGCAGTGCCGCAGTTGTTGCCGGCCTTCTGGTCGCCGATCAACACGGCTCCCGTGCTGAACGCGCACACCTTCACGTTCGCCGTCGTCAGGTTCGTCTGCTGGTTGAAGGTGATCGTGATCGTGTCGTTCTGCTGGATCAAGTTCGCGGTCCCGCCGCCGTTTCCGATCGAGACTGCTGTCGCGACCAACCCGAGCTGGACGGCCGGCAGCAGCAGCGTCGCGGTCCACGCCGTGGCCGAGGTGCTGACGAGCTCGTAGCACTCCCAGTCGCCGTCGGTCCCCAGGCTGCCGCGGCTCGAGTCGGTGTAGCTCGCGGTGGCGGCGCTCAGCGTCGTGATCGACGAGTAGGCCGCGCCGGTGCAGTTCGAGTTGGTGCCGTTGTCGACGCCGGAGAGCGTCTGCCCGGTGACGGGGCCGTGCGTGCCGGCCGTCCAGGCGAGCGCCATGTCGTAGCCGGTTGCGGTCGCGGTGGCGGCGGCCGGCGGGTCGATCCAGCCGCCGGCGAACCCCGAGCCCGCGTTCTTCGTCTCGCCGTTGAAGAGCGCCGACGTGCTCCCGACCATGCCGTTCCCGAGCAGCAACGCCGCGGTCGCGAGAACCACGCTTGCATTGACCGCTCGCCGCAGGGCGCCCTGCCTCGGCGGCGTGGTCGCCTTCGCGCTCCGGTGCGTCGGGCGATCGCTCGCGGGTCGGCCGGCGCGCGACCAGGCCGCGAGGTCGCCGAACGACGAAAAGGTTCCGCCGCCTCCGACGATGGCGGCTGCCCCCAGCGGGGTGAGCGCGAGCGCGATCCGCTTGAGGAGCAAGACCACGGTCGCGAGAACCGCGCTTGCCTCGACCGCCCGCCGCAGGGCGCCGTGCCTCATCGGCTATGCCGTTCGCTCTCGGTCGCGCCAGATCTCGTAGAGCGTGATCGCGCCCAGCAGGAGCGCCGGGATCAGGAGCAACAGCAACCGTGCGGTGGTCGATTGGAGGTCGGCGAGCACGTAACCCACGGCTGGAACGTGGAAGCTCGCGACCCAGCCGGTGCCGACCGCGGGAACGCGCCAGTCGTCGGGAGCACCGTTCGCGTCGCCCTTCGTCGTGAAGAAACGGCCTGTCGGCCCGTTCGAGATCTTGTAGACGCGGTGCGTGACCTTCTCGTTCAGCTGCCCCGGTTTGTCGAACGCGATCACGTCGCCGACCTTCACCTTCAGGGCGGAAACCCTGTGATAGAAGACGATCGATCCGGTCGGGATCGTGGGCGCCATGCTGCCCGAGCGGACGACGAGCGCCTGGTAGGGCAGGAACCGGGGCCCGACCGAGACGGCGAGCAGGGCGAGTGCGACGACGGTGGCCGCGGCGACGAGCAGCCACGAGACGATCCGGCCGGCGAAGTGGAGGCGGCCGGCGCGCGCAGGCTCCTCGACCGGTTCGGGAGTCGGAGAAAGCACCTCTGAGGGGGTGTCCATCGTCTGATCTTCGCCAGCGGCCACGGCGTTCCTCGCCATTATGACCATCGCTTCGGTCATGCCGACATGTGCCAGGTCAGGTCGAACTGGGCTTCTTCGCCCTGGAGGGTGTTCGAGGCGGCGCTCGCCAGTTCCGTGCCGACGATGAAGTAGCGCGACGCGGCGTGCGCGGGGCCGGGGCCGAGATCGAGCGCCGAGGCCGAGGACGTCGCGCTGTTGGCGAAGAAGTACAGGGTGTCCGTCGTGAGCGAGCAGGCACCGACCGCGGCAGGGAACCAGCAGGTCGTCGGGACCCACGACGAGTTCGTCTCCTGGATATAGAACAGTGCCCCGCCCGAGCCACAGGGGTTCGCTCCACCGGGACTCGGCGCCCCCGGGCTCGTGACCTTTGCGCACGTCGGCATGTAGACGGAGAGGTCGGACGCGTCGAGCGAGCCGTTGTTCGCGATCGTCACCTTCGCCGTCGCGACGGTGCCGGGGTACATCAACGTCGCCGAGCTGAACAGCGCGTCACATGCGCTGTTGACGTTGCCGGAGCTGCCCGCACCGTAGGAGTAGCACGACGTGTTGGCGTTGACGGTGTTGCTGAACGTCAACGTTCCGGATGCGATCGAGCTGTGGCTGTTGATCGACTCGGAGCTCAAGATGGCGAACACGCCCTCGACCGTCAGGTAGCTCATGGAGCCGACGACGATCAGGCTCGCGAGCACCGTCTTCAGATGCCACGTGCCGGAGTTGCGGCCCGACGAGCGCCAGGCGCGGGTGAGGAAGCGGCCGATCACTGGTCGATATGCCATTTCAGGCCGAAGGTCGAGGAGAGCCCCTGCAGCGGGTTCTGGTTGATGCCTGCTGGGGCGGGCATGTAGAGCCCCACCTGGAACGTCCGCTGGTAGGTACCCGTGTTGTAGTGGGAGAGCTGGACGGTGGCGGCGTTGTTGACCGTCCCGTTCGCGGTGACCGGATAGAGCTGGATCCGACCCGACACGGGATGGCCCGTGTCGAAGTTCGAGATTGTGTCTGTCGTGTCCGAGTTCAGCGACGTCAACGTTGTCGTGTCGCTCACCGTCGAGCCGATGGGATAGGCGTAGTTCGCTGCTACCGAGTTGACGGTGATGCTGGTCGCGCCGAAGAAGGCGTTCGCCGCCGCGGTGAATGTCTGCGTGTTGGCGCCGGAGGTGACGAGGACGGAGTCGCCGCTTGCGACGTTGCCGTTGAGCGCCGCGACCGGGAGTGACGTGACTGTGCCGCTCAGGCCCCCTGAGAGTGTCACGGAGATCGGCGCCGTGCACATACCGACAGAGTTCTCGGGGCTCGAGCCTTTGCCCGACCAGCAGTAGTTCAGGCCGCCGGTCGTCTCCTGGATGTACATCAGCGCCGTTGCGCAGAACGGATTGCCGGTGACGGGGTTGAAGTTGAGGGCGGTGCCCGCAGTCGCGCCGGCGGTGCCGGGGACGGTCGTCTTCGCGTCGTAGCAATCGGTGTTGCTGGCCGTCGTGTCCGAGCTGCTGTCCGAGACGTGCGAGCCCGACGGGTAGGAGAAGTTCGCGTTCTGGCTCGTGACGCTGATCGACGTTGCGCCGCCGGTGGTTCCGCCGCTTGCGATGAACGTCTGCGTGTTCGTCCCGTAGGTGACGACGAGCGAGTCGCCGTTTGTGACTGTGCCTTCGAGCGATCCGACCGTCAGAGCCGTGACGGGCGAGCCACTCGTGAGCGCTCCGGTCAGTGTGGCGTTGGCGAAGGGGGCGTAGACGTAGAGCTTCGACGCGTCGATGCTGCCCGTGTTCTGGATCGTGATCTTCGCGGTCCCGCCGTACACGCCGGGCGCGACGTTGGTGAGAGCCATCACTGCGTCGCACGCCGCGTTGATGTTGTTCTGCGTCGCGCCGTTCACGGACGCGCAGACCGTGCCGGCGTTGACCTGGTCGCTCATCGTCAACGTGCCTGAGGCGATCGATCCGCTGTTGTTCGACGTCTCGGCGCTGAACGACGCGAACGTGCCGCCGACGCTGAGCGAGGTCGCGACCTCGACCGCGATCAGCGCGAGGCAGACGCGCTTGGTCGTCCTGAGCGCGTGCCGGCGAGGAGCCGCTGCAGTCGCGCTTGGACGAGCATCGACGGGTTCGCGGCGGCTCGAGCGCGACCACGCTGCAAGCTCGCCGAATGAAGAGAAGGTGCCGCCGCCTCCCACGAAGGCGGCGGCACCTAGCGGTGTGAACGTGAGCAGGATCTTCCTGAGTTTCATCATCCCGTCACGCTCCAAGGAGCTTCGGCTAGGCCTGGTCGATGTGCCAGCGCAGATCGAACGAGGCCAACTTGTTCTGATACGTGTTCGCGAGCGACGATGCTCGCACGCCGATCACGAAGTAGCGGCTCTGCGACGCGTTGAGCTGAACTCCGGTGTTGCTGTTTGCGCCGGACACGAGACTCAACGCTGTCAGCGTGTTCCCGATCGTGGACAGGTTCGTGCCGCCGGCGAAGGTGCAGCCGAGGCCGTCCGTTCCGTTGTTGATGTCGGCGGTGCCATATGCGCAGCCGAGAGCGTGGTTCGCCGAGTTGTGGTTGTAGCTCGTGTCGGTTTCGATGATCACGAATTGCAGTTGGCTGCACAGCGTCCCGGCGCCGAACGTCGGCCCCCAGCTGAAGGTTGCGCCGCTCGTGTACGAGTTGACCGTCGTAGATCCGGTTACGTTGATCGACGTGGCGCCCACGTTTGCGTTGGCGGCTGCCGTGACCGTGTCGGTGTTCGCGCCCTGGGTGATCGTGATCACGTCACCGGTCCGGAGTGCGATCGCGATGGCGGAGGTGGTGATCGTCGTCTGGGCTCCGGCTGAGAGGCTGCCGGGCAACGTGGCGTTCACCGTCGAGCCGGTCGAGTCGGTGCAGTTGCTCGGTGTGTCGAACTTGATGTCCGACGCGTCGAGGGTGCCCGCGTTCGTGAGCTTGAGGGTCGCGTAGCGGGTGCTCGTGTCCCCGGTGACGAGCGATCCGATCGGATAGGAGAAGTTCGCGTTCTGGCTCGTGACGCTGATCGACGTGGCGCCCAGGGCGGCGGGGGCGCTCGCCACGAACGTCTGGGTGTTCGCTCCTGAGGTGACGATGATCGAGTCGCCGGTCTGCACGGCGATGCCGGCGATTGCCGTCACCGCGAGAGACGTGACGGCGTTCCCGCTGACCAGGGCCGTGGTGAGTGTGGCGCTGGCGAGGGAAACCGGGAAGTTGAACAGCACGTCGCAGTTGTTCGACGAGTTGTTCAGGTTGTTGGACGCGCTTTCGGAGGCGCAGGTCGTCGTGCCGCCGTTGTCATGCAGTAGCAGCGTGCCGCTCTGGAAGTAGTTACCGGTGTTCGACACCTCGGCGTTGAACGACGCGAACGTGCCCGAGCCGCCCATCCCGACGGCCAAGAGCCCGATCACCGCGAGCAACATGAGATACCGCTTCAAGTTGTTCCTCGACATTTGCCTCTAGCTCCTTCGTGGGAGGTTCTCAGTCGCCGCTCGCGGCATGCGTGCGCGCCCTGAGAGTCGTCCGTGCCGCAGTGCTGTGTCGTTCGATTCAGCGACCATTCCTGTGTCCGCAATGCCGGTTCCCTCGCGGGCGCCGGCGATGGCTCGCTCCGTGTCTTATCGGTCTTGATGTACCACAGCTAACCCGTATTGTCCGTTCGAATCCTCCTAACGGGGGATGGTTTCGGCCAATTCTTGCCGGTTTCCTACTTTCGGCCTTTTCGCCACGGTTCCTGCGCGGCCGGGCCGCCCGGGGTCAGGTGGCCGTTCCTATACTGCGGGCGTGGCGGGGAAGATCAGAGTGGTGATCGCCAAGCCGGGTCTCGACGGGCACGACCGCGGCGCCAAGATCATCGCGCGTGCGCTCCGCGACGCCGGCATGGAAGTCATCTACACGGGCCTGCACCAGACCCCGGAGCAGATCGTCGAGACGGCGATCCAGGAGGATGCAGACGCGGTCGGCATCTCGATCCTTTCAGGCGCGCACATGACGCTCGTGCCGCGGATCCTCACGCTCCTGCGGGGGCAGGGAGCCGAGGATGTGCTCGTCGTCGTCGGCGGAACGATTCCAGCAGACGACATCGTCGCGTTGAAGAAGCAGGGCGTGGCCGCGGTGTTCACGCCGGGGGCGCCGACGAGCGAGATCGTCGACTTCCTCCAGGGCAGCGTTCCGGTCTAGCCGATCGTCTGCTCCGGCGGCGCCGGCTCCTTCAGGTAGAGCAGTTCGAGGATGGCGCCGGTCTCTTCGAGGTCGAAGTAGCAGAACTCACCGGCCTCGCCGAAGTCGCCGCTCTGGAGCAGCTCGCGCCCCTGGCCGGCCAGCTCTGCTCTCGCCGCGCGCAGCGCGTCATGCGTCGAGTAGGCGATGCAGGTGTGGTGGAAGCCCTCGCCGTGGTCGGCCAGGTGCTCGACGTAGAGGCTGTCGCCTGTGAGCGGCGCGAGCAGCTCATAGTTCGCCTCGCCGATTGCCGCGATCGCGATCCGGAACGAGAACGGCACGTCGCGGCCGCGCACGGTGCACGATTCCGGCTCGATTGTCCAGATGCCCCACGGGCCGATCCCGAGTGACCTGGACATCGCCGCCGCCGTCTTCTCGACGTCGTGCACGACGAAGCAGGCGTGGTGGAGTGTCCCCGATTCTGCGATTCCCACTGGTGTCTCCTTTGTCTAGGTGTGCGGCAGGTTACGGAGCACTTAGGCGTGTGTGCGGGATAGAGTCGTGCGCGCATGAAGATCGCTGTCTGTGTCAAAGCGGTGCCCGACGCGGCCTCGGGTCGGCGGCTCGATCCTGCGACGAACCGCCTCGACAGGTCGGGCGAGCTTGCGATCTCCGAGTTCGACACATACGCGGTCGAGGAGGCGCTGAAGCTGAAGGAAGCGGCGGGTGACGGCGAGGTCGTGGTCATCTCGATGGGTCCGGAGAAGGCGATGGACGCGCTCCGCAAGGCCCTCGCGATGGGCGCCGACCGGGCTGTGCTGATCACGGATTCTGCCCTCGAGGGCGCTGACCTGCTCGCCACCGCGCGGGCGCTCGCCGGGGCGGTCGCAGCGGAAGCGGCGGATCTCGTGCTCTTCGGGCAGCAGTCGGCGGACGGTGGCGGCGCCTGCCTCTGGTCCGCGGTCGCCGAACGGCTGCGCCGCCCGGTGATCTCGCAGGTGAGCGAGCTCGTCAACGAAGGCGGCTCCGTCACCGGCAAGCGGCAGACCGAATTCGGCTACGACACGATTCGCGCACCGTTGCCCGCGGTGATCGCGGTGTCGGATGCGATCAACACGCCGCGTTATCCGTCGCTCAAGGGGATCATGGGCGCGAAGAACAAGCCGCAGGGCTCGCTCGACGCCGCCGCGACCGGCGGCGCAGGCGCGAATGGCACCACCGTCGTCGCGCTCGGTCCGCCGCCGCCGCGTGGCGAGGCGCGCAAGATCGAGGACGATGGGAGCGCGGCGGAGCAGATCGTCGAGTTTCTCGCGGAGCAGAGACTGATCTGATGGTGAAGACACTTGTCTTCCTCGAGCATCACGGCGACGCGATCCAGAAGGGGTCGCTCGGCGTCCTCTCGAAGGCCGTGCAGGTCGGGGGCGAGGTGGCGGCTGTCGTCGTCGGCGCGGGCGTGCGCGGTCTCGCCGAGGAGGCGGGACGCTACGGCGCCGCGACCGTCTGGGTCGCGGACGACCCCCGGCTCGAGGCTCCGCTGCCGCAGACGCGAGTCGACGTGGTGGCAAAGCTCGTACGCGACGAGGGCTACGACACGGTGCTCTTCGCGCAGTCGGTGCTCGCCGCAGACATCGCGGCCGGTCTCGCAGCGCGCCTCGACGCAGGGCTGAACTGGGGGCTCGTCGATTTCGACGGCACCAACGGCAAGGCGCCGCAGCTCCAGGACTCGGTGATCGTCGAGGCCGGCTGGTCGAGCGCGGTGAAGCTCGGGATCTTCCGCGCCGGCTCGCTCGATCCGGTCGAAGGCGGCGGTTCCGCCGAGGTGAGGGACGCGGCGGTCGAGCTCGAGGACTTCTCGACACTCGCGGTGATGGTCGAGCAGGCGCACGCCGTGCAACAGGGGCCGTCGATCGAAGACGCGGACGTGATCGTCGCCGGCGGCCGCGGACTGGGCGAGCCCGAGAAGTTCGCGCTGGCAGAAGAGCTCGCGCAGGCGCTCGGCGGCGCGGTCGCCGCCACGCGTGCGGTGGTCGACGCCGGCTGGTACCCGTACTCGGCCCAGGTCGGGCAGACCGGCAAGACCGTGGCGCCCAAGCTCTACGTCGCGCTCGGCATCTCGGGGGCGATCCAGCACAAGGTCGGGATGCAGGGCTCGAACGTGATCGTCGCGATCAACAAGGATCCGAACGCGCCGATCTTCGAGTACTGCGACCTCGGCGTCGTCGGCGACCTGCACGCGATCGTGCCGAAGCTCGCCGAGCTCGTTCGCGCGCGCCGCTCGTGAGCGTTCGCCCGGCCGACCACCCGGCCCCCTGGTCGTCGGCGGAGGCGATCCGGCCGCCGACCGACCCGGCCGACGAGCGGATCGAGGTTGGCTTTCTGATCGTCGGCGCGGGCCCCGCCGGGCTGGCCGCGGCGATCAGGCTCGGCCAGCTCGCCGAGCAGCATCCGGAGACCGCGAAGCGGCTCGGCGACGTGCCGGTTGCCGTGCTCGAGAAGGGGAAGGCGCCCGGGTCGCATCTCCTTTCCGGTGCGGTCGTCAACCCGCGCGGGCTGCAGCGGCTCTTCAAGGACCGCAAGCGGCTCGACGAGCTGCCGTTCTACGGCGAGGTGCACGGCGAGTCGGTTCTGTTCTTGACGCGCAAGCACGCGCTGCGCATTCCGACGCCACCGACGATGGTGAACCATCGCAACTACGTCGCTTCGCTGTCGCAGCTCGGGCGGTTCCTCGCCGACGAGGCGGAGCAGCTCGGGGCGACGATCCTGCCCGAGACGTCCGCGGAGCAGCTGCTCGTCGACGGCGGGCGCGTGGTCGGGGTGCGCACCGGCGACCGTGGGCGCGGCCGCGCCGGCGAAGCGCTGACGAACTTCGAGCCGGGCTCCGACATAGCCGCGCGCGTGACAATCCTGGCCGAGGGGACGCAGGGGCATCTCACGCAGGCGGCGCTCGACCGGTTCGCGCTCCGCAGCGAGAACCCGCAGGTCTGGGCCCTCGGCGTCAAGGAGGTGTGGAAGGTCGCGGCCCCGCTGCGCGAGGTCGTCCACACGATGGGCTGGCCGCTTCGTCCCGGTCGCTCCTACCGCGAGTTCGGCGGGTCGTTCATCTACCCGATGGGCGACGACATGGTGACGATCGGCCTCGTCGTCGGCCTCGACTACCGAGACGCAGAGCTGTCGGTGCACGACCTCTTGCAGGAGCTGAAGACGCACCCGCGGGTGCGGAAGATCCTCGAGGGCGGCGAGCGGGTGCAGTGGGGCGCGAAGACGATTCCGGAGGGTGGGTTGGTGGCGTTGCCGAAGAAGCTGCACGCGCCGGGGCTTCTGATGTGTGGTGACGGCGTCGGGCTCGTGAACGTCCCGGCGCTGAAGGGCATCCACTACGCAATCGAGTCGGGCCGTCTCGCGGCCGAGGCGGCTTGGCGGACGCTCGAGCGCGGCGGGTCGTCACGCGATGCGCTTGCGACGTACGACGAATCGGTGCGCGAATCGTTCATCTGGAGCGACCTCCACGAGGTGCGGAACATGCGGCAGGCGTTCGGGCGCGGGTTCTACGTCGGCGGCGCGCTCGCGAGTGCGATGACGGCGAGCAAGGGGAAATTTCCGCCGGGTGACGCGCGCACCGAGCGCGACGCGGAGCAGTCGCTGATCGTCACCGACCGGGCGAAGTCGTATCCGGTCGCCGACGGCGTGTTGACGTTCGACAAGCTTTCGAGCGTCTTCGCGTCCGGAAACCGTACGCGTGACGACCAGCCGAATCACATTCGCGTGCAGACGAAGGTGCCGCGCGAGCTGGCTGAGCTGTGGGCGCGCATGTGTCCCGCGCAGGTGTACGAGGTTGGCGAAGCCGACGGCGATGGGACGGTCGAGGTGAAGCTCGCCCCGTCGAATTGCGTCCAGTGCGGTGCGATCACCGCCAAAGGCGGCCGTCTCACGCCCCCCGAAGGCGGCAGCGGCCCCGAGTACACGCTCACGTAAGACCGTGCGCGCGTCGCGCTACACGGTGTCTGACACCGGACGTGTCTCGCGCGCTTCGGCTACGAAGGACGCGTACGAATCCATCGATCTTCGCGGCTCGCGGTGCAGCAGCTCCCAGAGCCCGTCGACGGTGTGGAACGGCCGCGGTGCATCGATTCCGACTGCTGCTCGATGTCCGCTCCAGGTCCAGTTCTCCGGAGAGATGCCGAAGGAGCGTGTCGGGTTCAGATCGACATAACGGCAGGTACCGATTAGGTCGCCTTCGTCCTCGATCGAGCGGCTCCAGAATCGACGGCCGAAGAGATGGTCGCGCCGGCCTTCCTGCATGTTGAACGCTCGTGCGTAGCCCCCATTGAGCTTTTGCATCCCGCGCGAGAGGCCGCGCTCACCGATCCGCAAGACGAGGTGGTAGTGGTTCCTCATGAGGCAATACGCGACGATCTCCCAGCCAAACGCTCTCACCTGAACTTCGAAGATGAGGAGGAACAGTTGATACGAGCGGACATTCGTGAAGATGTCGCGCTGGTTGTTCCCGCGCGTTCCGACGTGGTAGTACGCGCCGGGCCGCTCTTCGCGCAGTGGGTATCCCATTGTCTTCGACGGTAGAGAGGCTCGCCCGCCACCGCATCGTCCGGTTCGGCTTCGGTGCGTCTCTCTTTGCACTTCCTTGTCGGTGTCTGACACCGGACGTGGCTAGATTCGGCTTGTCGTGATCACGTCCGCGGACAATTCTCGTGTCAAGGAGGTCTTGCGCCTTCGGAAGGTGCGGGAGCGGCGGCGGGGCGGGGTGTTCGTCGCCGAGGGCGTCCGCGAGGTCGAGCGGGCGCTCGCAGCCGGGCTCGTCGCGCGATCGCTCTACGTCGCGCCTGAGCTCCTGCCCGGTTGGCACCGCGAGAACGCCGAGGAGGTGAGCGCCGCCGTGCTCGCCAAGATGGCCTACCGCACTGAGCCCGAGGGCATTCTCGGCGTGTTCGAGATCCCGCGGCGCCCGCTGCCTGCAGACGCGACGCTCCTGCTCGTCGCCGTCGGCATCGAGAAACCGGGCAACCTCGGGGCCATGGCCCGCACCGCCGACGCGGCGGGCGCCGACGCGTTGCTCGTCGCGGACGCCCAGTGCGACCCGTGGAACCCGAACGCGATTCGCGCCTCGACCGGCGCCGTGTTCACGCTGCCGATCGTCGAGGTGACCCTCGACGATGTGGCGCAGCTGCCGTTGCAAAAGGTCGCCGCGGTCGTCGACGCGCCGACGTCGTACACCGAGGTCGACCTGAAGCCGCCGACCGCGCTGATCGTCGGCGCCGAGGACGAAGGGCTCGACGTCCGCTGGCGTACCCTCGCCGACGTGCAAGCTTCCGTTCCGATGCGCTCTCGCACCACCGACAGTCTGAACGCCGCCACGAGCGCGGCGCTGCTTCTTTTCGAGACAGTGCGCCAGCGTGGTTGACCTTCCGACCCGCGATGACGTCCAGCGTGCCCGCGCGACGATCGGCGACCGTCTGCCGCGGACGCCGCTCCTCGCGAGCCGCACCCTGAACGCGCGCCTCAAGTGCGAGCTCTTCCAGCGCACCGGCTCCTTCAAGGCCCGCGGCGCGCTGAACAAGATCTCGAGCCTCACCGCGGACGAGAAAGCGAGGGGTGTGATCGCGATCAGCGCGGGCAACCACGCGCAGGCAACAGCCTTCGCCGCCGCGACCGAGGGGATCGACGCGCTCGTCGTGATGTGGCAGGGAGCGTCCGAGCAGAAGATCGCCGCGACGCTCGGCTACGGCGCGACGGTCGACCTCGAGGCGACCGGGCCTGGCGACGCGTTCGCGCGGCTCGACGTGCTCCTCGCGGAGACCGGCCGCACACTTGTGCATCCGTTCGACGACCCGCTCGTGCTCGCGGGCGCCGGCACCGTGGGGCTCGAGATCGAGGAGGACGCCCCGGACGCCGACGCGGTGGTCGTACCGGTCGGCGGCGGAGGTCTCGTCTCCGGCATCCAGGTCGCGATTGGGGCGGGTATCCGCGTGATCGCCGTCGAACCGGAGACGAGCACCGCGCTGCACACGGGGCTCGAACATGGCGAGCCGACTCCGGTCACGCCGACGTCGATCGCCGACGGGCTGAACGCGCCGTTCGCCGGGCGGCTCGCTCTCGAGCTCACGAAAGACCTGGAGCGCATCCTCGTCACCGAGGAGGAGATCGAAGCCGCCTTCCGCTTCCTCTACACCCGCGCGAAGCTCGCGTGCGAGCCGGCCGGTGCAGCGGCGACCGCGGCCTGGCTCGCGGGCAAGATCGACGCGAAGCGACCGGTGTTGGTCGTGTCGGGCGGCAACGTCGCCACGCAAACTGCCGCTGCTATCCTGGCCCGGCAATGAAGGCCGAGATCCATCCCGAGTATGTCCTCGCCACGGTGCACTGCAGCTGCGGGAACACGTTCTCCACGCGTTCCACGAAGGCCGAGCTGCACGTCGAGATCTGCTCGAACTGCCACCCGTTCTACACCGGCAAGCAGAAGCTCGTCGACACGGGCGGCCGGGTCGAGCGGTTCCAGAAGCGGCTCGAGAAGGCCGAGCGCGCCGCGCGCGCCTCGTCCTAGGTAATGGCACAGGCCGTCGGAGGGCAGGCTGTCCTCGAGGGCGTGATGATGCGCGGTCCGCGCAACTGGGCCGTCGCGGTGCGCAAGCCCGACGGTGACATCGCGCACGTCGCCCGCACCATCGACCCGCTGATGGCGCGCCACTGGACGCTACGCCTGCCGGTCGTGCGGGGCGTCGTCGCACTCGGGGAGAGCCTCGCGATCGGCTTTCGCGCGCTCAGCGTCTCCGCCAACTACGCAGCGCAAGAGGAGCAGGAAGGCGATGGTGAGCCGGCCGAGATCGGACGCTGGGCGCTTGCGTTTGCGTTCCTCGTCGCGATCGGCTTCGCGCTGATGATCTTCAAGGTCGGGCCGGCCCTCCTCACCGACATGCTGCCGATCTCGAACGGCGGCTGGTTCGTGCTCGTCGAAGGCTTGGTGCGTGTCTGTGTCTTCGTCCTGTACCTGACCATTCTCAGCCTCATCCCTTCGCTGCGGCGCGTGTTCCAGTACCACGCCGCCGAGCACAAGGCGATCAACACCTACGAAGCGGGAGAGGAGCTGACGCCCGAGAACGCACAGCGCCACTCCCTGATCCACCCGCGCTGCGGCACGGCCTTTCTGCTCTGGGTGATGGTCGTCGGCGTGTTCGTCTACGCGCTGCTCGGCCGGCCCCCGTGGTACTGGTTGATCGTCAGCCGGATCGTCCTGCTGCCCGTGATCGCGGGGATCGCCTACGAGCTGATCCGCTTCGCCGGCCGCCACTCGGACAACCGGATCCTGATGACGTTGCTCGCGCCCGGCCTGTGGCTGCAGCGGCTCACGACACGAGAACCGACCCTCGACCAGCTCGAGGTGTCGATCCGTGCCCTCCAGGAGGTCCTGGACATGGAGGGCGCAGAGCAACCGACAGACCGACGGGTGGAGGTGATGGCGTAGTGGCAACTGAGCGGACGGCGGAAGTCGTGTGGCACGGCGACCTGATGAACGGCGCCGGCACGATCGGCACCGTGGGAAGCGGCGCATTCGGGCCCCTCGACGTTTCGTGGGCCTCACGCGCCGAGGCGCCAAACGGCAAGACGAGCCCCGAGGAGCTGATTGCAGCGGCGTGGGCCTCCTGTTTTGCGATGGCGCTCTCGGCCGGTCTCGCGAAGGCGGGTAACCCGCCCACCAAGCTCGAGACGTCGGCGACGGTGACGTTCCAGCCCGGCGAGGGGATCGTGAAGGGCGCGCTGACCGTGCGCGGCACCGTGCCGGGCCTGGACGGCGCTGCGTTCGGCGAGGCGGCGGAGACGGCAAAGCAGAACTGCCCCGTCTCGAAGGCGCTGGCGGGAATCCCCGAGATCTCGCTCGAAGCGATGCTCAGCTAGGCGCTACCCTCGGGCGGCGATGGCCGCACTCGACGATCTGATCGCAGAGCTCGACCGCTCCTACCAGGAGGCGCAGGAGCGCCTGTCGGACCCTGCCGTCTACAACGACCACCGTGAGGCGGCCGACGTCGGACGGCGCCTCAAGGAGCTGGAGGCGCCGTACAAGCTTGCGCAGCAGTGGAAGCAGGCTCGTGCGGATCTCGCGGCGGCCCGGGGCGACTCGGAGCTCGGTGAGATGGTCGCCGACTACGAGGCCGATGTCGAGCGGTTCGAGGAAGCGCTGAAGCTCGCCCTCGCCGAGCGCGATCCCGCCGACGACAAGGACGTGATCGTCGAGATCCGCCAGGGCGTCGGCGGCGACGAGGCCGCCCTGTGGGCGGCCGAGCTGCAGCGGATGCTGCAACGGTACGCGGAGCGGCGTGGCTTCAAGTTCGAGCAGATCGAGACGAACGCGAACGACGGCGGCGGGTTGAAGGAAGGTGTGTTTGCGATCAAGGGAGACGGCGCCTACTCGATCTTCAAGTTCGAGGGCGGCACGCACCGCGTGCAGCGGGTTCCCGAGACCGAGTCCGCCGGCCGCATCCACACCTCGACCGCCACGGTGGCGGTGATGCCGGAGGCCGACGACGTCGACCTCGAGATCGACGAGAGCGACCTGAAGATCGATGTCTACCGCTCTTCGGGGCCAGGCGGGCAGTCGGTGAACACCACCGACTCCGCCGTTCGCATCACCCACGTTCCCACGGGGATCGTCGTCGCGATGCAGGACGAGCGCTCGCAGCTGCAGAACCGGGACAAGGCCATGCGGGTGCTGCGCGCGCGCATCTTCGAGGCAGAACGCGAACGGCAGGCGGCGGAACAGGCTGCTGCACGCAGCGCCCAGGTCGGGACCGGCGCGCGCGCCGAGAAGATCCGCACGTACAACTTCCCCGAGAACCGCGTCACCGACCACCGCATCAAGCTGACGACGCATCGGCTCGACCAGGTGCTGCAGGGCGATCTCGAGGAGTACACGGACGCGCTCACCGCGGACTTCCAGCGCCGCGCACTCGAAGGTTGACGCTCGCCGAGGTCTTGCGCGCGGCCACGGATTATCTGGCTGCGCGTGGCGTTGAGAGCCCGCGCCTCGACGCGGAGCGGCTGCTCGCCCACGCCCTCGGGCTTTCGCGCCTCGAGCTGTACACGCAGCACGATCGGCCGCTCACGGAAGCCGAGCGTGCAGCGGCGCGCGAGCTCGTGCAGCGGCGGGGCCGGCGGGAGCCTCTGGCTTACGTGCTCGGCGACTGGGACTTCCGCCGCCTGACCCTGAAGACCGACGCGCGCGCGCTCGTGCCGCGCCCGGAGACCGAGATCGTGGTCGAACGGTGTCTCGCGCTGCTCGAAGGCGTCGAGCGTCCGCGCGTGTGCGACGTGGGGACCGGCAGCGGCGCGATCGCTCTCGCACTCGCGCAGGAACGGCCCGGCGCCCGCGTGCAGGCCACCGACATCTCGCCGGCCGCGCTCGACCTGGCGCGTGAGAACGCCTCGGCGAACGGCCTCGGCGTCACATTCGTCGAGGGCGATCTGCTCGCCGGGCTCGTGGGGCCGTTCGACCTCGTCGTCTCGAATCCGCCCTACGTGGGCGCCGAGGAGATCGCTGCTCTCGAGCCGGAGGTGCGTGAATGGGAGCCGCGTGGCGCGCTCGTCGATGAAGGACAGACCGAGCGGCTCGCCCGCGCTGCCCGCGCGGTGCTCGACGGGTGGCTCGTTCTCGAGGTGCACGAGCTGCACGCGGCAAGCGTGTCGGCGCTGCTCGAGGAGCTCGGCTATACGGAGGTGACGGCGTCCGCCGATCTCGCGGGAAGGGAGCGTGTGGTGGAGGCGCGGTGGGGACCGGCGTGACCGACGAGATGATCGAGGCGATTCGGGCCGGCCGGCCTGTTCTGTTCCCGACCGACACCGTCTACGGCCTCGTCACGAGCGCGCAGCGCAGCGAGTACACGACGCGCCTCTATCGCCTCAAAGGGCGTGAGGAAGCGCAGCCGTCGGCGCTCCTCGCGGCCGATCTCGAGACGCTCTTCGAGTGTGTGCCCGAGCTGCTCGGCCGCGCAGCTGTGATCGCGCACACGCTGCTCCCCGGCCCGTACACCCTCGTGCTCGCCAATCCCGCACGGCGCTACCCCTGGCTCGCCGGGGTCCGTGCCGAGACGATCGGCGTGCGCGTGCCGCAGCTCTCGCCCGAAGCCCGGCAGGTGCTGGACGCGGTCGGCTGTGTGGTCGCGACGAGTGCCAACGAACCGGGTGGGCCGAGCCCGGCATCGCTCGACGAGGTTCCGAAGCGGATTCGCTCCGGCGTCGCCGCCGAGCTCGACCTCGGCCGGCTGCCCGGTACGCCGTCGACCGTGCTCGATTTCACCGGTGCCGAGCCGAACGTGATCCGAGACGGCGCCGCCTCCGCGGCGGAGGCGATTGCGCGGGTCAGGGCCGCTCTCGCCGTCTGAGCCACTACGATCCGTCGATGGCGGTGGCGCAGCAGACGTTCGAGGAGCTTCGCACGGCGGGGCTCGCAGACGTCGACCCGGAGATCGCAGAGCTGCTCGGACGGGAGCTCGAGCGGCAGCGCGGCCAGATCGAGCTGATCGCCTCCGAGAACTTCACCTGGCCGAGCGTCCTCGAAGCGGTCGGATCGGTCGCGACGAACAAGTACGCGGAGGGCTATCCGGGTAAGCGCTACTACGGCGGCTGCGAGGTCGTCGACGAGATCGAGGAGCTCGCGCGCGGCCGGGCCAAGGAGCTCTTTGGCGCCGAGCATGCGAACGTGCAGCCGCACGCGGGCGCGCAGGCGAACATGGCCGTGTACTTCGCGATGCTGAGCCCCGGCGACCGGGTGCTGGGTCTCTCGCTCGACCACGGCGGTCATCTGACTCACGGCCTGAAGGTCAACTTCTCGGGGAAGCTGTACGAGTTCCACCACTACGGCGTCTCGCGCGAGACGATGCAGGTGGACTACGACGAGGTGCTCGCCGTCGCCAAGAAGGTGCGTCCGGCACTGATCGTCTGCGGTGGCTCCGCCTATCCGCGCACCGTCGAGGCAGACAAGTTCCGCGAGATCGCCGACGAGGTGGGCGCGCTCCTGATGTGCGACATGGCGCACTTCTCGGGGCTCGTTGCGGCCGGGCTTCATCCGAACCCGGTACCGCACTGCGATTTCGTCACCTCGACGAGCCACAAGACGCTCGCCGGGCCACGCGCAGGTTTCGTGCTCTGCCGCGAGGAGCACGCGTCCAAGCTCGACCGCGCCAACTTCCCGGGCATGCAGGGTGGGCCGCTCATGCATGCGATCGCCGCCAAGGCGGCGTGCTTCCGGATTGCGATGACCGAGGCGTTCCGCGCCTACCAACGGCAGATTCGCGCCAATGCGGACGCGCTCGCGGCGGGACTCATCGGCGGCGGTTACGACGTGCTCACCGGCGGCACCGACACCCACCTCGTGCAGCTCGACCTGCGGGCCACCGAGTGGACGGGCCTCGCTGCGCAGGAGCGCCTCGAAGAGTGCAGGCTGACCGTGAACCGCAACACGGTGCCGTTCGACGAGCGGCCGCCGATGGTGGCCTCGGGCGTCCGTCTCGGCACGCCGGCGGCGACGATGCGGGGCTTCGACGAGGACGATTTCCGTGAGGTCGCGGCGATCATCGTCGACTCGCTGAACGGGACCGCCGGCGTCGAGGCGCTGCGCGCCCGAGCGCTCGCGCTGTGCGACCGCAGGCCGCTCTACCAGGGCTTCCGCGGCTACACCTCGTACGTGGGATGAGGCGGGAATGAGCGTTGTCGAGGTCAGGCATCCGCTCGTCCAGCACAAGCTGTCCTACCTGCGGGACAAGGACACGCCGACCGTGCACTTCCGCAAGCTCGTCGAGGAGATCACGCTCCTCCTCACGTACGAGGCGACGAAGGACCTGCCGACGGAGGATGTCGATATCGAAACGCCGCTCGAGCTGCATCCGTTCCCGCGCATCTCGGGCAAGAAGGTGGCGGTCTGCCCGATCCTGCGCGCCGGGCTCGGGATGCTCGACGGGGTGCTGCTGCTGATCTCGGGCGCCCGCGTCGGCTTCATCGGCCTGTACCGCGACGAGGAAACGCTGTTCCCGGTCGAGTATTACGTGAAGCTGCCGTCCGACGTCGCCGACCGGGACGTGATCTTGCTCGATCCGATGCTCGCGACCGGAAACTCGACGGCGCATGCCGTGCGGCTCGTGCAGGCGGCAGGAGCGACGAGCGTTCGCGTGCTCGCGATCATCGCCGCCCCCGAAGGGATCAAGAACATCACCGACAACTTTCCCGACGTGCAGATCGTCGTCGCCGCCATCGACCGGGGCCTGAACGAGAACGGCTACATCGTCCCCGGGCTCGGCGACGCCGGAGATCGCCTCTACGGCACGAAGTAGGCTGCAATTTGGTCTGGAATGAGCTGACCGACCATCTGCAAGTGGTCTACGGGGCTGTCGCGGCGCTTGCGATCGTTCTCGTCCTCACACCGGCCGTCGGCGCCTCGGCACGCTACCTCCGGGTGATCGAGCGCAGGGCGGAAGCCGAGCGCGAACGCCCGACGATCCCGCGGCTCGGCGGTCTCGCGCTCTTCCTCGGCGTCTTCGTGCCGGCCCTCGCGTTCATGCCGCTCTCGGTGGAACTGCGCGGGGTGCTGCTCGGTGCCGCCGTCGCGACGACGATCGGCGCGATCGACGACTTCCGCGGGTTGCCGTGGTTCCCGAAGCTCGCAGGCCAGGTGCTTGCCGCCGCGATCCCGACGCACTTCGGTGTCTACGTGCATGCGTTCACGTTCCCTGTGATCGGCGATCATGTGCTGCCGCAGTGGATCGGCGTCTCGTTGACGGTGGTGGGCATCGTCGCGGTGATGAACATGGTCAACTTCCTCGACGGGCTCGACGGGCTGGCCGCCGGTGTCTGCGCGATCTCCGGCGGCACGTTCTGCGTGATCGAACTGTCGCTGGGGCGCGTCGGCTCGGCGGTGCTGGCCGCGATCGTCGCCGGCGCCTGCGTCGGTTTCCTGCGCCACAACTTCTATCCGGCTCGGATCTTCATGGGCGACTCGGGCGCGTTGCTGCTCGGGTTCACCCTGGCGGCGATCTCGGTGCAGGGACTGCTGAAGACGGCGGCGTTGGCGACGCTCGTGCTGCCGCTGCTCGTGCTGGCCGTCCCGGTGCTCGACACGTCGTTTGTCGTGGCGAAGCGGCTGAAGAGCGGCCAGCCGATCTACGTCGCGGATGCCCGGCACCTGCACCACCGCTTCATGCGTCTCGGCTACTCGCAGCGACGCGCCGTGGTGTATCTGTGGACCTGGTGTGCCACCCTCGCGTTTGCCGCCCTTGCGACTCGCTTCGCACCGCCGCACCACCACGGCCGCTGGAGCCCGACGAACGTGACGATCGACGTCTTCGCCGGCGTCACCGCGATCGCGTTCTCGCTCTACGTCGTGTACGTGCTCGAGATCGTGAAGCTCGCAAGCCGGCGCCCGCGCCGCCGCGACGAGACCCGCACCGCCGCCTGACCGGCCGGCGCGCGCATGGACGCTCGCGCAGTCAACGATTGCTGAACCTGGTTTTCGCCGCAGGCGAAATCAGGCTCACGTCTTGGACCTTCGCCGACGCGCTTCAGACACGATCCTGGTTCCGGCTGCGCCGGCAACCAGGATCGATCATCCCTCGGGGGCGATCCATCCCTGGACACGACTTCGGAGCGAGGCGGCCGTCGTCACAAATTCCACCTTGTCCCCGCTCGGGCAGGGGAAAACCGCTGTCACAAGCCCTGGTATGCTCCCGGCCGGTGCAGCCCCCGCGATCGACGTTCTCCCTCGCCGGGGCCGGCAGCGTGCTGATCGGATTCACCGCAGCGTGTGTCGTTGCGGGCACGCTCGTCGGCTGGGCGGTGGGGCACCTCGGTTACGGCCTCGCATTCGGTTCTGTCGTCGGCATCCCCGTCGGCGTCGCCGTCACCGTGATCCGCTACCGCAACATCTGACCGATGCCCACTTCCTGGACCGAGCCGCGCACGGCGCCGCCGACGCTCTTGCCTGCCATTGCCGGGGCGATTGTGATCGTCGTCGCGCTCCCGCTCTTCCTCGTCGCCGGTTGGCGGGTCTCCGGCTGGGCGATCGGCGCCGTTCTCTGGTTCGGCTCCGAGGCGTTCGGGACGGTTCTCTCACGCCTGCGCACGCGAACCGGTAACCTCGCCGCCGCAGGCGTGGTCGCTTTTGGAATGCTCTTTCGCGCGATTGGCGTGATGGTGGTTGTCTTCGCCGTCGCAGTGTCCGACAAATGGCTCGGGCTGGCGGCTGCGTTGGTGTATGCGGCGGGCTACTCCGCCGCCCTCGGCCTGCAGCTCGTCGCCTACTACACGGGCCCGAAAGCGGGTGCCGCCGCATGAGGCGTGCGCTCGTCGCCCTCGGCACGATCGCGCTGCTGGCGCCGGCCAATGCCTTCGCGCGCGGCTCGTTCGACCCGACCAAGGAGTTCGTGCAGCACGAGTGGGTGCCGATCCACCTCGGCCCGCTCAACCTGTCGATCACGAAGGCCGTCGCCTACCTGATCCTGGGCAGCCTTCTGACGATGCTCTTCGGCTGGGTCTTCATGCGCACCAGGATCGGCCAGAAGGCCGGCCGCAAGGAGACGCTCGGCGAGATGATCTACGAGATCGCCCAGACCCAGGTCGCCGAGCAGGGACTGCCCGCCAAGGCAATCGGCCTCTGGTTCCCGTACGTCGCGACGCTGATGCTGTTCATCTTCGTGATCAACCTCATCAGCTTCATCCCGCTGCCGCTGACCGGCGAGACCTGGCACGGCATCCCCACGTGGGGGATCTACGCGGCGACGAGCTCGATCTCCGTGACGCTCGCACTCGCCCTGCTGACGTTCGTGTTCACGCATGTCGAGGGGATCCGCTGGAACGGCCCGGTGCGCTACTTCCGAAGCTGGATCCCGGAAGCGCCGAAGCCGTTGCTGGCACTGATCGTGCCGCTCGAGATCCTCGGGCAGTTCATGCGGCTGATCTCACTGTCTGTCCGCTTGTTCGCCAACATGCTGGCGGGCCACATCCTGATCCTCACGTTCATCGGCCTCATCTTCATCCTGCAGTCGCTCGTGCTCGCCGTGGTCGTCATTCCCGTCGCGGCGATGTTCTACGTCTTCGAAGTCGTGATCGTCGTCGGCATCCAGGCGTTCATCTTCGCTGCACTGTCCGCCATCTACATCGGCTCGGCCATCGAGCCGGAGCACTAGGAGGAAACGAATGATCGGCACCATCCTTGCCGCCACGACCGGCGACGTGACGAAGGCCGGAAAGGCCATCGGTCTCGCGCTCGGCGTCGGCCTCGGCGCTCTCGGCGCCGGCGTCGGCATCGGCAACATCTTCGGTTCGATGATCCAGTCGGTGGCCCGCCAGCCCGAGTTGCGCGGCGAACTGCAGGGGATCCAGTGGCTCGGCTTCGCCCTCACCGAAGCGGTCGTGTTCTACGGCCTGCTCGGCTCGATCCTCGCCTACGTCCTGGTCTAATTCGATGCTCGCGTCGAACCCGCTGATCCAAGTCACGCCCGGACTGATGATCTGGACGATCGTCTGCTTCCTCGCGACCTTCATCTTCTTGAAGAAGCTCGCGTTCGGGCGCATCCAGGCGATGATCGACGAGCGGCGCGACCGCATCTCTCAGGCGATCGACGAGGCCGACCACGCTCGCGAGGAGGCCCGCGCCCTGCTCGACGAGCACCGCAAGCTGATCGGCCAGGCGAAGGCCGAGTCGGAGGAGATCCTCACCGAGGCACGGCGCATCGCCGAGTCGCAGCGCGAGCGTGTCCGCGAGGAGACCGAGGAGGACCGCCAGCGGCGTCTCGAGGAGACGCGGCGCCAGATCGAGCAGGCGACCCACCAGGCCCTCGGCCAGATCCGCGAAGAGATCGCGAAGCTGAGTCTGCTCGCGGCCGAGAAGATCACACGGCGCTCGCTGACGAGCGCAGACCAGCAACGGTTGATCGACGAGGCGCTCGCCGAGATCGACTTCTCCGAACTCGAAGGGAGCCGGTCGTAGCGATCGCGCACCGCATCTACGCCCGCGCCGTCTTCGAGGCCGCGCAGGCGAGTGGCTCGCTGGACGCTGTGTACGCGCAGCTCGACGAGCTGCGCGACGCGTTCGCCGCGGCGCCCGACCTCGAAGCGCTGCTCGAGAACCCCGAGGTCGACTCGCGGGTGAAAGGCGACGTGCTGGTGCGGCTCGCCGAGGGAAGTGACGAGGTTGTCGTCAACTTCCTGCGGCTCGTCGCAGAGAAGGGGCGTGCGGGCGAGGTCGGCGAGATCGTCGCCGAGCTCGCTGTGCTCGTCGCTGCCGAGAACCGCGTCCTCGACGTGGAGCTGACGACCGCGCACGAGCTCTCGGACGACGAGTTCGGGCGCATTCTCGGACGGATCGAATCCGCGTCGGGCCGCAAGGTTCAGGCGGAGCGCAAGGTGGACCCAGACCTGATCGGGGGAATCGTCCTCCAGGCCGGATCGATGAGGCTCGACGCGAGCGTGCGCGGCCGGCTCGAACGACTTCGCAACGACCTGACGCACGCAAGGAGTCAGTAACCAGATGAAGCTTCGCCCCGAAATCGACGTGACTTTGCAACTGAACTCAAGGAGCCCGCTTTGAAGCTTCGTCCAGAAGAGATCACCTCCATCCTCAGAGAGCGGATCGAGAACTTCGACTCCGAGTCGAACCTCGCCGAGGTCGGCACCGTGCTGCAGGTCGGTGACGGCATCGCCCGCATCCACGGCCTGGAGAACTGCCTCGCCCTCGAGCTGCTCGAGCTCGAGCATGGCGTCGTCGGCCTCGCGTTCAACCTCGAGGAGGACAACGTCGGCACCGCGCTCTTTGGCGAGTGGGACAAGGTCAAGGAGGGCGAGCCGGTGCGCCGCACCGGGAAGGTTGCCTCCGTGCGCGTCGGCGAGGCCCTGCTCGGCCGGGTCGTCGACCCGCTCGGGAACCCGATCGACGGCCTCGGCCCGATCGAGACGTCAGAGACCCGCCCCGTCGAGTGGAAGGCGCCGGGCGTGATCCAGCGCCAGCCCGTGAAGGAGCCGCTCCAGACCGGCATCAAGGCGATCGACTCGATGACGAACGTCGGCCGCGGCCAGCGCGAGCTGATCATCGGGGACCGCTCGACCGGCAAGACCGCGATCGCGATCGACACGATCCTGAACCAGCACGACCAGAACGTGAAGTGCTTCTACGTCGCGATCGGCCAGAAGGCTTCGACGGTCGCCCAGGTCGTCGAGCGGCTGCGCGAGGCCGGGGCGATGGAGTACACCACCGTCGTCGTCGCGGGCGCGGCCGAAGCCGCGCCGATCAAGTGGATGGCGCCCTTCGCCGGTTGCGCGATGGCCGAGTACTTCCTCTACAAGGGCGAGCACGCCCTGATCATCTACGACGACCTCACCAAGCAGGCCGACGCATACCGGCAGCTCTCGTTGCTCCTGCGCCGCCCGCCGGGACGCGAGGCGTTCCCGGGCGACGTCTTCTACTTGCACTCGCGCCTGCTCGAGCGCGCTTGCAAGCTGAGCGATGAGCTCGGCGGCGGGTCTCTCACCGCGCTGCCGATCATCGAGACGCAGGCGGGCGACATCGCCGCCTACATCCCGACCAACGTGATCTCGATCACCGACGGCCAGATCTTCCTCCAGTCCGACCTCTTCTTCTCGGGCGTCCGCCCGGCGGTCAACGTCGGAACCTCCGTGTCGCGTGTCGGCACGTCGGCGCAGACCAAGGCGATGAAGAAGGTGGCGGGGCGTCTGCGGCTCGACCTGGCGCAGTACCGCGAGCTCGAGGCGTTCGCCCAGTTCGGCTCGGAGCTCGACCAGGCGACGCAGTCGGCCCTGAACCGCGGCGAGAAGATGGTCGCAACGCTCAACCAGCCGCAGTACCAGCCGTGGCCGGTCGAGGAGCAGGTCGGAGCGCTCTACGCCGGCGTCAACGGTCTCCTGGACGACATCCCGACCGTGGACATACCGCGCTTCCAGGAGGAGCTGCGCGAGCACCTGCGCGCAAACGGCGAGATCTACAAGCGAATCCGCGAGGAAGGCGACCTGTCCGACGAGACCTCCGAGCAGCTCAGCAGCGAGATCGGCAAGCTGAAGAGCCGCTTCGCGACCACCGAGGAGCACGTCGCCTAGTGGCCTCGACGCAGGACCTGAAGCGGCGTGTCCGCTCAGTCACGAACACCCGCAAGGTGACGAAGGCGATGGAGCTCGTCGCTTCGGCGCGGCTGCGCCGGTCGCAGCTGCGCATCGAGGCGATGCGGCCCTACGCGGACCGCATGCTCGAGCTGATGTCCGGCGTCTCGCAGGCGGCCGGCACGGTCCGGCTGCCGCTCCTTGCACAGCGCGAAACGGTGCAGCGGGTTGCGATCGTTCCGATGACGGCCGACCGTGGCCTCGCCGGTGGTTTCAACGCCCAGGTGATCCGCCGGGCGCTCACGCTCCAGCGCGAGGCGCTCGCGGGCGGCCAGGAGGTGATCTGGTTCAGCACCGGCCGCAAGGCTGCGTCAACGCTTCGATTCCGCCGCCTGAACGTCGCGCAGTCCTGGACGGGCTTCAGCGAGCGGCCCGCCTACAGCGACGCGCAAGCCCTGGCTCATGCCGTCAGCCAGGCCTACGTCGACGGCCGGGTCGACAGGGTGCTCGTGGTCTACAACGCCTTCGTCTCCGCTCTCACGCAGAAGGTGACGGTGCGCGAGCTGCTGCCGATCTCCCAGAACCTGCTCGACAGTGCGGTCGTCGCGGAGGAGGACGTGCCCGGGCACACGCCGGACTTCATCTACGAGCCCGAGCCGGAGGAGATCCTTGCCCGGCTCCTGCCCGTGTACGTGGAGACAGAGCTGTATCGCGCACTGCTCGAGTCGGCGGCGTCGGAGCAGGGTGCGCGGATGACCGCGATGCGAAACGCCTCGAAAGCCGCCGGTGAGCTGATCGACAGCCTGACCCTGGCAATGAACCGCGCCCGCCAGGCCGAGATCACGCAGGAGATCCTCGAGGTCGTTGCGGGCGCCGACGCGCTCTCCGGCTAACCATTTCGCCTTCCGGGCGTCTAGCGGTGCGATGGCGAACCTCTCTCTTGCGCTTCGGGTAGTGTTCCGCCGCTCGTGAGCACCGGCACCGAGAAGCCCGATCTCCCCGGCGAGCACGCCGTGGGCAGCGACGTCGCCGTGGAGGGGACGGTCGGTGGCCAGGCGGTCAAGGCCCGCGGTTACGGGGAGCTCGTCTGGATCCGCTTCAAGCGCGACCGGCTCGCCGTCGCGAGCATCGGCTTCATCGTCGCGCTCTTGCTCGTCGCGTTCGTCGGGGCGCCGATCGCCCAGCACTTCATCGGCCACGGGCCGAACGACATCTTCGCGAACGGCGTCGACCAGAGGTCACTGACGCCGGTTGGGCCCTGGACGACGATCAACACGGCGCCGTACCCGGGCGCGAGTTGTTCTGCCGGTGGCTGCGTGAACGGGCGCTACCCGACCACCCTGCTGATTCTCGGCGCGGACGGCGGCCTCGGCCGCGACCTGTTCCTGCGCCTCCTCTACGGTGCGCAGACCTCGCTCGAGGTGGCATTGCTCGCAACGATCGGCTCGGTCGCGCTCGGCGTCCTGATGGGGTTGCTCGCCGGCTACTTTCGCGGGTGGGTCGACACGGTCGTCTCGCGCCTGATCGAGATCGTGATGGTGTTCCCGGCGCTGCTCTTCATCATCGCGGTGCGGACGGTCTTCGGCTCGCAGCTGAACGCGATCACGTTCGGCTTCCTTGCGCACGGTGTCTTCACCCTGGCCCTGATCTTCTCGATCTTCGGGTGGTTCTACCCGGCCCGCATCATCCGCGGCGTTTCCATGTCGCTGCGCGAGAAGGAATTCGTGGAGGCAGCCCGCATGACGGGGGCGGGCGACTTCCGGATCATGCGCTCGCACCTGATGCCTCACCTGGTTGCGCCGATCATCGTCTACTCGACGCTGATCGTGGCCTCGAACATCATCGGCGAGGCCGGTCTCTCGTTCCTCGGTCTCGGGATCGAGGCGCCGACGGCGAGCTGGGGCACGCTGCTCGCGGCTGCCCCCCAGTACTACCTGACCCAGCCCTGGCTGATGGTCTGGCCCGGCCTTGCCATCCTGCTCACGACCCTCGCCTTCAACCTGCTCGGCGACGGTCTTCGGGATGCATTCGATCCTCGCGCTCGCTTCTAGAAAGAGGGGGAACGAGTCCGAGGAACTCCGAGTCACACGCCTAACTATCCGCAGGTAGCTGCGTCATAGGTCGCAAGGTCGTGTTTTCCCTGTAACACACTGTTAGCATGCGGCGCCGCCCGTCAGGGGCGAGCGGTTCCGAGAGAGAAAGAGGAAGGAGTCATATGCGCAGGAAGCACACGCTCTCCCTGTTCATGCTCGTGATGGGAGTCGCTCTGCTCGTTGCGGCGACCACCGTGGGGGCCGCCAGCTCGGCGACTCACAAGGTGAACACCACGGGTGTGAACAAGGGCGGCACGCTGAAGGTGAACGAGAACAGTGCGGACTTCGACTTCGTCGATCCGCAGCTCGCCTACCGCACCGACGACTGGGACATGCTCTTCTCGACTGCGATGCAGCTCGTGAGCTTCCCGGAGAAGTCGGGTCCCGCAGGTAGCCAGCTCTACCCGCAGGCTGCCACGGCGTTCCCGACCGTGTCCGCCGATGGGAAGACGTACACGTTCCACATCCGGCCGGGGCTGAAGTTCAGCGACGGGTCGCCGGTGACGGCGGCTTCGTTCCAGCGGTCGTGGGAGCGGATCCTCAGCCCGAAGATGGGCTCGCCGCTCGGCGTCAACCTCGACCTGCAGAACGTGGTCGTCGGTGCCGATGCGTTCCTGAACGGGAAGGCCTCCACCATCTCGGGCATCTCCGCGAAGGGGCTCACGCTCACCTTCCACCTGACCAAGCCGAATGCGACGTTCGTCTCGATCCTGAGCATGCAGTGGTTCACGGCTGTGAAGTCGAACATGCCCTACTCGAGCACAGGTCTGAACGTCTATCCGGCCGCCGGCCCGTACTACATCGCAAGCCGTGACCCGGGCCGCTCGACGGTGCTGAAGCGCAACCCGTACTACAACGGCAATCGTCCGGCGAACCCGGATCAGATCGTCTTTACCCCGAACGTCGACCCGGACCAGTCGCTGCTCCAGGTCAAGGCCGGGCAGTCCGACTTCGACCTCGGCGGCATCCCGCCGACGGCTGCATCGAACCTCGCGACCACGTACGGGATCAACAAGGGCCGCTTCTTCGTCGGTCCGACCTCGTGCGTGCTCTACATGGCCATGAACAACGCACGGCCTCCGTTCGACAACGTCGCCCTCCGCAAGGCTGTCAACTGGGCGATCGACCGGCCGGCTCAGGTCCGCCTCCTCGGCGCGTACGCCGGCAAGCGGACTGACCAGATCCTGGTTCCTGGGATCCCCGGTTACAAGCCGTTCAACGTGTACGCGATCAAGGGTGCCGACGTCACGAAGGCCAAGGCAGTCGGTGGCAGCGCCATCGCCTCCGCGCCGACGCTGAACGTCGTGCACACGACGAGCTCGTACTCGACGCAGCGCGCCCAGGTGGCCGAGTACAACCTGAAGCAGGTCGGGTTCAAGATCAACGACGTCCCGACGCCCGCGACGAACTACTACCAGGTGATCCAGACCAAGGGCACCACGTACAACTTCGTCACGAACGGCGGCTGGTGCGCCGACTACTTCGACCCGTTCGACTATCTGAACGTGCTGTTCGACGGCAGCAAGATCCAGGCCGCGAACAACAACAACTACTCGTACTTCGACAACGCGTCCTTCAACAGCAGCCTCAATGCTGCTTCAGCGTTGTCCGGCGCAGCTCGTGCCAGCGCGTACGCGAAGCTGGACCAGGAGCTGATGGTGAAGTACGCACCGGTCGTGCCGTACCTCATCTCGACCAACCGGTACTTCGTTTCTGCACGTGTGAAGAACTGGATCTACAGCTCGTACTTCGGTGCGCCGTACCTGAACGCTCTGGCGGTCGGCTAGCCGTAACGCACGTTGCCGGTAGAGAGTCTGGAGAGGCGCCCCCCGGGCGCCTCTCCAGACGTCACCGGCGCTTCCGCCCCAACCCCCCGAGAGACAGATGACGCATTTCCTCATCCGCCGGATCTTCTGGGCCATCTTCCTGTTCTTCGTGGCCACGATCATCACGTATCTGATCTTTTGGGTGATTCCTGCGAATCCGGCCGCGCTCGCCGCAGGCAAGTCCGCGACCCCCGCCGACATCGCGCGGGTGAGCCACTTCCTCCACCTCGACGAGCCGATCTGGAAGCAGTACCTCCGCTTCGTCTGGAACCTCCTCGGTCATGGCTCGCTCGGCCGGTCGTACGTGAATCGCCAGACCATCGACTCGAGCATCGCCAAGGACGCGCCTGTCACGGCCTCGCTCGTCTTCGGCGGAGCCGTCTGCTGGCTCTCGCTCTCCATCCCGGTCGGCATCCTTTCGGCGCTGCGCCCGCGGTCGATCATGGACCGCATCTCGATGATCTTCGTGCTCATCGGCATCTCCGCACACCCGGTGTGGATCGGCCTGATCCTCTCCTACGTCGTCGGTTACCGCCTCGGGCTGACGCCGATCGCCGGGTACTGCAACTTCTTCACGGGCACGGCCGGCGCGCAATGCGAGGGCCCCGTGCAATGGGCCTACCACCTGATCTTGCCGTGGATCACGTTCATGATCCTGTTCGCGGCGCTGTACGTGCGCTTGATCCGGGCGAACGTGATGGAGACGATGTCCGAGGACTACGTGCGCACGGCTCGCGCCAAGGGCGCATCCGAGCGCCGCGTGATGATCCAGCACGTTCTGCGCAACAGCATGCTGCCGGTCGTCACGATCCTCGGCATGGATCTCGGCCTCGCGCTCGGTGGTGCGATCTTCACCGAGAGCATCTTCAACTTGCCGGGGCTCGGCCACGAGCTGATCAACGCCTACAACACCGCCGACTTGCCGATGATCACGGGCATCGTCGTCTTCGCCACGGTCGCCGTGATCGTCTTCAACTTCATCGTCGATGTGACGTATGGATTCCTCGACCCACGGATCCGGCCCAGCTGATGCCTGCGCTCGAGGTCAAGGATCTCAACACGTCGTTTCGCACCGACGACGGCATCGTCCAGGCGGTCTCCGGCGTCAGCTTCTCGCTCGACGAGGGGCACACGCTCGGCGTCGTCGGCGAGTCGGGGTCGGGGAAGAGCGTCACGTTTCTCACCGTGATGGGCCTCGTCGACCCGCGGCAGGCGCAGGTTTCGGGCTCGGTGCAGCTGCACGGCGAGCAGATGCTCGGCGCGAGCCGGGCCCGCTTGCAGCAGATTCGCGGCGCCACGATCGGGATGATCTTCCAGGATCCGATGACCTCGCTCAACCCGGTGAAGACGATCGGCTGGCAGCTCGAGGAGGCGGTGCTGATCCACCAGGACGTGACGCGCAAGGACGCGCGGCGCCAGGCGATCGAGATCCTGAAAGAGGTCGAGATCCCCCGGGCCGACCAGCGCGTCGACGACTATCCGCACCAGTTCTCGGGCGGGATGCGCCAGCGTGTGATGATCGCGATGGCGCTGATCAACGGTCCTGAGATCCTGATCGCTGACGAGCCGACGACCGCGCTCGACGTCACCACCCAGGCTCAGATCCTGCGCTTGATGAAGCGCCTTCAGGACCAGCACAAGATGGCGATCGTGATGATCACACACGATCTCGGCGTCGTCGCGGAGCTCGCCGACGACGTGCTCGTCATGTACGGCGGGAAGGTCGTCGAAGAGGCGAAGGTCGACGATCTCTTCGCGAAGCCGGAGATGCCGTACACATGGGGCCTGCTCGGTTCGCTGCCTCGCCTCAACTCCGCGGGCGAGCGTCTCGACCAGATTCCGGGGCAGCCGCCTTCGCTGCTCAATCCCCCTTCCGGTTGCGCGTTCCATCCTCGGTGCGAATACGTCATGAGCCGCTGTCGCACCGAGATGCCGGACCTGCGGTCGTCCGCTCAGGGAGCTGACCACCGGTTCCGCTGCTTCCTCGAAGACGAGGAGCGCACACGTATCTGGCAGGGCAAACGCGCCGCCCTCGTGAGCGAGGATGCGGCATGACGAGCCGTAGGCTCGACGGAGGCGACCAGAGAGCGGAGGCGCCGGCTTGGCCGGCGGCGGAGCGGGCATGACGTGCCGTAGGCTCGACGGACGCGACCAGAGAGCGGAGGCGCCGGCTTGGCCGGCGACGGAGCGGGTATGACCGAGCTCCTGGCGGTCGAGGGACTCGAAAAGCACTTCCCGGTCATGCGCGGGCTCGTCTTCCAGCACGAGGTCGGCTCGGTGAAGGCCGTCGACGGGGTCAACTTCACGCTGAACGCCGGCGAGACGCTCGGCGTCGTCGGCGAGTCGGGCTGCGGCAAGTCGACGATGGCCCGCTGCATCGCCCGGCTGCTCGAGCCGACCGCAGGGAAAGTGATCTTCCAGGGGCAGGACATCACGCACCTGAGCCGCAGCGACATGCGGCCGATCCGCCGCGACATGATGATGGTCTTCCAGGACCCGTACGCCTCGCTGAACCCGCGGATGCGCGTCGGCGGGATCGTCGGCGAGCCACTCGAGGTGCACGGCGTCGGCGACCAGTCCGGGCGCAAGCGCCGCGTCCAGGAGCTACTCGAGATCGTCGGTCTGAGCCCCGAGCATTACAATCGCTTCCCGCACGAATTCTCGGGCGGGCAGCGGCAGCGGATCGGGATCGCCCGCGCGCTCGCGATCAACCCGAAGTTGATCATCTGCGACGAACCGGTGTCGGCGCTCGACGTCTCGGTGCAGGCGCAGATCTTGAACCTGCTCAAGGACCTGCAGCAGGACTTCGGGCTCACCTACATCTTCATCGCGCACGATCTCAACGTCGTCAGGCACATCTCCGACCGGGTGATGGTGATGTACCTCGGCCAGGCTGTCGAGATCGCCTCGCGCGACGCGCTCTACCGCGAGCCGAAGCATCCGTACACCGGAGCGCTCCTGTCGGCGGTGCCGATCGCCGATCCGGGCGCCGGCCGGTCGAGGAAGCAGGTCGTGCTCGAGGGCGACGTGCCGAGCCCGCTGAACCCCCCGAGCGCCTGCCGGTTCCATCCACGCTGCCCGCGCTCCCGCGAGGGCGTGTGTGACGTCGACACGCCGCTGCTCGAGACGGTGGGCGGCGACGCCGCGCATCTGTCCGCGTGCCACTTCCCGCTCGAGCACTGGCCGATGTCGGACGACGAGATGCGGCACGCAGGCGCCCGCGTCGGCGCCGCCGACTAGAGGGTCTCGAGCGCGAGCCGTGCTGCGCCGGGCCGCCCGCCGCATTGCGTTGATCTGCGCTGCGATTGTGGTTGCCACTGTGGCCGTTTCGGTGCTGCTCGGACTTGCCGCCGGCGGCAGTCTTCAGCGTGCGGTTGCCGTCGGCTTCTACGTCGCCGGCGCGGTGTTGCTCGTCGGCTGCTTCGTGGTCGGCGCCCGCGGCCCGCTCCGGGGCGTCTCGCGGAGTGGTGAGACGGTCCCGCTCCTCGCAGCTCGCGGCGTGCGCCGAGCGACGAGCGACGAGCGCCTGGAGGCCTCGCGGGTCGCGATCCTGCTGTTCTTCCTTGGGTTGTTGCAGATCGTCCTCGGCGGCCTCGTCGACCCCACGCACCGCATGTTTTGAGGACTTCACTGATTCTTCACTAACTGAAGCGGCTGCGTCGCGTCGTAGCAGGTGTGACACGTGTTCAGTGTGAACGGTCCCGCAAGGGAATCTCACTCCAGCTCGACGGCATGCTCTCCACGTTCGAGGTGGCGCTGCTCGACCGGCATCTGCGCCGCTGTTCGGAGTGCCGTGCTTTTGCTATCGGCGCGGTCCGGCAGACGGAGCTCCTGCGCAGCGCTGAACTCGAGCAGCCGCTCCGGCCGGTTGTGGTCTCGGGCCGGCCGAGCCGTGCGCACCGGCGCGTCGGGGGCGCGCTCAGCGCCGCGCTCGTTGCCGCGGCCGCGGCGTTCATGCTCGTGCTGCCGGGAACCCAGCAGCAGGGGACCGGTCAGGCTCAGGACGTCGGCGTCGGCGCGCCGGTGCTCGTCGTCTTCGCAGCGAGGCCGACGCTGGCCGTGAAGATCGATGTGCCGCGGGTGCGGATTCAGCCGGCGTCGATCGCCGACGGGCCGGTGCACGGCGCCTTCAGCGTGCCTGTCGTCTAGCCGGCTAGTGGACGGCCATCGGGACCGGCGGGCGCCAGTGCGGCTGCCAGTAGTTCACGAGCCAGGGGGCGTTCTTGCTCGCCCGCTTGAGGCCGAGGTAGAAGAGGAGATGCGGGCGCGTCTCGGTGTGCGGCCTCGCGACGAGATCGACCTCGAGTAGCGCCGAGGTCGCGTACGAGTAGTCCACCGTGAACGCGGCTGTCTGGGCGTTCTGCGCTTCGTAGGTGATCACCGGGATGTTGCCGGTGTCCCACTGCCTGCGCGTCAGAGCGCCCTTCAGGTCGGCATGGACAAGCGTGTAGGCCACGTCAAGGTTCTTCCGGGCGACGGCCGTCTCGATGAACCGGCGCGCCAGGCCGATCTGCTCCTTGGTCACCGGCACCGTCTTCTCCGGGTGGTAGAGCGTGGCCGGCTTGTTCGAGATCGTGTCGGGGAACGAGTTTCCGGTGCCCCTCATCAGCACGAGCGAAACGAACGCCGCGATTCCAGCCAGCAGGACGCCGCCGCTGAGCCACAGGAGGCGCCGCTGGTTCCGCGGCGATGCGAGCAGCCCGGAAACGCGGCTGGCGGCGGGTTGACGGGAGGCTTGAGCCATACGACCTGAGACCACGGTAGCAACGAAAAAGTTAGCGCTCGTCGCGTCCCGCGTGGTACGAGGAGGGAAGAGGTGGCAACTCGGTGCCACCGCGGGCCCGCACCAGCCGGCGCCACCGCCACGCGCGCAGCAGGGCGGCCGCGCCGAGCACGAGGGGCACGAGCAGGATGAGGGCGAAGAGACCGGCGACGGGCACGAGCCAGATGTGGCTGAGAGCCGCCTTGCTCGGCGGCGTCGGCGAGGCCGGGGGAGGCGCGAAGTCGGCCGGTCCGACCACGTGGGTCGTGCTGGCGGTCTGGTTCATGACAGCGATCGTGTAGAGCCGGTTCACGAGCCAGCGCCCGCCGCCGCTTCTGATCATCTCGCCCGAGAACACGTAGATCGGGAGCTTCGTCGCGGGTCTCGGATGGAGGAGCAGGTTGAAGATCACGTAACGGGGGCCGACGTCGATGGTCTGCCAGCGGTGGAACGTCGTCTCGCGCGGCAGGTAGGAGGGAACGGGGGAGGAGCCGGCGCGCCACTCGGCGAGCGTCGAACCGGCCTTGAGCTCCGGCCCGGCGAGCGTCCACGCGGCGGCGGGGTCATGCCGCTCCATCGCGGCCGGGATGAAGCGGTCGAGCGTCGCGTTGATCGCGCGACGGTCGGCGGCCGTGATGCGGCCCTTGGGTGCGTTCACCGCCAGGTTTGCCGGGCCCTCGCCCGTCACGGGCCCCGAGCTCAGACTCCCGCGATTCGGAGCCAGCACGGCGACGGCGGCGACGGTGCAGGCGATGCCGGCCGCGATCCCCAGCGTGATGAGACGCCGCCGGGATCTCGGCGATGCCGGGATCCGGCTCATTGGCGGCGAGGCTAGCAGGTGGGTTCCCCGAGCTATTGTGCGAGTTGTGACGTTCGGACTCAGGGTGCTCGTGGCCTGCGTACTCGCAAGCCTGCTCGCGTCGTCCTCGCTCGCCTCGCCGCCCTACGCCGGCCGGGATGTCGCGTTCGTGACTCTCTTCGGCCACGGCACGGTGCGGAGCGTTCCGCGCGGCATCCGGTGCCCGGGCTCGTGCCGGGCGGTCTTCGCGCGGGGCACTCATCTGCAGCTCTATGCGACGCCGACGAAGGGGTGGAGGTTCGTGGGGTTCGACAGCAAGTGGTGCGGGGGGATTCAACAGAGCTGCGCATTCGACCTGGTCAGCCCGCACGACTGCGTCGGGGGCGCCTGCCCGCTCGGCGCCTTCGGTGTGCGCGTGACGTTCGTGCGCGCCGGTTCGCCGGCCTGATCGGAGGTGGTGGACCATGTTGCCGAGCGCAGTGACCTCGCACGTCTGAGCCCTCGACCACGCCGAACGTGTGTCGGCTGCCTTGAAGCGGGCGGAGCTCCAGTGGGGGCGCGGTTCGAAGCCGCGTTCCGCTAGGCTCCCGCTGCCTCGCCGCGTGGCGCGCGCCTTGCGCATGCTGCGGCGAGAAAACCCCGCACCTTCACCCGTCCAGGAGCTCTAGAGACGTGTCGACGAACGGAAACAACACGGGCAAGCTGCTCGAAATCAAGGGCGTCGTGGTCGACGCCGTGTTCCCCGGCAAGCTGCCCACGATCTATTCGGCTCTTCGCATCCCGCGGCCCGACGGATCGTCTCTGATCGCAGAGGTCCAGCAGCACCTTGGTGACAATCGCGTGCGCGCGGTGGCCATGGATGCCACGGACGGCATCGCCCGCGGCACCGACGTCTTCGACACGGGTGCGCCCATCTCGGTCCCGGTCGGCGAGGTCACCCTCGGTCGCGTGTGGAACGTCCTCGGCGAGCCCGTGGACGACAAGGAAGCGCCGAAGGACGCGGAGCGGTGGTCGATCCATCGCGATCCGCCCGCTTTCGCCGACCTGACGCCGAAGGTCGAGATCTTCGAGACCGGCATCAAGGTGATCGACCTGATTGCGCCGTACGTGCGCGGAGGCAAGATCGGCCTCTTCGGCGGCGCCGGCGTCGGCAAGACGGTGCTGATCCAGGAGCTGATCCACAACATCGCGCGCCAGCACGCCGGTGTGTCTGTGTTCTCCGGGGTCGGCGAGCGCACGCGCGAGGGCAACGACTTGCTGCTCGAGATGGAGGAGTCGGGCGTGCTCGACAAGGTCGCCCTCTGTTACGGGCAGATGAACGAGCCGCCGGGAGCGCGCCTGCGCGTCGGTCTGTCCGGCCTGACGATGGCCGAGTACTTCCGCGACCAGGGCCAGGACGTGCTGCTCTTCATCGACAACATCTTCCGTTTCGTCCAGGCGGGCTCCGAGGTCTCGGCGCTGCTCGGCCGCATGCCGAGTGCGGTCGGCTATCAGCCGACGCTCGCCACCGAGATGGGGCAGCTGCAGGAGCGCATCACCTCGACGACAAAGGGCGCGGTCACCTCGGTACAGGCCATCTACGTGCCCGCCGACGACTTGACCGACCCTGCCCCAGCCCAGACCTTCGCGCACCTCGACGCAACCACGACGCTCTCGCGGGCGATTGTGGAGCAGGGGATCTATCCCGCGGTCGATCCGCTCGACTCGACCTCGCGGGCGTTGCAGCCCGGCATCGTCTCGGACGAGCACTACCGCACTGCCACGGCAGTGCAGGAGGTGCTGCAGCGCTACAAGGACTTGCAGGACATCATCGCCATCCTCGGCATCGAGGAGCTCTCGGACGAAGACCGCTTGACCGTGTCGCGCGCGCGCAAGATCCAGCGCTTCCTGTCACAGCCCAACTTCGTCGCGGAGCAGTTCACGGGCACCCCCGGGCAGTACGTGAAGCTCGAGGACACGATCCGCGGCTTCCAGGAGATCCTCGCGGGTCAGCACGACGAGCTGCCCGAGCAGGCGTTCTACATGGTCGGCCCGATCGAGGGCGCGGTCGAGCGGGCGAAGCACATGGCCGGCGCAGTCGTTTAGGCGATGGCTGAGCGGAAGCCCTTCTCGGTCTCGCTGGTCACTCCCGACGGGCCCGCCTACGAGGGTGACGCGGAGATGGTGATCGTGCCCGGCGCCGCCGGCGAGATCGGCGTGCTCGCACGGCACGCCCCGCTGATCGCGACGCTGAAGGCAGGCTCGACTCGCGTTCATGTCGCCGAGGGCGAGGTGCTCGAGTTCGCGACCGGCCCCGGCTTCTTCCAGGTGCTTCAGGACCGGGCGATCGCGCTTGTCGACGACGCTGTCGAGGCGGCGGCGATCGACGACGCCCGCGCCTTGAAACAGCTCGAGGAGGCCCAGGCGGAGCTCGAGGCGATCGAGCGCGGCGATTCGACCGCCGACCGCTGGCAGGTCGAGCAGCGCCTCCGCCACGCTCAGAACCAGCTCGCAGTCTCGGGCCGCTCGTAAAGCGGTGGCGACGACCCGGAGTCGCCGAATCGGAACCATCGAGCGTCGCTAGGATCTACCTGCCACCCGGAGAACTTTGACAAGCAGCTTGGCGACCGGGTCACCAAACGCCTAAAGAGCTCTATGACCGATCGCAACGTCGCCCATGAGATCAGACGCCTCGCCGAGGAGCGGATCCTCGTGCTCGACGGCGCGTGGGGTGTGCTGTTGCAGAACCGCGGGCTGACGGAGGCCGACTTCCGCGGCGAGCGGTTCGCGGGCCACTCGCGTGACCTGCTGAACGACCCCGACCTGCTGAACATCACCCGGCCCGAGATCGTCCGCTCGGTGCACGACGCGTACTTCGCGGCCGGTGCGGACATCACGACGACGAACACCTTCACCGCCACGTCGATCGGCCAGGCCGACTACGGCCTCGAGGACGCCGTGTACGAGTTGAACGTGGCAGGGGCGAGGATCGCGCGCGAGGCTGCAGGCCCCGACCGCTTCGTGGCGGGCTCGGTCGGCCCGCTCAACGTCACGCTGTCGCTCAGCCCGCGGGTCGACGACCCCGGCTATCGCACCCACACCTTCGATCAGGTGGTCGAGACCTACGCCGAGCAGATCCGTGGCCTCGCGGCGGGGGGAGTCGACCTGCTGCTGATCGAAACGATCTTCGACACCCTGAACGCCAAGGCCGCCCTCGTCGCTGCGCGCGAAGCGGCGCCGCAGTTGCCGCTCTGGATCAGCGTGACCATCGTCGACCTCTCGGGTCGCACCTTGAGCGGCCAGACGATCGACGCGTTCTGGACCTCCGTCGAGCACGCGAGCCCGCTGATCGTTGGAGTCAACTGCGCGCTCGGCGCGCGTGAGATGCGCCCCTACGTGGCCGAGCTCTCGCGAATTGCCACCTGCCTCACCTCTGCGCACCCGAACGCCGGCCTGCCGAATGCGTTCGGCGGCTACGACGAGACGCCCGACGTCACCTCGGCGCTGCTGCACGAGTTCGCCCGCGACGGATTCCTGAACATCGCCGGCTCGTGCTGCGGATCGACGCCCGAGCACACGAAGGCGATTGCCGAGGCCGTTCGCGGGCTCGAGCCGCGCCTCGTTCCGCAGGCGCGGCGGGCGCCCAGGTTCAGCGGGCTCGAGCCGTTCGAGATCGGTGAGGACACCGGGTTCGTGCTGATCGGCGAGCGCACCAACGTGACCGGCTCCGCGCGCTTCCGCCGCCTGATCGAGGGGGGCGACTACAACGCCGCCGTCGCGGTCGCGGTCGAGCAGGTGCGCGGCGGCGCCAACCTGATCGACGTGAACATGGACGCCGACTTGCTCGAGGGGGAGCAGGCGATGCGCACGTTCCTGAACGTGATCGCAACCGAGCCGGAGGTGGCGCGGCTGCCGGTGATGATCGACAGCTCGAAGTGGTCGGTGATCGAGGCGGGGCTTCAGTGCCTCCAGGGCAAGGGAATCGTCAACTCGATCTCGCTCAAGGAGGGGGAGGAGGAGTTCCTGCGGCACGCGCGGCGCATACGCGACTACGGCGCGGGCGTCGTGGTGATGGCGTTCGACGAACAGGGGCAGGCGACCGAGGTCGAGCAGCGCGTGGCGATCTGCGGCCGGGCGTACGACCTGCTGATCGGAGAGGTCGGGTTCCGGCCCGAGGACATCGTCTTCGATCCGAACGTGCTCGCCGTTGCGACCGGGATCGAGGAGCACAACGACTACGCGCGCGCCTTCATCGAGTGTCTGCCGCTGATCAAGGAGCGCTGCCCGGGCTCGCGTACCTCGGGCGGCATCTCCAACTTGAGTTTCGCGTTCCGCGGCAACGACGTGGTGCGCGAGGCGATGCACGCAGCGTTCCTGTACCACGCGATTCGCGCAGGTCTCGACATGGGCATCGTCAACGCCGGCCAGCTCGCCGTGTACGAGGACATCGAGCCGGAGCTGAAGGAGTGCGTCGAGGACGTCCTCTTCAACCGGCGCCCCGACGCGACCGAGCGGCTCGTCGAGCTTGCAGGCCGGGTGCGCGGCGAGGGGGCGAAGCGCGAGCTCGACCTGACCTGGCGCGAAGCGCCGGTCGGCAAACGGCTCGAGCACGCCCTCGTGCACGGGATCGTCGACTACGTCGAAGACGACACCGAGGAGGCGCGCCAGAGTGCCGCGCGGCCGCTCGACGTGATCGAGGGGCCGCTGATGGACGGGATGCGCGTCGTCGGCGACCTCTTCGGCTCCGGCCGGATGTTCCTGCCACAGGTCGTCAAGTCGGCGCGCGTGATGAAACGGGCGGTCGCCTACCTGCAGCCCTACATGGAGGACGCGAAGGACGGCTCGCACGGCTCGCAGGGCAAGGTGCTGCTCGCCACGGTGAAGGGCGACGTGCACGACATCGGCAAGAACATCGTCGGGGTCGTGCTCGGCTGCAACGACTACGAGGTGATCGACCTGGGCGTGATGGTGCCGCCCGAGAAGATCCTCGCGACGGCCGAGGCCGAGCAGGTCGATATCGTCGGCTTGTCGGGCTTGATCACGCCGTCGCTCGACCAGATGGTCGACGTCGCCCGCGAGATGCACAGGCGCCGGCTCGAGTTGCCGCTGATGATCGGCGGCGCCACCACCTCACGCCAGCACACGGCGGTGAAGATCGCGCCGGAGTACGAGAACGAGACAGTGCACGTGCTCGACGCGAGTCGCGTTGTCGACGTCGTCGCGCAACTGCTCGATCCCAAACGGCGGGTCCAGCTCGACACGGAGAACCGCGAGTTGCAGGAGCGCCTCCGCGTGCAGTACGCCGAGAAGGTGCGCAAGCCCTTGCTCGCGCTTTCGCGGGCGCGGGAGAATCGGCTCCAGGCGCCGTTCGTCGACCTGCCCACACCACCGTTCCTCGGCCCGCGCCTGGTTTCGCCGCCGCTTGCGGAGCTGGTGCCGTTCATCGACTGGCAGTTCTTCTTCCACGCCTGGGATCTGAAGGGCAAGTTTCCCGCGATCCTCGACAATCCGGCGGCCCGGGAGTTGTACGACGACGCCCAGGCGCTGTTGCGCGAGATCCTGCAAGGGGCGTCTCTACGCCCGGCCGGCATCTACGGCTACTGGCAGGCGCACGCCGAGGGCGACGACGTCGTGGTCGGCAGCGAGCGCTTCTGCTTCCTGCGCCAGCAGGCCGATCACGGTGACGAGCGGCCCAACCGCAGCCTTGCCGACTACGTTGCCCCTCGGGACGACCACCTGGGGGCCTTCGCCGTGGCGATCCACGGGGCGGACGAGCTCGCGGAGCGGTACGAGGCCGGCCACGACGATTACTCGGCGATCGCGGTGAAGGCGCTCGCCGACCGGCTTGCCGAGGCGTTCGCGGAGTTCCTGCACCGGCGCGCGCGCCGCGAGTGGTACGCGCCCGACGAGCACCTCTCCGATGAGGATCTGCTGAAGGAGAATTTCCGTGGCATCAGGCCAGCATTCGGCTACCCGGCGTGCCCCGACCACACGGAGAAGGGAGCCCTGTTTCGCCTCCTCGCCGCGGAGCGGGCCGGAATCGAGCTGACCGAGAGCTTCGCCATGACCCCGGCCGCGGCGGTCAGCGGCGTCTATTTCCACCATCCACAGTCGAAGTACTTCGCGGTCGGCCGGATCGGCCGCGACCAGCTCGAGGACTACGCAGTCCGGAAGGGCATGCCCGTCGCCGAGGCCGAGCGGTGGCTGGGACCGAACCTCGCCTAGCAAGCTCGGCCGCTCGGCTATCCTGACCGGCGCAGGCGCCCGACGGGCGCCGCTCACATTTCATGCGGACGACACTGAAGAGAGGCGTCGGCAGGGGGGCCGGCACGAACGGCAACGGCAAGGCCGTCTTCCCTCCCGGGACGATCGGCACGGTCACGCGCTATCGCCAGCCGCCGCCACCGCAGCGCACCGGCCTCGGGCTCGTCCGGCGCATCCTCGTCGGCACCCTCGTCATCGTGTCGTCCCTCGTCTTCGCGGTTGCCGGCGGCGCCTATCTCTACTTCCACGAGTCAGTCGCAAGTGTCCGTGCGCACACTCCGGACGTGGTGCGCGCCGCCCGCACACTCGACATCCCCGTGGCGAACAAGGCGGCGATCGCGCTCGTGATCGGCTACGACCACCGTGCGGGCCTCGCGGGCGCCGGGCCGTCGCGCTCCGACACGCTGATGCTCATTCGCGCCGACCCGCAGACGAAGTCGATCGAGCTGCTGTCGTTCCCGCGCGACCTCAGCGTCCCGATCTACTGCGGTTCGTCGGCGTCGGACACCGTCGGGCACGTTGTCGCGACCGACCGGATCAATGCTGCCTATGCGATCTGCGGCTCGAAGGGAACGGTTCTCACGGTCAAGCACCTGACGTCGCTCCCGATCAACTACCTGATCACGGTGAACTTCCACGGTTTCAAGCAGGTCGTCGACAAGCTCGGCGGCGTCTGGATGGACGTCGACCGCCGGTACTACAACCCGCCGGGAACCGGCTACGCGACCATCAACCTGCAGCCGGGCTATCAGCGGCTGGGTGGAGGCTCCGCCCTCGACTTCGTTCGTTTCCGGCACACCGACTCCGACCTCTACCGGGTGGCGCGCCAGCAGGAGTTCGTACGCGCTCTCAAGGAGCAGATTTCGAAGAACTTCTCCTTCACGAGCCTGCCGAGCCTCGTCAACACGATCACCCAGAACATCGAGGTCGGTGAAGGCGGACACGCGCTCCAGGGCAACGAGGTGATCTCGTACGCGCTCTTCGCTCAGTCCCTGCCGCCGGGGCACCTCTTCCAGGACAAGATCGCGAACGTGCAATGCGCGAACGAATGCACCGTTTCGAGCGCGGATCTCCAGGCGGCGATCGACCAGTTCCAGAATCCCGACGTCACCTCGTCGAAGGCCGCGAACGCCGCCGCGCTCGGCACGAAGCTGAAGCAGACGACGCCGCCGCCGTCGGCGGTCACCGTGACGGTGCTGAACGGAAGCGGCGTGGCGGCCGCCGCAGCCAACACGTCGTACCTGCTCGGCCAGCGGGGCTACAAGACGCAGACGCCGCCGAACGGTCTCGCAGCGAACGGCCCGAGCGTGTTCCATACCGTGATCTACTACGACCCGGCGCAGAAGGGCTCGAAGCTCGCTGCCAAGGCGCTGCAGAACCTGATGCAGCCCGCCGACGTCGCAGCGCTCCCGCGCCGGCCCGGCCTGCTCGCGCTCGACCCGGGCTCGATGTTGCTCGTTGTGCTCGGCAGCGCATTCAACGGCTCCCTCCCGCCTGCACCGTCGGCGAACGTGCCGACGCACCAGCCCGCGTTCGTTCGGTACGACGCCGCGGCTTCGATCTCCCTGCTGGCGCCGCTGCAGAAGAAGATCAAGTTCCCGCTGATGGTGCCGACGGTGCTGGAAGGGAACTCCTACCCCGACACGCTGCCGACCGACACGCCGGTGCGGCAGTACTGGATCGACCGCCAGGGGGGCCACCGGGCGGTGCGGCTCGTGTTCCACAACGGCACCGACTTCTGGGGCGTCGAGGAGACCGACTGGACCGGTGCTCCCGCGCTCGCCGACAAGAGCTTCCAGCACAACCTCGGCGGCCGCGAGTTCGACCTCTACTACACGGGCCCGAACCTGCACATGGTCGTCCTGCGCGCTCACGGCGCGACCTACTGGGTCGTCAACTCCCTGCTCAACTCCCTGTCCAACGAGACCATGCTGGCGATTGCGAAGGGTCTCAAACCCCTAACAACCACGAAGTAGGGTCGGAGCGGAATGAGCAAGGTGGGCATCTTCGGCGCCGGCTGGGTCGGCCTCGTCACGGGTGCGTGTTTTGCAGAGCTCGGTCACGATGTCGTGATCCGCGACGTCGTTCCGGCGAAGATCGAAGCGCTCCAGCGTGGTGAGGTCCCGTTCCACGAGGAGGACGTGCCCGAGCTCCTCGAGCGCAACGCCGAGCGGCTCGCCTACACGCTCGACGTCGCCGACATCGCGAGGTGTGAGTTCCTCTTCATCTGCGTCGACACCCCGCCGACCTATTCCGGCGACGCCGACCTGTCGCGCGTCTGGACGGTCGTCGACGAGCTGCCTCCGCTCGACGGGCACCCGATCCTGGTGATGAAGTCCACGGTTCCGGTGGGCACGGGCGAGAGAGTGCGTGCCGGTCTCGACCAGCGCGGCTTCGGCCGGGTGGGCTATGTGTCGAACCCCGAGTTCCTCGCCGAGGGGCGCGCCGTGCGCGACTTCATGCAGCCCGACCGGATCGTGATCGGCGCGTTCGAGGCGGGGGACGGAGACGCGGTCGCCGGTCTCTACGCGAAGATCGACGGCCGGGTCGTCCGCACCGACGTCAATTCCGCGGAGATGATCAAGCTCGCCGCGAACGCGTTCCTGATGACGCGCATCTCCTTCATCAACGAGATCGCAAACGTGTGCGAGGCGACCGGCGCAGACGTCGTGCAGGTTGCAGAGGGCATCGGGCTCGATCACCGGCTCGGGCCACACTTCCTGCGCGCCGGCATCGGCTATGGAGGGTCGTGCTTCCCGAAGGACTCGCTCGCGCTCAAGCAGCTCGCGTCGAACTCGGGCTACCACTTCCAGCTGCTCTCCGCGGTGATCGAGGTGAACGAGCTGCAGAAGCGGCGCGTGATCGGCAAGCTGACGCGGCACCTCGGTTCACTGCGCGGCAAGCAGGTCGCGCTGCTCGGTCTGGCGTTCAAGCCGAACACGGACGATATGCGCGAGGCGCCGTCGATCGTCCTCGCATCGCGCCTGCTGGCCGAGGGCGCCGAGGTGCGCGCCTGGGACCCGATCGCCGACGGCGGCAGCCTGCCGAAGGGCGTCGACGTCGTTCCGACTGTGGCCGATGCGATTCGCGGCGCCGACGCCGCGGTCATCGTGACCGAGTGGGATGAGCTCCGAAACCTGGCGTCGCCCGAGACGCGCGCAGCGATGGCGAACCCGCTGATCATCGACGGCCGCAACCTGCTCGACCCGGAAGAGACGCGCCGCGCCGGTTTCGCGTACGAGGGCATCGGCCGCCCGGCGTCGCTCACCGATGTGTTGCCGCAGACGCCCGAACCGCAAGAGGCCTAGATCCGATGGAGGCGATCATCCTCGCCGGCGGGAAGGCCGAGCGGCTCGGTGACGCTGCGGGCGGACGCCCCAAGGCGCTCGTGGAGGTCGCGGGCAAGCCGCTCGCCGCCTACCAGGTCGGCCGTCTCGCCCGTGCCGGGGTGACGCGCGTGATCTTTGCGTGCGCCGCCGGCCAGGGGCCGTTCTTCGAATCCGAGCTCGCCGGGCTCGGTCCCGAGATCGTCGCCGCCGAGGAGCCCGAGCGGCTCGGGCGCGGCGGCGGGATCAAGTTCGCAGCCGCGCTCCGCCGCGAGCAGGGCGACGTCTACGCGCTGAACGGAGACGAGCTCGTCGACGTGGACTTCGCCGGCCTTTACGTTGCGCATCGCGCCGGCGGCGCGCTCGCGACGATCACGGTCGCCCAGCCGAAATCGCAGTTCGGCCTGGTCGACATCGACGATGACGACCTGGTGCACGGATTCCGCGAGGGCGGCCAGGTGTCGTTCTGGGTCAACTGCGGCAACTACGTGCTCTCGCAGGAGGCGATCGACCGGTTCCCGGACCGTGGCGACCACGAGTCGTCGACGTTTCCGAAGCTCGCAGAGGAGGGACTTCTGCGCGCGTTTCGCCATGCGGGCCTGTGGCTGACGGTGAACACGCCGAAGGAGCTGCGCGCGGCCTCCGAGCACGTCGAGGCTCATCCGGAGTGGCTGGCATGAGCCGTAGACTCGACGGAGGCTCACAGGTAGCGGAGGCGCCGGCTCCGCCGGCGCCGAAGCGGAGACACATAGGGCAGCCGAAGGTTGCCCTATGAGCGCTGGCCCGCTCGAGCCGTGGACCTTCGACGTGCGGCAGGTCGAGAAGCCGTGGGGCTACGAGCTGATCTGGGCGCTGACCGACGTGTACTGCGGCAAGGTGCTCTTCGTGAAGGCGGGTCACTCGCTGTCACTCCAGTACCACGAGCGCAAGGACGAGTCGTGGCTCGTGCAATCGGGTCGCGCGAGGCTCGAGCTCGGCGCGGTCGGAGCTGCCGTCCTCACGGAGGAGGAGATCGTCGCCGGCGCCGCGTTCCACTACGCGCCCGGGACGGTGCATCGCGTGACGGCGATCGAGGACACGACGATCCTCGAGGTCTCGACACCGCAGCTCGACGACGTCGTGCGGCTCGAGGACGCCTACGGCCGTGAAGGTACGTCGGCCGCCTGACGCACGGCCTGAACATTCACACACATGTGGTAAGGTTCTTGCCGATGCAGGAGCCTCTGACCGTCGGCGCCGCCGCCCTCGAGACGGGCTGGTCGGCCCGGATGCTCCGTTACCTCGAGGAGCACAGCCTCGTCGTCCCGCGCCGCACGGCGTCGGGCTACCGGCTGTACGGGCTCGCCGAGGTGAACCGCCTGCGGACGCTGCGCGAACTGCGTCGCCGGTTCGGGCTCGAGCTCGCCGAGCTCGCGTTCGCCCGCCGGCTGCGGCGCGATCCCGACCTGCGCTCGGTTGTCGATGCCTGGCTCGCCGCCGGCGAGGACGCCGGCTCATGGGTCGAATGGGAGCAGCGCAAGCACGAACGGCTGCTGGCCGCGTGACCGCGCGAATCCGCTGTCTACACTCCCCGACCAACCATTAAGAGGAAGGTTTCATGGCAACCACCAAGCGCCACGACGTCAAGGACCTGTCGCTCGCCCCTGAGGGCGTGCGCCGCATCATGTGGGCTGACCGGCAGATGCCGGTGCTGCAGGCGATCCGCGAACGGTTCGAGCGTGAACAGCCGCTCGCCGGCTACCGCGTCTCCGCCTGCCTCCACGTGACCTCCGAAACCGCCAACCTGATGCGGACGCTCAAGGCAGGGGGCGCCGACGTCGTGCTCTGCGCCTCGAATCCGCTCTCGACTCAGGACGATGTCGCAGCCGCCCTCGTGGACGAGTTCGACATCTCGGTGTTCGCCATCAAGGGCGAGGACAACGACACGTACTACTCGCACATCGAAGCCGCCGTCGACCACAAGCCGCAGCTCACCATGGACGACGGCGCCGACGTGATCAGCGTGCTGCACAGCGCGCGCCGCGAGCAGCTCGGCGACATCATCGCGGGCATGGAGGAGACGACGACCGGTGTCATCCGCCTCAAGGCGATGGAAGCCGACGGTGCACTCGCATTCCCGGTGATCGCCGTCAACGACGCGCGCACCAAGCACTTCTTCGACAACCGCTACGGCACCGGCCAGTCGACGATCGACGGGATCATCCGCGCCACCAACGTCTTGCTCGCCGGCAAGCGGTTCGTCGTGGCGGGTTACGGCTGGGTCGGCCGCGGTGTTGCGATGCGCGCCAAGGGCCACGGCTCGCACGTCATCGTCACCGAGGTCGACCCGATGCGCGCGCTCGAGGCCCTGATGGACGGGTTCGAGATCATGCCCATGGCCGACGCCGCCAAGATCGGCGACGTGTTCTGCACCGCGACCGGCGACAAGCACGTGATCGCACGCGAGCACCTCGAGGTGATGAAGGACGGAGCGATCATCTGCAACACCGGCCACTTCAACGTGGAGATCGACATCCCGGCGCTTCGTTCGCTCGCCGTCGAGACACGCGAGGCCCGGAACTTCGTCGAGGAGTTCAAGCTCGCCGACGGGCGGCTGCTCTTCCTGCTCGCCGAGGGCCGGCTGGTCAACATCTCGGCCGCCGAGGGTCATCCGGCGATCGTCATGGACATGAGCTTCGCGAACCAGGCGCTCGCCACCGAGTACGCCGTTGCGCACGCCGCGTCGCTCGAGAAGAAGGTCTACCCGGTGCCGACCGAGATCGACGAGGAAATTGCCCGTCTGAAGCTCGCGACGATGGGCGTCACGATCGACCAGCTCACCGCCGAGCAGGCCAAGTACCTCGCTTCCTGGGACGAGGGAACCTGAGCCGCCCCGGCGGCGCGCATGCTCGAGCCTGAGCGGATCCTGCGACTCGAGGAGGACGCCGTCGTCTTCCTCGACCAGCGCCGGCTGCCGCTCGAGGAAGTCGAGGTTCGCTGTGCCAGCGCAGGCGAGGTCGCGGAGGCCATCACGACGATGGTCGTTCGCGGCGCGCCTGCGATCGGCATAGCCGCCGCCTACGGGCTTGCGCTCGCAGCTGCAAACGGAGAGGACCTGGTCGAGGCGGATCACCGGCTGCGGGCGTCGCGTCCCACGGCCCGCAACCTCGCCTGGGCGCTCGACGAGATGCGGGACGACCCGTCTGCCGAGCATGCGCGCCGCATCCACGCCGACGAGGTCGAGCGCTGCCGGCGCATGGCCGCCCACACCGCCGACCTGCTCGTTCCCGGCACCCGCGCGCTGACGCACTGCAACGCAGGCGGGCTCGCGACCGGCGGGTACGGCAGTGCGGTCGGCGCGCTCGTGACCGCGTGGGAGCGCGGCCTCCTCGAGCATGTGTGGGTCGACGAGACCCGGCCGCTCCTGCAGGGTGCGCGGCTCACCGCCTGGGAGCTCGAGACCGCGGCGATCCCGTTCGCAGTGATCGCCGACTCCGCCGCCGCGTCGCTGATGGCCGCCGGTCAAGTCGACTGCGTGATCACCGGCGCCGACCGGATCGCCGCGAACGGCGACACCGCGAACAAGATCGGCACCTACGCGCTCGCCGTCCTCGCGAGCTACCACGCGATTCCGCTCTACGTGGTCGCTCCCACGTCGACACTCGACCGCAACGCGCCGGACGGTCGCGCGATCGTCATCGAGGAACGCGACCCGGGCGAGATCACGGCGCGGTTCGCGGCTCGCAACCCAGCGTTTGACGTCACACCCGCCGCCCTCGTTGCTGCGATTGTCACCGAGAACGGGGCGCACCGGACGCCCTACGCGCAGTCGCTCGCAGAAGCTACGGCTGCAGCGTGAAGGCGATCGTCCTCGCCGCCGGGTACGCGACCCGGCTCAGGCCGCTCACCGACGCGAGGGCGAAGGAGCTGCTGCCGGTCGGTGGACGTCCCATCATCGACTGGATCGTCGACGCGATCACAGCGGTCGACTCCGTGGATGAGATCCACGTCGTCACCAACTCGCGCAAGAGCGGGGCGTTCGCGCGGTGGGCGGAGGGGCGCAACGTCGTCGTCCACGACGACGGCACCACGTCGAACGAGGACCGGCTTGGCGCGATCGGCGACATGCTGTACGTGATCGAGCGGGCGAAGCTCGACGACGACCTGCTCGTGATCGCGGGTGACAACCTGTTCGAGTTCAATCTCGCCGAGTACGTGGCGTTCTGGCAGTCGAAGGGCGTGGCGAGCGCCGTTGCCGTGCGCGACGTCGGCTCGCTCGAGCTCGCATCGCACTACGGCATCGTCGCACTGGGCGACGACGGCCGTGTGCTCGACTTCGAGGAGAAGCCGGCCGACCCTCCGTCGACGCTCGCGGCCACCGCGACCTATCTCTTCCATCGCGAGCACGCACGGCTCGTCCGCGGCTATCTCGAGGGCGAGCACGGCGCCGACCAGCCCGGACGGTTCGTCGGCTGGCTGCAGCGCCACGAGCCGGTCTACGGCTGGCTGTTCGACGCCACCTGGTACGACATCGGCAACCACGAGCAGCTGCTCGAAGCCGACAACCGCATGCGCGCCGCCGCCGGCCTGCCGCAACGGGAGCGCTACTCGCCCGAGTAAGAAGCGCTGTGGGGAACTCGGCACACTTTCGTTTCGGTTTCGGCACAGACACGGCACACGATCGGTCGTAGCCTGGATCGCGTGGCTTACCGATCTCGTCCTGCCCCGCCGTTGTGCGTGTTGCGGCGCCGCCGCCGAGAGTCTCTGTTCAACGTGTCTGCGTGCCGTGCGGCCGCTCGTCCCGCCCCGTTGCGCGCGCTGCGGTGCACCCACCGCCTGGGCGGTCGCACAGTGCCGCGAGTGCTCGGGGCGCAGGTTCCCGTTTGCCACCGCGCGCGCGGCGGTTGCCTACGACGGCCCTGCGCGCTCGCTCGTTCGCGCCTGGAAGGAGGGCGGGCTCCGCCACGCTGCGGTGCTCGCCGCTGACCTCGTCGTCGCGCACGTCGAGCGGCCTGCGGTTGACGTCATCACGTATATCCCACCCGATCCGCTTCGCCAGCTGCGTCGCGGTCACCACCCGGCCGAGCGGCTCGCCGCCGAGCTCGCGCGCCGCTGGGCGCTTCCGGGAGCGCCGTTGCTCGAGCGGCGGGTGTCGGTGGCGCGGCAGGCCGGTCTGCGCTCGGACGAGCGGCGGCGCAACGTCCGGGGGGTGTTCGCCGCCTCGGGTCCGGTGCCGGTGCGGGTCGCGCTCGTCGACGACGTCTACACGACGGGAGCGACCGTGGCAGCGGCGGCTGGAGCGTTGCGCGCGGCAGGCGCAGACGCGGTCTTCGCCGTCACCTTCGCGCGGGCCGTGCGGTAGCGGGTGCGCCGGAACTCATAGCCGGCACTTAGCGACGATCGACTAGGCTGAAAACCAGCGAGCGATCGACCACCACCAGTCAGGAGGTAGCGATGAGACTCCAGGTGAAGGGCAAGAACGTCGAGGTCAGCCCGTCGATCCGCAGATACGCCGAGCGTAAGTTGCAGAAGCTCTCGAAACAGCTTGCCGAGCAGACGCAGGTCGAGGTCGAGCTGTCGGAGCAGCGGAACCCGTCGATCGCCGAGTGCCACGTTGCGGAGGCGACGATCTTCACCAAGGGGCCGACCCTGCGCGCGCGCGAGGCGTCCTCCGACATGAAGGCGTCGATCGACCAGCTCGTCGACAAGCTCGAGCGTCAGGTGAAGCGCTATCGCGAGCTGCGACGGGTCGAGCCCCGCCGGCACGCTGCGCACAACGGCGACGCCGACTCGGCCGACAGCACCAGCTAGCGTGGGGCTCTTTGGACGCCGCCAGCCGCTGCATCGCAGGCTCGCCGAGGCGGCAGATGTGCCACTCGACTTTGGCGCCGGCGCCGGCGCCGCCGACCGCGGCCTGGCGAGCGAACCGCCCGGCTGGGACGGGATCGAGCGGAGCGAGCCTGGGATCCACGGGGTCGCGCGCGCGCGCCGCTGGGACGCGGTCGAGACCGCGACCGCGCCGGGACTGCGCGGCGACGTGGTGCATTTCGTCTCGCTGCCCGACGGCACGCTCGTCGTGGAGGAGGATGAGCCGGACGGCGCGCTCACCCCGCTCGCCGACGCTGTCGAGGGGATGCTCCCTTCGCCCTACCGGGCGGAGGCTGTCCGGCGCGGTCCCGAGACCTGGGCCGTGGCCGCGTCCCGCATCTCCGTCGCCGAGCTCCGCGGGCTGCGCGGCGACCGCGCAGAGCTGATCGTGACCCGGGACGGGCGTACCTTGCAGGTGGACGGGCGGACGACGCTCGGCCGTGCGCCGGCTCTGGAACAGGTCGGTGCAGGGCAGGGATCGGAGTACGTGGTCCGGGCCGAACGGCTTGACGGAGAGCTCTGGCAGGTCGAGGCCACGCCGCTGTAGAGGCCGGTACCCTGTCTGCGATGGCGTCCGCGATGGGATCGATCGAGAAGGCACTGCGCTTCGGCGAGGGTCGGCGGATGAAGCGCATCGCCGAGCAGGCCGCGTTCATCGCGACGCTCGAGCCGGACTTCAAGAAGCTCTCCGACGCCGAACTGCTCGGCAAGACGGCCGAGTTCCGGAAGCGGTTCGAGGACGGAGCACAGCTCGAGGAGCTGCTGTTCGAGGCGTTCGCAGCGGTCCGGGAGGCGCGCCTGCGCGAGTCCGACCAGCGGATCTTCGACGTGCAGATGATGGGCGGCATCGTCCTGCACGAGGGCGACATCGCCGAGATGAAAACAGGTGAAGGCAAGACGTTCGTCGCCAGCCTCGCGCTGTACCTGAATGCGCTTTCGGGCACCGGCGTCCACCTCGTGACGGTGAACGACTACCTGGCCCAGCGCGACGCCGAGTGGAACCGCGGCGTCTTCGAGCGGCTCGGCATGACCGTGGCGTTCATCGAGAACAACATGCCGTTCGATCGAAGGAAGCTCGCCTACGACTCCGACGTCACCTACGGCACCAACTCGGAGTTCGGCTTCGACTATCTGCGCGACAACATGGCGATCAGTCTCGACGGTGTGGTGCAGCGCGGCCACGCCTACGCGATCGTGGACGAGGTCGACTCGATCCTCGTCGACGAGGCGCGCACACCGCTGATCATCTCGGGCGAGCCGACGACTGCGGCGAGGACCTACTACGACTTCGCGCGCATCGTGAAGGGCCTCGAGGGCGTTCAGTCGAAGGGCACGAAGCTCGACGACGAGGCGCTCGCGCAGGAGTACGACTATCTCTACGACGAGAAGCACAAGACGGTCTCGCCCACGGAGTCCGGGATCGAGAAGGTCGAGCGTGCGGCGGGCGTGGACAACCTCTACAGCCCGAACAACGTGCAGCTCGTCAACCATCTGATCCAGTCGCTCAAGGCGCAGGCGCTGTACAAGCGTGACGTCGACTACGTCGTACAGGACGGCGAGGTGAAGATCGTCGACGAGTTCACCGGGCGCATCATGGAGGGCCGCCGCTGGAGCGAAGGCCTGCATCAGGCGGTCGAGGCGAAGGAGAACGTCGCGATCCAGGAGGAGCACCAGACGCTCGCCACGATCACGCTGCAGAACTACTTCCGCCTCTACGAGAAGCTCGGCGGCATGACGGGCACCGCGAAGACCGAGGAGAAGGAATTCGTCGAGATCTACGGGCTCAGCGTCGTCGAGATCCCGACGAACGTCCCGGTTGTGCGTGATGACCGCAACGACCTGATCTTCAAGACCGCGCAGGCGAAGTTCGACGCCGCCGTGATGGACGTCAAGGAGCGTCACGAGAAGGGGCAGCCGGTGCTCGTCGGCACGATCGCCGTCGAGTCGTCCGAGTACCTGAGCGAGCTCCTGAAGCGCCAAGGCGTGCCCCACACCGTGCTGAACGCGAAGGAGCACGCGCGCGAGGCCGAGATCATCAAGGACGCCGGTGCGGTGGGTGGGGTCACGATCGCGACGAACATGGCGGGCCGCGGTGTCGACATCAAGATCGACGACACCGTGCGCGAGCTCGGCGGGCTGTACGTGCTCGGCACCGAGCGCCACGAGGCGCGTCGTATCGACAATCAGCTCCGTGGCCGTTCCGGCCGCCAGGGCGACCCCGGCGAGACGCGCTTCTACCTTTCGGGCCAGGACGATCTCGTGCGCCTGTTCGCCGGCGACCGCATCCAGAACATCATGGAACGCTTCAAGCTGCCCGACGACCAGCCGATGGAAGCAAGCATCCTCTCGCGCCAGATCGAGAACGCGCAAAAGAAGGTCGAGGAGCAGAACTTCGTCGCGCGCAAGAATGTCCTCAAGTACGACGACGTGATGAACGTCCAGCGGCAGGTGATCTACGAGCAGCGCAACCGCGTGCTCCACGGCGAGGACCTCGGCGAGGACATCCGCGAGCAGTGGCTGCCCGAGGTCATCTCCTACGTCGTCTCCGACTACACGGTTGACGAGCAGCACGACGAGTGGGAGCTCGGTGACCTCGTCGCCGCGATGGATGCGCTCTACGGCACGGGCGTCACCGCCGACGAGCTCAAGGGCCTCGACCGCGAGGGGATCATCCAGGAGTTCCTCGACGACGCGCTCGACGCCTACACCGAGCGCGAGAAGGAGATGGAGGCGATCCAGGAGGGGCTGATGCGCGACCTGGAGCGGTTCATCGTCCTGCAGACGGTCGACTCCCGCTGGCGCGAGCACCTCGAGAACATGGACTACCTGCGCGAAGGCATCGGCCTCCGGGGCCTCGCGCAAAAGGACCCGCTCGTCGAGTACCGCAACGAGGGGCACATCATGTTCCACGAACTGAACCGCACGATCCGCGAAGAAGTCGTGACCCTGCTCTACCACGCCGAGATCACGCCCGACGACGGCAGCCTGCCGCAGCAGCAGGCCCAGAACGGAGGCAGCGGCAGCCTGAGCTACGAGCACGAGTCGCTTGCGGGCGCCGATGCGATCCTCGCGGCAGGAGGCGCCTCGACGCTCGGGGCAGCCGGTGGCGGCTCGGTTGCGACTCCGGTTGCGCAGAAGCCAAAGGTGAACTCCGACTTCGAGAACGTCGGCCGCAATGATCTGTGCCCGTGCGGCTCGGGCAAGAAGTACAAGAAGTGTCACGGCGCTTAGCGCTGCCGGAGCCGCCGCTCGCCGACGAGCAGGTGCGGCTCGAGCCGCTGACCCAAGCCGACCACGCCGAGCTGCTCGCCCTGGCGGGCGACGACGCGGTCAAGAGCTTCACGCTCGTTCCAACGCGCGCCGATGCCGAGTTCGTCACCGGTTGGATCGCCCGCTACGAGCAGGGCTGGGCCGACGGCAAGTGCGCCGGTTTCGTCGCCCGCGACGCAACGCGCGGCGGCTTCCTCGCCTTCGCGGCGGTCGTGCAGCTCGACCTCGAGGCTCGCCAGGGAGAGATCGGGTACGCCGTGGCGCCCGCCGCCCGGGGCCGTGGGGTCGCCGGCCGGGTGCTCGCCCTGCTCACGCGCTGGGGTTTCGACGAGCTCGGCCTCGTGCGCCTGGAGCTCCAAATCGACGTCGCAAACGCCGCATCGGAGCGCGTTGCGGCCCGGGCCGGCTACGCGCTCGAAGGCGTTCGGCGCTCGCTTCACTTCAAGGAGGGCCGTCGGGCAGACAGCGGAATCTGGTCACGGCTGCGCGACGACCTGCCGGTGACGTAGATGGTTGATCGGTAATTCATCGCCGCTGCGGCTGGGGGCCTGCACACGGCGCATTGCGCCCGCCGCGCCCGCCGCCAAGGCCCACCGGCCTTGACCCCGGTCGCGTCGACCACACTGCTTGGTACAGACCCTCCCCACAACGACGACAATTACCGATCAACCATCTAGGCTGCCGCTGTGAGCACAGTCGATCGTCGGCTGATGGCCCGCGAAGCGACGCTCTCGGCGCTCGTCGCCGCGGCGCTGGCGGGTCTACTCGTGTGGCTCGGCCCACCGGGCATCGACCTCGCCGCACACGCGTACCAGCGCACGTTCCTGCTCGAGCACGGCTTCGCTCTCTGGAACAACTTCTGGTACGGGGGCCGGTATTCGTTCGTCACCTACAGCTTCATCTACTACCCGCTCGCCGCGGTCTTCGGGATCAAGGTGCTCGGCGTCGCGACGATCGCGGCGGCGGCGCTCGGTTTCACGCTCGTCGTCTGGCGCGAATGGGGGCCCGTCGCGCGCTTCTCCAGCCGCACGTTCGCCATTCTCTGGGCGGGCGTCGTGCTCACGGCGGCATTCCCGTTCGCGCTCGGTGCCGCCCTCGCGCTGCTCTCCATGAGCGCACTGCAGCAGGGGCGCCCACGGATCTTCGCCGGCCTCGTCTTCCTGACGCTGCTCGCAAGCCCGCTCGCATTCCTCCTGCTGGCCCTCGTTCTCGCCGGCAGCGCAGTCGATCGGAGACCGCGGCGGGCGACGGTCGTCGTCGTCCTTGCGGCCGGGCTGCTCGAGCTCGTCTTGCGCCGTCTTTTCCCCGGGGAGGGCCGCTTCCCGTTCACGCTCACCGATGTAGCCCCCGGCGCCGCATTTGCGGTGCTCGGGATCGCGCTCACCGCGCGCGTGCCGAAAGCACGGCGCCTCTTCGGTGTGTTTGTCGTATTTCTCGTGGTGAGCCTGGTCGCGTTCGTGGTGCCGAGTGACCTGGGCTCGAATGTCGAACGTCTCAAATTCGCGGCGATCCCGATCGCGCTGCTCGCGGTCGCTCTGGCGCCGCGGCGCATCGTGCTGGCGGTGGCGCTCGTGTCCGTCGCCGGCGCCTGGAACATCGGGGCGCTCGCCAGCACCGCGCACAGCGCCGGTACCGACCCCGCGCACAGCACCACCTTCTGGGCGCCGGCGATCACGTTCCTGCACAGCCACCTCAGCCCGTCCTACCGGGTCGAGGCCGTGGACACGGCCGAGCACTGGGCGGCTGCGTACCTGCCGGATGCTGGGATCCCGATTGTGCGCGGCTGGTTCCGGCAGAGCGACTTCCCGCAGAACCAGATCCTCTACGACCAGAAGCTCGGCCCGATCGCCTACGACAAGTGGCTGCACACCCAAGGGGTGCGCTACGTCCTGCTCTCCGACGCGCCTCCCGACTACAGCTCGCGCAACGAAGCGGCCTTGATCCGCTCGGGTCGCACCTCGCTCGTGCCCGTGTTCCATTCTGCGCACGTCACCGTCTACGAGCTGCCGAACGCAACGCCGATCATCACGGGCCCCGCCGACCCCAGTGTGGCTTGGATGGGTCCGACGCAGATCGTCGCGCTCGTCAACGCGCCCGGCGTCTACCGCATGAGCGTCCGGTGGTCGCCGTACTGGCGCGCGTCGGCCGGTTGCGTCTGGCAGGGCTCCGACGGGACGCTGCGCCTGCTCGCGCGGCGTGCGGGCCTGGTCGATCTCAAGGTGGCGGTCAACGTCGAGAGCGGACTCGCAACGCTCGCCGGCCTCGCACCGAAGCGGGTCTGCAGCAGCTGAGCGCGTGCGCCGGGGTACCATCCCGGCGATGATCGACGACGGGAAGTCACTCGCAGAACAGCTCTCCGAGCTCGGGGCCCAGCTCGACTGGGTCCGGGAGTACCTTTGACCCGGTTTCACTCGAACATCGCCTCGCCGCACTCGAAGAGCAACTGAACGCCCCGGGGTTCTGGGACGACCAGTCGACCGCCGCGAAGGTCTCAGCCGAACATGCCCGTGTCGCGCGGCGGCTCGAGGGCTACCGCAAGCTGACGACCGAGTACGCGGACGCGCTCGAGCTCGCCGGGCTCGACGGCGGGGAGATGGAGGACGAGATCGCGGCGGCGCTCGTGCCGCTGCGTGTCGAGCTCGAGCGGCTTCAGGAGGCCGCGCTCTTCAACGGCGAATACGACACCGGGGATGCCGTCGTCACGCTGCAATCGGGAACGGGCGGCACCGACGCGCAGGACTGGGCCGAGATGATGCTGCGGATGTATGAACGGTGGGCCGCGAACCGGGGCTTCAAGGTCGAACTGCTCGAGGCGAGCCCGGGCGAGGAGGCGGGGCTCAAGTCCGCCACGTTCACCGTGGTGGGCGAGAACGCCTACGGCATTCTGAAGGCGGAGCGCGGCAAGCACCGGTTGGTGCGGCTGAGCCCGTTCGACCAGGCGCACCGCCGGCACACCGCGTTCTCGACGGTGATCGTCGCGCCGCTCCTGCCCGACGACACGGACGTCGAGATCGACGAGGGCGACCTGAAGATCGACACCTATCGCGCTCAGGGCGCCGGAGGGCAGCACGTCAACAAGACCGACAGCGCCGTGCGGATCACGCATCTTCCGAGCGGGATCGTCGTGCAGTGCCAGAACGAGCGCTCCCAGTCAGCGAACAAGCAGACGGCGATGCGGGTGCTGAAGGCGCGTCTCGTCGAGCGCGCCGAAGAGGAACGGGAGGCCGTGATGTCGAAGGAGCGTGGAGGATCCGCCGACACGGGCTTCGGCGGGGAGTCGGTGCGGTCGTACGTCCTCCAGCCATACCAACTTGTGAAAGATACTCGTACAGGTTACGAAATGGGTAATATCCAGGCCGTGCTCGACGGCCAGATCGACCCGTTCATCCGCGAGTACCTGCTCGCCCGGGCGGCCGGAAGAGCCGTCTAGGGGGTGGGGTACACTGCTCCTCACCTTCGCACCAGGGCGCCGAGGTAGGCGACGCTCTCGATCATGACCGTGCAGGAACCTGAGCTGACAGACATCCAACCGACTGCTGTCGTCGACGATCCGATCGAAGCGCCCTATCAGAGCGCGGGGTCGATGATCGTGTTCGGCTCGGTGACGAAGGTTTACGAGCCCGATGTCGTCGCGCTCCGCGACGTCACGTTTCATATCGACAAGGGCGAGTTCGTGTTCGTCGTCGGGGCCTCGGGCTCGGGCAAGTCGACACTCGTTCGTCTGCTCCTGAAGGAGCTCGACCCGACGAGCGGCAAGATCGTCGTCGGCGGCCGCGAGCTCGGCCGGCTGAAGCATTCGAAGGTGCCGATGCTGCGGCGCAACATCGGGTGTGTGTTCCAGGACTTCAAGCTCCTGCCGCGTCGCACCGCCGCCGAGAACGTCGCCTACGCGCTGAAGGTGCAGGGCGAGTCGGCGACGTCGATCCGCAAGAAGGTTCCCGAGGTGCTCGCGATGGTCGGTCTCGCGCACAAGATGAACTCGCTTCCCGACGAGCTCTCCGGTGGCGAGCAGCAGCGCGTGTCGATCGCGCGCGCGTTCGTCAACCACCCGCCGCTGCTCGTCTGTGACGAGCCGACCGGCAACCTCGACCCCGACACGTCGGTCGGGATCATGCAGCTTCTCTACCGCATCAACCGCAGCGGCACCACGATCCTGATGGTGACGCACGACCGCGAGATGGTCGACAAGATGCGCAAGCGCGTCATCCAGCTCGAGAACGGCAGCCTCGCGCGCGACGAGCGTCGCGGCGGGTACGTGGGCGAGTGACGCAGGCTTGACGGAGTCACCAGAGAGCGGAAGCGCCGGCTTGGCCGGCGCTGTAGCGGGAAGCGTGAGGTAGATGAGCGCGCGTATGAAGCTGCTCGTCTCCGAAGCGTGGCGCTCGCTCGGGGCAAACCTGTCGACGACGGTCGCCGCGACGATGACGGTGCTGATCAGTATGTTCCTGCTCGGCCTCTTCATCGCTTTCGGCACCTGGATGGACTCGTGGTCGTCGCACGTGAAGAGCGAGCTGCTTGTGAAGATCTACTTCAAGCCGAACGCGACGGTCGCGCAGAAGAACACGCTCGCCGCGCGGTTGCAGCACAACCAGTACGTCCTCACGAACGGCGTTCAGTACATCTCGAAGGAGCAGGCGCTCGCTGACATGAAACGCCGCTTCCCGGCGCTCGTTGCGGGCATCGCCTACAACCCGCTGCCCGACACCTTGCAGGTGAAGCCGACGCGCGGTGAGGACATCGACAAGCTCTACCACTCGATCGTCACGCCGAGCTTGCCACCCGGGGTGGCCAACGTGCAGGACGCGAAGCAGAAGTCGCACGCGATCCTGAAGGTGGCGCACTACATCGACGTGTTCTTCATTCTCGCCGCGGGGGTGCTGCTGATCGCCTCGGTGCTTCTGATCTCGAACACGATTCGCCTCTCGATCTTCTCGCGACGAAGGGAGATCGAGGTGATGAAGCTCGTCGGCGCGACCAACTGGTTCGTGCGCGGGCCGTTCATGCTCGAAGGCGTGTTCTGCGGGGTCGTCGGGGCGCTGCTCGCGATCTTCTTCCTGGTGATCGGCAAGGCCGCCGTGCTGCCGGCGATCGTCCCGAAGCTGACGAGCGACCCGAACGTACACGCGTGGGGTTTTCCGCTGATCTCGCTCGTCGTGCTGCTCTTCGGTCTCGGGGTCGGAGCCTTCGGGTCCGGCCTGACGATGCGCCGCTTCCTCAAGATCTGAGAAAGCGACGGCGCTGCAGCTCAGCGCCGCGCTCCGCTTGGTCGCTCGGCGCTGAGCTGTGCGCTCACTCGAGACAGATGTCCGCCACGATCGCGGAGGTCGCCGCGAGGAGGTCGCCGAACCTCACGCGGACGGACTCGTCGTGCCGGCCTGCCTCGAAGACGATCCACGGGTGCTCGCGGAAGCTCTCGTCGACGACCACCCGGTCGTGCCCTGGCCCGGAGATCGGGGGGATGGCACCCAGTTCGAACTCCGGATATGCGCCCACGAGTTCCGACTCGGGGACCAGCCACGCCTCTTTCACCCAGAGCGCGCTCGCCACCTTCGCCGTGTCGATGCGCCGCGACGCGGGGAGGAGCGCCCGCACATACCCCGTCGGCGAGGCCAGCACGAGCGTCTTCGCGATCTCGCCGAGCGGGAGGTGCAGAGCGTGTGCCTCCGCCGCGGCGGTCCTCGTCGGTGCATGCGGGAGAAGCTCGTACGGAATGTGGCGCCGTTCGAGTTCGGAGATGACGGCGATGTTCATTGCGTCCTCCTCCGTGGGTCTCCCGCCAGCATGCGCCGGGCAGCGGTGGCAGGGCATCGGGGCGTTCCCTGATTCACCGTAGGCTCCCACCATGAGCGAGCGGATCGTGGTCGAGGTCGAACGCCGCGGGAAGTTGCTCGTGGGCGAGCCGACCTTCACGCCGGGCGTCCCGCTCGTGCTCGACTCGAAAGGCGCCGGGGAGCTCGCGCCCGGTGATCTCGCGGTCGTGCGCACCGGACGAGGCCGCGCCCGCGTCGAGGAGGTGATCGGCCCGGCCGACCGGGTCGAGAACGTGCTCGAAGGACTGCTCGTCGAGCGCGGCGTGCGGCAAGAGTTCGAACCGCACGAACCGCCTGAGCCCGACCTCGCCGGCCGGGTCGACCTGCGTGAGCTTCCCACCTACACGGTCGACCCCGACACGGCGAAGGACTTCGACGATGCGCTGTCGTTCCGGCTTGAGGCCGACGGTATCCGAGCCTGGGTGCACATCGCCGACGTGTCGTTCTTCGTCGGGGCAGGGACGCCGCTCGACCAGGGCGCTGCCGGTCGGGGGTTCTCGACGTACGTGCCCGGCACGGTCGCGCCGATGCTGCCACATTCGCTCGCCGACGATCTCTGCTCGCTGCGCCCGCACGCCGACCGGCTCTGCGTCACGGTGGAGATGCCGCCGACCGGTGAGCCGCTGTTCTACCGGTCGGTGATCCGCTCCGACGCGCGCCTCACGTACGGCCAGGCGCAGCGGCGCGAAGCGCCGGCCGGCGTGCTCGAGCAGCTCGCGCTGAACGACGAGGTCGCGACCCGGTTGCGCGACCGCCGCTTCGCGCGCGGTGCGCTGCAGGTGCAGACGCCGGAGGTCGCTTTTCGGTTCGACGGCGACGGGGGCGTGGCCGATGCGTGGCTCGAGGGCGAGCCGCATGCGCACTCGCTCGTCGAGGAGCTGATGATTCTCGCCAACGAGCACGTAGGTGCCTTCCTCGCCGGCCGCCGCCGCGAGGCCCTGTACCGGGTCCACGAGCGCCCCGACCCGCAGGCGGTCGAGCACCTGCTGGCGAAGCTCGTCGATCTCGGCGTGCCGACGCCGCCCGTCCCTGAGCGGTTCTCGTCGCAGCAGGCGGCCGAGCTCGTCGGTGAGACGTCGAGGCTCGTGACGCAATACGTCGCCCAGTCGGGTCGCGGGCGCGAGGCGTTTCCGGCTCTTGTCCTGCGTGCGCTCAAGCAGGCGCGCTACGACCCGCACAACCTCGGGCACTCCGGCCTCATGAGCACGGCGTACTGCCATTTCACCTCGCCGATCCGCCGCTACCCCGATCTCGTCGTCCACCGCGCGCTCCTGCGCGAGCTCGGGCTCTCCGACGATCCGCTGCCGGGCGACCTCGTGCACCTCGCCGAGCACGTTTCGGCGCGCGAGCGAGAAGCAGCGCAACTCGAGTATCTCGCCGACGACATCTGCCTCGCCTGGCTGCTCGAACGGCGTCTCTACGAGGCGGGCTGGGACGAGCCGTGGCCTGGAGAGATCGTCGGGATGATCGGCTCGGGGTTGTTTATCCGCTTCGGCGAGGTGTTCGAGGGCTTTCTGCCCGCCCGCCGCCTGCACGGCGAGTTCTTCGAGCTGAACACGCTGGGAACCGCACTCGCAGGCCGCATGACGGGTCGCGCCTATCGGCTCGGCGACGCGATCGAGGTCCGCGTCGAAAAGATCGCGCGAACCGAGGGCAAGGTCGACCTCGCTCCGGCGACCACCTGAACCTCGACGCTACTCTCGAATGTTATGGCCGAGAAGCTGATCGCAGAGAACCGCCGCGCCCGGCACGACTATCAACTGCTCGAGCGGGTGGAGGCCGGGCTCGTCCTCACCGGCACCGAGGTGAAGTCGCTGCGCGACGGCCGGGCCACGCTCGCGCAGGCCTACGCCGACATTCGTGCGGGCGAGGCGTGGCTGAACGGCCTCGAGATCTCGACCTACGACCAGGGCAACCGGGCAAACCACGAGCCGATGCGGGCCCGCAAGCTGCTGCTGCACCGGCGCGAGATCGACTCGCTCTATGCCAAGGTGCGGGAGAAGGGGCTGACGATCGTCCCGACCCGCCTCTACTTCAAGGACTCCCGGGTGAAGGTCGAGCTGGCGGTCGCCCGCGGCAAGGAGCAGCGCGACAAGCGCCGCGACGTCGTCGAGCGCGAGGCCAAGCGCCAGATGGAACGGGCGCTGAAATCCCGCCGGTAGCCGCTGGGGCTACAATGCCGAGACACACACATACGGGGGCGCCATGGCTTCGACGTGGTCGGTTCTCCGGTTGAGCTGCAAGCCGAGGTCTCCGGTCGGCCTCGTAAAACCACCGGAAAACACTGCAAGTGCGGAAAACAATCTCGCACTCGCTGCCTAGTCTCAGGACTAGCTAGCGTGTCGCCCCGGGCAAGCCCGCGACCCGGGATCGGCATCAACAAGCGGGCTCGGTGCCAACGGAGAGCCACTCGCCCGCGGCGCGACATTTCAGGAGGGCTAGTCGGACGGTAGGTCGGTCGCACACCGGCCGTCAGGCGAAGCTCAAGGGCGACCTATGCTTGTAGACGCTCAGTCCGGTGCGTCCGCGGACGCGGGTTCGATTCCCGCCGCCTCCATCCATAACTGACATTGCGCGGACGTTGCCGATCAGCTTCGAGCTTCGGCGAGCGGCTGCGCGATTCCCGTCGCAATCTCGACGATGAGGTTGTCGTCCGTGACGAGGCGGGTTCCGACTGCCTCTGCGACGGCGACGTACGCCGCATCGTAGGCGGTGAGGCCGAGCGCGGTCCAGTGCGCGACGCGGACGAGGTTCGGTTCGGTCAGCTCGAAGCCGAGATCATCGAGCGCAGCGGCGAGCTCGACGAGAGCAGCCTCGCTCCAGCGCCAACGACGGCCGGCGACGTTGATGATCTCGAGGCGCAAGAGCGGAGGTGTGAACACGACCAGCTCTCCGGTCTCGAAGGACGCCCGCAGTGCTCGAGCGGACTCGATATGGCGCTCTCCTTGAGCGCGAAACCACTTGATGACGACGGAGGCGTCGAGAACGGCTTCGTTCACCGAGCGTCGCGCTCTGCCCGAATCGCGGCCGTTGAATCCTCGTCAGGCCCGCCCGCGAAGAGGTCGTCGAGCATGGCAAGCGCATGCCTGGCAGCGCGCGTCGTGCCGGGGCCTTCAGAACGCGTGACGTCTCGCTCGGCGAGCTCGGCGAGGTATCCGCTCCTGGAGAGGCCACGGGTCTTTGCGATTCGGTCGACACGCCGAAGCAGCGCATCATTCAGCGACACGAGCACCTTGGCCATAGCGTCAGGATATCCAGGATATCCATACTCGTCAACAGAGGATCAGAAGCGGCGCGGCGAGCCGTGGACGGTTTGCGCAATGTCTGGTTCCGCCCACTCACACTCACTCCAGCGATCAAGCAGCTTGGTGCCGTCCGCGTGCGTCGGTTCGCTCAAGGCAAACGCCCGGCCTGCCGACGTGGATCACGTGGGAGTCCGTGTCGCCATGCCGGTATTCGCAGCCGCGTTCGCGGCCGACCTGCTCAGCAAGACCTGGGCGGTGCAGTACTCGCAGCACATCGTCTTCAACGCGCGGGCGAACGACCTGCCGCGACGGTTGGTGATGTCCGCGGTCGCGATTGCAGTTGCCGTCGTGCTCACCAGGCTTGTCGGGTGGCGCGGGCTCGGGCGGCCGTGGGGCTTGTGGGTCGGGTGCGCGCTGCTCGTCGCTGGCGTTCTCGCGAACGGCGTGTCGCCGTACCTCTGGTCGCGCGGCGTGCCGGACTTCATTCACGTCTCCGACGGCTGGGTCTGGAACCTAGCCGATTTCGAGATCGCGATCGGGATGACGGGTGGGATCCTGTCGATCGCGGCCGGCGCCGGGGTCGTGTACGTGCGTGAAGCGCTTGTGCGTCTGCGCCCGTCCGGGTAGCCGGCGCGGACTACATGATCGAGCCGGCGACGCGCGCCGGCAGGGAAGGCGAGACGGTATTCAGGAGGGCTAGCTGGCCCGGAGCGCCTTCGGCGCGTTCGGGAGCTCGACCGGCTCGATGACCAGCGTTTGAATGAACGCCACGAGCCGTTCCGCGTCGGCGCGGTCGAGTCGAACCGGTAGCCGGAGGTTCGCGATCGCACCGGACTGGAGCGGGAACGGATAGCTGATCAGCCCGTCAGATGTCTCAGCGTGTGAGCCGTCGAGCGCTTCGCCTGCCGCACGCGGGGGTGTCGTGCGCGGCACAGCGGGCGCGCTGTGGCTCGTTTCGAGGCGCTCCTGCTCCAGCTTCGAAATTCGCTCGCCGGCGAGCTGGCGCTCCCGCTGTAGCTGCTCGTTGGTTCCCGAAGCACGCTCGAGCGAGCGCTCCGACTCCTGCAGGCGAAACCGCAATTCGTCCATGGTCTCCAGGTCGGCCTGTATGTCCTCGGGGGCTCGGGCCTGCTCGGCGGTGGGCGGCGCGAGCACCAGCTCGAGCTCGCCGAAGGACTCGGGCAGAGCCTCGTAGGCCGCCTCGAGACCGGCTGCCGGCGGGCCTGCGGCCTCGACCGGCCACTGCTCTGCCGTGACCGGGTCGGCGACCGGCGGCGGATCTTCGTGGCTCGTTTCGACCATGCTCGTCTCGACCATGCTCGTCGCGACCATCGGTGCGAGCCGAAGCGGCGCCTCGGCGGCGAACGGAGGGAGTGCAAAGGGCTGCACGGCGGGCGCGGCCGCCGGTTCCGAAACCGGTTCCGAAGCCGGGGGAGGCGCTGTGAGCGGCAGCATTCCCGGTCCGGGGTACCCCGCAGGAGCGGTCGGGGTCGGCGATGCGAAGCCGTACTCGGTCTTCAGGGGTCCGCCATGCTGCCGGGCGAGCGCCAGCGCGACCGACGATCCGGACACGTACCCGCCCTTGACGAGCAGCCGCCCGAGCGGCTCGCCGTTCTGCTTCTGTCGTTCGAGCACCTGCTCGAGGTCGTGCACATCGAGCAACCCCGCCGCCACGAGGATCTGCCCCAACCGCGGGCGACCGGCATCCGCAGGACCGCCATCGGCGGCCAGCCGGCCGGATTCATGAATCATTGTTGTGCCTCCAGAGTGCCGCAGAGCGAACCAGTCAAGCCTGCTATCGGCACCAGGCGGGGGACGTCGTATCACCCTGAATCGGGATCTTGGACGCCGAACCCGCCGGGCGGGCCTGGTAGCGTCCGGCCATCGCCTGCGCCGTGCCACACCCCCGCGCACGACGACTGCAGCTCGCGACCGCATTCGTAGCCGCCGTGGCGCTCGTGGCCGCAACCGCGGCCGCAGCGGCGGCGACACCGAAGCCCGATGCCCACGACCGGGCGCTCGCCGGGCAGCTCGGCACCATGGTGAGCACGTTCCAGCTGCTCGCCTCGAAGACGGGCAGCGGTGACGTGCTCCAGCAGGGGCTGAAGAACTGCGCGTCCCTCAAGAAGAACTCAGCGCAGGCTTTCGCTGCCGTGCTCGTGCTCGTCCCGGTGCTGATGATCGAGATCGTCAGCCGGTACAAGGGACCGCTGACGAACGTGCGCGATGCGCTCGCGAAGATGCACCCGCACGCGGTTCTCTTTCGCCAGTGGCTCGCCGCGGAGCAGCAGAGCCTCAACCTGATCCTGCAGTTCGACAGCCACGGGAAGAAGGTCGACGCCTGCCGGGCCGTCACGGTGTTGCTGGACAAAACTGCGACCGCCAAAGACATCCGTGCTGTGGTCGGCGTCGATTCGTCGGTGATCGCCAAGCTGTACAAGAGCGCCGCCTCGCAGACGACGGCGACGTTGACCCGGCTGGGCCCGCAGATGCGCCGGTTCCTCGTCACGGCCGGACTCTCGGCCAAGACCGCCGCCGCGATCACGAAATAGAGACGGCGCACCTCCGCGAGGGGACGCGTCAGCGTGTCGTCGGCAGACCGAGCTCCCGGCATTTCGCGGCGACGCTCTTGTCCTCCGCACCGGACGCCTGGCAGAACGCGGCGGCGTCCGGGCCGCAGTACCTGAACGTGGCGCCGCCCATCATCGAGGCACGCACGGTCGTGATGCACGTGTCCGCGGTCGACGACGCCCCCGGCCTGGCGAGCAGAACCCCGACCGGTGCCCCGACGAGCGCGGCGCACAGCCCGAGCCCGAGGAACCACCGGTCGCGTGTGCCGACTCTTCGCTGCAGACGTTCGACTTCGGCCGGCATCGCTCAATCGAACCGGACGGCAACACCGCGTGGGAGGACGAGCACGGGACAGCGCGTGAGCTCGATCAGGTACTCGGCCGCCGCGCTGATCGTCACCCGGCCGGTGACGGTGCCGGGCTTGGAGCCGACCACGACGAAGTCGACGTCGCCGGTCGCGCGTGGGGCGACGGTGGCCCCGAGACGGGCCGAAAGTGCCTCCGCGGTCTCGGCGGCGCACGGGTCACCCTCCTCACCGACGGCGCCGACCGTCTCGACCGTGTAGTCGGGGATCTCGGCGAAGCCGGCCGGGGCGAAGGCGAGGGCGACGGGACCCCCGTCGAGCAGCCGCCGCGCCGAGGCCTGCGGGTCGACGTGACCCGGAGAGGTGCGGTACTCGGACCCGAACACGATCACATCCGCCTCCTCGGCGAGCGCGAGCGCGCGCAACCCCTCCGGTGTGGAGCCGCTGAGGACCACGTGGCAAGGGATGTCGGGCAGGTCGAGGGCCTCGGCGCCGGCTGCCAGCAGCGCCTCGGCGTCGCTCTCGGCGAGCCGTTCACGCCCGCTCTCGGCCTCGTGGGCGTGGCGGACATAGGCGAGCTCGAGCGACGCCCCCGCACCGGCGAGCAGGCGCCCGAGCGCGAGCGCATCGCGGTCGTTGTCGGTTCCGTCGTACGAAATGATGATCTTCGTGGCCATGTGATTCCTCTCGGTCTGCGTGGCGCAGTGGTCGACGAAGCGAATGCTGCACGTTTCAGGGTGGAGTGGCGGGGATCGCAGGAGGGTCTGCCTGCTGCGATCCCCGCGTCTTGGGGCATTTAGGCGGGCGACTCCCCGCCGCTCAACTGCGCCGGCGCGGGCGCCGGGATACCGGACGGGAACCCGAGCGACGGGATGTCCGAGGGGTAGACCTCGTGCCCGTGGACGGCGAGGTCGCCCATCTCCATGTCCTCTTCGCTCATCCGCAACGGGATGACAGCTCCGACCAGCTTGAGCAGGACGAAGGTGACAACGGCGGAGAACACGATCACCCACAGCGCCGTCAGCGCCTGCCACTTGAGCAGATGCAGGCCGCCGGTCACCGAGACACCGGGGACGATCTGCATGTACGAGTCCGCCAGGAGGCCCGTCAGGAGACCGCCGATGAGGCCCGCGAAGCCGTGTGTGTAGATGACGCCGAGCGTGTCGTCGACGCCGCGGAACGGCCGCAGCAGTGCCAGGTAGTTGTAGGCGATGTAGACGACGACCGATCCGATCGCACCGATCGCGATCGCGCCCCAGCCGTTCACGAAGCCTGCAGCCGGGGTGATCGCCACCAGCCCGACGATCATCCCGTTGACGCTCCCGAGCAGCGACGGCTTGCGCTTGGTCGCGTAGTCGCAGCCCACCCAGACGAGGAAGGCGACAGCGGTGGCGAGGTTCGTGTTCAGGACCGCCGCCGAGGCATCGACGCCGGCGTTGTACGGGTCGCCGCCGTTGAATCCGTTCCAGCCGATCCAGAGGAGACCGGCGCCGATCGCGACCATCGCCAGGTTGTTCGGCGCGTCGATCTCGCGGTCACGCGAGAGGCGCGGTCCGATCACCCAGGCCGCGACGAAACCCGAAACACCCGCCGCGAGATGGATCACATACCCGCCGCTGAAGTCCACGGCTCCGTGCTGAGCGAACCAGCCGCCGCCCCAGATCAGGAACGCGTTGACCGTGTACACGCACGTCGACCAGAGGATGACGAACGGGATCCAGGCCTTGAAGTTCACGCGGCCGAGGACCGAGCCGAGCATGAGGATCGGTGTGATCGCCGCGAACACGAACTGGAAATAGACGAGCGACGACTGCGGGAAATCGGTCTTGCCGACGAGGGGGATATTCCCCTGCCCCTGCTCGGCCTTGTGATCCAGGACGCTGCCCGGCTTTCCGAGGAAGTTGTTGAAGAAGCTGTGCTTCCCGCCGAAGAGATGGATCGGGCTACCGAAGCCCATCTTGAAGCCGTAGAGCACCCACATCACCAGTACGAGCGCGAAGGCGATGAACGCGAGCATCATGCTGTTCACCGACCAGCGCTTCTGCATCACCCCGCCGTAGAGCACCACGAGGCCGGGCACGCTCATCAGGCCCACCAGCGTGGCTGCGGTCATCTGCCACGAGTTGTCTCCGGGGTTCAGCCAATGGGGATACAGCATGAAACGTCTCCTTTCCGAGGACTTCCCCCGAGCGCTCCGGGCCGCCTCGTTCGCCCAACAAAAAAAAGACCCCAGGACTCGTGAGAGTCCTGAGGCCTCAATGCCTCCCGCAGCGGCGCCGTGCCGCAAACGTCCGGCAACCATAGAAGCACGACCCGGATGCGTCAAGTCGGAACGTGCGCCGCGGACGACCTGTGGCGTTTCGTCGACATCGCCAGTAACGTGCGTCTCTGTGAAGTGGGGGGTTGCACTCACGATGGTCCTGGCGGCCCTTGCAGGCGCGCCGGCGGCTCTGGCCGACGACTGGCTTCCGCACAACCCGGATGCGACCTGGACCTATCAGTGGACCGACACGGCGTACAACCCATCGCCGACGAACGAGAAGGTCACCGTCAAGAGCACTGCCGGAGATCTGTTCACGCTCGCCTGGACGACCGCCGCCCAGGGCAACGCGGCCAACGCCGTCAACAGCACCGGCACAGTCTCGTTCCAGGACACGGGCTCGGGACTCGCGGTCGTCTCGCCGTACTGGTCGTCCAACGGGCCGCCGCCGCAGTTCCCCGTCCTCTGCGCGACCGTCACCCAATGCCCGAACAGCCTCGTCTCGACCTACTACAACGTCATCTGGGGATCGCTGACGCCGGTGCTCGCCGAACCGCTGCTGAAGGGGACGACTTGGACCGCAGCCGGAGGCGACGCGAGCATCTCGAGCACGTCCACATACCTCGGCCCCGAGCTCGTCACCGTCCCGGCGTTCCCGCAGCCCGTGCTCGCTGCGAAGGTGCGGACGGACGTCACACAGGCCGGCGCACTCGGCGATCCGTACGGCAGCGGCGTGAAGACCGTGTGGTGGGTGTACGGCGTCGGCCCGGTGAAGGTTGTCTTCCAGCACGCGGGCGGCGTGGGAGCAGCCGTGACGACCTCCGTGCTGCAGTCGACGAACCTGGTCGCCAAAGCGTTGCCGTCCGACGTCAACTGGTTCCCGATGGAGAAGGGCCTGACGGGGACCTATCGCTGGACGAACGCCAAACATCTGAAGAAGCCGGAGATCGAGAAGTACGTGATCGACCAGGTCGCAAACGGCTCCGCTCGCGCGTCGTTCACCTGCGTCTCGGGCCAGATCCGCTGCGCGGCGCTCTACTTCTTCACGCAACGGACCGACGGCCTGACGAATCTCTCTGCAGTCGTGAAGGCTCAGTCCCTCGCCAAGTTTCCGCCGCTCGGGCCTGCAGCCCTGCCAGCCGGCCAGCGACGTCACTTCTTCACTCCGTTCGACCTCATGTCGTTCGGCATCAACCCGGTGATCGGCCCGTATGCGAAGGCCGGTGACACGTGGTCGGTCGACCCGAACGGCCGAGACTTCGCCGTGTTCGGCGCGACCGCGACGTCGAAGGTGATCGGGGTTCAGCAGATCAAGGTTCCGGCCGGCACGTTCAGCGCGCTCGTCGTCCGCACGACGCTCAAGCAGGCCGGGTTCCCATTTGGCAGCGGCGTGCGTACGTGTTGGTTTGCGCCCGACCGTGGTCTCGTGAAGCTCGTCTTCCAGCACGGCGACCACAGCACATCGGTCGTTGTGCTGACGAAGTAGGAGGAACCGTGCGCCGGCTCGCGGTGCTTGCCTCGCTTGTGCTCCTGACCGCCTGCGGTGGCGGCGGCCACCGGAACCAGAGCGCGTCGCGTGCGGCCGTTGCCGCGTATCTGACACGCGTCGACAACATCGAGGCGGTGATGAACCAGCCGCTGCGGGATGTGTCGGCCGCGACGGTCGCATTCGCCCACTCCCGCGATCCCGCAACGACCGCGCCTGCCCTCGCCCGGGCAGAGCAGACGCTACTCAGCGTGTCTGCGCAGCTCTCCTTGGCGAAGTCGCCCGCAGCTGCGCACACGCTGCAGACGCTTCTATTGCAACTCATCGGCCGCCAGGCGATGCTCGCCGGCGAGTTGCACGATTTCGCGATCTTCAACCCTGCGTTTGCCGCGGCGATGCGGCCGCTCGCACAGGCGAACACGACCGCGCACGCCGCGTTGAAGGGTAAGCAGAAACCGGCGCAAGCAGCCGACCAGATCCGTGCCTACCGGGTCGCGGTCGCGGCTGCCGTCAAGCAGGTCCGCACGCTGCGTCCGCCGTCGGTCGAGCGGCCCCTCTACAGCGCGCAGCTCGAGCGACTCACCTTGCTCGACACCACGCTGGCAGGCCTGGAGCGTGCCGTACGGGCACGCGACGTGATCGCTGCCGCACGGCTTGAACACGCCGTCAGCGTTGCTTCGGTGAGCTCCGACTCGCGCGCGAACCAGCTCGCCGAACAGGCTGCCGCGAACGCGTACAACGCGCGTGTCGCCTCGGTTCAGGCGCTTGCTCGGAGGGTTCAGCAGGAGCGCAACCGGTTGCAGGTCACGCTCCGGTAGCCATAGAGGCACGCCTGCGGCAATACCGTCAAACCCCTTGACACGTGCCGCGAGGCCCGTTTAGGTTGGCGGCGGGGAGTAGGTGCAACACTCGATCTCGGGGGAGATCTTTCACGTCGTCGTACGCCGTAGCAGGGGGACACGAAGATCTACTCAGCCTCACCAGGCTGCGTACGCGTGCGATCCGCTACTGGCTCGCCGCGGTTGGTCTGTGGAGCATTGGACTGATCTATGCGAACCCCCTGATCGTCGGTCTACTGCGACCGTCCCCCGTGGCCGCAACCCCGACGGCCGTTGCGCTCCCCCAGGTCGCCATCCCCGTTGCGTCATTTCCCAAGTTCGCGGTTCCGAAGTTGCACGCGGCAGCGCGAGCGACACCGCTGCACCTCCCCTCCGCGAGCTCACTCGCCGCGCAGCAGAAGGCGACGCAACACAACCCGGCGGCTATGCCCGTCGTCACGTCGTCGTACTCGCTCGTCCCGTCCGCCGGCACGAGCTCGAATACCTACGCGACCGGCGGACAGCCGGTCTCGATCAACGGGAACTCGACCGCGTCGCCGGCGACGAGCAAGCCGGTCTCGATCAACGGGAACGCCGTCGCGGCACCGAAGACGGCCAAGAAGGTCGTGCTCCCCGATCCGTTTGCGAGCGTCCCGGTCGTCACCGATACGACCGGTGCTCCGCTGCCGACACTCGCCGCCACGTCGACGAGCTCGGTTCCGACGGTCCTCGGTAACGGGACCGGCACCTCGGTCGCACCGCCGCCGGTCCCGACGCCCCCCACACCGGCGCCGAGCCTCGACACAACGACCGACCTCCCCCATCAGGCAACCGCCGTCCCGGTCGCGGGTCTCGCGGCGGGCACGGTGTCCAACGACACGGGCGCAGCGCCGCCCACCGACACGACGACGACCACGACCACGACCACGACGTCGACGTCGACTCCGCCGCCGACCGACACGACGACCACGACGACGACGACCTCGACCTCGACTCCGCCGCCGACCGACACCACGACGACGACGACGACCTCGACCTCGACTCCGCCGCCGACTGACACCACGACGACGTCGACCTCGCCGCCTCCTCCCGCAACGCCGGCCGCGTGGGCGGTGTCGGTCGCGACCGACGCGTCGTCCCACACGATCGGCGTCAGTGCGTCGGGGTCGAACATCACCGTCACCGTCGACGGCGTCGCGACCACGAAGGCCGCGGCCGACGTGACGGGGCTCTCGATCACAGGCGGCGCCGGCGACGACACGATCAGCGTCGACCTCGGCAGCCTGACGCTGCCGGTTACAGTCGACGGCGGTGGCGGCACCAACACCCTCGACGGTCCCGTGGCGGACAGCACGTGGAACGTCACCGGCGCCGGGAGCGGCACGGTCGGCGCCGTCTCGTTCAGCAACATCGCGAACCTCGTCGGCGCGGCCGACAACAAGGACACCTTCGTCTTCGGCCCGTCCGGCAGCGTCAGCGGTCTGATCGACGGCGGGGCGGGCGGCTTCGACACGCTCGTCGTCGACGGCCCGCGTGGCAGTGTCGCATCCAATCCCATCGATCACAGCTCCGGGACGCTCGTCGTCGACGGGACACCGATCCGGTACACCGGCCTCGAGCCGATCATCGTCAACTCGTCGGGCAACTTCACGGTCAACGGCGGCACGAGCAACGTCACGCTCAACGACAGCCCGGCCGGAACCCTCGTCGAGAGCGTCGACGCCGAGACGCTCGTCCTGAGCACGGTGTCCACCTCGCTGACCGTGAACGCCGGGAACGTGACGGTCGCGGGCAACCTCGATCTGAGCTCGACGAACGCGTCGCTCGCAATCAACGCCCAGACGATCGCCGTCAGCAGCGGAGTCTCGATCAACACCGGCAGCGGCAACATCACCTTCACGGCGACGAACAAGAACGACGGCACCGACATTCTCGGCATCACCACCACCGGGCTGGGCGTGACCGCGTCGATCGACATCAACGGCGCGACCCTGAACGGCAACGCCGTCGATCTCGAGGCGACTGCCGGGACGGACTCGGGAATCACCCAGAACGGAAACGGCCTCGGCATCAACCATGCCGGTCTCCAGCTGATCTACACCGCGACGGTCAACGTCCACGGCGCCTCGACGATCACGGCCACCGGCAACGTCACCCTGAACAGCACCATCGCCATCACCGCGGCCGCCAAGGCGGCCGGCGACGGGTCGAACTCGAGCGGCTCCTCGGACGCGTCCGTCACGGGGGCGCAGGTCAACGCGACTGCGAAGAGCCAGCTATCCGGGACGAGTGCCATCTCCTCGAGCGGCGGCGACGTCGCGATCAAGTCGAACCTGACGACCAGCGTCACGACGACCGCCGACTCCTCCGCGGGAGGATCGGGCGCCGGGATTGCGGTCTCCGTTCTTACGACCGACTCCGAGGCGTTCATCGACAGCACCGCCGTGACGCCCGTGAGCGCCAAGAATCTCACCGTCTCGGCCGACACCAACAACACGGCGCCGACCACCGGCACCTCGAGCCCGGGCGGTGCAACCGGCAACGACACGTCCGCCAACGACGCCTCACGCGCCAACGGCAAGTCGACGACGAGTGACGGCAGCCAGAACGTCGCTGCGGCCCTCGCCGTGACAGTGCTGGTGGCGACGACCCTGGCGTACATCGCCCCGAATGACGCGACGACCGTTCACTCGATCGACGTGGGCACCGGCACCCAGACGATCCACGCCGGGTCGAAGAACAACTCCTCGGCGACCGCCAACGGCGGCACGGTCACGACCTCGCCGACCGCCCCGACCTTCGGATCCGGGCTGTCCACCGGCGGTTTCCTCGCTCAGAACACGACCTACTTCTACCGCGTGACCGCGGTCTTCGCCTCCGGCGAGAGCCTCCCGAGCCCGGAGGCGAGCTACAAGATCGGCGCCAGCGGCACGAGCACGAACCAGGTCACGCTCAGCTGGACGACGGTTCCGGGAGCGACCGGCTACAAGATCTATCGCGGAACCGCGGCGGGCGGTGAGCTGCTTCTCGACACGGTCAGCGGCGGCTCGACCACCACCTATGTCGACCACACGAACACGACTCCGTCCGGCGCACTCCCGACGACCGACTCGACGTCGGGCTTCGGGATCGCGGTCGCAGTCAACGTCGTCACCCTGACCACGAAGAGCTACCTCGCGGGCAACGCCAACCTCACGGCGAACTCGGTCACGCTCGAGGCACTCGAGCCTGGGGCCTCGGGGACGTCGGCCTTCAGCGCTCACGCGATCTCGGGCGCGGGCGGAAGCAGCGTCGGTGTCGCCGGCTCGCTCGCCGTCAACATCGTGACGACGAGCACGATCGCGGACGTCGAGTCGCCGACGCCGGTCTCGGTCCACGGCGATCTCGTGCTCACCTCGACCACCAACTTCGCCAACCAGGCGCTCGCCGATGCGAAGCAGTCGTCGGATGGCAACACGACGGGCATCGGCGCCTCCGTGGCCCTCAACGTCGTCAACGACACGACCGCATCGAACCTCGAGCAGAACGCCAGTCTCACCAACGCGAACAACCTGACCCTCACCTCGACGGGCACCGACGCGATGACGACCACCGCGAACGGCGGCGCCTCCGCAGGGAGCGGCAGTCTGGCGCTCTCGGCTCAGGTCGCGATCTCGATCTCGAACATCACCACCAGCGCCTCGGTCGGCAGCGGTTCGACCTCCCTCGTCCTCAGCGGCGGACTGACTGCGCACGCAACCCAGAACGCAAGCGTCGTCACCACGGCGAGTGGCGCCACCACCGGAGGCAATGCGGGCGTTGGCCTCTCGCTCGCCCTGACTGTCTCGAACCACCTCGTCGACTCGCAACTCTCACGCGACCTTTCCGCCGGCGGGCCTGTCAGCTTCACGGCCGACGGCTCCTCGACGAACGACAGCGAGGCCACGGCGAGCTCGGCCGGCGCCAAAGACGACAACACGAACTCCGGCGGCAACGTCAACGACAAGGCCAATAGCCAGCTGGGGCTCGGAAACGACACGTCGAACGTCGCGGCGGGCAAAGGCTCGGGCAAGTCGTCTACCCCGGCAGCGAACAGCGGCGAGTCGGGCGGCACGACGGTGACGGTCGCCGCGGCGGTCGCGATCACGATGGCCAACACGAGCTCGCTTGCCGCGATCAACGACGGACTGGTCGTCTCGTCGACCGGTGCGGTCAGCCTCGCGAGCTCGGCGAACACCGATTCCACGGCCAAGGCCACCGCCAGTGCCGTCAAGGCGAAGACCGCGAACATCGGCGCAGCGGTCGCGATCAACCTCGTCAAGGTCGTGAACCAGGCGAGCGTCGGCAACTCGAATGTCAACTCGCACGGTCTGAGCGCCATCGCATCGATGCGCACCATCAACACGACCGACAAGACGCACACCTTCGATACCGAAGCGACCTCGGGCGCAGGCGGCGGCAAGGTCGGCGTCGCCGGCTCGCTGGCCCTGACGATCGCGGACGTCGAGACCAACGCAAGCATTCACGCGAACACCGGTCGCGGCCCTCCAGGTCTAGTCTTGAATGCAAGCGACCTCACGCTCTCCGCCACCTCCACGGTCTCCAGCACCGACAAGGCGATGGCAGCTGACAAGGACGCGGGCACGGTCGGCATCGGCGCAGGCGCGGCCATCAACAGCGTCGACGACGTGACCACCGCTTCCATCGACGCCGGCGCGGTCATCTCAGGGGCTCACAACGTCACCCTCACCGCGACGGACACCGACTCACAGACGACATACGCAGAGGCCGGAACGACCGACAGCACCGGCTCTTCCCTCGCGTTCACCGCCGACGCGGCGATCTCGCTGCCGACGGTGACGACCAGCGCGACGATTGGCGGCACCGGGCTCGAAACGCTCACGACGACCGGGACGGTTACCGTGACGGCGACGCAGACGGCGTCATCGACGACGACGGCGAAGGCGAACGCCGTCAACGGCTCCGTGGTGATCGGCCTGGCGCTCGCGCTCGCGATCCCGGACGACGAGGTCTTCGCGACCGACTCGCGGCAGCTCAACGCCACCGGTGCGGTGAGCTTCGCGGCGAACGGGACCTCCTCGAACCAGACGGAGGCCGACGCGAGCGCCACCGGTGCGAAGGGTGATGCAAACGGCGCGGGCGGCCAGACCGGTGACGGATCGGGCAAGGACGTCAACGGCAAGGCCAACGACCAGCTGACGAACGCGAACTCCGAGCGCACCGCCGGCACCGGCAAGACCGCGACGACGACCGACACGAGCAAGGGTGCGGCGACCACCTCGGACAAGAACAGCTCGGGCGGCAACACGGTCACGGTTGCCGGCGCCGCGGCGATCAACATCGTGACGACGCGCTCCGAAGCGTCGTTCGCGGACACCGCGAACGTGACCTCGGGTGGCCTCGTGAGCCTGAAGACACAGGCCAACACCGACGCCGGCGCGAAGGCGGACGGCAAGGCGGACGCGGCCGGCACCGTCGGCATCGGCGCCGGAGTCTCCGTGAACAGCGTCACGATCACCAACCTCGCCACGATCAACAACGCAACGGTTCACTCGAACGGCCTCGACATCGAGGCGTCGATGCGCGTCAACGGCAAGGATGCTGTGCAGCGCTACGACGGGACCGGGTGGTCGACGATCGACTCCGGGTCGGCGTTCCCGCAGCAGCCCAGTGACGGCGACTACTTCCAGCTGACCAAGGGCGCTGCGCCGACAACGACCGTCAAGGGCGCGAGCCAGACTCTCGGCGCCACGCTCACGGTGGCGTCGACCGCGGGCTTCGCGACGGCCGGAACGTTCACGATCACCGGCATCAGTGGGACGTGCGCCTACACCGGCACCTCGACGACGTCCTTCACCGGGATCAGCGGCTGCACCGGCACGCCTGACGACAAGGCCACCGTCACCTCGACGACCGGCACGACGGTCAGTGGAGCCGGCCAGGACGTCACGATCGGAACACTCAATGTCTCGTCGACGAACGGCTTCCCGGCCACCGGCATGGTGACGGGCGCAGGCATCACCGGGACGTGCTCCTACAGCGGCAAGACGGCCTCCTCGCTCACCGGGATCAAGGGCTGCACCGGAACGCCCACCGACGGCGCCGCGCTCACCCTGGTCAGCAGCGCGGAGGGGGTCTACAAGTGGGATGCCGGCTCGTCGCAGTGGCAGCTCCAGTACCTGAGCGGCCCGACGTTCCCGACGAGCCCGTCCGCCAGCCAGTACTTCCTGCTCACCGGGTCCGTGACCGTGCCGGCATCGTTCTCGGCCGGCCTCTACCAGTGGAACGGCTCGACGTGGGTTTCGACGGGCGGCGTCAGCCTCCCGGCCACCCCGGCGACGGGCGATTACTTCCAGCTCGCCGAGCACGACATCTCGGCCGTGGCCGCATCCGGCGCGGGCGGCGCCTCCGACAAGGTCTCGATCGCCGGCGCGCTCGCGCTGAACATCGTCACCGACCACACGAACGCCACAGTCGGTGCGGGTGCGACGGTCACCGCCGGCACGGGTGACGTCACGCTCAAGGCGCTCAGCAACGAGGAGGACGTCGCGAAGGCCGACTCCGACGCCGAGAGCGGCAAGGTCGGGATCGGCGCCTCGGTCGCGCTCAACGTGCTGAGCGACGGCGTCGTCCACGCCGCGATCGAGGACGGCGCGAGCTTCACCGGCGGCGCGAACCTGACCATCTCCGCGACGTATCACCACGACGTCACCACCGAGGACAAGGCCGGCGCGAAGGGTGGCGTGTCGATCAGCCCATCCGTGTCGATTGCGATCGTGAGCGACCACACCTCGGCGCATCTCGGTAGCGGCGGTGCGCTGACGGTCACCGGTGACGCCTCCGTCACGGCGACCGAGGACCTGAAGTCGGATCTCAGCTCCGACGCGTCGGCCGGCGGCAACAACGTCGCGATCGGCGCAGCCGTGGCCGTGAATGTGGTCGAGACGAATACGACTGCGGATGTCGCTCGAAATCTCACCGCCGCGTCGCTCGAGGTCAGCGCCGAGACGACGCAGATCACCCAGGCGATCGCACAGGCGAGCTCGCAGGGCGAGAGCGACTCGGGCAAGAAGGCCGACGACCAGTCGAGCGACCAGGTCAACAACAACCCGAACACGACCGGCAAGACCGACGGCTCGATGCCGAAGGCGAGCGACAGCACCAGCACGGCCAGCACGAAGTCCGGCAGCCAGACCGGCGATAGCAATAGCGGCGGCGTCAACATCGCGGCTGCGGTTGCCGTCAACTGGACGCGCGACACGAACACTGCGTCGATCGACCCGTCCGTGGTCGTCGTGACGACGGGCGACGTGAAGGTCAGCGCCGTCAACAACACGAGCGCGACCGCGAAGGCCATGGGCCTCAGCGCCAACCTGCAGAGCGACGTCGCCGTCGCCGCCGCGGTCGGGTTGAACGTCGTCGTAGTCACGAACACCGCGTTCATCGGCGCGAACGCGCAGGTCACCGCCGACGGCATCACGGTCGAGGCGATCACGCCGGCCAGCAAGGAGAACGACTTCATCGTCTGGGCGGCGGCCGGAGCCGGCGGAAAGAGCGATGCGTCCGTCGCAGCCTCGGTCGGCGTGCAGGTCCTCACCTACACCACGAAGGCCTACATCGACGCCGGCGCGCAGGTCGACTCGTCGGGCGACCTCACCGTGCACGCTCAGGCGCCGCTCGGCCTCCTGAACCTCGCGCTCTCGGGCGGCTTCTCGAAGGAGGGCGCGGCTGTCGGTGGCGCGATCGCCGTCAACGTCTTCCCGTCGATCGACACCGAGGCCTACATCGCCTCGGGGCTGACCGTGACGCACGTCGACGTCGCGGGCGCCCTGCTCGTCAAGGCCGAGGCCTCGCTGAGCCCGATCGTGCCGACGCTCCCGACCGTCCCGGGCGGCCAGACCGCGCGCCTGCAGGGCCTCGTCCCGTCGGTTTCGTCGGTCGCGCTCGCCGGCGCCGCCGGAACCGGCAGCGACCCGTCGGTGACCGGCTCGGTGATCGTCGACGTGTACTCGCTGACGACCAACGCCTCGATCAACGGCGGGGTCGTCGTCAACCACACGCGCCACGGCGGCGGCGGCCAGACGGTCGAAGTCACGGCGACGGACGACACCCACATCATCAACGTCGCCGGCGGCGTCTCGCTCAGCTCGAGCGGCGCAGGCGTCGGCGTCTCGATCATCGTCGACGTCATCGACAAGGACGTCACCGCGTCGATCGGGGACGGCGCGAACGTCTACGCCGGCGGCACGATCACCGTGCAGGCGCTTTCGACCGAGCAGCTCTTCGAGCTCTCGATCGTGGGTGCGGCCTCGGGTGACTCCGCGGCCGTCGCGGGCAGCTTCGTCGTCGTTGTGATGAACGAGGCGGGCACACACTCGACCCAGGCGTCCATCGGCTCGGCGACGATCTATTCCGGCGGCCAGACGCACGTCAAGGCGAGCGACACGGCCAACAAGCTCGAGCTCTACGCCGGCAACGTCTCGATCGGCAGCAGCGCCGGCATCGGCGTCGCGGTGACCGTGCTCGTCCGCAACGGCACCGTCGACGCGCACGTCTCCTCGGGCGCCTCGCTGACAGTCGGCTCGGCGCTGGTCGAAGCGATCCAGAGCACGAACTACATCCTCGTCGGCGGTGCCGGCGCGGGCGGCGGCGACGCGGCTGTCGCAGGTTCGGTCGTCGTCGACGTCACCAACGACACCACCACAGCGACCCTCGACGGCACGACGCACGCGAGCGGCGACGTGGCCGTCTCGGCCTCGGACGACACGCACATCATCTCCGTCGCCGGCCAGATCGCGATCGGCGGCTCCGCGGGCGTTGGCGTCGGCGTCGACGTCGAGGTGATCACGAAGAACACCGAGGCCTCGATCGCACCGTACGCACACGTCACGACAACCTCGGGCGGCAACGTGACCGTGGATGCGAAGTCGACCGAGACGTTGATCTCGATCGCGGCCGGGCTCGCGGTCTCCGGGAGCGCCTCCGTCGCCGTCAACGCGGGCATCTCCGCGGACTCGATCACCACCGGCGCGACGGTCGGCACCTACGCGCATGTGATCGCAGACGGCAGCGTTCGCGTCGCCGCCGACGAGGCCTTGAAGCTCGACATCATCGCCGGCAACATCGCCGTCGGCGGCGCAGCCGGGGTCGGCCTCGCAGGCGCCGTTCCCGTGATCACGAAGACCACGAACTCGACGATCGGCGACCACGCCACCGTGACGGGCCTCGGCAACGGCTCCGGTCTGACCGTCAACAACGGCGCGTACACGCTGACGACGACGGACACACGCTTCGACGGGTCGCACGTCTCCGGCAACACGATCGACCTCGGCTTCGACCAGGGGCTCCAGACGGGCGACGCGGTCATCTACGACAACGGCGGCGGCACGAGCATCGGCGGCCTCACCCAGGGCAATGAGTACTTCGTGATCACGAGCGACGGCAGGCACGTCCAGCTCGCGGCGACGCTGGCGGACGCGACCGCGAACGTCCCGAACCCGATCACGCTCACGGCGCCGGGAGCCGGCGAGTCGCACCGCCTCGTGCCGACGAACTCGGCCCAGCCGACCGCGCAGACCAACCCGTACTTCGACCCGACGAACGGCCATGACGTCGTCGGCAACTCGATCACGCTGCCCTACACGCTCGGCCTGAGCAACGGCGACCCGGTCGTCTACAGCTCAGGCGGCGGCACCCCGATCGGCGGCCTCGTCGACGGCGGCACGTACTACCTGATCGGCAACTCCGAGGACGGCGGCGGGAACCCACAGGCCTTCCAGCTGAGCGCGAGCAAGGGCGGCTCGGCGATCACGCTGAACGCGGGCGCCGCGACCGGCCGCGCGCACAGCCTCGTCAAGCAGGGCAAGATGCCGTCCGCCAACGCCGCCTCCTTCGGTCCGAGCTCGGTCTCGCAGGGCCAGACGACAGGCTTCAACGGCGTGGCGGTCACCGCGACGAACAGCGACGACGTCGCTGCGGTCGGCGTCGACGTGTCTGTCGGCGGCAGCGCGGGCGTCGGCGTCTCGGGAACGGTCGACATCCTGACCGTCCACACGAACGCGACGATCGGCAAGTCCGCGATGGTCAACGATCCGGGCGACGGCACGCCGAACAGCAACCAGTCCGTGCTCGTCGTCGCATCGAACCAGTTCCGGCAGCTGATGGTCGCGGCGACGATCGCGGTCGGTGGCGGCGCAGGAGTTGCGGCCGGCGTCAACGTCACCGTCCTGAACATTGACGCCACCGCCCTCGTGGACGACAGCGCGACCGTCAACGCGGCGAAGGACGTCGTCGTCTCTGCGTTCCAGCAGGACTCGATCACGTCCATCACCCTGACAGCGGCCGGCGGAACCGTCGGCGTCGCAGGCGCGGTCGGCGTCGTCGTGATCGACGACGAGGTCTATGCGAAGACGGGGAGCGGCGTCACGATCACCGCCGGCAACAACGTCGGGTTCTTCGCGCAGGACGACACGCACGTGATCGGCGTCACCGGCGGGGCCGCAGGCGGCTTCGTCGGCGTCGGCGTCGGCGTCTACATCCTGTCGCTCACCAAACACGTCCATGCCGACGCCGCCGGCAACATCACGGCGAACGCCGGTGGCGGCTCGAGCCTTGGCGGCGTCTCCGACGGCACCGTCTCCGACTCGGGCTTCGGCTTCGGCTCGCTGCACGGGCTCACCGTCCAGGCGAGGTCGAGCGAGGACGTCTTCGGCCTTGTCGTCGCCCTCGGTGCCGGTTTCGTCGGCGTCGGTGTCCCGGTCGGCGTCACGCTGCTGCACACCGAAACGCAGGCCTCGCTCGGCGGCACGGTCCACAGCGGCCACGACATCAGCGTCTCGGCGCTCGACCAGACTAAGACGATCACGATCGCCGGCGGCATCGGTGCCGGCTTCGTCGGTGTCGGAGCGGGTGTCGACGTCGGCGTCGCGAATGCGACTGTCAGCGCACTGATCGCCGGCGGGGCCACCGTCACCGCATCGAACGCGGTCACGGTGAACGCGCTGTCCTCGCGGCACTTCACGACCTACACCTTCGCGGTCGGCGGCGGGGCGGTCGGCGTCGGCGGCGCAGTTGCGATCTGGTCGGTCGGCACGCAGCCGACGCAGAGCTACGACGACGGCCAGGGCGACACCGGAACGGCGAGCGGCGCGAGCGGCGGCGGCAGCCCGGCGAGCGCCGACAGCTCCGCGAACTCGAGCGGCTACCAGGGCATCGTCGGCGGCACAGGCTCGTCGGGCGGCACCGGCTCGAACGGGATGACCGACAGCGTCAACGGCCGCATCAACACCCAGAAGTCGGCGAACGTCAACGGCCAGGTCACCGGCATGAGCGGCTCGATCGGCTCGCCGACGACGGCGGCGCTCTCGACGCCGATCACCCCGGGCACGAGCGCCGAGATCTTCGGCCACGTGACTGCGGGCGGCGACGTGATGGTGCGCGCAGACGACAACGTCGGCTTCGGCGGCCTCGTCGGCGCGGCCGGCGGCGGTGCGGTCGGTGTCGGCGCCTCCGTCCTCGTCGACTCGATGAACGCCCAGACCACGGCGGAGATCGGCGGCACGGCTGTGATCTCGAGCGGCGGCAAGGTCACCGTGTACGCCGGCCTGCAGGAGGACACGAGCATGATCGCGTTCGCCGGCGCCGGCGGAGCGATCGGTGTCGCGGCACAGGCCACCGTCCTCACCGACTCGAGCAGCCAGTACGCGAAGATCGACGACGGCGCGCACATCGACCAGGCGCTGAACGGCATCGACGTCAAGGCCGAGAACTCGAACCGCAGCATCTCGGCGCTCTCGATTGGCGGCGCGTTCGGCGGGGTGGCTGCGGGTGTCGCGATCGCCATCGTCGACATGACCGGCAGCACGAAGGCGACGGTCGGCAACGCCGTCATCGGCAGCGGCACCGTCTCGAGCCTGACCGTCGAGGCGCACGACAACACCACCGCGAACACCGAGGCGATCGCGGTCGCCGCAGGCATCGGCATCGCGCTCAGCGGCGCCGTCGCCTACGCGCATGCGCATCCGAGCGAAGTCACCGCAAGCCTTTCCGGCGGCGCGTCGATCACCGTCACCGGCGCGATCAGCGTCAGCTCGGAGGCGCAGCCGAACGTGAGTGCCGAGGCAATCGGCGTCGCAGTCAGCGGCGGCGCCGGGCTCGGCGTCTCGGTCGCGATCGCAACGAACGACGTCAACGTGAACGCAGCCATCGGCGACGGATCGCATTTCAGCGCCGGTTCGATCAGCGTCACCGCCACGCTCGACCGCCCGGCCGGGTCCTTCCCGAAGAACGCTTACGCCAACGCGGTCGCCGGCGGCGGCGGGATCCTGCTCGGCGCGAGCGGCGCGATCTCGACCGCGTCGACCGGCGGATCGGTCTCGGCCTCGATCGGCAACAACACGTACCTGCCGAACGGCGACGTGACGGTGGTCGGCTTCAGCCGCTCACAGACGCAGGCTGACGCGACCGGTGTCGCGGTCGGGTTCATCGGCATCGGCGCGGCCGTGGTGAACTCGACGAGCGCGGTCAATACGAGCGCATCGCTCGGCACCGGCACCATGAACAGCTCCGCGCGCAACGGTGCCCTGACCATCAGTTCGCGCGGCATCGCCTTCACCGTCTCGTCGAGCACTGCAGGCAGCGGCGGCGTCATCTCCGGCAACGCGTCCGTCGCGAACTCGACCGACAACTCAACAGCGAGCACCTCGATCGGTGCGACGGGCAACGCCCTGCACGCCTCCGACGTGACGATCTCGTCGGACAACGAGGCGGACTACTACGAGCACGCCGACTCGACCAACGCCGCTGTGGTTGGTGCAGCCGGCGCCTTCGCGAACTTCACCGGCAACACGTCCGCGACGACCACGCTACCGAGCAATCTGACGATCAACGCAACCGGCGTCGTCGAGATCATGTCGGTCAACGACTTCTTCTCGGTGTCGGGCGGCAGCGTCCAGGAGGCGCAGGACAACGTCGACGCGGCCGGTGGCGGCGGCATCAGCGCAACGGCGGCGGAGAGCACGGCCACCGTCACCGGCCATTCCACCGTGTCGATCGGCTCGGGCCTGACGATCACGGCGGTCAACCTGCCGGAGACGAACCTCGCCTCCATCGGCATCGACGCGGGCAGCGAGCTCCTGTCGAGCGACTCCGTCCAGCTCTCCACCGGCGGTGCGATCGACGGTGCGGGCGTGAATTCCAGCCTCACCGGCCACCTCTACAGCGAGGTCGACCTCGGGTTGGGCGCGAACTTCTACTCGACGCAGAACATCGGGATCGGCACCTACACGGTTGTGGTCGGGCACCTCGAAGCCGATTCGTCGACGTGGGGCCTCGCCGCCGTCGGCTTCGCGGACTCGCACCTGAACGTCGACTCGCACGAGACGATCTCGGTCGCGACGGGTGCTCAGTTCACCGCCCTCGGTGACGTCAACATCCGGACCGGCGACGACTCGACCGGCCACAATCAGACGAGCCTGACCGGCAACACCAGCGCGCAGTCCTACGTGCGCGGCCTGATCGCCGTCCCGGCCGCCAGCGCGAGCACGCACTTCGACTCGACGCAGCAGACAACGCTCTCCGGCATCACGATCCACAGCGGCCGTAACACGTCGATCGGCGCGAACCCGCACAATCCGTTTGCAACCGCCGACGGCACCGGGCACGGCTACGAACTCGGCTTCATTCCGGTGACCGACGGCTCGAGCGACCCGCAGGTCAACACGGTTGCCAACGTCAACGTGAACGGCACGGTCATCGCCGGTTACTACGCGACGCTCGTCCTGACGATCGCAGCCAACGGAACCAACTTCGTCGACGGCTCCTACGTGACCCAGAACGCGAACTCGGTGCCGGTGACGGTGACCTACGACCCGAACTTCAACCCGACGCAGTACATCACCGACGCGCCGGGCGGAGATCCGACCAACACGTCGATCCTGCTCCAGTACATCCAGACCGGCACGCTCGGTGCGATCCGCCTGGGCGATGTCTTCGCGGCGGCAGGCAACGTGATCATCGACGCGAAGAACGCATCGGGATCCGCATCGCTGACCGCAAACGGCGGCCCGACGATCACGATCGAGAACCACAGCAAGGACTACCTCGTGATCGACGGCACCGTGGTCATCCCGTTCACGACCGGCGGGCACGTCGTGTTCGAGGGCGGCGCCACCAAGCCGGGCTCGATCTCGCAGACGCAGAACAACATCGACGTCGGCGGTGTGATCAGCATCCACAACTCCTACGGCGGCACCTACGGCACGCCGAACACCGGCCCGGGCCTGATCGTCGGCGGCGAGGTCAGCAACCTCGGCGGGCTCGTCGAGCTCGTCAACGACCAGGGCTCGATCGTGCAGACGGGTGCGATGTACGCGGCCCAGGTCTCGATCAGCGCCCCGAACGGCGCCTTCGCGCTCAGCGTCCTCGGCACGGCGGTGCTCGGCGCCGCGCCGATGAGCGAGTGGGACAACGTCGTCGTCTACCCGGGTAACAACCCGCACACGGTGCTGAGCTCGGCCGACTTCAACGCGAACGTCGCGATCTCCTACGTCGTGAACAGCGAGAACCCGGGCTTCACGATGGCGTCGCTGCTCGGGAGCGCGAGCTCGACCGACCGCTACTACATCAACCCGTCGGTCATCTACCTCGGCGACTGCATCCCGAACTGGAGCGGCAACTGTGACGGCAACGCGAACAACGCGATCAGCCCGGTTGGCAGCTCCTACGGTTGGGGCGGCCAGGGCGATGCCTGGTATCCGACCATCCCCGTCGAGTCCCTGACCGTCACGCGTGCCGCAGGCGACTTCACCGGCGCGACCCCGAGCACGACCGGTAACCCGACCGGGAGCGGCGCGCAGAGCGGCATCACCGCCGGGAGCGCCGTGCTGATCAGCGCCGGCGCAGTCGATCTGAACACCCATATCGAAGTCGGTCCGCCCACCGACTGGTCCGCCTCGCTGCCGGCGAACCTCGTGGTGCCGGTGTTCGGCGGCCTGCTCCACGTCACGCTCGAGGGGTACCGCTCGATGTGGCTGGCGGGGCTCGTCTCGAGCCCGGTGATCGATCTGCCGGTGAACGTCGTGAACCCGGGTGACTCCACGATCACTGCCACCTACGACGCGCGCACCGACCAGATCACCCTGAACACCGTGCGGGCATCGGGCGGCGCGGGGATCGTCCGGATCAAGGGCGCCCTGGTGAACACGAACGACCTCGGCCAGATCAAGGTCAACGGCGGGCTCGGGCACGTGCAGGTCGACAACCAGACCGGCGTCGCGCTCGTCGCTCAGGACATCTACGCGGGCAGCCAGGCCTCGGCCTCGGCCTCGACGTCGATCGTCGACCTGCTCGACACGAACACCGGCGTCCAGACGATGTACACGTATCAGCCGGGCGCCGGGATCAACGTCTACACCGGCAACCTCTCCCAGTCGATGGACGACCTGCGCAACCAGGGCCCGAGCAGCTCGGTTGCCGGCCACACGACACAGTTCGACCCGCAGGCCGGTTGGCGGCTCGAGTGGCAGCTCCAGGCGACATTGACGCGCACGGTCGACACCTCGGGCCGCATCACCGCCAACAACTGGGCGTTCGTGTTCCCGGACAACCCGACGAATCCGTGGCGGTTCCTCGCCCAGAACGGTACCCCGGGGACCGCCGATCTCCCGGCCAGCTGGCTGACCCTCGTGAACGGCGACACGAACCAGTTCGAAGAGACGATCACCGGCTCCTCCGGCGGCGGCAACGGCACGGCGATCTGCTACTTCGGCTACTCCGGCTACGGGACGAACAGCTACAAGAACGGCCCGACACTCGGCTGCGACTACACCAACGTCTCGCAGGATTCGGGCTCGCGCCACGACTTCTACGAGCCGGGCACCGCGACGCTGACGCTGACGATGTCGGTGCGGGCCGACAACCCGGTGCAGATCGTCTTCGGCGGCCACGACTACGGCCTCATCGACATCACGTCGAACGCCGACGTCTACCTCGACGGCAACCTGACGAACGCCGACGGCGCCACCAGCGTTCAGTCGAGCGGAAAGATCGCGCAGGCTTCCGACGCAGCGATCGTCACGAACAACCTGACGCTGGTGGCGGCGGGCGCGGTCGGCACCACGAGCCGGTCGATCGAGGCGACCCTGACGACGACCTCGACGAGCGGGCCCGTGCTGAACGGCTCGTCGGGCAGCCAGGGCTTCTATCTCGACCTCCAGTCCGGCGCGACGATCGGCACCGTGACCGCGGGTGGTCCCGGCAACTACGGTGACGTCCGGATCACGGCGAACGGCGGCCTCGTACGCCAGCAGTCGAGCGGCGACTCGACCGTCAACGTGAGCGGCCGCGATCTGACTCTGTCGACCGCGATCGGCACGATCGGGTCGCTTTCGAACCCGCTCCAGATCGCAGCGCACACGACGCCGCTCGCCGACGGCGGCTTCACCGACGGCTCGCTCTATGCGACCGCTCCGGGCGACATCGCCGTCACGCAGGGGAGCGGCGACCTCGTCCTCGACCAGGTGATCTCGAACGCGGGCGACGTCTGGATCAACGTCGCGACGGGCGGCATCTTCGACCTCCGCGGCCAGACCCCGGCTCAGGTCATCTCGGACACCGACGCCAGTGCTCTGTGGGCCCGCCTGCAGCTGACGTCGGCGCTCGGCGCCTCCCAGCGCGAGCAGGCCACCGTTACCGCCTTCGAGACCTCGGTCGACCGCTACTACTCGCAGTACTGGCAGCTGATCGGCGTCGGCACCGTAGACGGCGGCGGCAACTACACGCTCGCCGACGCGAAGATCGGCGTCTACCTGCTGCAGGCGAAGGCACAGCTCTGCGCCGACGCCACGAACGCCGGCCAGCCCTGCGCAGCGGGCGATCCGACCGACCAGCAGGTCAAGGATTACGCCTCGACGCTCTACAACAACACGGTCGCGTTCCTCCAGAGCGCGCTCGGCTCCGGGTACGCGGCTGCGATCGCGAGTTACAACTCCGCGTTCGCCTATCACGTGGTGAATGGATCGCAGCAGTACCTCGCTCTGACCAAGAACGCCGTCTGGACGGACGCCGAGCTGCGCTACGCGATCAACCGCAAGGCGCTGCTCGCGGCGACAGGCGGCGGCAGCACCGTGACGACCACGGTGTCCGGGCACAACGTGACCCTGCAGTCGGGCGGCAACATGGGCCGCGCTGCGTCGGGTGTCGACATCGCGCTGTCCGATCTGACGAACGGGACGCTGACCGCGGAGCAGGTCGGAGCGCTCACGACCGCCGTGGCGCCGGGCTCGATCACGATTCACGCTCTGGTGAATGGCGTCAGCAGCTACTTCAACCTCGCGACCGCGCCCATCGACTGCGCCGCCCAGCCGTCGAACACGAGCTGCAAGACGGTCGACGTGCTCGACATCTCCATCGCGGAGAACGCGCCGATCTTCTTCAGCACGAGCCCCGGCGGTGTCTTCACGGCACACGCCGGCGGCGACGCCTTCCTGTACAGCTCCGGCTCCGACGCGCAGATCGGCCAGATCACCGCCGGCGGCAACGCAACCCTCACGGTGCCGCAGAACATCACGTCCACCGGCGCGCTCGTCCCGGCCGTCCAGACCGGCGGCGACCTGACGATTGCCGCCGTGAACGGTGACCTCGTCGGCTCGAGCAGCACCACCGCTCTCGTGATCCGCGTCGGCGGGATCCTGCGCGGCGCGGTCGCCGGCGGCTCGCTGCGGCTGCGGGAGGACACCGGCAACCTGACGTTCGACTCGATCCAGTCCGGCGCCGACAGCACCGTCACCGTCTCGGCCGGCAGCCTCCTGCAGCACTCGACGGGCGTCGGAATCCAAGCCTCGACGCTGAACCTGGACGCGTTCGGCACGATCGGGACGCAGGCGAAGCCGATCGAGATCCAGGTCGATCCGGCCGGCACGCTCACGGCGACTGCAAACGGCAACGTCTGGATCTACGAAGGCAACGGTGACATGAACGTCCGTGACGTCCTCTCGCGGAACGCCGATGCGTGGCTCCAGGCCGACAACTCGATCTACGACGCCGTCGACGTGATCGACCCGACGAACCCGTCTGCAGGCAACGCGCCTCCGAGCACCGACAAGCCGGGCGCCAACGTCGTCGCCCACAACATCACGCTGATCGCGCTGCATGGCGAGATCGGCCACCTCGGCAACGACTTCGACATCGACTCCAACGGTCTCGTGAACGCCAGCGCTTCGTTCGGCGACATCCGGCTGATCGAGACCTCGGGCAACCTCGTCCTCTCGACCGTCTCGGCCGCCGGCGCCGGAACGGAGACGGTCTACCTGAAGACGCTGAGCGGCGACATCCTGAACGGGAACGCAGCCGTCACGAACATCACCGCCCCGAACCTGTGGCTCCAGGCATCCGGCTCGATTGGTGCAGGCACCGGCTCGGACGCGATCTCAACGTCCGTCGGCCATCTCGTCGGCCGCGCGGTCGGCGGGTCGATCTGGATCGAGCAGTACGGGGCGGTCACGATCGGTGACGTCCTCGACAACACGGGCGCCACACCGGCAGCCGGTCTGCAGGCCCCCGGCTCGATCACCTTCACGGCACACAGTCCGATCACGATCGACTGGGATGTCGTCGCCGGCGGCGCGGTCGTGATCACGGCGCTGGACACGAGTGGCAACGACTTCCTCGTGGTCTCGCCCGGCGTGCACATCACGGGCTCCACGGTCAGCCTGCTCGCCGGCGACAACCTGACGCTCTCGTCCGGCTCCTCGGTGCAGTCCACGTCCGGCGGCATCACCCTGACCGCCGACGCGAACAAGGCAGACACGGGACTCGACGCGATCGGCGGGACCAACGCAACCGTCTCGGCCGCGACGACGATCACCGGCAACGCGACCGGCGACATCTCCTTCACCGGGTCGACGCTCACCGCGGGCAGCACCCTGACGCTCACCTCGTCGAGCGGCTCCGTTTCGCTCGACAGCTCGACCGCTCTGTCCGGCACAGCGACGTCGGTCAACGCCAACGGCGGCACCATCACGCTCAACGCGAGCACCGTCACCGCGGGCTCGACACTGACCGGTTACGCGCTGCTCGACATCCTGATCAGCGACTCCGGGCTGACCGGCGGCACGTCGGTCGGCCTGACCGCCGGCGGGAGCCTGACGGCGAGCTCCTCGAGCATCCTTGCCACGACCGCCTCGATCGCGCTGACCGCGAACGGCGGCGATCTCACCTTGCTGAACACCTCCGCTGACGCGAACACCTGGGTGACAGGCTTCGCGCACGGCACGATCGTCATCCGCGGCTCACCGGTCGTCGCTGGGAGCGATGCAACCTTCACGGCCGCTACGGCCGACGTCTTCGTCGACCAGGGCTCGAGCATCACCGCGACCACCGGCAGCGTGCTCGCCCAGGCAGGCCGAAACCTCACCTTTGATCCAACGAGCACCTTGCAGGCGGCCGTCGGCATCACGATCAACGGCGACATCAACAACCTGAACGGCACCGTCATCCTGCTGCAGGGCACCCTGATCGCCCCGCTGATCACCGTCAACGGCAACGACAACCCCGACACGATCACGCTCGAGCCCACCGGAGCGGCGTTCGTGTTCGGCCGCGTCGAGATCTACGGGCACGGTGGAGCCGACCTGATCACCGTCGATCACATGACGACGCTCGATCTCGCGCGCAAGTTCTACGGCGGTGCCGACACGAGCCCGGCCGCGCTCGACACAGGCCACAGCACGGCCACGACGACGACGCAGCGCTACACCGTCAACATCGACGGCGGCGGCGGCGGTGACCACGTCGTCGTGAATCTCACGGGCTCGACCGACTACATCGTCAACGTGCACGACTCCGGTGCTCCGGCGGACGGCGTCGACGTCCTGACGATCAACGGCACGCCCGCGGCCGACACGTTCCTGCTGCGCGCCCAGTTCGTGACGCTGCTGCAGAGCGGCTCCACGAACTTCGAGCGGGTCAACTACGACGTCACCACCAACTTGCTCCAGGTGAACGGCGGCGCGGGCAACGACAACTTCTACGTCGACGACAACAGCGCCATCACCGTTCTCGACGGCGGGACCGGCAACGACAACTTCCAGTTCGGCCAGCTCTTCGGCGCCGACCGGACGCAGCCGAACGTCGCACCCGGGGACGAGATCGCGACCATCCTGACGACGGCCGGCTACCTGAGCCGTGGCATCGCGTACGCCACGACCGCCTACGGCGGCGCCGGCGACGACACCTTCCTCGTCTACAGCAACAAGGCCGCCCTGAAGCTCTTCGGCGAGGACGGAAACGACACGTTCATCGTTCGCGCCTTCCTGATCGTCGGCACCAACAACGTTGCGACGAACGACACGCTCGTCAACGGCGGCGCGGGTAACGACCTCATCGAATACAACATCAACGCGCCGGTCTCGATCGACGGCGGCAACGGCTTCGACACGGTGGTCGTGATCGGCACCGAGGCGAACGACAACTTCGTGATCACCTCGGACGGCATCATGGGCGCCGGCCTGAACGTGCGTTACCAGAACGTCGAGAAGGTCGAAGTGGACGGGCTCGGCGGCAACGACAACTTCTACGTCCTCAGCACAGACCCGAACGTGATCACCGTGCTCGACGGCGGGTCCGGGAGCGACACGTTCAACGTCGCCGGCGACGTCACCGGCACGGTCGTCGCCTACAACTCCGACGGCACGAGCGCCTTCATCAACCACAACGTCTCGAGCACCGACCCGGCGTACGACGGACTCTTCGCCGCGGGCGTGCCCGTGAGCGTCGCCGGAGCAGGCGCGGGCCAGGTCGCGGTGGTGCAGAACGCCGGCGGCACGACCGTCGTCCAGGACGGCGCCCCCGGAACCGACGTTTCCTCGTACACGCTGCACCTCACGGTTCCCGGCGTCGCCGGAACCATCTGGTACATGACCGTCGCCGCTGCGCCGAGCTCGGAGCAGACGGGCGGGACGTCGCTGCTCCTGTCCGCCGACGGCGGTGTGACGTGGTCGTCGTCGCTCGTGCTCACCTTCGACGGCTCCCAGGTCGGCTCGGGCCTGAACCAGTGGGATCGCACACAGCAGATCCTCGTCCGTGCGACCTCGACCTCGGTGTCGACCGGTGACGCGACGATCGAGATCATGCACTCGATCTACAGCACGACACCGATCCCGCAGACGATCACCGGGTTTGCAAACGTGGCCATCTCGAACGTGGATGTCAAGGTGATCGACGGCGATCTGCCGGGCCTGACGGTGACGACACCGCTCGGCGGGCTGCACGTGATCGAGGGGAGCTCGACCGCCGTCGCGACCTACAGCATCGGGCTGACCGAGGCGCCCGCGGCAGGTGAGACCGTCACCGTGACGCTGACCAGCAACGACCCGCGTCTCGTGATGCCCGCGCCACTCACGTTCACGACGAATGCGCCGCAGACGGTGACCATCACCGCGCCGCTCGACGGCCGGGTCGAAGGCGAGCGCCTCTCGACGGTCTCGATGTCGGCGCAGAGCTCGATGGCGACCGGTGGGGCATACTCGAACGGCGTCATCGACAACCCGTCCGTCAAGGTCGACGTGCTCGACGGCGACTCCGCGGGCGTGCTCGTCGTGCCCACCGACGGGGCGACCATCGTCTCCGACGGGCATCCGGCCACCTACACGCTGCAGCTGACCAAGGCGCCGGCGCTCGGTACGACCGTGACGATCGCGCTTCTGCTCGACGGGAAGACCGCCGTCTCGTCGCTCGCCCCCAACTTCACCCTCGGCACCGGCGGAGCGAACTCGACGGTCACATTCGACGGCACGAACTGGGACACGCCGGTCACGATCTCGGTGCTCCCGAGCGACAACCCGATCCCGCCGACCTCCCAGCCCGTCCAGGTGTTCCCGGCCCAGCCACACCTGACCTCACAGATCTACGGGCCGCTCCTGATCGAGGGCAACTCGACCGCGCCGCGGCCACTCCTGCAGGGCATCCGGCTGCCGACCGAGACCGACGTACCGCTGCCGCCTCCGCCGCCCGCCGCAAACGACGCGACCAAGGTCGACACCCTCAACATCTTCGCCGACGGCAACGGGGCGGGCCAGACGGGCCATATGGGCGAGATCAGCGCCAGAGAGTTCGCCAATCTGACCGGGTTCTACGCGCAGAGCCTGCAGGCAGGCCTCGACCGGTCGCAGTTCGGCGAGATCGATGGGCTCGACATGGGCGGTGCGTTGACCTTCTCGGACGGCCTGCAGGCGCCGGTTACCTTCGACGGCGGCATCACCTACCACGCGGTCGACGTCGTGAACCTGATGCTCGGCTACGGCAACGACAACTTCACCATCGACTCGACCGTTCCCGGTGCGATCACCGTCGTCCAGGGCGGCGGCGGCAGCGACCACATCACGATCACCGCCAACCCGGTCGCCGGCGGCCCGAACCCGGGCGGCGCGAGCTCACCGCTCATCGTCTTCGGCGACACGAGCCAGGACGGCACGTTCTACAGCTCGTCGACGGCGGACCAGAACGGAACCGCCCGCGGCACGCACTACGCACCGGGCAACGACATCATCGACGCCAGCGCCGACCCGAACTCGATCGCGATCTACGGCGGGCCCGGGAACGACACGATCTACGGCGGCCAGGCGGGCAGCCTGCTCGCGGGCGGCTCCGGCAACGACACGATCGTCGGTGGGAACGGCGCCGACCAGATCTACGGCGACAACGGCTTCAACGTCGACCTCTCGAAGCGGCTGGACCTCTCGACGCAGATCCTCAGCGTTGTCGACACGAACACGAGCACGCTGTCGAACGCCGATCCGCTCGTCGCCGGGGATGACACGCTGTCGGGCGGCGGCGGCAACGACATCATCTTCGGTGACTTCGGCCGCATCGACCAGGTGCCGGGCACGAACCGGATCTTGAACCCGGGCAGCGTCACGTTCGTGACGACAGTGCGGCCGGCAGACGGCGGCAACGACTGGATCGACGGCGGCGCGGGCAACGACCTGATCTTCGGCGGTAACGGCAACGACACGATCTACGGCGGCGCCGGCAACGACATCGCGCTCGGCGACAACGGCAACATCTCGATTCCGGGCGCCGACCAGGTCGTGATGAAGATCACGCCGACTCAGGACAACATCGGCGGCAACGACACGATCTACGGCAACGACGGTGCCGACATCCTGATCGGCGGCACCGGCAACGACATGATCGACGGCGGCGCGGGCAACGACCTGATCTTCGGCGACAACGCCGTGCTCGACCGCTCTGCGACGTTCGGCAACGACACGAGCCCGCTCTTCCGCGCCCTGACCGGCACCCAGATCTACAGCACGTCAGGCTCGAACCTCGGCCAGTCGCTGGTCGGCTCGGCCTGGCAGGTCGACCCGCAGGGCGCGAACTGGTGGAGCGACTTCCGGTTGACGCTGCTCGACATCGGCACGGGCGCAGCGCCCGGCACGTCCGGCAACGACTACATCGCAGGCGGTGCCGGCAACGACATGATCTTCGGCGAGAACGGCAACGACGTCATTCAGGGCGACGGCTCGATCGACTACCTGCCGGCGGGCACGCTGCCGGCCGCCTGCGGTATCGGGCTGGTCGGGGCCGCGGGGATCGACTCGAGGACGCTCGTCGGCGCCTGCCGCGACGCCACCAACGCGCTCTGGGTCAACCCGTCCGTCGACGGCGCGACCGACGGCAACGACTACATCGAGGGCGGCGCCGGCAACGACACGATCTTCGGCAACCAGGGCCAGGACAACATCGTCGGCGGCAGCTCGGACTTCTTCGGCCAGAACAGCAAGGCGCAGCGCGCCGACGGCTCGAACATGATCTTCGGCGGCTCCGGCACGCAGATCAGCCTCAACAACCCGGGCGACCTGTCCGCCAACGGCCAGGCCGCCGACTCGGACGCGATCGTCGCAAACAACGGCGACATCTACAACCTCGTCGGGACGAACGGCGTCGACTCGGGCGGATTCCTCGTCTTCAACTACGACATCGCCCTGAACCCGACCGCGACCGAGCGGATCATCCCGCGCGCCGTCACGCTGCTCGACTACACGCCGGGCGGGCCCGATCTGGCCGGCACGTCCGGGCCGCTGGTGCCGGGCGACATCGGCGGCACGCTGCTGCCGAGCGGCCAGCTGCAGGGCAGCGAGATCCACGGCGAAGCCGGCAACGACTTCATCTACGGCGGGCCGGGCAACGACGTGCTCTACGGCGACGGCCAGAACGACTCGATCGTGGGCGGGTACGGCAACGACTGGATCGACGGCGGGACCGGCAACGACGGCATCCTCGGCGACGACGGCCGTATCTTCTCGAGCGTCAACAGCACCGCCTTCGGCGAGCCGCTGTACGGGATCGCTCCGATCCCGGCCGGGACGAACAACCAGCTGATCAGCATCCAGGGCGGGGCCCTGCAGGTGCAGGTGAACACGGACGGCGTGCTCACGTACACGGCCCTCGAGACGCCGTACAACCTCGACCCGACCGGCGCGCTGCCGGGCGTCTCGACCTTCCGGCCGCTCTATGCGAACGACATCATCTACGGCGGTCTCGGCAGCGACTCGATCCACGGCGGCGCCGGCGACGACGCGATCTCCGGCGCCGCGCCGCTGGCGGTCGCCTACACGAACAATTTCGACCAGAACGGCGTGCAGCTCAACGCGACGCCGATCGAGAGCGACTTCAACCATCCGTTCAACCCGGGCAACGTGCTCGGCTACAACCCGACGACGACGAAGTTCGCCGAATACGACGCGAACGACCCGCTGCGCCAGATCCTGCTGAACCCGGACGGCTCGCTGAACAAGACGAACACCGGGCTCCCCTGGCTGCTCAACTTCGACGCCACCAACGGGCCGCTCGACACGGTCTGGGCGCCGGCCGCCGGAGTCACCCCGTTGCCGACTGACGGCAACGACATCATCTTCGGCGATTCCGGCAACGACTGGCTCGTCGGCGGCACAGGACGCGACACCATGTGGGGCGGCTGGGGCAACGACCTCTTGAACGCCGACGACAACCAGACGACCAACAACGGCCTCAACAACGCGCCGGACACGAACCCGTCCTACGAGGACTTCGCCTACGGCGGCGCCGGCCTCGACGTCCTGATCGCCAACACCGGCGGCGACCGGCTGATCGACTGGTCGGGCGAGTTCAACAGCTACCTGACGCCGTTCTCGCCCTTCGGTATGGCGACCGTCAGCCGCGATCCCGCTCCGCAGCTCGAGTCGCTCCTGCTCGCGTTCGGCCAGAGCGAGGGCGCCGATCCGTTCGCCGGCGTCAACCTCGGCGGTGCCGCCTCCCGGGACGGCGAGCCCTACGGCGAGCTCGGCATGGTCATCCAGGGCGACTCGGCCTGGAGCCAGCAGCACGGCGCCCCGCGCGACCCGCAACCCGGCAACTCGCCGGGCGCGCGCGACGTCCTGCGCAGCTCCGGGGTGCTGCCGATCGGGGCCGCCCCAACCATCGCGGGACAAGCCTCGACAACCGGCTCGGCCGCTCCGGCTGCGGTCGCTCCGAGCATCTCGGCCCCTAGCGTCGTCAACCTTGCATCGCAAACCGCTGTGCCGCTGACCTTCGCCGGGCCGGCGGGAAGCACGGTCAACTTCGCGGTCAGCGACGGCGTGAGCTCGCTCGCAGGGACGGCGACGGTCGGCGCGGGCGGAAGCGTCACGGTCACGGCTGACCTCTCCTCGCTCGCCGATGGCGCTCTCACGGTCAGCGCCTCGGAAACCGACACCTTTGGTAACACTGCCTGGGCCGCGAACGTGGGCGTGACCAAGGACACGGTGGCGCCGGCCGCGCCGACTGTCGCGCTCGACCCGGCAAGCGATTCCGGCGCGTCGTCGACCGACTACGTGACGAACGTGACCACGCCGAACTTCATCGTCACGGGCGAGGCGGGCGCGACGGTCACGATCTTCGTCAACGGCGCGGTCTACACCGGCCAGGCCCTCGCCTCGGGCACCTACATCGTCACGGCGACGCTCACCGACGCCGCCGGGAACGTCTCGGCGCCGGGCCAGGCACCGCTGCCGCTCGTGATCAGCAGCAGCTCCGGCGGCGGCAGCACGCTGCAGGGGAGCTTCACGATCGACGGCGGAGCCTCGCTCACCAACAACCGCACGCTCGGGCTCGTGTTGTCCTTCAGCGACTCTGCGCCGCTGTCGCAGATTCGGATCTCGACCGACGGTGGCGCCACCTGGTCGGCCCCCGTCGCCTACTCCGGCACCGCCTCGGTGGCCCTCTCGGGCGCCGACGGGACCTACAACGTGGCCGTGCAGGTCATCGATCAGGCCGGCAACACGGTTACCGCCAGCCAGTCGGTCACCCTGGACACGACCGGGCCCACGATCGCCGCCTCGGTTTCGCCGCCCACCAACGGCACCTACTACGACGTCGGGGCGACGATGACGATCGCCTACAGCGCGTCGGACGCCAACGGCGTCCAGACCCTCGTTGCCAGGCTCGATTCGACGGTGGTCACGGGCAGCGTGATCGATCTGGACACGCTCGCGCCCGGGACGCACACGCTTGTGCTCACGGCGACCGACGTAGCCGGCAACGTCTCGACGAAGACGCTCACGTTCCAGGTGCGCGCGACGATCACGGGCCTGATCAACGCCGTCAACGACGGGGTGGCCAAGGGCTTCATCACCGCGGCCGCACAGAGCACGCTGCTGGCCGACCTGAAGAGCGCCCAGGCCGGAAACAGCGCGCGCGCGAAGCTGCCGAAGTTCGTCAGCGACGTGCAGGGCCAGAGCGGGAAGGCGATCAGCGCCGCCTACGCCGCGCTGCTCGTGCTTTGGACGAACGACCTGTTGACGACGCTGTAGCGAGCCTCGACGGGCGCTTGTAGCGTTTGACACGAAAGCCTCGAACTGGCATCGTGACCGCATGAGCAGCGTCTCTCAGATTCTGTCCAACAAGGGCGCGAACGTCCTCTCCGTGGACGGCGATGCCTCGGTGCTCGAGGCCGCACAGAAGATGATCGACGCGAACGTCGGCGCAATGCTCGTCTCGGTGCGCGGGCGGATCGCGGGGATCGTCACCGAGCGCGACTACCTGCGCCGCGTCACGCTCGAGGGCCGGGCCGACCGTGACACGGCGGTGCGTGAGATCATGTCCTCGCCCTTGATCGTGGTCACGCCCGACACGACCGTCGAGGAGTGCATGTCGCTGATGACCGAGCAGCGGATCCGCCACCTGCCGGTCGCCGAGGCAGGCGAGATCGTCGGCGTGGTCTCGATCGGTGACGTCGTGAAGTTCCAGTCGAAGCAGCAGAGCGTTCAGATCCAGTACCTCACCGAGTACATCAACGCGAGATAGCTGTGACGCCCGTGTGACGGGCGGCGTAGCCGGCATATGAAGACCTCTCTGATCCTCATCCTCCTCGTCCTGGCCACAGGGACCGCCGCGGCGTCCACTGACGGCAGCGCCGGCGCGCGTGCGTGCGCCGGTTCGCAGCTCTCCGGCAGTTTCACGGCCGTCAGGGGCAGCGCGGGCGCGGGCAGCATCAGCTATGCGCTGACGCTGAGGAACCGGTCGGCCGGCGCGTGCGTCCTGACGGGGCTCCCTCAGGGCGTACTGCTCGGTCGCCGTGGCGGGAGGTTGCCGACGCACGTGACCGCGGTGTTTCCGGGCGCGCTGGCCGCAGTTCTCGTGACGTTGAAGCTGGGGCAATCGGCCCGTGCGACCGCGCGGTTCTCACCGGACGTCCCCGGGGTCGGGGAGGGGCACGTCGGCGCGTGTGAGCCGACCGCCTACAGCTTCCGGGTCACGGGCCAGGGTGGCGGATCGACCACGGTGAAGCTGGTGCCGCCGACCTCGGTGTGCGAGCACGGCAGCCTGCGCTTCACCGCCTACGGGCCGGCCTGATCTTCGGCCGTCAGCGCTTCTTGCGCTTGCGCGAGCTGCTGCCGCCGCCGCTGCTGCCGCCCCCTCCGGGGCGGCCGCCCCGCGCCTGCTGCTGCATGCGCTCGGCCTGCCGGCGCATCTGCCGGTTTGCGCTGTCGGGAACCGCGCCCTGCTCCTGCGCCGCCTCCATGTAGGCGCGCCGTTCACCCGGGGTGAGACGGCTCATCGCCTTCTGGACGGCCTGCGGATTCGGGTTCGCCGCAACCGGGTTGATCTTCTTCAACGCCCTCGCGAGCTCCGGGTTCTGCCGCTCGATCGCCGCCGTGCTCACCCGCGTGAAGAACCGGCGCATGAAGCCGACGCGCGAGAGAGACGCGATGACGGGGCGAAGCAGCGCGCCGTTCCTGAACCGCCCGAGCACGACGAGCAGCCCGAAGCCGAGGAGGACTGCCGCGATGATTCCGATCGGTACGTAGAGCCACCACATGGGACGTTTAGGAGCCGACGACCTTGCAGATCCAGCGGCGTGGCCGCGAGCGGTCGAGCTCGATGAAGAGCACCCGCTGCCACTGGCCCATGCACAGCTCGCCTTCGCCGACCGGAATCGACTCGCCGGCCGACCCGAGGATCATCGACATGCAGTGGGCGTGGCCGTTCGCCTGCTCCATGTCCTCCTCGCAGATGTTCTCGGTGCGGCGGTCCCAGTCGTCGTGGGCGTAGTAGGTCTCGGCCGGCACGAGCCGTCGTAGCAGCGCGCCGAAGTCCTCGAACATGCCCCGCTCGTACTCGTTGACTCGCACACAGCAGGTGGTGTGCGGTGAGTAGACGCAGCAGATGCCGTCGACCACACCGGACTCGCGGACGATTGCCGCGACCTCCTCGGTGATGTCGGTGACGTGGAGGCCCCCGGTCGTCTGGAAATGCCGTTCGGCCTGGAACACCTTCATTGCCCGGAGTGTAACCGAGTACGGTTCTCTCATCGGGGCGATACGCTCGATGCAAGCGGGCCCGTAGCTCAGTTGGTCAGAGCAGGGAACTCATAATTCCTTGGTCCCTGGTTCGAGTCCAGGCGGGCCCTCTGCGAAGGTGAAGCGACGCGGTCAACCGAGCATGAGGGATTGGGTGCGCTGCCAAAAGGCGCGATTGACGGTGTGTGCACCTGCTCCGTGTAACCGACCCGAGTGACGTCGAGCGCGTGTGCTCGTTTCTGACGTCGGTCCGCGTGCGCGCCGTGCCGGATGGCGGCGGGCTGGTTTCCGTGAGCGTGCCACGGGCGCTGAGCGCGCTGCACGAGCGCCGTGAGCTCGCCGGGTGCGTCGCGACCTGGAACGCGCTCAACCCGGCGAGCCCGGTCGAGTTGGTCGAGCCGCCTGCCTAGAGACGCCTGTGTGCTCCGACCGGCCGCGTCTTGCGACCGGGGCGGCTGCCGGAGCGCCGGAGTAGGGTTTCCAGCGCATGGCTGCAACAGAGGACAAGCAGACGCTGATCCTCAGGGCCGCGGTGCGCGTGTTCGCAGCACAGGGCTACGAGGCGACCCGCGTCGGCGACATTGCGAAGGAGGCGGGCGTGGCCTACGGCCTCGTCTACCACTACTTCGGTTCGAAGGACGCGGTGCTCGAAGCCGTCTTCCGCGAGCAGTGGGGCAGGCTCCTCACGGCCTTCGCCTTCGCAGAGCAGACCGGGGAGGACGCGGAAAAGCAGCTCGAGCTCGTCGTGAAGATCGTGCTGCGCGCCTGGCGCGAGGACCCCGACCTCGTCCGCCTGCTCGTCCGCGAGATCACGCGCAGCCCGCACATCCACGACGAGCTCGACGAGATCGGGCAGGCGTTCGCGAGCATCCAGCGGATCATCGAACGAGGCCAGGAAGCGGGCACTTTCCGCGCCGAGGTCGACCCCCAGTTCGCGGCCTGGATGCTGTACGGCGCACTCGAGGAGGTGCTGACCGGCTGGGTGCTCGGCCGGCTACCCGACGACGCCGTCTCGGTCGCCGCGACCGAGCACGAGGTGATCGGCACCATCGTCGGCGGGCTTCGGACCGGCTGACCCTTTCCACGAACACACGTTCGTACTAGACTCGCGGGCGTGCAGCTTCGCCTCGATGCCGCCGACCGGCTCGTCGAGCTCGTCGAGGAACGCCGCGGCCCGGTGGCGGCCGACGAGGCGGCTCGGCAAGTCCTGAAGCTCGGCGCCACGGTTCCGGTCGGCCTCGCCCGGTCGCTCCTCGACGAGGCGGTTCGGGCCGACGCGCGACTTCGCTGGGCGGGCGACCTCATCGGCCTCGCGGCGGGTGCACGTGAGGAGCTGCTGCTCGAGCAGGCGACCTTCGTCGTCTTCGATCTCGAGACGACCGGCTTGCGACCCGGCTCGGCGCGGCCCTGCGAGATCGGCGCGGTCCGCGTGCACGGGTTCGAACTCGGCGAGCGCTTTCAGACGCTCGCGAATCCGGGCGTGCGCCTCCTGCCGGCGATCGCGGCTCTCACGGGCCTCCGCGATGCGGACCTGCGGCGCGCGCCCCCGGTGGGCGCGGCCGTCCGGCGCTTTCTCGCCTTCTCGGGCGACGCGGTGCTCGTGGCGCACAACGCGCGCTTCGACATGGCGTTCCTCGACCACGAGACGATGCAGCTGACAGGGCGCCGTGTCGCGGCGACGGTTGTCGACACGGTGGGCCTGGCGCGCGGGCTGCTCGGGCGCCGCCCGGCCAACCTTGCTGCGCTCTCCTACTACTTCGCGACCGACGCGCGTCCGTGCCACCGGGCGCTGCCCGACGCGGAGGCGACGGCCGAGATCCTGCTCGCGCTCGTCGGGCTCGCCCAGGAACGCGGGGCGCGGACAGTGGCCGACCTGGTCGACCTGGCCGCGACGAAGCCGCGGCGCGTGCAGCGGAAGCGGAGCCTCGCGTTCGGCGCTCCGCAACGTCCTGGTGTCTACCTCTTCCGCGACGTGCACGACCAGGTGCTCTACGTCGGCCGCGCGCGAGACCTGCGCGCCCGTCTCCGCTCGTACTTCCGCTCGGAACGGCAGCGCCCGGCGGTCGAGGGCGCCCTCGCGGCGCTCGAGCGCGTCGAATGGCGCGTGCTCGGCTCGGAGCTCGAGGCCGCGCTCGAGGAACTGCGGTTGATCCGTGAGCTACGGCCGCCTGCCAACGCGCGCTCGGCTCGCCCCGACCGCTATCTCTATCTGTGCCGGCGCGGTGACGGCGTCGTCTGCTCCTCGCAGCCCACGGAGCTCGGTCCGCTGACAAGCCGGGCACGTGCTCGACTCGCGGCCCGTGCGCTGCAGGGAGCGCAGTGGGAGACGCCGGGCGATGCGCTGCCGCAGCTGCGCGCCAAGCTGAAGCGCTTCGCGCGTGAGCTTCGCTTCGAGGACGCCGCGCGGCTGCGCGACCGCATCGCGGCGCTCGAAGAGGCGGCTCGCGAGATCCACCGCATGCGAGAACTTCGCCGAATGGCCGTCTGCATCGTCGTGCCGGGCGAGCAGCAGGGGACTCGCCGCGGCTTCTTCGTCGCGAAGGGCCAGATCGTCTGCGCGCGGCCGTTCACGGGCACGCACGGGCTCGAGTGGCAGGCGGGGCTCGCAGCGGTCGCGCGCGCTCAGCCGACGCTCGCCCCTGAAGCTGCCGACGACCTGCGCGTCGTCGCATTGTTCATCAGCCGTCCCCCGCCGGAGCTCGAGGTCGTGCGGTTGGCACACTTCACCCATGGAGCAGCTGCGTGAGCGCGCGCTCGGCCAGGGCTGGCGGAAGCTCGTCGCTGACGGTGTGAGCGCCTCGCCGGTGGAGCTCCGGCGCGGGCACGCGGTGAAGGTCGTCGACGGGCCACGCACCGAGACCGTGCCCTGGGCCGAATGGCCCGCCCAGCTCGACCGCCTGCTCGAGACGGCGCGCAATGTGCACCTGCTCTCACCCGAGGGCGACGTGCACGCCCGCCGCACGAAGAAGGGGAAGTGGCTCGTCTCGTCCGGCAAGGCGTCCTCGGCGGCCGTGCCGGCGGGCGGTCACGACCGTGTCCGGCGCCATCCGCTGCCTGCCGGCCACCCGCTGTTTCGCGCGACGAAGATCTCGCGCGACAAGGAGCGCCAGGTCCAGCACTACGTCGAGCTGCTGCGGGCGCTGCCGCTGTGGGAACGCGAGCGCATTCGCGTTGTCGACGCCGGGTGCGGCAAGGCGTACATGAGCCTCGCGCTGGTGGCCTACGGCCGCGAGACCGGGACGCGCGTCGAGCTCGTCGGTCTCGACAGCAACCCGTCGGTGATCGAGACGGTTCGCGGCGTGGCGGCGGCACTCGGCTATGACGAGGCGAGCTTCCAGACGACGGCGATCGCCGGCTATGAAAGCGATGCCCCGATCGACCTGCTCGTCAGCCTGCACGCCTGCGACACCGCCACCGACGAGGCGATCGCAGCGGGGGTCCGGCTCGGTGCGGAGGCGATCGTGGTCGTGCCCTGCTGCCATCACGAGCTGGCTGCCCAGATCGCGGCGCATGAAAAAGACGCCCTGCTGCGCCACGGGCTGCTGCTCGGGCGCCAGGCCGACCTCGTCACCGACGCGCTACGCGCGGCGGCGCTCGAGCAGGTCGGCTACCGGGTCGATGTGATCGAGTTCGTCTCGGCCGAGCACACGGCCAAGAACGTGCTGCTCCGCGCCGAGCACGCCCCCTCTTCCGCGCGGGCGAGCCGGGCGGCGGCCGAGTACGTCGAGCTGCGCGACCGCTTCGGGGTCGACCCCGCCGTCGGACGCCTGCTCCGGCTGCCGGTGCCGGCTTCCGAAAGCTAGAGTTCAGCCGATGCATGAGATCGGGACGATGCGGGTCAAGAGCGGCCTCGCCGAGATGCTCAAGGGCGGCGTGATCATGGACGTGGTCGACGCCGAGCAGGCGAAGATCGCCGAGGAGGCAGGCGCCTGCGCCGTCATGGCGCTCGAGCGCGTGCCCGCCGACATCCGTCGCGACGGCGGTGTCGCGCGCATGTCCGACCCCGACATGATCAAGGGCATCCAGGAAGCGGTGACGATCCCCGTGATGGCGAAATGCCGCATCGGCCATTTCGCCGAAGCCCAGATCCTCCAGTCGCTCGAGGTCGATTACGTCGACGAGTCGGAGGTGTTGACGCCCGCCGACCTCGAACATCACGTCGACAAGTGGCAGTTCACGATCCCGTTCGTCTGCGGCTGCACCAACCTCGGCGAGGCGCTGCGGCGCATCTCGGAAGGTGCGGCGATGATCCGCACGAAGGGCGAGGCGGGGACCGGCGACATCGTCAATGCCGTCACTCACATGCGGGCTGTCTTCGGTGGCATCCGCCGTCTGCAGTCGCTGCGCGGCGAAGAGCTTTTCGCCGAGGCCAAGAACCTGCAGGCGCCCTACGACCTTGTCTGCTGGGTGGCCGAGAACGGGCGGCTGCCCGTCGTGACCTTCACCGCGGGCGGGATCGCCACGCCCGCCGACGCCTCTCTCTGCATGCAGCTCGGGGCCGACGGCGTCTTCGTGGGCTCCGGGATCTTCAAGTCCGGCAACCCGTCGCAGCGGGCTCGTGCGATCGTCGAGGCGACGACGCACTACATGGACGCAGATGTGCTCGCGCGCGTCTCGGCCGGGCTCGGCGAGGCGATGGTCGGCATCTCGACGCAGTCGCTCGACCCGAGCGAGCTGCTCGAGCGCCGCGGCTGGTAGCAGGCCGCTGAGCGGCGTCTACGAGCTGCTGCCCGGCTGAGCCCAGCGCTCAGCGGCGGCTCGCCCTTCGGGCGTCTGCAGGAAGTGCTCGAGCGGAACGTGCAGGAGCGCCGCCTTGCACTCGGCGAACGGCTCGGTGCCGTCCGTGATCGCGGCGTCGATGTGCAACCTGCGCCCCCGAGCCTCGTCGAGCGATGCTCGAAGGACGAACTCGGTGTTGATCGGCACCGGGTGGCGGTAGCGAACGAAGATCCGGGCGGTCACGGCCGGGAATGCGTACCACGTGGCGAGCAGCCCGGCGGCCTCGTCGAGGGCGGCGGCGACGAGGCCGCCGTGGGCGATCCCGGGGCCGCCCTGGTGGTGCTCGCCGAACGAGAAGTTGGCCTCGTACTCGGTTAGCCCTTCGCAGGCCGGCAGCGGCAGATGCAGCCCGCCGGGGTTGACACCACACCCCCAGCAGGCGGGGTCATGATGCGGCGGGATCTTCACGCCAGATGTTTTCGAACGTCCCGAAGCGAAGCTCCTGCAGGTAGTGGAGGTGCGCCTCGTCGCTTCGGTGCAGGTACTCCGCCTGGTTGTCGGCGAGAAAGGCGTTGTAGGCCCCGATCGACTCCCACCGGTCGAAACATACGAAGCGCCGCCGAGCCCCGTCCCTGCGCCGGCTGAGCTCCGAACCGAAGCTTGTAACAGACTGTTACTTGCATCAGCGGAGCCCGCCGCGCTCGTGGTGGGCCTTGAAGAAGTTCTCGCTCCCGGCGGTCGCCATGGCGGCCGACGCGCTGATCTCGAGCGACAGGGCGGCCGCCGCGACGATCTGCGCGAAGCGGTAGACCGTGCCGGCGCCGGCGCAGCCGATCGTCGCGAGCCAGTCGCGTGCAGAGGGCAGGGTGGTGCCGCCGCCGACCGTCCCGACCTCGATGCCGCCGAAGCGGATCGACACCTGGAGGCCGCCCGCGAGCCGGCGCGCGACCCCGTGCGCCATCGAGCTCGTCGCGACCATGCCGAGATCCTGGCCGGTCGCGGCGAAGATCGCGGCGATCGCCGAGGCCGGCGTGAACGCCACCGACTGCATGCCGCTCGCCACCGAACCGTGCGTGCCCGCCCACGACAGCGCCTCGAGATCCTCGGCGGTCGTGCGCAGCACGCGGCGGATCTGCTCGTCGGAGAGGAACGCCTCCGCGAGGACGGTCTTGCCGTGGCCCGACTGGAAGAACTCCGCCGACGCCTTCTTGTCGCCGCCCATGTTCGCCTCGAGGATCGCGCGCTCCGGCTTCACCGGCGCCTGCGGCATCACGTAGGCCATGTTCAGGGCGTAGGAGTTGCGCGTCATCATGTTCGGCCCGACCGCGTCGCCGGTCGTCCATCGCCAGAGCACATGGCACATCGGTCCGACCACGTGCGTCTTGACTCCGCGCAACTTTGCGTGCTTCGACAACGCCGCCACGTCCACCGACTCGAGCCAGGCCCGCATCTGCGGCAGCTCGGCCTCGATCCAGTGCGCGAGTGCGACCGCCTCGCCGGCGTTCTTGCAGACGAAGCACGACGCGCGCGTGATCCGGTCGTGCAGGGCGTAGGTGCGGATGGTGCCGGCCGCCTTCGCGCCGCGCGTCATCGACGCGGTGAGGCCGCCCTCGGTGTGCGCGAGCGGCACGTGCACCGTCTCGGTGGCGCGGCCGGTCTCGACGAGGTCACCCGTGTCTGACAATTCGTAGGCGCCGAGCTCGAGCTCGACGGGCGCGGCGGAGACCGGGAGCACGGCGACGCCGACCAGCGACTCGGCCGCTCCTGCGAACGGCTCGAGGTCGACCGACGTGACGAGACCGCCGGCGAGGCCCATCGCCTCGCGGCGCTCGTCGATCGAAGCTGCATCGTTTCGCCGAGGCCAGCGCATGTTCTGCATAGACTCGCATACATGCCGGCCACGCTCATCAAGGGGAAGCCGATCGCCGACCGCATCCGTGCGGAGGTGGCCGAAGCCGTCAAAGAGATCGGCCACGTCGGCCTTGTGACCGTTCTCGTCGGGGAGGATCCGGCGTCCGAGGTGTACATCCGGCTCAAGCACAAAGCAGCCGTCGAGGCCGGCTTCGACGCACGCGACGTTCGGCTGCCGGCCGGAACCTCGGAGGACGAGTTGCTCGCAACCGTCGCGGCGCTCAATGCAGACGGCGAGATCGATGCGCTCCTCGTGCAGCTGCCGCTTCCCGACCACATCGACGAGGCGCACGTCCTGCGTGCCATCGCCCCGGCCAAGGACGTCGACGGCCTGAACCCCTTCAACGCGGGACAGCTCTTCCTGGGGCGGCCGACGCTCGTCGGAGCCACACCCGTTGGCGTGATGGCGATGCTGGCCGAGCACGACGTCGCGCTCGAAGGCGCCCGCGCGGTCGTGATCGGGCGCAGCGACATCGTCGGGAAGCCGATGGCGCACCTGCTGCTGCAGGCGAATGCGACCGTCACGATCTGCCACTCGCGGACGCGCGATCTCGCGGCCCTGACGCTCGCTGCGGACGTGCTCGTCGCCGCCGTCGGCGTGCCGGGGATGGTGACTCCAGACATGATCCGGCCCGGCGGGGTCGTGATCGACGTGGGGATCAACCGCACAGAGGCGGGCCTGGTCGGCGACGTCGATCCTGGTGCCCTCGAGGTGGCGGCGCTGATGACGCCGGTGCCGGGTGGCGTGGGCCCGATGACCATCGCCTGCCTGTTGGAAAACGCCGTGCGATGTGCACGGTATCGCCGCGGCGAGCTTGCATATCCGCAGTGATTCAGTGTTAATCTTGCGCATCTCCGTCGGTCACGGCGGACTTGTAGTCATCCAGCAAGGAGTAGTCGGAAGTGGCTGAAGGTACGGTCAAGTGGTTCTCGAACGAGAAGGGCTACGGCTTCATCGAGCGTGGGAACGGCGAGGCGGACGTGTTCGTCCACTTCTCCGCCATCGCCGGTGAGGGCTACAAGTCGCTGACCGAGGGTCAGCGCGTCGCGTTCGAAGTCGTGCAGGGCGACAAGGGCCTGCAGGCAGCGAACGTCACGGCGCTCTAGACCTTTTCGGAACCGAGTTGTACGAGAGGCTCCGAGAGGAGCCTCTCGTCGTATGACAGCGGGTACATGGGAGGATTCAGCACATGGCACGGATCACGAGAGAGGAAGTTCTGCAGGTGGCGAGGCTCGCGCGCCTCGAGCTGACCGACGAGGAGGTCGGTCGCTTCCAGGAGCAGCTCTCCGACATCCTCGAGGCCGTCTCGAAGGTCTCGGAGCTCGACCTCTCCGACGTGCCGCCGACCGCGCATCCGCTCGAGATCGCGAACGCGTGGGCCGAGGACGTGCCGCACCCGTCGCTCTCACTCGACGACGCCTTCGCAAACGCGCCCGAGCGCCAGGACGACCACTTCAAGGTGCCACCCGCATGATCGACACGCTTCGCTTGACCGCAGAGGAGGCGAAGCGGCAGCTCGAGGCGGGCGAGATCTCGGGCGCCGAGCTCTTCGCCGCGTACCTCGAAGCGATCGGCGTGCGCGACGAGGAACTGCACGCCTACCTGCACGTCTGCGCCGATCCCGGCGGCGACGGCCTCCCGATCGCGGTCAAGGACGTGATCGGGACGAAGGGCGTGCCGACGACGGCGGGCTCGAAGATGCTCGAGCACTATGTTCCGGTGTACGACGCGACGGTCGTCGAGCGCTGCAAGGCGCACGGGCTGCGCGTGCTCGGCAAGACGAACACCGACGAGTTTGCGATGGGCTCGTCGACCGAGAACTCCGCCTTCGGCCCGTCGCACAACCCGTGGGACCCGACGCGGGTGCCGGGCGGGTCGGGCGGCGGCTCGGCGGCCGCGGTCTCGGGCGGGCTCGCACCGTGGGCGCTCGGCTCCGATACCGGCGGCTCGATCAAGCAGCCGGCGGCGCTCTGCGGCAACGTCGGGTTGCGGCCCACGTACGGCACCGTCTCGCGCTACGGGGTCGTCGCGTTCGCCTCGTCGCTCGACCAGGTCGGGCCCGTCGCGAAGAACGTGCGCGATTGCGCGTACCTGTACTCGATCATCAGCGGCCGCGACGCAAACGACTCGACGACTGTCGACGTGCCGGTCGTCGAGCTGCCGGCCGGGGACAGCCTGAAGGGGCTGCGCATCGGCGTGCCGAAGGAGATGAACGAGGCCGAGGGGATCGAGCCGGGCGTCAGCGCCGCCGTGCGTGTCGCGATCGAGCATGCTGCGTCGCTCGGCGCCGAGGTTGGGGAGTGCTCGCTGCCCCGCTCGGTCGAATACGGCGTTGCCTGCTACTACCTCGTCGCGCCCGCCGAGGCCTCGTCGAATCTCGCGCGCTACGACGGTGCGCGGTACGGCCTGCGCTCCCCCGGCGACGACTTCCGCGAGATGGTCATGAACACGCGACACGACGGCTTCGGCGACGAGCCGAAGCGGCGCATCATGATCGGCACGTACGCGCTCTCGTCGGGCTACTACGACGCGTACTACGGCAAGGCGCAGCGCGTGCGCACGATCATTCGCCGCGAGCACGATGCGGTGTTCGAGCAGTTCGACCTGATCGTGTCGCCGACGAGCCCGACCGTGGCGTTCGAGCTCGGGGCCAAGGTGCACGATCCGATCGCGATGTACCTGAACGACGTGCTGACGATCCCGTCGTGCATGGCCGGCCTGCCGGGGCTGAACATCCCCTGCGGCCTCTCGGAGGGCCTGCCGGTCGGCCTGCAGCTGATCGGCCCGCAGTTCTCCGAGAACACCCTCTTCCGGGCGGGCCATGCGCTCGAGCAGGCGCTCGCCTTCGACGTCGTCCCGGCGAGGCTCCGATGAGCACGACGACCACATGGGAGGCCGTGATCGGGCTCGAGATCCACGTGCAGCTGAAGACACAAACGAAGATGTTCTGCCGCTGCCGTAATTACTTCGGTGACAGACCGAATACCAACGTGTGCCCGGTGTGCCTCGCGTTCCCGGGTGCGTTGCCCGTGCCCAACCGGCGAGCAATCGAGGAGACGATCAAACTCGGGCTGGCGCTCGACTGCACGATCGCCGAGCGTGCCGTGTTCCACCGCAAGAATTACTTCTATCCCGATCTGCCGAAGGCGTACCAGATCAGCCAGTACGACGAACCGCTGTGCGCGAAAGGCGCGCTCGTGGTGCCGGCGGCGGACGGCGACGTGACGATCCGGATCACGCGTGCGCACCTGGAGGAGGACGCCGCCAAGAACGTGCACGTTGCCGTATCGGGGCGCCTGCACGGTGCGACGGCGACACTTGTCGACTTCAACCGCGGCGGTACGCCGCTCGTCGAGATCGTCACCGAGCCCGACATCCACGACGCCGAGACGGCCAAGCGCTTTCTGCAGCTGCTGCGTCAGACAGTCGTCGAGCTCGACCTCTCCGACGCCGAGCTCGAGAAGGGCTCGATGCGCTTCGACGTCAATGTCTCGGTGCGGCCCGCCGGCTCGGATGAGCTGCGCACGCGCACCGAGCTGAAGAACATGAACTCGTTCAACTTCGCCGCAAAAGGCATCGAGCGCGAGATCGCGCGTCAGATCCAGATCTACGAGGCCGGTGGAGAGGTGCAGCAGGAGACGCTGCACTTCGTGCCGGGCGACGAGGAGTCGCCGCCGTCTCGCTCCAAGGAAGAGGCGCAGGACTACCGCTACTTCCCCGAGCCCGACCTCGTCCCGGTGCATCCGCCGGACGAGCTCATCGACCGCCTGCGCGGAGAGATCGGCGAACTGCCGGGCGCGCGCATCCGCCGCGTCGCCGACACGCTCTCGTTCTACGACGCCGACGTGCTCGTGACGGGTGGGCTCGACCGGCTCTGGTCGGCCCTCGTCGCGGCGGGCGCCGATGCAAAGGAGGCGGCGAACGTGCTTGCCAACCAGTTCGTCGCGACGGGGATCTCACCGGACGCCGTCGACGCAGTAGAGCTGGCGCAACTCGTCACGGCACGTTCGGAGATCCCGCGGGGCACGTTCGACGAAGCGCTCGCGAAGGTCGGCGACGAGGGCTTCAGTGCCGCGCCGTACCTCGAACAGAAGGTCGTCGCCGACGCAGGCGCACTCGACCCGGTGATCGAGCGCATCATCGAGGCAAACCCGGCGCAGGCCGAGCAGTACCGAAGCGGCAAAGAGGGCCTGATCGGCTTCTTCGTCGGTCAGGTGATGAAGGAGACCGGCGGCCGGGCCGACCCGCGCGTGGTCAACGAGCGCGTGCGCGCGAAGCTCAGCGCGTGAACCTGACAGGCTCGCGTGTTGGACCTTCGCCGAAACGCTTCAGACACGATCCTGGTTCCGGCTGCGCCGGCAACCAGGATCGAACGTCCGGACGGTGGCGCCGGCGACGATTGCTGAACCTGGTTCTCGCCGCAGGCGAAACCAGGTTCACGTCTGGTGCCTCCCGGAGAAATCGCTGACACGATCCTGGTTCCGGCTGCGCCGGCAACCAGGATCGAACGTCCGGACGGTGGCGCAGGCGACGATTGCTGAACCTGGTTCTCGCCGCAGGCGAAACCAGGTTCACGTCTGGTGCCTCCCGGGGATCGCTGAAGGACACGATCCTGGTTTCGGCTGCGCAGGCAACCAGGTTCCTAGACGCGCACCGCCGCATAGAGGAGCCCCGCGGCGAGCGCGAAGCAGGCGGCGGCCGCCCCGGCGGCTGTCTGCGTCAGCGCCGACCCGCCTGCGGCGGCGACCACGGCGGCGACGACCAGCGCGTTGCCGAGTGGGCGCCGCTTCAGCGTGGCTGCCGCGACCACGAGGACCGCGAGGGTCCCGAGCGAGCTGCCCGCGATCGCCACGATGCGTGGGAGCGCGTCGACGTGATTCTGGGCGTGAGGCACCCGCGTGGAGTCGAACGTCCCGTGCAAGGGCATCGCCGCGGCGACACCGACGGCGATGCCGGTGTAGACGAGCCCGAGTGGGGCGGCGAAGCGGCGGCCCGCGAGCTGCAGTGAGCCGATGCCGAGCAGCGGCGCTGCGAGCAGCGCGCCGGTCAGGTACCAGATCCGGAACACGTGGGCGTCCCAGCCGTGGGCGGCGCCCCACGCCATCGCGGCGGCGGCGACCGCGAACGAGAGCGCGCCGCCCGCCCAGGCATGTCGCCGTGCGCGGGCAAGCAGGCCCGCGAGGCGAAGCGAGACGAGCGCGGCGGCGAATGACAGGAGGACGTCCACGGTCATAGTGTGCTGTGAGCCCGGCGGAGCCGCGCTCCGTCAAGTGGGTCAACCCGTGGGCGCTTGCCCGGCCTGAACGCCGCATTCCCTGTCTGCGCCAGGGAACCGCCGCTACGCTGGTACCGCTTTGGAGAAGCGGTACCTCTTCACGCCGGGCCCGACGCCCGTGCCCCCGGCGGTGCTCGCGGCCGGGGCCGAGCCGATCGTCCACCATCGTGGTCCGGACTTCCGCGAGGTCTATGCGCGGACCCTCGCGCGGCTCAAGGATGTCGTTCGCACGAGCTCGGACGTGCTGCTCTTCACCGCCTCCGGAACCGGAGCGATGGAGTCGGCCGTTGCAAATCTCTGTACGAGCGGCGATCGTGTCGCCGTCGTCAGCCACGGCTCGTTCGGCGAGCGCTGGATCTCGATCTGCAACCAGCACGAGCTCGACGTCCAGGCGCTCCGCTATGAGTGGGGCGAGGTCCCGGACCCGGCCGAGGTGGGCGCCGCGGTGAGCGAATCAGGAGCCGAGATCGTGTTCTGCCAGCAGTCCGACACCTCGACGGGCGTCGTCTCCGACGTGCGCGCGATCAAGGAGGCGGTCGGCGGCGCGACGCTCGTCGTCGACGCCATCTCGTCGCTCGGCGCCGTGCCGCTCGAGACGGATGCCTGGGGGATCGATGTCGTCATCTCGGGCTCGCAGAAGGCGTTGATGTGCCCGCCCGGGCTCGCGCTGGCGTCCCTGCCCGCGCACGTCCTCGAGCGCCTGAAGCCGTCGCGCAGCTTCTATTTCGACTGGCCCAGGAACAAGCAGGCCCAGGACAAGCTGGACGCGGCGTTCACGCCGGCCGTCTCGCTGATCCGTAGCCTCGACGTCGCGCTCGGGCTGATCCTCGGCGACACCCTCGAGGCAGGGTTCGAGCGCCACATCCGCCTCGGCCGCGCGGCGCGGGCCGGCGTGAAGGCAATGGGGCTCGAGCTGTTCTCGCCCGACGACGACTCCGCTGCCGTCGTGACCGCCGTGCGGGTGCCTGAAGGGATCGACCCGGCCGTGCTGCTCCTGCACCTCCGTGATCGCCACGGCGTCACGCTTGCGCCCGGCCAGGGACACCTGAAAGACCTGATCGTTCGGATCGGCCACATCGGTTGGTTCGACGTGTTCGACATCGCGACGGCGCTGGCGGCGATCGAGCTGTCTCTCGTCGAGCTCGGCGCAGCGATCGAACGGGGCGTTGCCGTCCCGCGCGCGTTCGAGGCCTACGAGAGCCCCGTAACGGTATGACCGCTACGGCGTGACCGCACGCGTTCTCGTCCGTGAGGTGATTGCAGATGCGGGGGTCGAGCTTCTGCGGAAGCGCTTCGACGTCGACGTCGACACCGAGTCACCACTCGAGGAGATCATCGACCGGTACGACGCGCTGATCGTCCGCTCGGCGACAAAGGTGACCGCGGACGTGATCGCGCGAGGCGCGCGGCTGAAGGTGATCGGGCGCGCCGGGGTGGGGGTCGACAACGTCGACGTCGACGCCGCGACGAGGCGGGGCATTGTCGTGGCGAACGCGCCCGAGTCGAACGTCGTCTCCGCGGCCGAGCACACGATCGGCCTGCTGCTCGCGCTGGCGCGCAACATCCCGCAGGCGCACGCCGCCCTCGTCGAGGGCCGCTGGGAGCGGTCGAAGTGGGGCGGGGTCGAGCTCGCCGACAAGACGCTGGGCATGCTCGGGTTCGGACGGATCGGCCGCCAGGTGGCGCGCCGCGCGCTCGGTCTGCAGATGAAGGTGCTCGCCTACGATCCGTTTGTCTCCGTGGAGCGCTTCAAGGAGCTCGGTGTCGAGAGCGGGACATTCGACGAGGTGCTCGCGCGCGCCGAGTTCCTGACGCTGCACCTGCCGTTGAACGACGACACCCGCAACGCGATCGACGCAGATGCGATTGGACGCATGCTGGACGGAGTGCGGATCGTGAATGCGGCTCGCGGCGAGCTCGTCGACGAGCCGGCGCTGATTGCGGCGCTCGAGTCGGGCAAGGTCGCCGGGGCGGCGATCGACGTGTACGTGCAGGAGCCGTACTCGGGCCCGCTGCTCGCGGCCCCCAACGTGGTCGTGACGCCGCACCTCGCCGCTTCGACGGAGGAGGCCCAGGACCGGGCGGGCGTGGTCGTCGCCGAGCAGGTTGCCGCCGCGCTCGAGGGCGGCCTGGTCTCGAATGCGGTCAACATCCCGACGATCGGCGCAGAGGACCTCGAGGTACTCGGGCCGTACGTTCCGCTGGTCGCCAAGCTCGGGCGCCTTGCGATGGAGCTCGCCGGCGGCGACGTGCGGCGCATCACGATCGAGGTGTACGGCGAGCTCGCCGACCACGACACGCGGTTGCTCACCGTCGCAGCGCTGAACGGCGCCTTCCAGGGTCACACCGACCAGCCGGTGAACTACGTGAACGCGCCGGTGGTCGCGGCCGACCGCGGTATCGACGTGTCCGAGGAGAAGCGTCGCTCGTCGCGCGACTACACCAATCTGGTGGCGGTGTCGGCCGACGACGTCCGCGTCGCCGGAACGACGATCGGCACCGACGCGCGGCACTTTCTCGTCAGCGCGCTCGGCTTCGATCTCGAGATGGAGCTCGCCCCGCGCATGGCGCTGCTGCTCTACGACGACATTCCGGGGGTGATCGGGCGCATCGGCACGCTCTTCGGCGCAGCCGGTGTCAACATCGCCAACATGACCGTCTCGCGCAACCGCGCGGGCGGCAAGGCGCTGATGGCGCTCTCGATCGACTCGCCCGCCCCGCCCGAGCTCGTGGCCGAGCTGCGCGAGGGCATGGACGAGGCCTATCTGATCTCATAGCGGGCGGTGGCCTGGCCCGAGTCTGTCGAACGCGTTTCCGCCGTCCTCCGTGGCGCAGCGGTCGAGTCCCGGATCGAGGAGTTCGAGGAAGGGACACCGACCGCCCGCGAGGCTGCGCGTGCGATCGGCTGCGACCTCTCCCAGATCGTCAAGTCGCTCGTGCTCGTGTGCGACGGAGCATTCGTGCTCGTGCTCGTCCCCGGTGACCGGCGCGCCGACGAGCGGGCGGTTGCGGCCGCGCTGCCGGCGCAGCTCGTTCGTGTGGCGCGCCCCGGCGAGGTGCTCGAGGCGACCGGTTTCGAGCCCGGCGCCGTGGCGCCTTTTCCGCATCGCGCCGTCACGCAAACCCTGATGGATTCCTCGCTGCTCGCCCACGGCGTGGTCTGGATCGGGGCCGGCAGCCCGTCGCACATGGCGTCGATCAGCCCCGGCGAGCTCCTGCGGCTCGCGCGGGCGCGCCCCGTCGACCTGGTGAGCCACGGGTAGAATCCGGATCGTCCCAGGGCCCAGGAAAAGGAGCGGCGCGGTGCAGGAGACCGAGAAGATCTGGATGAACGGCGAGCTCGTCGACTGGGCGGACGCCAAGGTCCACGTCGGTGTGCACGGCCTGCACTACGGCACCGGTGTCTTCGAAGGCATCCGCTGCTACGACACGCCCAAGGGGCCCGCCGTGTTTCGGCTCGGCGAGCACATGCAGCGCCTGCACAACTCGGCGCGCCTCCTGCACATGCCGGTTCCCTACACCGTCGACGAGCTGAAGAGCGCCTGCAACGAGCTCCTCGGTGCCAACGGCCTGCCCGAGTGCTACGTGCGCCCGATCGCCTTCTACGGCTACGGCCAGCTCGGCGTGGCGGCGCGCGACAACCCGGTCGAGACCGTGATCATGAGCTGGCCGTGGGGCTCGTACCTCGGCGAGGAGGGGCTCAGCAAGGGCATCCGCGCGAAGATCTCCTCGTGGCAGCGTGTGCCGCCGAACGTCGTCCCGCACGTCTCGAAGGCCACCGGGGTGTACCTGAACTCGATGCTCGCGGTCACCGAGGCGAACAATGCCGGATATGACGAGGCGATCCTGCTCACCCCCGAGGGAACGGTCGCCGACGGCTCGGGCGAGAACATCTTCGTCCTGCGCGACGGTGTGATCTACACGCCCGACCTCTCGTCCGGGATCCTGCCCGGCATCACACGCGACACGATCAAGCAGATCGCGTCCGACCTCGGCTACACCGTGATCGAGAAGCCGCTCATCCGCTCCGACCTCTACCTCGCGGACGAGGTGTTCATGTGCGGCACTGCCGCCGAGGTGACGCCGCTCCGTTCGATCGATGACTACGAGATCGGTGTCGGTGAGGTGACGCTCGCGATTCAGAGGGCCTATCTCGACACGGTGCGCGGCAAGAGCGAGCGGTGGTCGCACTGGCTCGACCACGTGCCGCAGCTCGCGCGCAGCTGATTCGTTGAGCATCACCACTCGCATCAACCTGAGCGCGCCGTGGATCGACGAGTGCGACGAGGAGCTCGTCCTCGAGGTTCTGCGCTCGGGCTGGCTCTCGCTCGGTCCGACCGGGCCGCGGTTCGAAGCGCTTCTGGCCGATGCGGTCGGCTCGCCCTACTGCGCCGCGGTCTCGTCGGGGACGGCTGGGCTGCACCTGTGCATGCGGCTCGCCGGCGTCGAGGCGGGCGACGAGGTGATCACGTCGCCGTATTCGTTCGTCGCCTCGGCGAACTGCGCGATCTACGAGGGCGCGATCCCGGTGTTCGCCGACATCGACCCGCTGACGTTCAACCTCGACCCGGCAGCGGTCGAGGCGGCGATCACCCCGCGGACCAAGGCGCTCGTCGCGGTCGACATCTTCGGCTACCCGGCCGAGTACGACGCGCTGATCCCGCTCTGTGAGCGGCACGGCATCACGCTGATCGAGGATGCCTGCGAGGCGCTCGGTGCGACCTACAAGGGCAGGCGTCTGGGCTCGCACGGGCATCCGGCGGTGTGGGCGTTCTATCCCAACAAGCAGATGACGACGGGTGAGGGTGGCGCGGTGACCACCGGCGATGCCGATGAGCACGAGCTGCTGGTGTCTTTGCGAAACCAGGGCCGGCTCGAGACATCGAGTTGGTTGCAGCACGGTCGTCTCGGTTACAACTACCGCCTCGACGACCTCTCTGCCGCGCTCGGCATCGGCCAGCTCGGGAAGCTCGATCGCATCCTCGAAGCGCGTCGCGGTGTCGCGGCCGTCTACAACGAGCTGCTCGCCGGGGTCGACGTCGAGACGCCGTTCCCCGATGACGAGGATCACGTTCGCTCGTGGTTCGTCTACGTCGTGAAGCTCCCGCCGGGCGCCGACCGCGGCGCGGTGATGACCCGGCTCGACCAGCAGGGGATCGCGACGGCGCCGTACCTGCCTTCGATTCACCTGCAGTCGTACATGCGCGAGCGGTACGGCTTCTCGGAGGGGATGCTGCCGGTGAGCGAGGACTGCAGCAACCGTACGATGGCGCTTCCCTTCCACGCGCGGCTCGGACGCTCCGACCAGGAGCGCGTCGCCGAGGCGCTCCACGCCGCGCTCGTGTAGAGGCTCCGTGGACCTGCGGCGTGACGTCCACGAGCTCGCGCCCGAGCTGATCGGCGCGCAGCTTCACGTGAACGGCGTCGGCGGGATCATCGTCGAGGTGGAGGCCTACGACCATGCCGATCCGGCTTCGCACGCCTTCGGCAACCGGCGCACCGCCCGGAACGCGTCGATGTTCCTGCCGGGCGGAGCCGTCTACGTCTACCGCTCCTACGGCGTGCACTGGTGCCTGAACCTCGTCTGCGGCGAAGAGGGGGTCGGCGACGCAGTGCTCGTGCGCGCGCTCGAGCCGACCGACGGGCTCGGCGAGATGCGCGCCCGCCGGGGCCGCGACGACTCGCGCTTGCTCTGCTCGGGGCCCGGCCGGCTCTGCCAGGCGCTCGGCCTGACCGGCGAGCACGACGGGCTCTCCGTGCACGAACCGCCGTTCGACCTACGACCCCGGCGGGGGCCGGTGGCTGTCGTCACCGGCCTGCGCATCGGGATCACGAAGGCGGCCGAGCGGCGCTGGCGCTACGGCCTCGCCGACTCGCGCTTTCTCAGCCGCTCGTTTTCGGCTTGAACGTGAGGACGATCGTGCGGCCGGGCGCCGAAGCGGTCTCGGGCGGCAGCGACTGCTTGACGATCTGTCCGGTCGGGTCACCGGCTGTCCGGATCTTTAGGTGCAGACGAACAAGCTCGGGCCGGGCAGTCGGCAGGCGCAGCCCGATCACGCGTGGGATGACACCGTGGAGCGACTTCGCCAGGACAAGTGTGATCTTGTCGTACGCGGATAGGGTGCCGTTGCGCGGGAATTGCCCGATCACGTAACCCATGCGCTGACCGGTCTTCGCGGGCTTGTAGACGAACGCCGCAGTCAGCGGCTGGCCGATGATCCGCGCCTCGGCCGCAGCGATCGACTGGCCGACGACGTTGGGGACATCGACCTCGTTCGGCTTGCACGTCGCGACGCGGGTCGGTCCCTGGCCGCCGTAGAACTCGACTTGCGCGATGTTCTTGCAGACGCCGTTGTCGCGTTCGAGGATGCCGTTGCGATTGACCACGGTCACCGGGGCCGCGTACAGCGACGGTGGCGCCGTGAAGTTGGCGGGTGGGTACTTCTTGAGCGCGATCGCCCGCTGGACGAACGCCTTCCAGATCAGGGCCGGAAACGTGCCGCCGACGACGGGGTGGCCGTGGAACTGGGTCAGCATCGGCACGAGGCTGTTCGGATAGCCGACCCAGACGGCCGCCACGATCTGCGGTGTGTAGCCGACGAACCAGGCGTCGCCGTAGTTCTCCGTCGTTCCCGTCTTGCCCGCGACCGCGTGCCCGGCGATCGCCGCCGCCGTCCCGGTCCCGCCTTGCACGACGCCCTGGAGAAGCTGGTTGACCACCTCCGCCTGGGTCGAGGTGAGCACAGGCACGTACACCGGCCTGTTCACGTCGACCTTGCCGCCGATTGTGATCTCGTCCACCGCGCGCGGCTGGTTCCCGAAGATCGACCCGTCGATGCGACTGCCGCCGTCGGCGAACGAGGCGTATGCGCGCGCCATCTCGAGCGGCGTGGCGGGCTCGGCGCCGAGCCCGATCGCGAAGTATCCCTGGAGCGGCGTCGTGATGCCGAGTCGGCGGGCGGTGGTGGCGACGTTGGACGGCCCGACGAGCGCCGTCAGCTGCGAGAACACCGAGTTGTCCGAGACGGCGATCGCCTTGGCGAGGTTGATCGGACCGAGCGCCTCGCCCTCGAAGTTGTTGACCTGCCAGAGGCGGCCACCGGCGTTGATCGTCACGTGCTTGACCGAGGTGATCATGGTCGCCGGCGAGATGTTCTCCTTCAGCGCCGTCGCGAGCACGAACGGCTTGAAGGCGGAGCCCGGCTGGCGCTCGCCCTGCGTCGCCAGGTTGAACTGACTGCGGTGGTAGTTCTGCCCGCCGATCATCGCGAGCACCGCGCCGGTCTGTGCATCGAGCGCGACGAGGGCGGCGGTCGGCCCGAGGCTCGCGGGCAGCACCTGCGTGATCGCGTCACGGGCGGCCTGCTGCAACTGGACGTCGAGCGTGGTGCGCACCTTGAGCCCGCCGCCGAATGTGCGGCCCGGCCCGAGTTGCTGGACGAGCTGGTCCTTGACGTAGTTCGCGAAGTACGGCGCAGCGAGGCTCTGGGTCGACGGGAGAAACACCTGCCCGGGATTGGGCATCTTGTAGACGATCGAGTTCACGTACTGGCTCGTCGTCAGGTAGTGCTGCAGGTAGAGCTGCTTCAGCACGAGGTTGCGGCGTGCCTTCGCCAGCTGCGGGTGGGCAACCGGGTCCCAGAGGCTCGGGTCCTCCGGGATGCCGGCGAGCAGTGCGGCCTCCGCCGGCGTCATCGTCGCTGCGCTGTGATGGAAGTACACGCGGCTCGCCTGCTCGACGCCGTAGGCGCCGTTGCCGAAGTAGACCGTGTTCAGGTACGCGGTGAGGATCCGGTCTTTCGACCACCGCTGCTCGAGCTGCCAGGCGAGAGCCGCCTCGAAGAGCTTGCGGCCGATCGACTTCTGGCTGGTCAGGTAGGCGTTCTTGACGAACTGCTGAGTGATCGTCGAGCCGCCCTGCACCGCGCCCTGGCTCGTGATGTCCGCCCAGAGCGCGCGCGCCATGCCGCGCAGGTCGACGCCGCGGTGCTCGTAGAAGCGCTTGTCCTCGATCGCCACGATCGCGTGCTTCATCCACGGCGAGATCTGCGCGGACGACACGATAATCCGCGCCTGCGACCCGCGCAGGATCGAGAGCACGGTGTAGCCGTTGGACGCGTAGACGTAGGTGTTCGCCTGCGTGTGCTGCTTCGACGGGTCGAGCTCCGGGATCTTCGCCGCGATCGAGGTCAGAAGTCCGAAGGTGAACGACGCCGTGCCCAGTGCCCAGAGAACCGCGAGGAGGGCGAGGAGTCTGAGCTTGCGGATCCGCCGACGCTTGGGTCGGCGCCTATTTCTCCGGAAGAGCGCCAGAACCGGGATAGTCTAGCCCTCCGATGGGTATCGCAGAGTTGACGCGCAACGCGGTCGACGTCCTTCCGGCGGGCGGCCTCCAGGAGAAGCTGAAGCTCGGTCGGCCCCTGCGTGTGAAGCTCGGCATCGACGT
>DATLQV010000052.1:0-12794 GCA_035534955.1 Gaiellaceae bacterium
AGAGGACCGCGACCGCGACCAGCCAGAGCCCGAAGAGAATGACGAGAGCAGCGATAAGACGGCGCACTAGGCCACGACGGTACCCTCTCGCGTCGTGAGCAGCGGCGGCGTCCTCTTCACCTGCGCGGGCCAGCGCGTCGACATCGTCACGTCGTTCCGGCGCGCGGGCGCTCGAACACTCGCGGTCGACGTGAACCCGCTCGCGCCCGCGCTCTACCACGCCGACGACCATGCGTTCACGCCGCGCGTCAACGATCCGGACTACGTCTCCGCGCTCGCCGCGCTCGTCACCGTCCACGACATCGCGCTGATCGTGCCGCTGACCGACCTCGACCACGGCGTCCTCTCCCGTGCGCGCGACGAGCTCGGCGCCCTCGTGCTGCTGCCGTCACCCGAGGTCGTGGACGCGCTCGCCGACAAGTGGCTCGCGCACCTCCTCTTCGTCGCGCGCGGCATCGGGTCGCCCGCAACATGGCTGCCGGACGATGTGCCCGCGGACGTCGAGTACCCCGTGCTCGTCAAGGCGCGTCACGGCTTCGGCTCGCGCAACATCTTCCGCTGCGCCGACCGGCGCGAGCTCGACTTCTTCGTCGGCTACACGACCGTCGACTCGATGGTGCAGGCGTGCTGCCGCGGCGAGGAGTTCTCCATCGACGTGTTCTGCGACCTCGACGGGCGCTGCCTGAACGCCGTGCCTCGCACGATGATCGAGTCGAAGGGCGGGGAGTCGATCAAGGGGATGACGATCCGCGACGCCGATCTGATTGAGGTCGGGCGCCACGTCTCGGAGACCCTCGGCATCGTCGGGCCGGCGAACATCCAGTGTTTCCGCGAGCCGGACGGCACGCATCGGATCACCGACATCAACCCGCGCTTCGGCGGCGGCTTCCCGCTGCCGACGGCGGCGGGCAGCCGGTACCCCGAGCTCGCGCTCGCCCTGGCAGCCGGCGAGCGGCCCGAGCCGCGCCTCGGAGACTTCCGCGCAGGCCTGTACATGACCCGTTTCTTCTCGGAGCTCGTGCTGTCGACCGGCAAGAGCGGTACGTTGGAGCCGTTCGCGGAAGAGCTCCCAGAGCCTGTCGCGGAACCCTAGGGGTTTTGCTTATCGCCGTCCTCGCCGGTTGTGGCGGCGGGGCGGTCCACCATGCCGCGGTGGCCCAGCCGCGACGGCACCTCGCAACGCTTCGGCCGGCGAAGCTGGTCGTCACCGTCGTCGACGGCGACCGCAGCACGCTCGTGCGCGGCGCGACCGTACGGCTGTGGCATCGCACGGCCCGCACGAATCGGCTCGGCGAGGCCGTCATCCGCGTGCCGGATCGCAAGAGCATGTATGTCACCGTCGCCGCCGACGGCTTCGGGACGCGCACGCTCTTCGAGCCGTTCGCAGCTCACCGGCTGGTGGCGGTCCGCATCTACCGGTCGAACCTGCAATGGCCGATGTACGGCGCGACATTCTCGCGGGCGCAGTCGCAGGTACACATCCATCTGCATCCTCCGTTCAAGACCGTCTGGTTCGTGCCGCTCGGCGGGCTCGTCGAGTTCCCGGCGGTCGTCGACAACGGCGTCGCCTACGTCGGCAACCGCAGCGGCGTGGTGTTCGCGATCGCGATGCGAAACGGCGACGTGTTGTGGCGGCACCGGACGAACGCCGTCATGGCGTCTTCTCTTGCGATCGACGGGACCGAGCTCGTTCATCATTCGATGGACGGCCGCGTGTCGTTGCTCGACCGAGCGAACGGCTCGGTGCGCTGGAGCTACGACGTCGGATCGCCGATCGAGTCGTCGCCCATCGTGCGGCAGGGCATCGACTACTTCGGCACCTGGGACGGCCGGCTCGTGGCGCTCGACCTCCGCACGCATCGCCTCCGCTGGACGAGGGACCTCGGTGCGAAGATCACGTCCAGCGCGTCGATCGCAGGTGGGACGCTCTACGTCGGTGACTACGCAGGGCGCCTATGGGCCTTGTCGGCGGAGACCGGCGCGACGCGGTGGACGGCGAGCGTGAACGGCCGCATCTACGGGACACCGGCGGTCGCGCACGGCCGCGTGTTCGTGCCCTCGTCGACGGGCGACTCGCTCACGGCGTTCTCCACGCACGGCCGCTACCTGTGGCGCATCTCCACCGGCTCGTACGTCTATTCCTCGCCCGCGGTCTGGGGCGGGCGCGTGTTCTTCGGCGGGTACAACGGCGTCTTCTACGGCGTGTCCGCGGCGAGCGGGCGCGTGCTCTGGGAGGTCGGCGCAGGCGGGCCGATCTCGGGGGCGGCCGTCGTCGTCGACGGCGTCGCGTACGCGGGAAGCTTCGCGCACCGCATTGTCGGCGTCGACGCGAAGAGCGGACACGTCGTCCTCAACTTTCACCACGGTCATTACGTCCCAGTATCTGGGGACGGAATGCGCTTGCTGTTTCACGGTTACTCCAGCCTGTATGCCGTCGAGCCAGTCCGCTCGCTGAGATGAAGCGGGCGGCGACGGCCGCTGCGGCGTTCGTTCTCATGTGGGCTCCGACGGCGTCGGCGGCGCGCGGCGCGACGAGCCAGGAGCTCGTGCAGCGCGGGATCACGCACGCACTCGCGCAGCGCTGGCTGAAGCCGGTGGATGCGACTCGGTACCGACGCGATGTCAAGCGCGCGCTGTGGGACGAGCGGCGTTTGCCGAAGCTGCGTGCGCGTCTCATCGCGTCGCAGCTCGCGCAACTGACGACGTTGTGGGACTCGTACACGTCGCCGCGCGCACTCGCGCTGTTCACGCAGCTCGAGCAGAACCTCGACTACTTCGAGACGCACCGCGTCCCGGACAAGCCGATCGACGTCACCGACGTCGACGGCATCGTGTATCGCTGGTTCCCGTACAAGGGTCTCGAGTTCCATCCGCTCGCGAGCTTCTCGGCGCTCGCGAACGCGGCGGCTGCACACGACGTGGACAAGACGCAAGCGCTCGCAGATGCGCTCGTCGCGCGCGCGGTGCCGCGCGGGCCGCGCCTGATCTGGGAGTACTCGTTCGGCTTCGGCATCGGCAGGCCGCCGTGGGCGTCCGGCATGGCGGAGGCGCTCGCCGCACAGGCGCTTGCGCGCGCGGGCTCGCTGCTCGCGGACCCGCAGCTGACCGCTGACGCTGCGCGCGCGTACGCCGCCGTGCCGCAGCTCGTGACGAACACCTCTGCCGGGCCCTGGATCCAGCTGTACGGCTTCGACCACGAGATCGTCTTCAACGCGCAGCTGCAGACGATCGTCTCGCTGACCGAGTACGGACAGACGACGGGCAATGCGGCGGCGACAGCGCTCGCGCAGCGCATGACCGCGGCGGCGAAGGCGATGTTCCCACGGTTCGACACGGGCGACTGGTCGCTGTACGAGCTGCGCGGCGCGCACGCGTCCCTCAGCTACGAGCAGTTCGTGACGGCGCTGCTCGCGAAGCTCGCCGCACAGACGCACGATCCGTACTGGAGCGACGCGGCGCGGCGGTTCCAGGACTACCTTGGCGCACCGAAGGTGACCGAGGGGACCGCGACGCCGACGGTGTATCCGCAGCCGGCGGACGGCTGGCTCGACACCGCGTCGATTCCGATCACGATCTCGCAGCGTTCCTCGGTGACCGTCACGGTCGCCGGCAAGGTGTTCACGTACCGATTCGGTCGCGGCACGCACGTGATCGTGTGGACGCCTCCGCCGACGCTCGCACCCGGGACGTATCCGGTGACCGTGTCGGCCACAAGCTATGTCGGCCGGCGCTCGACGGTGCAGCTCGCACCGGTCGTCGTCGCCTTCGACACGGCGCCGCCCGCCGACCTGCAGGCTCAGCTCGCGGGGACGACGCTCACGTGGCAGGCCGACGATCCGGGCACGCCGTCGCTGCACCTCGTCGTCGAGCTCGTCGATCCGGCCGGCGCGAATCCTCCGCAGACGCTCGACCTCGGCCAGCAGCCGGTATCCGGCACCGCGCAGGTCGCGATCCCATCCGGGACGTGGCAGGCGTCGCTCCAGGCGACGAACTCAGCCGGCCAGACGGCGACCTTCGACCTCGGCAGCATCTCCGCCTGACTCGAGGCGAAGGACGGCTACGCCGAAGACGAGCCAGGTGAGCGCGTCGAGCGGGATCCCCGCGTAGAAGCCCTGCGCCGCCCACAGCCAGACAAGCAGCCCAAGGCCGGCGAGGGCGTACAGACCGGTCGCCGAGCGACGGACCTGCGCTGCGAGCCACGCTGCGGCCGCGAACAGCGCCGCCCAGAAGACCAGCCCAACGGCGCCGAGGTCGGCCGCCGCCTCGATCCACGCATCCTGAACGCCGTACCGGCGGTTCGCCGACGGGAAGGCCAGAGGCGTCTCGTTCGGGAAGCGACGGTGCGCTGCCGGGAGGTAGGGGTCGAAGACGGCCGGCTCGGTCGTCCCCTCCCAGCCCACGCCGAGAACGGGATGGTCCTTCCAGATCTCGTAGCCGAGCCAGGAGAGCAGCGTGCGATGGGCATACGAGGGTGTGCGGTCGGCGCTCGATTGTGAGCTCGCGGGTGCCGAGTCGACGAAGTTGCGAAACGCGTTGAGGTCGCTGCTGCGAATCGCCAGCGTCCCGGCAAGCACCACGAGCCCGGTAGCGGCCACGGCCGCCACTCGGCGGGGATGGAGCTCGCGGCGTGCGAAGAGGACGACCGCGAGCACGACGAGCGCCGTTGCGAGGCCGATGACCGACGCAAGCGCGCCGGCGATGATCATGCCGACGACCCCTCCGGTCGTCGCCACCAGGATGAGCGCCCGCCCGACCCCGAGCCGGGGCAGCGCGATCCCGACGATGCCGACGAGCAGCGTCGCGGCCGCCAGCGCGGCCCAGTCGGAGGAGCCGATGAACGACGCCTGCCGCACGCCGCCGCGGCCGTCCGCCATGAACACAGCGGCGCCGAAGAACTGCGCGAGGCCGACGACGGCCGCCAGCCCATTCCAGGTCGCGAGCGACCAGGCGGCGACTGCGATGTCGCGGGCGTCCCGAAGGAGGAGCGGAACCGCCGGAGCGAGGAGGGCGTACTCGAAGAACTTCGCGCCTGTGACCGCGTGCGCGTGCCATGCGTACCCGGTGGAGGAGACGTGCCGGCCCCACGCGATCTCGGCGAGCACCCACGCGAAGAAGACGAAGCCCGCGATCCAGAGAGGACGTCCTGCGCGTAGCGGCCGCCAGCCTTCGACAGCACCCGATACGAGCGCGGCCACGACGACGGCGAGCACGGCGAAGTCGGAAAGGTACGCATGCACGCTCGTCGAGCCGGCGTGAATGACGACGCCGGGCTGATAGTGGACGTGCAGGAAGAGCAACGGGAGCGCCGCGGCGAGCACGAGCACACGGATGCGGATCGCCTTCACGTGCGGGGCCTCGTGCGCACGCGCGCCGCGATCGCGGCGAGCGCCGCCGCTGCCAAGAGGTCGAGGAGGAAGTCCCACGGAACGCGATAGCGCGTGACGCCGACGAAGATCATCGCAACCAGCGTCTGGTAGCCGAGGAGGAGAAGCGCGAGCGCCGCGAGGGCCCGCGGGACGAGGAAGAGACCGACGATCGCAAGGATGTAGACCGCGATCATGTACACAGGTTCGGCCGTCGACCGGAGCGTGCCGACCCACGAGCCCGCACCGGGGCTCGACGCCGTTTCGACGACGCTCGGCTGCCACAGCCACTGCAGGTCGACGGGAACGAGCTTCGCCTTCGCGCCCGGGTGATGGATCCAGAACTGCGTGACCTTGTGCTCGTAGCTCGTCATCTGTGTGCACTCGCTGTACGGGATGACCACGCCGGTCTTCTGCCAGTGGTAGTAGATGTCCTGCGGATCGAGCGGGTACGACTTCGGGATCGGCACGTTGTCGATCCATCCGCCGCGCTCGAGCGTGACATACGTGCCGAGGTTGTTTGCCTTCCACAGCGCGCGCGCGTCGGTCGTCACGGACCAGCAACCGACGTCGACCCGGTTGCGGACGACATACGGCGCGACCACCACACCAGCGGCGGCGACGAGAGCGACGCACGAGAGGAGTGTCCGGCGGGACACTCGGCTGCGCCACAGCAGATACGCGCCGATCGCCAGCGGCAGGGCTGCGAGGCGGACGTTGCCGAGGATCGCGAGGCCGAGCACTGCGCCGAGGAGCGCTGCGCGCCGCCAGCCGAAGCGCTCCGCCGCGTGCAGCGTGAGGTACGTGAGCGCGGCCGCGAGCAGCTGATCGAGGATCTCGCGGTTCATGTGGATGTCGTGCCAGATGAGGTACGGGTGGAGCGCCACCGCCAGGGCGGCGAGGAGGCCGATGGTGGGCGTCAGCCAGCGCTTGCCGATCTGCCAGACGATGAGCACGGTGCAGACCGCGACGGCGATCTGAGCGATGCCGACGGTCTCCCAGCTGCGGCCGAAGATCCAGTACAGCGGGATCAGGAACCACCCGTACAGCGGCTGCGTGTAGGCGGACGGATGGCCCGGGATGAAGCCGTATGTCCCCGTGGCGAGATACGTCGTGGCGAAGGTGTCGCCCTTGTCGACGTTGTCGACGAGGATCGAGCCGCGCTCGTGGAGGAGGGCCAGCAGCCGCGGAAAGGACGTCGCAAGGACGAGCAGCAACACTGCCCGGCGGGTACGCACGGGCGCTCACGCTAGCGCACGACGACTACCCTCCCGCCGTGCGCCGGATCGTCATCGTCCTCGTCGCGGTGGTCCTGCTCCTCGCCGGGGCGATCGCCGCCTTCGTCGTCCACCGCTTGCACCAGAGCGCCGACGAGCGCGGCTCGACCACGACCGATTACATCCCGACCCAGCCGGCGCCCAAGCCGCCGCCGCCGGACGTGCCGTGGCCGACGTACGGCTTCTCACCCGACCGGACGCGCTCGGTGCAGATCGCGCTCCGCCCGCCGTTCCGCATCGTCTGGCGCTATCAGGCCGGCAGCCTGATCGAGTTCCCGCCCTCCATCGGCTACAACCGCCTCTTCTTCTCGACGAACAAGGGAACGTTCGCCGCGATCAGCGCGCGCACCGGGAAGTACGCGTGGAAGTACCGCGCGCACCGCTGCGTCGCCGCGTCGCCGGCGATCGGCCCGCACGCGCACGGTACGGTCTACGAGGCATTCCTCAACCAGCCTCCCTGCAACGCGCAGAGCGGCGGGCATGGTGTCGACGGCGAGGTGATTGCATTCGGCGTCGGGCACGGCAAGATCCACTGGCGGCACCGGATCGGCCCGTCGGAGAGCTCGCCGCTCCTCGTCGGCAATCGCCTCTACGTCGGCGACTGGAACGGCGACGTGTGGGCGTTCGACGCGAATCACGGCCGCGTCGTGTGGCACCGCCACGTCGCGAAGGGTGCGATCAAGGGTGCGCTCGCCTACGGCGGCGGGCGCCTGTACGTCGGTGCCTACGACGGCCACGTGTACGGCCTGTCGCGCACGGGCCGCGTCGTCTGGACGGGGTCCGCGCAGCCGCGACTCTTCGGCGGCTCGGACTTCTACTCGACTCCGGCCGTCGCGTACGGCCGCGTGTACATCGGCTCGACCGACGGCAAGGTGTATGCATTCGGCGCGACGGACGGCCGCCGGCTGTGGTCGCATTCCACCGGCGGCTATGTCTACGCATCGCCCGCGATCTGGCAGCAGCGCGTTCTCGTCGGCTCCTACAGCGGGAACTTCTTCGCGCTCGACACCGGCACCGGGGAGGTCCGCTGGAAGTTCCACGCCGGCGGTCCGATCTCCGGCTCGGCGGTCGTCGTCGACGGCGTCGTCTACTTCGCCACGCTGCACGAGCCGCACCTGAAGAACGGGCGGACGTACGCGCTCGACGCCCGCACTGGCAAGGAGCTGTGGACGTTCCCGGATGGCAAGTACACGCCCGTCGTCGCCGAGCGCGGGAAGCTCTTCCTGATCGGGTACGGCGTCGTCTATGGAATGGTCCCGAAGCAATGAGATACGTCGTCACAGGGGCTGCAGGCTTCATCGGCTCCCATCTGGCCGAGGTGCTGCGAGCGCGCGGCGACGACGTCGTCTCCGTCGACGCCTTCACCGACTACTACGACCTGGCGGAGAAGGAGGAGAACGCACGCGGCCTCGACGTCGCGCGCATCGACCTCGCCGACGAGAGCCTCGAGCTCGACGGGGTGGACGGCGTCTTCCATCTCGCGGGCCAGCCGGGGGTGCGCAGCTTCGGCGATGCCTTTCCGCTCTACCTGCGCCGCAACGTGCTCGCGACGCAACGCGTCTTCGAGTCCGCTGCGGAGGCCGGCGTTCGCGTCGTCTACGCCTCGTCCTCCTCGGTGTACGGCGAGGCGGAGCGGTACCCGACACCCGAGGATGCCCGGCCGGAGCCGATCTCGCCGTACGGCATCACGAAAGTCGCCTGCGAGGAGCTTGCGCGGGCCTACTCCGCGAGCTTCGGCCTCGACGCAGTCGGGCTCCGCTACTTCACCGTCTACGGACCGCGCCAGCGTCCCGACATGTTCTTCCGCCGCGTGTGCGACGCGCTCACGGCCGGAGGGACGTTCGAGGTCTACGGCACGGGCGAGCAGTCGCGCAGCTTCACCGAGGTGGCAGACGTCGTGGACGCGACCATCGCCGCCATGGCCGGAGCCCCGGCCGGCGCCCTGTACAACGTCGGCGGCGGCGAGGAGGCCTCGATGCTGGAGGCGATCGCCGCGCTCGAGCGGATCTCGGGCCGGGGCCTCGAGGTCACGCACGTCGACCGAGCCCGAGGCGACGTGCGCCGCACGAAGGCCGACGTCTCTCGCATCCGCGACGCCCTCGGATGGGAGCCGCGCGTGCCGCTCGCGGACGGTCTCGCGCGGATGTGGGCCTGGGCCTCCGCTAGAGTCGCCGCGCGATGAACGATCCTGAGGCCGAGCAGGAGATCGACTTCTCCCGCTACTGGCGGCTCCTCGCCGCACGGTGGTGGGTTCCGGTCGGCGGGATCGTGCTCGGCGCGATCGTCGGCTACGCGGTCGCGCTCGGCGGGAGCCAGCAGTACAGCGCGTCTGCGAACCTCTATCTCGGGCAGCCGTACACGGCGAGCGGCAACGTCGCGCTGCAGGGCCTGCAGACGAACCCGAGCGCGGTCGGGACGGTCGCGCACTCGCTCGCCGTCGACCAGCGGGTCGCGGAGATCTGCAAGGCGAAGATGGGGACGTTCCGGTCGGGGATCTCGACGAAGCCGATCTCCGGCAGCCTGTCGAAGAACGGCCAGAACCCGCTCGTCTCCCTCACGGTGCTGTCGACGAAGAAGAAGGTCGCGGCGTGCGCCGCAAACCAGCTCTCGAAGGCGGTCATCTCGCGCATCTCCGGGTATGCGGTCGAGAAGATCCAGAGCTTCAGAGGTCAGCTCTCCCAGGAACAGAAGGGCATCACCGCGCTCAACGCGGCACTCGCCGACCCGAACGTCTCGACGACCGACAAGCTCCTTCTCCAGGTGCAGCTCAACACGGCGGAGAGCGATCTCTCCTCGACGACGCAGCTCCTGCACCAGGCGACCGCGATCGAGGAGCCGTCGGTGGTGACTCCTGCGTCGGCCGCGCGCGTGACTGCGCGGAGCCGGCGCAACTCGGTCGTCATCGCGGGCCTGATCGGCCTCGTGCTCGGCGGGCTCGCCGCGCTGCTGTGGGATCGCGTGGCAGCAGTCGTCGCGCGCCGCCGCTCGGTCTGATGCTCGAGGGAAAGCGCGTCGGGGTCGTCGTGCCGGCGCATGACGAGGAGGCGCTCATCGGGGAGACCCTCGGCGGGATCCCGGCGTTCGTCGACCGCATCCTCGTCGTCGACGACGGCTCGCGCGATGCGACCGCGGATCGTGCCCGATCGTTCGGCGACGCACGCGTGGAGGTGATCTCGCACGACCGGAACCGCGGTGTCGGCGCCGCCATCGTCACCGGCTACCAGCGGGCGCTCGAGCACGACCTCGACGTGGTCTGTGTGATGGCGGCCGACAACCAGATGGATCCCGCCGATCTCGCCACGCTCGTGCAGCCGGTGGCGCGCGGCGAGCTCGACTATGCGAAGGCGAACCGGCTCTTCACCGGGCAGGCCTGGGTGCTGATTCCGCGCACGCGCTACATCGGCAACGCGATCCTGTCCATGCTGACGAAGATCGCATCGGGCTACTGGCACGTGGCCGACTCGCAGTCCGGGTACACCGCGATCGCGCGTCCGATGCTCGCCCAGCTCGATCTCGACCGCGTCTACACCGGCTACGGGTTCCCGAACGACCTGCTCGTCCATCTCAACGTGTGGAGCGCGCGTGTGCGCGACTTCCCGTCGCGGCCCGTGTATGGCGTCGGCGAGCGCTCGGGCATCAGGTACCGGCGGGTCGTCCCGCGGATCTCGTGGCTGCTCGTGCGCGGGTTCTTCTGGCGCCTGCGGCAGAAGTACGTCATCCGCGACTTCCACCCGCTCGTGTTCTTCTACGCCTTCGGCTTCCTCGCGACGTTCGTCGGCCTCGTGCTCGGGCTCGTCGAGCTCGGCTTCCGCCTCGCCGGCAACCAGGTCAGCGTCGGCACGGTCGTGCTCATCGCGCTGCTCCTGATCTCGGGCTCGCAGCTCACGCTCTTCGCCATGTGGTTCGACATGGAATCGAACAAGGATCTGCGCTGAATCTCTCGTTCAAGCCGTAAATCCTTCGTTAAGGTCCCCGTCTCCCGCCGACAGCGCCGCTAGCATCGACCCGATGGCAACGGCGGTCGTGACGGGGGGCGCGGGCTTCCTCGGCTCCCACCTGTGCGATCACCTGGTGGCCAAAGGCCTCCGCGTGATCTGCGTCGACAACCTCGAAACCGGCTCGTTGCAGAACGTCGAGCATCTGCGCGGCGACAGCTTCGCGTTCCTGAACCACGATATGACGGAGCACCTCGCCATCGATGAGGCGGTCGATCTCGTCTTCCATCTCGCGAGCCCGGCGAGCCCGATCGACTATCTGCGCCTGCCGTTGAAGACCCTGAAGGTCGGCTCGTACGGGACGCACAACGCGCTGGGACTTGCGAAGTTCAAGCGCGCGCGGTTCCTGCTCGCGTCGACGAGCGAGGTCTACGGCGATCCCGCCATCCACCCGCAGCCCGAGACGTACTGGGGCAACGTGAACCCCATCGGTCCACGCGGCGTCTACGACGAGGCGAAGCGCTACGCCGAGGCGTTGACGATGGCGTACCACCGACAGCAGGGCGTGGACACCTGCATCGTGCGCATCTTCAACACGTACGGGAAGCGCATGCGGCCGAACGACGGCCGCGCGATCCCGACGTTCATCCGCCAGGCGCAGGCGAACGAGCCGCTGACCGTGTTCGGCGACGGTTCGCAGACACGCAGCTTTTGCTACGTCGACGACCTGATCCGCGGGCTCGTGCTGCTCGCCGAAAGTGGCGAGCACCTGCCCGTGAACATCGGCAATCCGCAGGAGCTCACGTTGCTCGAGCTCGCGGAGAACGTCGTACGCGTTACCGGTTCCAAGAGCGAGATCGTCTTCGAGGCCTTGCCGGTCGACGATCCGCAGGTGCGCCAACCCGACATCACCCGAGCCCGGCAGCTGCTGGGCTGGGAGCCGCAGGTCGGCCTCGAGGAAGGCCTGCGGCGCGTCCTGGAAGCGAGCGAACGGGAGTCACTCAGTGTCTAAGCGTGTTGCCGCGATCGTCGTCCTCGTCATTGCCGCCGCCGGCCTCGCCGTGTCGGCCGCGACCGCCTCGCCGAAGAAGCACGCCGTCGCGACCACCAGCCACTTGCTCGTCGGCATCAACGACGAGGCCGACACGCTGTACGGGAACCCCGTCACCGGCTTCCAGGCGCTGAAGGCGCTGAACGCGCAGGTGCTGCGCGTGAACCTGTACTGGGGCGGGACGCCGTGGGCGGTGTCGCGCGGCGCGAAGCCGACCGATCCGACCGACCCGGGCGACCCTGCGTACAACTGGTCGCTCTACGACCGTCTGATGCGCTACGCGGCCACGTACAACATCAAGGTCGTCTTCTCGATTCTCTTCACGCCCAAGTGGGCGAACGGCGGCAAGGCGCGAACGGTCGCGCCGACGAGTCCGCAGGAGCTCGAGGACTTCGCCTCGGCGGCGGCTCAGCGCTACAGCGGGCTGTACGTGCCGCCCGCCTGGCAGCAGCAGCCGACGCTCGAGAGCCCGACGGACCCGCTTCCGGCCGTCAAGTTCTGGACGGCGTGGAACGAGCCGAACAACCCGGTCTTCCTCACGCCGCAGTACAAGCGTGCTGGAGGCAAGTGGGTGGTGGCGAGCGCGATCGCCTACGCGAAGATCTGCAACGCGATCTACACCGGCATCCATTCGGCCGGTGTCTCCGGCGAGAAGGTCGCCTGCGGCGTCACCGCTCCGAAGGGCAACGATGCGCCCGCCACCTCACGCGCGTCGGTCGACCCGATCTCGTTCCTCATCGCCGCGAAGAAGGCGGGGATGAAGAAGTTCGACGTCTACGCCCACCATCCCTACTACGCCGCGCCGAGCGAGTCACCGACCTACGTGCCGACCGGAAAGACCGCCAGGCGGATCCAGATGGGCAACATCAACGTGCTCCTGGCCGAGATCACCAAGCTGTACGGGCCGAAGCATCTCTGGATCACCGAGTACGGGTATCAGACGAATCCGCCCGACAAGTCCTTCGGTGTGAGCTGGGCAAAGCAAGCGGCCTACCTCACGCAGGTGTACGCGATGGCGCGCGCGAACCCGCGCATCGACATGTTGCTCTGGTTCCTGATCAAGGACGAGCCGAGCCTCGGCGGCTGGCAGTCCGGCCTCGAGACGGACACCGGCAGGCACAAGCCCGCCTGGAATGCGTACTTGAAGGTTCCTCGGGGCTAGCCGGGT
>DATLQV010000053.1:0-38814 GCA_035534955.1 Gaiellaceae bacterium
TCCTACGCGAAGTACTTCGCGAGCGAGGTGGCCGTGCGCGCGGCGAACGCCGCCGTCCAGGCGCACGGCGGTTACGGCTACGTCGACGAGTACCCGGTCGGCAAGTACCTGCGCGACGCGCGCGTGACGACGCTGTACGAAGGCACGAGCCAGATCCAGAAGCTCCTGATCGGGCGCGCGCTCACGGGCGAGAACGCGTTCACCTAACCGAGACGGAAGCGCGCGCGCAGGTGCGCGAGCACCTGGGCGGCGATCAGGTCGCCTGCGGCCTGCGTGTAATGCACGCCGTCGGGCTGCCGCATCAGGGTCAGCGTCCCGTGCACCCGCAGGTACGGCGTGTAGCGGCCGTGCGGATCGGCGAGCAGATCCCACGTGTCGATGAACGTCGCCGCCTTCGGGTGAGCGCGCACAACGGATTCGAGGATGCGATTGACGACCGGATAGCTCCTCCTGAACCCCGCACCCGCCGGAATCGGCAGCCCGAGCCAGACGACATCGATGCCGTCGGCGGCAAGCTCGCGCGTGACGCCGTCGACGCGGCGCCGGTACTCCGCGTTCCACGACGGGCTGCCGAGCAGCCCGATCTTTCGCCCGGCGGGCACGCCGGTCATGAAGTCATGGGCGTCGTCGGCGCCGAAGGAGAGCACCGCGACCCTGGGGCGTAACGTCCGGGGCACCACCTGTAGACGGGTGAACCAGTTGTAGAGATCGGGGCGGGCGAGACCGGTCGAGAGCCTGCTCTCGACGCCGACCACGTCGATCGCCCCGCCCAGGCGCTCCAGCGCCTGCCCGGGCACTTCGGCAAGCGAGTCGCCCGCGACCCACACGCGCAACGGATGTGCAGCGGTGAACCGCGGCGGCTGCGCTGGACCCGCAGGCCGCACGGGCCGCGGCTTCGGCTTTGGCACCGGCCGCAGCTGCAGATGCACCTGCGCGTCGATCTGGTCCTCGCCTTGCCGGCCGATCGCCACCTGCAGCTCGTGTCGCGGCGTCGTCAGGTGCAACGCGCGGCTCACATCGACGAGCGGCCGGGTCAGCGCGAGCGCGAGATTCCGCTCTGCGCCCGCCGGCTGGATCTCCGCCTGCTTGCGCAGGCCCTCCGCCTCGAGCAGCGCTGCGAGGGCGAGGCCGAGGGCGAGGATCGCGACGCCGCGAACGGCAGGGATGGCGAGGAGCTTCAGCATCTAGAAGCGGAAATAGATGAACGGAGCGACGCCCTGCGGGCCGAGGGTGTTGATCACGGTCAGGCTCGCGGCAACGCAGGCCGCCTGAGCGACGAGGGGCAACCGCTCGAAACCGGCAAGCAGGCGGCCGAGCGCTCCCGGCCGGATGTACTGCCCTGCGATTCCGACGGTGATCGCGAGCACGACCGACGTGGTGACGAGCGGCGAGGGCCGACCCCAGCCGGTGACGAGACGTTCGAGCACCCGGCCTGCACCGGCAAACGAATCGGCGCGGAAGAAGATCCAGCCGAGGCAGACGACGTGGAAGGTGAGGATCCGGCCGAACCATCTGGCGGCGGGAGCCGTCGGGCGCCAGCCGAGCCCCCGCTCGACCGACAGGCCGACGCCGTGAATCCCTCCCCACACCACGAAGGTCCATGCGGCGCCGTGCCAGAGGCCCCCGAGCAGCATCGTCAGCATCAGGTTGCGATAGGTGAGAAACCGGCCCTTCCGATTGCCACCGAGCGGGATGTAGAGGTAGTCACGCAGCCAGCGCGAGAGCGTCATGTGCCACCGCCGCCAGAAGTCCTGCAGCGAAACGGCCGCGTACGGCGAGTTGAAGTTCTGTGGGAATTCGAAGCCGAGCAGCAACGCGACGCCGATCGCGATGTTCGTGTAGCCGCAGAAGTCGGCGAAGATCTGGACGGCGTAGCCGTAGACGGCGACGAGCACCTCGAGCGACGAGTAATGGTTCGGCGCCGCGAATACGTTGTCGACGATGTGCGTCGACAGGTGGTTCGCGATCACGACCTTGAGAAAGAGACCGCTGACGATCAGGAAGAACGCACGTGACGTGTTCACCTTGTGCGGGTCGCGGGGCGCCTCGAGCTGCGGCAGCAGCTCGCTGGCGCGCACGATCGGGCCGGCGATCAGGTGCGGGAAGAACGCCTGAAAGACCGCGAACCGAGCGAATGACGCGGGCACCAAGACCCCGCGGTAGGTGTCGATGACGTACGAGATCGCCATGAAGGTGAAGAACGAGATGCCGATCGGCAGCGTCACGTTGACGATCCACGACGACCCGAACAGGTTGTCGGCCGAGGTCACGAAGAAACCCGCGTACTTGAAGTAGCCGAGCAACCCGACGTCGAAGGCGACGGCGGCGGCGAGCAGCGACTTGCGCGCGCCCGGCCTACCGGCCCGGTAGATCCCAACCGCAAGCACGTGGTTGACCACGGTCGATGCTGCGAGCAGGAAGACAAAACGCCAATCCCACCAGCCGTAGAACACGTAGCTCGCGACGAGGATGAAAATCCGCCAACTCCGTTGCCGCGTCTGCAGCGCCCACGAAACGGGCAGGACAATCAGAAAGAAGACAGCGAAGGTGACGGTTGGAAAGAGCACGTTTCGTTACTGCCCGCTCAGCGTGGGCCGCCGCGCCGCGCGATCGTAGCGAGGGCGCCGTCGTGCAGACTGTAGTCATGAGGTTCGGGGGCCGCGGGTTCGTCATTGCGCTGGCGGCGCTCTCGATCGCCTGGGGCTCGGTGCTCGTCGATCCCGGCCCGAACCAGAACGCCCACATGGCAAGCGTGATCTCGCTTGCGCACGGCACGGCCAAGATCGACCCGTACCACCACTGGTCGCGCGACATCGCGTGGTGGCACGGCCACTACTACGCGGCGAAGGCACCCGGCCTCACGATCCTGACGGTGCCGTGGTACTTCGCGCTCGATGCGACCGGACTGCTCGTGCACGGGCCGCCGCCGAGCGTCCCCTGGCCGGCGGCCGAGACCCTGAAGATGCCGCGCGCCGCCCCGTGGGAGTTCGCCCTCTGGGGTGCGCTGCTGCCGTTCGTGGGCCTCGTCCTGCTGGTGCGCAACGTGGCTGACAGGCTCGTCCCCGGCGAGGGGAGATTCACCGCCATCGCCCTCGCGGCCGGAAGCCTCGTCGCCGTGTTCGCAACGATCTTCTTCGACCACGAGCTGTCGGCGTTTCTCGGCTTCCTGGCCTTCGCGCTCCTCTTCCACGAGCGGTCGCGGCCGCCAAACCTCTGGCTCGTCGCCGCAGCCGGCGTCGTGGCGGGCTTCGCAATCGGCGTCGAGTTCCCCCTCGGCATCATCGCGGTCGTGCTCGGGGCCTACGCCGTCAGCCGCCCTGGGCGGCTGCACCGCGCGGCAGCCTACGGCGGCGGCGTCTTCGCCGGGCTCGTGCCGCTCGCGGCCTACGACCTCTGGGCCTTCGGCACCCCGAAGGCCCTCTACTACTCGCACGCGGTCCGCGAGCCCGGAACGAGCGGGCACGACGTGCTCGGCGCGAACACGACCGGCTTCTTTGGCATCGGGCTGCCCAGCCCGTCGGCATTCGCGGACCTGCTGCTCGCTCCGAAGGGCCTGCTCATCCTCGCGCCCGTCTGGACGCTGGCGGCCGTCGGCCTCGTCCTGCTCTGGCGTGCCGGGCAGCGCGCCGAGGCTGCGGTTGCAGCAGCGATCACCGCAGCGTTCCTGCTCTACGACGCCGGGTACTACCTGCCGTTCGGAGGCTTCAACGGCGGACCGCGTTTCCTCGTGCCGCTGCTGCCGTTCCTCGCGCTCGGGCTCGCCGCCGCGTGGCGTGCCTTCCCGGGCCCGACGCTTGCACTCGCCTGCGCTTCCGTGACCGTCACGACGGTCTCGATCCTCGCCAACCCGATGCTCGTGTCGGAGGACATCGGGACGATGTTCCACCGGCTCGAAAACGGCGGCGACCAGAACGGCCCCTTGCCGTGGACCGTCCTGCACTGGGCCTGGAGCGCAAAGGTTGCGCCGCTCCTCCTGGTCGGTTGTCTCGCCCTGCTCGCGGTCGCGTCGGTCTTCGCACCGCTCGTAGGGCGCCTGAGCCGGCGCGAGGCCGGGCTCGGAATCGCTGCGCTCGTCGCCTGGCGCATCGCCTACGTCGGCGGGACGCTGCTCGTGCGCGCCCAGCACGGCTGGCCGGCGGGGCTCGCCCTGGCGCTGACGCTCGGCCTCGCGATGACTCTTGCGATTCGTGGTCGATACGCTGCGGCGCTGCCTGCCGTGCTGCTCGTCGTCCTCATTTGGCCGGCCTATGCGGCACACACGGCGATCGCGTCCGCAACCATCAGCCTCGTGCTGCTCGCAACCGTCGCCGCTGCGGTCGTGCTACCGCGGCGAGCAGCGACGCGAGCAGCAGGATGAGCACGGCGTTGCGAACGACCAGCAGCTCGGTACCGCCACGAGCTCCGTGCACGACGACGTCCAGATACTGCGCCGGGTACCAGATGTTCGTCAGCACGAGCGAGGCGACGAGCAGCAGCGTCGCGCGCCAGGACACGAGCGGCACGACCGGCAAGAGCCAGACCAGGTACTGCGGCGAGAGCACGCGCCCGAGCACGACCGCGGTGCAGAGCGTCGCCGCCCAGGCGAGCACCAGACCTTGGTGAGTTCGCACGAGCCGCGGGGCGTTCGACCAGATCAGAGCCAGTGAGGCCAGGAAGGCGAGCGAGGTCACGACCGCGAGCCCGAGGCCGGAGGTACCTCCGAGCCCGTAGGTGTGGGCCTCCGAGACGATCCCGATGCTGAGACCTGCAACGGAGTGCGCAAGCAGCGCCAGGCTTGCGAGCGGTGTCTCGATCTGCAGATGACGGCCCACCTGGTCACGGATGCTCGCGACAACGCCGTGCGGCGCGAGCACGAGGAACGGGACGAACACCGCGCCGCACGAGACGACGAATGCGCCCACCGCCCGGGCGCCCGCCCTGCGCCCCGCGGCGATCGCGAGCACCGGGAGCAGGAGCACCGGATACAGCTTCACCGCCGTTCCGATGCCGAGGGCGGCGCCCGACCAGACGTAGCGGCGGCGCAGCGCAAGAAGCAACGCGGCCAGCGTGAGCAGCGCAGGTAACGCGTCGAAGCGTTTCAGCACGACCGAGCCGAGCAGCAGGGGCGAGGCTGCGACGGCGAACGCGGCCCGCGGCCGGCGCGCGAGCAGCCACACCGTGAGCCCGAGCACTGCGAGCATCGCCCACTCGAAGCGCACCGCGTAGGTGTGCACGCTCGGCGACCCGAAGGCGGGCGGCACGATCGCGGCGAGCGCACCCGGCGGATACTCGAGGCGAAGGTCGCGATACGGGACGGCGCCGTCGACGATCTTCGCCGCGTACCCCGAGAACACGTTGAGGTCGCCGCCCTCGGCCCCGACCCCGAATGCGGGCACGAGCGCAGTCGTGCCCGCCAGCACGAGCAGGGCAACAGACGTTGCGAAGGGAGGGCGGAACCGCATGGCGTTGACCGATAGCATCAAGCGGTGCCCGGACGTGCACCTCTCGTCGTCGTCGCGCTCGCCGGGATCGCGTTCTGCGCCTTCCATTGGAGCAACGCCTACCAGTGGAAGCCGGACAGCCTCTTCTACGAGGCTCAGCTGCTGCGCGTGCAGGGAACACCGAAGGACGAGGCGCTCCAGCGCGTCTTCGGTGGGCCGCTGGCCGCCGCGCGCGTGAGCCAGGAGCTACGCGACACGCCGCCTGCCCGGCGCACGGTCTCGAGCACGACGTGGGTGCGCTACTCCGAGCGGTTCTACGACCGCCGCTGGTTCGTGCCCGCGCTCGGCGCGGCGGTCGAGCCCGTGCTCGGCACGAACGCGCTGCGAGCCGTGTCGCTCGTCGGGTACGTGCTCGCCGGCCTCGCCGTCTACGCCCTGATCGGCCTCCGGTTCTCGCCGTGGATCGCCGGAGCCGTCTCGCTCGGCACGCTCGCGCTCGGGCCGCTTCGCTACTGGTCGCTGCTGCCGCTGACCGACAGTTTCGGCGTCGCGCTCGAGGCGGCGGCGCTCGCCTCGGCGCTGCTCGCCCTGCGACGACCGCGACCGTGGCTCGCAGTCTTCGCGCCGGCAATGCTTGCGCTCTCGTTCACGAGAGACGCGACGGTCGTCGTGGTCGCGGGCCTTGCCTGGGTCGCGTTCCGCACGCGCACGCGCACCTCGCTCGCCGTGCTCGGCACCGGTGTCGCGGCATCGCTTCCGGCGCCGCTCCTCTTCGGGGCCCCCACGCGCGAGATCCTCGCGTACACGCTGAATGGGTTCCAGCCTCCGCCGAACCCGTCCTGGGGCTTCATCCGCTCACACTGGCTGACGGGCGAAAAGGGGCTCGTCAAGGACGACCTCACCTACCTCGTGCAGCACCCCTACGTCGGGCTCTTCGCGGTCGGCGGTCTCGTCGCGCTGTTTGCGATCAGGCGACGCGGCGACGTCGCCGCGTCGTTTCTCCGCGCCGCGGTCGCCGGCGCAGTCGTCTTGCTGGCAGTTGCGCCGAACTACACGGCGCTGCGGCTCGAGCTGCCGTTCATCCCGCTCGCCGCCTACGGGCTCGCACTCGCACTCGACGCGGCGCGCCACTTTGGGACACGACGGGGTCTGACACGACGGGTCTGACCCCAGCCGTGTCCGAAGGAGCCGCGTCGCGCCGCACTGATCTGTGACGCCGGCTCACGGGTCGCAACAGCGGACGCTGCGTCGAAGCCGATTCGACCGCGGACAGACGCGTCCCGGCGCGACCTGACGGGGTCTGACCCCGGTTGTACGACCCGGCTGCACGACCCCGGGGGTGATTCCGATCGCCGCAGGCGGCGCCGGGCTCGTGCGGCTACTGCTTGAGGTGGAACGGCGCACCGCGCCACGCCGCCCAGTGCCAGAACCAGGCGGGTACTGCCCTCGGAGCGGCCGCAGGCCTTGCCCCGTTCCCATGCTGGAAGCTGTAGAGATCCCACGCCCAGCGCGGCAGCGGGCGCGGCACGTCGGCCGGGCGCTTCGTCGGCAGGACGACAAGCGGGCGCGAAGGCATCCCGACGTTGCCGGCACCGTCGACGGCGCGGACGCGGTAGACGGTCTGCGCATTCGGATGGAAGGCGCGGACGACCGCGCGCGGCGTGGTGCCGGGAACGGTCTCGAGCGGCGTCCCGTCGAGCAGCACGTCGTACGAGGCAACCGTGCCGCTGTTGTCGGTTGCCGGCAGCCAGCTCAACCGGAGCGAGCCGTTGACGAAACGGCCGGCGAAGCCGTTCGGCTGGGTGGGCGGCACCGTGTCGGGGAGCAGCCCGAAGAACCCGGGCGAGGTGGTCGGAATGTCGACGCCGCCGTCGGGGGTGAGTGTGTACGCACTCGTCGGCAGGGGCACCCACGTCGTGCCGTCGACCGAGGAGGACGGAGCGAGGCCGGCCGCGCCCGTGATGTGCACGACCACCGGTGCGCCGAAGCTCGTCACAGGCGTCGACGTGTCGGTGTCGGTGACCGTCAGCTGCACCCCGTACCCGTTCGCAGGCGGCGTGGCGACCGGCGTGAGCGCAACGGCGACCGCGGCTGAGAAGGCGCCGGTGGGCCAGGTGGCCGTCGCACGGCTGTCACCCGAGCCGACCGACCCGCCGGTCGGAGGCGGCGGAGGCGGCGGAGGTGTGATGCCGCCGAGCACCGGTCCGTCGACGAAGTTGCTGTCGATGTTGATCTTGACACCGCCCCACGTCTCGTTGTGGCCGCCCTTGTACTGGTGCACCCGCTGGTGGTTCGGCCAGAGGCTGTCGCTGACGTACGGGTCGCCGAAGACGCCTTCGACGCCGTTCCAGTTCGCGATCCACACCGCATCCGGTATCGACGACCCGAGCAGCGCGATGTCGCGGATCGTCGACGCGGCGCTCCCGTAGACACCCGCGATGAACCCCTGTGCACGTAGCTCGTTCACCCAGGCTGTGACGAACGCCTGGACGACCTGGGTGCAGGCCGAATTCGTGGTGGAGTAGCCCTCCATGTCGTAGTAGATGGGCGTCCCGCCCGGCAATCCGAACTTGGCGGTCAGCGACACCGCGTCGTCGGCCGCCGCGCGACCCTGGGTCGCCGCCGTCGCCGGGTTGGACGAGATGTGGGCGAGCTTTGTCTGGCTGACGCACGGCGCCTGCAGGCCGACGTAGAGCGGCAGCAGGCTCCAGCCCGACGCGAGCGTCGAGGTGATCCACGCCGCCGACAGGTTCCCGTCGGGGCAGGCGCGGTTGACGCCGCCGAGGTAGACGCCGAGTGCGCGGTACGGAGACACGCTCCACGCACTCAGCGCAGCGCTCGACGGCGCCGTGCACGCGTCGAAGCCGTACCCGGTGTAGATGCCGGAGCGCGCAAGCTGCGGCGCGGCGGAACCGGAAACGGAGACGACGAGCGCGGCGGCGAAGGTCACAGTGAGCACCCGCACGCCTCTCACGCGGGACAGGATGCCCGAACCCGATGACGGCAGTGTTAGGGAGCGAGCGCCGCCAACGCGCTGACGAGTCGATCGACCTCGTCATGCGTGTTGTAATGCGCGATTCCCGCCCGCACCGACTGCTCGGGCAAGCGGGGGCCGAGAGCGACGCAGTACCAGTTGTCGGCCGACCAGACGCCGATGTGCTGCTCGGCGAGACGCCGGGCGACCTCGGCCGCCGGCACGCCGTCGACGTTCAGGAGAAACGTCGGGACACGGCCTTCCATCGTCGGCGGGCCGTAGAGCGTCACGCCGGAGGGCAGGCTGTCGAGGAACTGCGCGCCGAGCCGGCGCTCGTACTCGCGGATCGGCGCGAGCCCGCCGAGCGAATCGAGATAGGCGATCGTCGCGCTGAAACCCGCGAGCAGCTCGTACGGAAGCGTCCCCGTCTCGAACCGTCGTCCCACCGGTGTGGCCGCCGACGGGCGGGCCTTGTACGGCCGCCACGACTCCGCGAGCTCGCGGCGCACGTAGGCGATGCCGAGATGCGGCCCGCAGAACTTGTACGGGGAGCAGAGCAGCACGTCGCAGCCGAGCTCGCGCACGTCGATCGGCTCGTGAGCGGCGTAGTGAACCGCGTCGATCCACGAGATCGCTCCGGCCGCCCGCGCCAGGGCGCAAATGCGCTTCGCGTCGGCAACCGAGCCGGTTGCGTTCGAGGCGATCGCAAACGCCACCACACGCGTCCGGTCGGAGATCTGCCGTTCGAGATCGTCGTAGTCGACGGTCAGCTCGTCGGTGGCACGCGCGACGCGTACCGTCATTCCCTTGTCGGCGGCAAGCTCCACCCAGGGGGCGACGCCGCCGTCGTGATCAAGTTCGGTGGTGACGATCTCGTCTTCCGCCTGGAAGTCGCGGCCGGCCGCACGCGTGATCGCGAAGTCGAGCGTCGTCATGTTCATGCCGAACGAGATCTCGTCGGCGCTACAAGCGAGAAACCGGGCCGCGTCCGCCTTCGCCTGCGCGAGGATCGCTTCCACGGCGCGCCCGGTCGCATACGGCGCGCCGAGGTTGCCCGACGCAACGCGCAACGCGTTCGCGATCGCCTGCCCGACCTCGTCCGGCACCTGAGTGCCACCCGGAGCGTCGAAGAACGCGAAGCCTTGCTGGAGCGAGGAGAACCGCTCGCGCGCCGCGTCGACGTTCACGGCGTCCCTCCCACGAGGATGCGACTGAGCACCGCCGGATCGATGTTGCCTCCCGACACGATGCACACCACCTTCTTCGCGCCGGCGAGCCGCGGCGAGAGTGCAGCGGCGACCGAAAGCGCACCCGCCCCCTCGGCAATCACCCGCACACGCTCTGCGATGAGGCGGACGGCGCCGGCGACCTCGTCGAGCGGCAGCGCGAACGCGCCGTCGAGAAGCTCCGCGGCCTGCTCCCACACGCGCGGGATCAGTTCGCGGCTGCCGGAGCCGTCGACGAACGACGGCGTGTACTCGACCGCCGTCGGCGTGCCCGCCGCGAGCGTCGCGGTCACCGGTGCGCCCGTCTCTGGCTCCACCGCATAGAACCGCACACCGGGCCGCTTCGCCTTGACGGCGCTCGCGATCCCGGTCAGCAGGCCGCCGCCGCCGTACGGGACGACAACCGTGTCGAAACCGGAGAGCTGCTCGTCGAGCTCGAGGCCGATCGTGCCGTTGCCCGCCATCACCCGGTCGTCGTCGACCGGATGAACGAAGAGCCCTGGGACTCCGTCGTAGCGGCCGGAGACCAGCACCTGCCACCATTCTTCGTAGGGCACCTTGATCACGCGGCCACCGTAGCGCTCGATCGCGTCGATCTTCGTCTGCGGGGCATGCTCCGGAACGACGATCGTCGCCGGTACACCGCGTAGCCGCGCCGCGTAGGCGACGCCCTGCGCCATGTTCCCGGCGCTCGCGGTCAGCACACCGCGGGCAAGCGCCTCGTCGGATGCCTGCAGGATCGCGTTCCCGGCGCCGCGGATCTTGAACGAGCGCACGGGTTGCAAGACCTCGAGCTTCAACCAGATCTCAGCGTCGGAATCGACGTCGAGCCGCACGAGCGGGGTGCGGATCACCGTGCCCTCGAGCACATCGCGCGCGCGCTCGATCTCTTCGAGCGGGATCACAGCGAAACGACCGTGCCGGCGTTTTCTGCCTCGGCGCGACGCAACACGTGCTCGGCAGCAGCGACGTCCTCGACGGCCAGGCCGAGCGACTTGAACACCGTCAACTCGTCGTCGGAGCGGCGGCCATCCGCCGTCCCGATCAGAAGCTCGCCGATCTCGGCCCGGATGTGCTCAGGCCCGATCGCTCCCTCACGCTGCGGGAACAGAAAGTCGCCCGCCTCGTTGATCGTCGACTCGCGCCGGTCGACGAAGAGCGCTGCGTCGCGCATCGTCGCAGTGTCGAGCTCGCGCGTGGATGGAATGCTCGACCCGACCGCGTTGATGTGCGCGCCCGGCTTCAGCCAGGCGCGTTCGAGGATCGGTTCCACCGCCGACGTCGCGGTGACGACAACGTCGGCATCGCGCAGGGCCTCCTCGGCCGTCTCGGCTTCCTCGACTCCGGCGATGCGGCCGGGCGTACGGCTCCAGACGATCACGCGGTCGAAGTCGCGCACCGCACGCATCGCCTCCAGATGTGCCTGTGCCTGGATTCCCGCGCCCAGGATCGCGAGCGTGCGGGCACCCTCACGTGCCAGCAGGCGCGTGGCGACGCCCGATACCGCAGCTGTCCGCACTGCGGTGAGCGCGCCGGCGTTCAAGACGGCACGCGTCTCACCCGTCTCGCCGTCGAAGAGCGCGACGAAGCCCTGGTGGGAGTCGAGGCCGCGCGCGCTGTTGCCCGGAAAGATGGCAACCGTCTTGAGCCCCCACAGGGGCTCGCTGCCGCCGCGATGCGCCGGCATCATCCCGAGCAGGCTCGCCTCGCCCGGCGGCCGGACGACGAACCGAAGCGGGTTATGCACCTCGCCCCGCGCCAGCGACGCGAGCGCGGCCGCCATCACCTCGATGCACTCGCTCATCGGCAGCAGCCGGCGAACATCGTGCTCGTCGAGAACTCGCATCGTCATTGGAAGAACCCTCCTATACGGTCGCGGTCGGCAGGCGAGAGCACGAGATCGCGCGCAACCAGGATCGGATCGAGCTGCGCCGCACGGCCGGGACCGCACACCGCGCCGGTGACTCCCGGGCTCGCGAGCACCCAGGCGAAGGCGAGCGCCGACATCTCGACGCCGCGCACCTCGGCGTCCGCACGCAGCCGGTCGAGCCCGTCGAAGACGCGGTCGGTGACGAGTCCCTCGTACGGCTCCGGGCGCATCGTCATCCGCGAGCCGGCGGGGAACGGCTTGCCTCGTTGGTAGCGGCCGGTGAGCCAGCCGCCGGAGAGTGGACCGAACGGAACGTACGAGACCGCGTTCGCCCGGCACAGGGGCAGCACGCCGTCCTCATCGCCGCGCTCGAGCAGCGAGTACGCGTTCTGCACGAGCGCGGGTCGCCCAAGCCGAAGGGCCTCGGCGATACCGGCGTGATCGTGGTTCGACAAGCCCCAGGCGCCGATCAGCCCCTCCTCGACCAACCGCTCGAACACCGCGATCGTGTCGGGAAGCGGCGTGCGCGGATCGGGCTCGTGCGCGAGGTAGAGATCGATGCGCTCGACGCCGAGGCGAAGGAGACTGCCTTCGAGCTGACGCCGGATCCGGTCGGGCGCAAGGCCGACGTCGTCAGGATTGCCGACGGTCGAATGGAACACCTTGCTCGTCAGCACGAGGCCCTCAGGGCGGCGGGCGGCGCGCCACCGGCCGATGAACTGCTCGCTGCGCCCACCGCCGTAGGCGTCGGCGGTGTCGAACCAGCAAAGGCCGTTCTCCCAGGCGCGATCCATGATCGCGAAGGCGTCGTCTTCGGCGATGCCCTGCCCGAAGAACGCGGGCGCCGACCCGACACCGCCGAAATTGCCGCAGCCGAGCGAGATGCCCGAGAAGCTCATTCGGGCAGGTTCAGCTGCGTCAGAGCGTTCCTGACGTCCCACAGCTCGGGGTAGAACGAATGGTGAATCAGCCGGCCCATCACCTCGACGGGGGTGCCCTGCGTGCCGATCACGTCGCCGCCGATCACACGCTGCACGACCTTGAAGTGGCGGACGCGCCAGACGATCACGCGCTCGTCGAGCTCGATCAGCTGCTCTGCGAGCTGGTAAAGGTTCTCGAACTCGCGCCCGCGCGTGTAGACGTCGGTCAGCGAGAGACCTTCGCGCTCGCGCGCCCCGTGGAACGCCTCGCCGAGCGGCTTCGCGACCCGCCGGATCTCCTTGAAGCCCGGCGAGTCGAACCCGCTGCCGTGCCCCAGCACCTTGCGCACCTCGGTGTACTCCCACGGCGACATGTGCTCGAGCATGTCGAGCGCGTCGGTGACGAGCTCGAAGCAGTCGATTGCCCGGCGCAGAAGCCGGATCGCGGCCGCAAGATCGCCCTGGCCGACGAGCAGGCCCGCTTCCTCGACCTCGTTCCACGCGAGCTTCAGCCACAGCTCCGACGACTGGTGCACGGTCTGGAAGAGGAGCTCGTCCCGGTGCACCCACTCGCCGGCCGTCTTCTGTAGCGCGAGCAACTCGTCGGTGCGGAGATAGCGCTCATAGTCCGACGAGCCGTCGCCGGGAAGAATCGGTTTCGCCAGCTCGTTCATGTCCGCTCCTCCGTCCCGAGGAAGACCCGCATCGGCAGATCCGCGAGCGGCATGCCGCCGGTTGCCGTGACGAGCCAGGTGTCTTGCATGTAGAGGCAGGCCTGCCCATCCTGCGCGATCGCATGCGGATGCATCGAGAACACCATGCCTTCCCGCAGCTCGGTCTCGTCGCCCTCGCCGATCTTCGGGAATTCGATCATCGTCATCCCGATCGAGTGCCCGGTGACGTGACCCAGCTTGAAACCGCGATCGACGAACCCCTTCGAGACCGCGCGATGGACGTCGTGTGCCGTGGCCCCGTCGCGCAGAGCGTTGCGGGCCGCCTCGTAGTACTCGTCGTAGGCCTCCATCATCTGCGCCGTCGCGAAGCTCGGCCGGCCGGGACAGATCGCTCGTGAGACCTCGACCCAGTGGCCTCCGGGGCCCGCGATCTCGAGCGACGGCAGCACCATGTCGGTCGGCTTCACCCTCCGTGGCCCGGCGATCTTGAACTCCGGCAGCGCCGCTCCGTCGTCGCCGACGAGGACCATGTCCATCGTCAGGCGGCCGCAGCCCTGCTCGACGAAGTACTGCTCGCAGGGGGCGAGGATCTCCCGCTCCGTCTTGCCGGGTGCGAACTGTTCCAGGAAGATCCAGAATCCCTCGGTGTTGATGCGCACACTGTCGCGCACCGACTCGAGCTCGAGTGCGCTCTTCACCGCACGCGCATGGTCGAACTCGACGTCCCACGGCACGAGCTCCATCGCCCCTTCCAGTGCGCGGTAGTCGCGCACGGTCAGCACGTAGTCGAGCCCGTACACCCCCACGCGCTTGCCCCGCATCCGGTCGGCCAGCCATTCGCCGGGGCGGTCGACGAAAACCTGCTCGTCGATCCACGTCGTCGAGTGCTCGCCGACGTAGGTGGCCTCGCGCGGGAAGACAATCGAGGGGTCGCCCTCGAGCGGCAAGAGCACATAGGCGTACCGGTGCACGATCACGAACCCGGACATGTACGTCACGGCTCCTTCGAAGCCGCTGTACTCGTTCCCCGAGACGATCACCGCGTCGAGGCCGTCGCGCGCCATCGCCTCCCGGACAAGGCCGTACCGGCGGTCGATCTCGTCCTTCGGCATCACTGATCCCACGACGTCTCAACTCCTTTCACCAGCGCCCAGATGGCTTCGTGCGACGGCGTCGGCACGCCGAGCCGGCGCCCGAACTCGACGATGCCGCCGTTCAAGTAGTCGACCTCGGTCTGTCGCCTCGCCTCGACATCTTGAAGCATCGATGCCTTGTGGCCGTATGCGATTTCGGGCCGCGCCGCGTAGTCGATCAGGTCCTCGGGGTCGGCGTCGAGCTCGATGCCCTGTGCTGCGGCAACCGCTTTGCCTTCGTCGACGAGCTTCGAGGCGAGCGAGCGCAGATCCGCCCGCTCACAGACACGACCGTGCGTCAGGCCGGTCAGGGCCCCCAACGGGTTCGTCGCCGCATTGAAGATCACCTTGCGCCACTGCGGCCCGCGTGCGTCGGCCACCGCCTTCGTCGGCATGCCGCCGCGCGTGCACGCATCTGCCAGACGTTCGACCTCGTGGAGCGGCGCAGGCTGCTCCTCGAACGGGCCAAGCGTCGTGTCGCCCTTGACGTCCCACTGGACAACGCCGGGCGCGGTGATCTTGCCTGCCGGAAACGTCGTGCCGCGAATCACCCGTTCGACGTGTCGGGCGAGCACCTCTTCGTTGCCGATGCCGTTCTGGACGGTGGCCACGCATCCGTCGGCGAAGGCGTGCGCGGTCGCGGCGATTGCCGACGCGGTATGCATCGCCTTCGTCGCGACGATCCCGAAGTCGCACGGCGGGAGCTCGGCTGCATCGCTCGTCGCGCGCAGGCGGCCGAACACCTCGCCCGCTCCGGTCAGCCGAAGTCCGTCCCGGTTGATCACGTCGACGTGATCCTGGGCCAGGTCGTACGCCCACACCTCGACGTCGTCGAGCGTCGCGAGATTCGCGGCGAACAGCGACCCCACCGCACCGCAGCCGACGACACAGATCGTTATTGCCAGGACTCCTCCTTCGCCTTGATCAACCGTTCCATTGTCTCGTGCAGCGGCACGGGCACACCGAGGCGATGCGCCTCACGAACGAGCGAGCCCGTGATCATGTCCACTTCGGTGCGGCGGTGCGCCTGGACGTCTTCGAGCATCGACGGATAGTGCGCACTGCCACGCTGGGTTGCGTGCACGTTCATCTCCCACGGGTCCTCGCCGAGCGTGACGTCTGCAGCCGCGGCGACCGCCTTCCCTTCGTTCATCAGCCCACGCACCAGATGGCCGAGGTCACTCGGCTCGCCGAGCGCGGCGAAGTGCGGGTCGTGGGGGAGGCCGGTGAGCGCCGCAACCGTGTTCACGGTCGCGTTGAAGATCAGCTTCGACCACTGGGCCGGGCGCAGGTCGTCGAATCCCTCGGCCTTCAACCCGGAGGAGACGATCATGGCCGCAACAGCGCGAGCGTCAGCTCCCGTGGTGCCGCGCGACGGGCCGATCCAGGTCGCGGTATCGAGCACGTACTGCACGTGCGTGTCCTCGTGGCGCGTGCCACTCATGAACGTCACCGAAGTCAGGAGCCGCCAGTCGCCGTGAGTACCGACGAGCTCGTCGGCGCCGATGCCGTTCTGCACGGTCATCAGCATCGCGTCGGGCCAGTGCCCTTCGAGGCGCCGGGCGATCGACTCCAGGTCGATGCTCTTGCAGGCGACGATCACGAGCTCCGGCTCGGGCAGCTCGTCGGGTGACGTGGCGGCGATGACCCGGCCGGTGAAGTCGACCCGTCCGCTGACGCGCAGTCCGTGCTCGGTGAGGGCGCGCGCGTGCTCTTCGCGCCGGACGAGTGCGGAGACCTCGCACACACGCGAGAGGTGAGCCGCGAACAGGCTTCCGATCACTCCTGCTCCTGCGATGCAGACCCGCCTCATGCCGCCGGCCCGCGTCGCAGTCGTGGCAGCCGGAACTCGCGTCCACCTGTGAGCCCGCCGGGACGGACGATCAGCACGAACGCCATGAGCGCACCGACAACAAGCTCGCGCGTACCGGACGGAAGGTTGATCTGCCAACCGAAGAGCGACGTTCCGTTCTCGGCCACCGCAAGGTACGAATCGAGAGCGCTGACTGCGAGTGCGCCCACAACCGCACCCCAGAGACTCGACGCACCGCCGACAACCAGCATCGCGAGCGTGATGAAAGTGAGGTCGAGATAGAGGCTCTCGGTGTTGACGGGCAACATGTGCACCTCGAGGCCCCCGGCGAAGCCGGCCAGCGCCCCGGAGACGCCGAATGCGATCAGACGCTGCCGGTAGACCGAGATGCCGACCGCGCGTGCGGCCGCCGAGTCCTCGCGGCTCGCGCGGAGCAGCCGGCCGAATCTGCTGCGGCCGTAGGCCCAGGCAACCGCGATCACGAGCACAGCGCCGATCGCGGCCTGACGGAGGCCCGTCGTCTCCGGGACGGACGAGAAGGTGTTCAACCCGGGCCCGATCCGGTTCTCGTACTGGAGCACGTTGTGCGTGATCTCCAGCACACCGAACGTCGCGATGCCCGCAGCGAGCCCCGACAGGCGCATCAGCGGCAGTGCCACCACCAGTGCGCACACGCCGCCGGCGACGGCCGCCAGGGCGAGCGACGTGAGGTTGCCGGTCGTCGTCGTCCGCAGGAAGTGGATCAGGTCGGGCATGGTCGCCGGCTTCTCGCTCGCCGGGACCGACAGGACACCGGCCGTCCACGCGCCGATCGCGACGAAGCTGATGTGGCCGAACGACAGGACGCCAGAGTTGCCGATGAACACGTAGAGCGCCGTCACGATCGAGACGTTCACGAGCGTGTCGGTGAAGTACGACTGGTTCGAAGCCGAGACGAGAGTGCCGGCGAGCGCCGCGACGACAACGAGCGTCACCGGGCCGAGCAGCCCCTGCAGACCGAGGACGCGCCTCATACGCGCTCGGCCGCCCGCGCACGAGTGAACAGGCCACCAGGTCTGACGAGCAGAACGAGGATCACCGCGGCGAACAGAAACGAATCGAGGTACTGGCTCTGGTTCGTCGGCAGCGCTCCGCCGAGCAGGCCGCTCGCGAACCCGATCGCGAAGCCGCCGATGGTCGCCGGCACGATCCGGTTCATCCCGCCGAGGACGACGCCGGCGAGCACGACAATCGTGTCGCGCAACGCAAAATCCGGCGTGACGAGCGGGTTCTGCACCGTGAGCAACACGGCCACAACGCCGGCCAGCAGGCCCGAGAGCAGCACGGCAAACGTGATCACCCGGTTTGCGCGCACTCCGAGCATGCGCGCCGTCTCGAAGTCCATCGAGGCGGCCTGCATATGCAGGCCAACCGTCGTGCGCTCGATGAGCAGCCGCAACGCGACAAGACAAAGCCCGGCGACGACGATCGAGACGATCGAGATCTTTCGGATGTCGACACCGGAGATCGCCCACGGCTGATTCAGCGTGGCGACCGAGCTCGCAATCTTGCCCATGGCCCCGAACCAGAGCAGGGCGATGTTCTGCAGGAGAAAGGCCACGGCGAACGTCGCGACGAGCATCACCGCCGGCGAGTGACCGCGGAGCGGACGGAAGACCAAGAGGTCCATGGCGAACGACAGGACGAGCACGACCGCGAAGCACAGGACGATGCCGGCCCACACCGGCCAGTTCCACTGCGCCGCGAGCGCGAGCGCGAACGCGCCCGCCATCACGAGCTGGCCGTAGGCGAAGTTGACGAGCCGCAAGACACCGAACACGAGACCGATGCCGACCGCCATCAGCGCGTAGATCGCGCCCAGCGACATCGCATCCGCAAGGTTCTGCCAGGTGACGGTGATGCTCGCCAGCATCACGAGAAGTACGCCGCCACGAGCGCCTCCGTGTCGTCCGCCTGGTCGGGGCCGAGTGTCAGTCGCAGCTCACCGTTCGCGATCACGTGCGAGCGGTTCGAGATCGCAACGGCCCGGCGCGCCCGTTGCTCGACGAGCAGCACGCCGAGGCCCGAGTCCCGGATCCGCTCGAGAGCGGCGAAGACCGTGTCGACGAGCGTCGGCGACAGTCCGAGCGACGGCTCGTCGAGCAGCAGGATGTCAGGCTCGGCGACGAGCGCACGGGCGATCGCAAGCTGCTGCTGCTGCCCGCCCGACAGGGCGCCCGCCTGACGCCGCCGGAACTCTTCGACGATCGGAAAGAGCTCGTAGACGCTGCGCAGGAGCGCCGGGATGTCCTCACGAGAACGCCGAGCCGCGAGGCCGAGGCGAAGGTTCTCCTCGACGGTCAGCTCCGCGAAGATTCGGCGCCCTTCGGGCACGAGCGCCACCCCTTCGCGCGCGATGTCCTCGGGCCGGCGCCCCTTGATCGACGAGCCGTTCAGCCTGATGTCGCCGCCGGCGGCGGGGACCATGCCCATGATCGCGTGCAGCGTCGAGGACTTTCCGGCGCCGTTCGGCCCGATCAGCCCCACGATCTCGCCGGGCGCGACCTCGAAGCTCAAGCCGCGCACCGCCCTGACGGCGCCGTGCCGGACGTCCAGGTTCTCCACGACGAGCGGCCGCCTGCTCACTCGGGCACCTCGCGCACGCCGGAGTCGCCGAGATAGGCAGACGCGACGTCGAGATTGGCCCGGATCTCGTCGGGCGTGCCCTCGACGAGCGTGCGCCCCTGGTCGAGGACATGGATGCGCTCGCAGATCTCCATGATCAGCGCCATGTTGTGGTCGATCAGCAGCACGCCGGCGCCGTGCTCGTCGCGCATCGACCTGACCAGGGCCGCGAACTCCGGTACCTCGCCCTCGGGCAGTCCGGCCGCTGGCTCGTCCATCAGGACGAAGCGCGGGCTGGTTGCGAGCGCCCGGGCGACGCCGAGCCGGCGCTCGTCGCCGTGCGCGAGCGCCGCCGCCGGCATGTCCGTGTAGCCGGAGAGACCGAGCACGCCCAGGAGCTCGTCGGCGCGGCGGGCGGCGCGCCTCGTCCCGGCGCCGACTCCGAGCGCTGCGACGGCGACATTCTCGTGCACCGTCAGCGACGGAAAGGCATGGCTGTGCTGGAAGGTGCGCGCGAGCCCTCGTCGCCCGCGCCGGCTCGGTGACCAGCCCGTGATGTCTTGGCCGGCGAGCGACACCGACCCCGAGTCGGGCCTGTCGAAGCCGCTGAGGATGTTCACGAGCGTCGACTTGCCTGCGCCGTTCGGACCGATCAGCCCCAAAACCTCGCCGGACCGCAGCTCGATCGTCACGCCGTCGAGCGCCCGAACCCCGTCATAGGACCGCGAGACGGAGGAGGCCCGAAGTGACTCTTCGGGCCCCCTCCGTTCGCGGGTCACGTCTACGGATACCGTCAAGCCGTCCCTAGATCTTCGGAACGACCTTCGCGACGATCTCACCGACAACGTGCGCCGTGTTGTTCTGGATCTTGATGACCCGATACTGGCGTCCGAAGACGGTGTGGTACTTCGCCGAGAAGCTGATCAGGCCCGACAGAGTCGGCACCTTCGTGAACTTCTGCATCGTGGCGGCGAGCACCGAGCCGACCGTCGACCCGTTCGACCGCCGGATTGCGGTCACCACGCCGTCGATCGCCGCCGGGCCGGTGATGAACCCGCCGGTGCCCGCGTGGACCTGCTTCGCGAGCTTGTTCACCGCAGGCACGGGATCGTCACCGAACACGGAGGCGAACGTCACGAAGTAGTAGTTGGTGACCTGAGGGCTCTTCGGCAGCCAGTAGGTGCCGTCGCCCGCCCAGGAGTTGAGGATCGGTGTGTTGTTGCCCAGCGTGCGGATACCCGACACGAGCGTGGAGAGCGCACCGAACGCGCCCGCCGTCGACGTGACGTAGACAGCTGCCTTGTTCGCGTTCCAGCGGCTGACGACGTTCTGCACGTTGTTGCCACCGAGCGACTGGTAGGTCTCCTGGTCGACGATCTTCCCGCCGAGCTGCTGGAACCGCACCTTGAACGCCTGGACGACGTTCTTGAAGTACACGATCACGGTGTCGGTCGCGAGGGCGGCCGTATGCCAGCCCCGGCCCCACGCGTACTGAGCCATGGCCGAGCCTTCGTCCTGGGCGACGTTGCCGAAGCTGAAGGCCAGCTTGCCCTTGGGCCCGAACCGCTTGGGCCCCATCTGGTCGGTGCCGATGCACGGGGCGATCGTCAGCACGCCACGGTTGATCGCCTCCTGGACGACAGGTGCGGCGTAGTCGACGTCACAGGTCGTGAAGATGACGTTTGCGCCGGCGCCGAGCAGCTTCAGCGCGCACGCCTTCGCGACCGCAGGCTTGTTCCCCTGTGTGTCGCACGTCTGGATCTGGAGCTTGCGTCCATCGACGCCGCCGTTGGCGTTGACCTGCGCCACCCGCAGCTTCGCAGCCGCAAGCGCCGGCAGATCGAACGGGGCCATGGCGCCGTTGCCGTCGTAGGCCCAGCCGATGATGATCGGCTTCGCCGCCGTCGGGTGGGCGGTCGCCGTCGCCGCGAGTACGGCGAACGTCGCCGCAACGACGACAAGGAACGCAAGTCCTGCCCGAAAACTCACTTGCTTCATTTGGACTCCTTCAGGTTGGCCGCCGCGCTCCGCGGCGACAGGGGAACATGGAAACGACGAAAGCTCACGCGACGACGCTCGCCTCCCAGCACCGGCCGAACGCGGCCCGCGCCTCCCGCACGAGCTCGTCGGCCGGCACCGCCCACAACGAGCCCTCGAGTGCTGTACCGAAGGTGCCGTCGTCCGAAAAGACCTCGATATCGTAGAGGCCGTCCCAGCCGGCCTCGTCGAGCGCGCGCAGGATGCGAGGCACGTCGGCGCAGCCGTCGCCGGGCAGAGCGCGATCTGCCCAGCCGCGCGTCGGCGTGCGCACGTCGGACACGTGCACGCCCGTGAAGCGGTGCAGTTCGTTTGCGATGTCGTCATAGACCGTCGGCGTGTTCCACAGGTGCCAGATGTCGAACTGGATGCCGACGGCTGCCGGATCGCCGGCGTCGTGCAGCAGCTCGATCGCCTCCGGGATCGACGAGACGATCGTCCACGGCCCGCCCCCGGTTCGCTGGTAGGGCTCGAGCCCGATGCGTAGCCCCAGGCGCTCGGCCTCGGCGCCGATCGTCGCGAGACCGTCGACGACGCTCGCCCGCGCCTCGTCGGGGTCGCGGCCGTCCGCCGTGCCGGTCAGGAGCACGAGGCCGGGCGGGCGAAACGGTGCGAGCCGCTCGAGCGAGCGGCAGTACGCGTCAACCCGCTCGGCAGGATCCTCGGGCCCACCGAGGAGCGGCAGCGGCAGGATCGAGGGCACGGCGGGAACCGCGGCCGCCGGCTCGAGCCCGCTCGCCTCGAAGAGCTCGAGCGCCTCGGCGTCGCCGCCCTCGGGCAGCTTCAGCTCCCAGACGCCGAGCCCCTGCAGGCCGGCCTCGCGGTAGACGCGCGCGTCATCGGCAAAGCTGGAGGCGAGCGTGGTGATCTGCGACACCGACAGGCGAGGTTCCACGGGGGCGATCCTCGCAGGCGTTTGACATCTGATCAAGGGCATGGGACGGTCCACCTCGAAATGGCTCGCGTTGGAGGCACAGCGACCGAGGGCCGGATGCGCCACCGGACGATGGCGGAATTCGCCCTGGAGCAGTTGCGCGAGGCGATCATCCTCGGCGAACTGCCCGCGGGGACGCCCCTGCGGCTCGACGAATTGGCTCGCTCTCTGGGCATGAGCATCTCCCCGATTCGCGAGGCCGTGCGTCAACTGGAGGCACTGGGGCTCGCCAAGCACGTGCCCCACCAGGGCGCCCGCGTGCTCGACTTCGACGTCGATGAGCTCCGCGACCTCTTCCAGGTTCGCCTCGCGCTCGAGTCGCTCGCGGTGCGCCGCGCGGCCGAGCGCTTCACCGAGGCGGACGAGGAGGCAGCGCGCGGGCATCTCGCGCGGTTCGACGTGACGCGCGCCGCCGGCGACGTCCGCGAGACGATGCGCGCCCACACCGACTTTCACTTCACGCTCTACGAGGCTTCGCAGACGCCGTGGCTCGTCTCGCTGATCCGCCCGCCGTGGGACCGCTCCGAGCGCTTCCGCCCCGCCCTGCTCGCCTCGGCCGGCGCGCCGCAGGACCTGCACCGCACCTTCGACGAGCGCCTGCTCGCCGCCTGCGCCGCCCACGACCCGCGGGCGGCCGCCGATGCGCTCTATGAGCATCTCGAGCACGCCAGCGTGTTCTTCAAGACCGAGCTCGGCGGCCAGGGCATCTTCGACCCGCGTTAGACTCACCGGCATGCCCGAGGCGCCACTCACAGACTCCGGCGCGGGCCTCGCGCCCACCGGCGACGGCTGGTTCGTCGTGAACGTGCGGGACACCGCGTGGGTCACCTCGGCCGCGTTCGGCTCCGGGTGTGGGTTCGAAAGCCGGGAGTTCTCGTTCCCGCAGGTCGGCGTCAACATCAGCGTCCTCAAGCCGGGCGAGCCGAACTGCCTCTACCACTCCGAGTCGCTGCAGGAGGCGTTTCTCGTCGTGTCCGGGGAATGCAAGCTGCTCGTCGACGGGGTCGAGCGGCCGCTTCGGACGTGGGACTTCTTCCACTGCCCCGCGGGAACGGAGCACGTCTTCGTCGGCGCCGGCGACGGGCCGTGCGCGATCCTGATGGTCGGCGCGCGGTCAGCGGACGAGCAGCTCCTCTACCCGGTCTCGGAGCTCGCCGCGCGCTACGGGGCGAGCGCGGCGCAAGAGACGCCCGACCCGCGGCAGGCCTACGCACCGTTCGAGCGGTCCGAGCCCGGGCGGCCCGCGTACTGGGACCGCCTCCCCTGGGCCTAGCCCTCCGAATCTGATTCGGCGAAGCCGAACCAGATTCACGCGTTTCGACCTGCCACGAGCTGCCGAGGCCCTTCGCCGGTGCCAGCTGCCGAGGCCCTTCGCCGGTGCCAGGCACCGTCAGAAGTGCAACAAGCGTGTGTCGAAAGTGGAATCTTCCGGCGAGGCGCCTTGCGGTTCCCGTGGCTCACAGGCAGTCTCCAGGGACTGGGGCGGGATGCCCTGGCCGGTGCCAGGCACCGACCGAAGTGCGGCAACAGTCGCCGCGACGATAGAACTCCACGCGGCCTACGATTTGGCCGTGAGCAACAGCCGCCTCGTGTACTCGACCGGTGACGGCGACCGGCGCCGCAAACCTGCCCAGAAGGAGGTCGCGGAGCTGCAGCTTCGGAACGACGGCGTCGTTCGCATCTTCCGGGGCAAGGGCGGGCGCGGCGGCAAGGCCGTCAGCGTCGTCCGCGGCCTGCCCCCGCGCGAGCTGGCCGCGATCGCGAAGGACTTGAAGCGCCACTGCGGCTCGGGCGGCACGGTCAAGGACGGCGCGGTCGAGCTCCAGGGCGACCACCGCGAGAAGATCGCGGCGCGCCTCACCGAGCAGGGCTACCAGGTGAAACTCGCAGGGGGTTGAGCAGCTCGTCTATGCTTGGCCGCGAACCGGGGAGCTCCGATCGAGGAGCTGAGAGTGCGCTTCCTTGCGCTGACCCGTAGAACCTGATCCGGGTCATGCCGGCGAAGGGAGTCGCGGTTGTCGAACATCGCCAAACCGAACGTCACACGCACCCTTCTTCGGTGGCTTCCCCCGCTCGTGCTCGTCTGCCTGATCGCCGGCGGGTGGGAGATCGCCGTGCGCGCTCTGCACACGCCGGACTACCTCCTTCCCGCGCCGTCGGCGATCGTCTCGTCGCTCGTCACCGACAGAACGCTGCTCGAGCACGCCACCGGCGTCACGCTCGTCGAGGTGCTGCTCGGCTACGCGTTCGGTGTCGCCGTGGCGCTCCTCGTAGCCACCGCGATCCACTTCTCGAGAGTGCTTCGACAGGCGCTGCTACCGCTGCTCGTGCTCTCGCAGACGATCCCGACGGTGATCGCCGCGCCGATTCTCACGATCCTGCTCGGGTTCGCGCTCGCTCCCAAGGTCGTGATCGTCGGTCTCGTCTGTTTCTTCCCGATCGTCGTCAACGCCGTCGACGGACTGCGGAGCGCCGAGCCCAGCCAGCTCGAGCTGATGGACTCGCTCGCCGCGACCCGCGGCGCCGTCTTCCGTCTGGTCGCGTTCCCGACGGCGCTGCCGGCGATCTTCTCCGGAGCGCGCGTCGCGGCGACGTACGCCGCTGTCGGAGCGGTGTTCGCCGAATGGGCCGGATCGTCGAACGGCCTTGGATTTGTGATCTTGCAGGCGCAGCCCGAGCTCGAGACGGCGCGGATCTTCGCCGCCGTCGCAGTCGTGTGCCTGATCGCGCTCGTCCTCTACGGGGCGGTTGCGCTCGTCGAACGAATCGTCATCCCCCGGAGAGGAGAGCTACGGCATGCCTAAGCGAATGAGGAGAGTCGGGATCGGCCTGGCGGCAATCGGAGCAGCGGCCGCGCTCGCAGCTTGCCTGTCGGCGCTCGCTGCGACGCCACAGAAGCTTTCGGTGACGCTCGACTGGACACCGAACCCCGACCACGTCGGGCTGTTCTACGCCCGCGACGAAGGACTCTTCGCAGCCGCGGGCCTGTCGGTCACGCTGCGCGCGCCCTCCGATCCGACCTCTCCGCTGAAGCTCGTCGCCGTCGGGCGTACCGATCTCGCCGTCTCGTACGAGCAGGAGGTGTTCTACGCAGCGGCCAAGAAGGTCCCGGTGGTTGCGGTTGCCGCCGTCGTCCCCCGCCCGCTCAACTCGCTGATGTGGATCGACAAGTCGATCACGTCGATCGCCGGGCTGAAAGGGCGCAAGATCGGCATCACCGGCGTCCCGTCCGACTACGCGACGCTCGACACCGTGCTCGCCAAGGGGCACCTGACACGCGCGGACGTCCACATCGTCTCGGTCGGGTACAACCTGCTGCCGGCCCTGCTTGCCCATCGGGTGGACGCCGTGATCGGCGTGTACCGCAACGTCGAGGGCGTCGACCTGACGCAGCGCAAGCTCAACCCCACCGTGATCCCCGTCGACAGCGCCGGCGTCCCCTCCTACGACGAGCTCGTCCTCGTCGCGAGCCGCGACCGCCTCGCCAAGGACCCAGCCTACGCCAACGCGGTCAAGCGATTCGTTGCAGCGTTCGTGCAGGGAACAGTGCAGGCACGTGCCCATCCCGGCACGTCGCTGCAGATCCTCTCGAAGGACACCGCGGGCAACAAGGCGTTCCTCAAGGTCGCAACCCCGTTGACGCTCGCACTGCTCACGGGCGCGCATGGAGCCGGCTGCATGCGGACGTCGGAGTGGCAGCGGTTCGGCGCCTGGATGAGCGCACGGCACCTGCTCGCGAAGCCGATCGCCGCGCGCACCGTCATGACGACGCGCTTCCTCCCGGCGCGGTGTGCCGCGTCATGACGATCCAGGGCGCACGGCGAGCACCACCCCGCCGGTCACGGTGATCTCGGCCTCCTCGGCTGCGAAGACGTTCGACACGCCTCGGCTCGTGGCCACCGGGAGCGTCTCCGCACGCAGCGGGAACCGAAGCCCCTCGGTCGTCACGCCGAGCGCGTCGCCGTGCAGCGCGTGGAGCGAGATCAGTTCGCCCGGCTCGCCCTGGAGCACGCGGCGACCGCGCACGACGTGCACGGTCGCCGGGCCGAGCAGCGCATCGACCTCGACGCCCGCGAGGAAGTCCGAGGCCAGCACCGACAGCTGCCCGACGAGGTGGTCGAGTCGACCCGACGAGCTCCCGATCACGAGGATCCGGTCGGGCTCGAAAACGAGTGCGGCTTCGAGCGCCAGTTCGAAATCCGTCTTGTCCTTGTCGGGAGCGTGGCGCTCGAACGGCACGCCGGCGCTCTCGAGCGCCTGAACCACCTCGGGAGGCAGCGAGTCGAGATCGCCCACCACGAGGTCGATGCGCAGGCCGAGCATCCGCGCGCGAATCGCTCCACCGTCGGCCGCAACCACGGCGACATGCGGCGGCAGCTCGGGCGCCTCCGGCGAGTCCGGGCCGCCGGCGACGACGATGACGATCCGGCTCATCGTCTACGCCCTGGTCTGACGAAGACGTCCAAGGACGCGCGTGCGCAGCGGCGGCTCGAGGAGCTGTGCGGCGACGAGCGCGCCCGAGCCGCCGCCGAGGCCGGGGCCGGGATGGGTCGAGGCGCCCACGTGCCACACGTTGGAGACCGGCGTCCTGTGCTCCGCGCGCCACAGGAAGTTCTGGTCGAGCGCGAGCGAGCCGCCGTACGGGTCGCCGTGGTGCAGGTTCACGTTCGCAGCCTGCAGATCGGCCGGCGACAGGCACGTGCGGGCGAGAATCGACGATTCGAAGTTCGGGATGTGTGCGGCGATCCGCGCCTGGATGCGGTCCGCGTAGCGCTCGCGCAGCTCGTCCGTCCACGTACCGCCGCCGACGTCGAGCTCGCCTGCCGCGTCGCCCTTCACCTGCCACGGCAGCTCTTGCAGCTGGATCCAGAGCAGGCCCTTGCCGTCGGGCGCGCGCGCCGCGTCGATCGTGAGCGGCTGGCCGACGACGACGGTCGCCTCCGCCGGCAGCAGGCCGCGCTCGGCCTCGTTGACCGCGCGCGAGACGCCATCGAGGCCGGGCGTCAGGTGCACGATCGCCGTCTGTCCGAGCCGCTCGTCGCCCGGCCACTGCGGCGGTTCCGAAAGCGCGTAGTGAATCTGCATCTCCGAGCGGCCGTAGCGGAAGCGCTCTGCCTTGTGCCCGAGGCCGTCGAGCAGCTCGCCGTAGAGCTGTGTGGGCGTGACGTTGCAGACCACCGCCCGCTCCGCCGTGAGCTTCCTGCCGTCGGCGGTGCGCACGCCGCCCGACGACACGCGCTCGACGTGCACGCCGGTCTCGCAGGTTCCGCCCTGTGCGCGGATGTAGGCGACGAGCGCGTCGGCGAGCTTCGCGCCGCCGCCGCGCGGAATCGGCATGCCGCCCTCCTGCACCGCGACTGCGATCACCTGCGCCATGTACCCGGAGCCGGCGGCGTCGGGGCCGAGGCCCGTGTGCAGCACCCACGGGGCAAGCACGCCGTGCGTCCTCGGCGAGGCGAACGTCTGCTCGAGCCAGTCGCGTGCCGAGACGAGCAGCCGCCCCGCAAAGTCGCGCGTGCCGTCTCGCCCGAACCGCCGCACCGCTTTCAGCGCGAGCCCGGCGCCGTGCCGCGACCACAGCTCGGTGCCGAGAATACCGAAGGCGATGTCCGCGTTCGGGAGGAACGAGCCGAGCATCCCGTGCCATTCCTCGCCGAGCTCGGCCGCGTTGCCGTCGGCGGTTCGGAGGAGAAACGCGCTCTCGCCGTCCGGGTAGAGCGTCGCGGTCGGAAAATCGGTGTTCAGGTACTCGAGGCCGTGCTGCGCGAGGTCGTCGCCCAACTGAGCGTGCGCAGGGCCGCCGACCCACAGCGGATGCCAAGCGCTGAAGACATCGTGGTGGAAACCGGGCGCGGTGATCTCGGCCGTCTTGATCGCCCCGCCGAACCAGTCGTTGCGCTCGAGCACGCACACGTTCCACCCCGCCTTTGCGAGGAGCGCGGCGCAGGCGAGCCCGTTGACGCCACTCCCAACGACGACAACATCATGGTCAGCCAACGATCGCCCTGAACTCCTCGTCGGTGACGAGGCGGTGCTCCGCCATGCCGAGCTTCTTGACCGCGGCCAGCACCTCGGCGCGCCGCTCCTCGGGAAGGCCGAGACCGAGCTCGTCGGCCTTGATGCGGATCGAGTCGAGCCCGCTCTTCTTGCCGAGCACGATCGAGCGCTCGGTCGCGACGAGCTCCGACGAGTACGGCTCGATCGCCTGCGGGTCGTGGAACTGCGACGCGACGGCGCCGCTCTCGCGCCGGTAGAGCGTTTCGCCGGTCAGCGGCTTCCACGGTTCGAGCTCATACCCCGAGAGCTCGCGCACCCGCGCCGAGACCTCACGGACACGGTCGAGCCGCAGATTCGACTCGACCCCGTAGAGCGCACGCAGCGTGAGTGCGACCTCACCCAGGTTCGCGTTGCCGGCACGCTCGCCCATGCCGTTGATCGTGCCGTGCACGTACGACGCGCCCGCACGCACCGCGGCGACGGCGCTCGCCGTAGCGACGCCGAAATCGTTGTGACCGTGGAAGTGCACCGGCACGTCGACGAGCTCGACCGTGTGGCCGACGAGCTCCGCGACGGCCTCGGGCGAGGCGATGCCGAGCGTGTCGACGACCACCACCTCTTTCGCCCCAGCCTCGACGGCTGAGCTGTAGACCGTGTCGTAGAAATCGCGCTCGGCGCGCGAGGAGTCGACACCGAAGAACGCGGCGTAGATACCGTTGCCGGCGGCGAATCGCATCGCGCTCGTGATGCGCTCGAGCATCTTCTCGCGGGACACCCCGATCGCTTCGAGCTTCAGATCGGAGATCGGCGACTCGATCACCGAGTACGAGACGCCGAGTTCGACGAGCGCCTCCAGATCGGCGGGCACCGCCCGCGAAAAGCCCCAGATCTCGGCGCGCAGCCCTGCGGCGGCGATCCGCTCGACCGCCTGCCAGTCGTCGTCGGAGACGCGCGGGAAGCCCGCCTCGATCCGGTCGACGCCGAGATCGTCGAGCAGGCGCGCGATCTCGAGCTTCTGGGCCGGGTCGAGCACGACGCCGACCGTCTGCTCGCCGTCCCGCAGAGTGGTGTCGTAGAGACCGACGTGGCCGCCGATCGCATAGTCGTCATTCAACGAACCGGTCCAGATCAAGTCGGACATTGCACCACCCCATCGGGAAAGGACGAGAGCTTCTCGGCGCCGCTTGCCGTGATCAGGAAATTGTCTTCGACACGCAGGCCGCCGCCGCCGTCCCAGTAGCAGCCCGGCTCGATCGCGAGCACCATGCCCTCCGCAATCTCGCCGCCGCCGGCCTGGTGCGCGTACGGCGGCTCGTGGGCGCGCGCGCCGATGCCGTGGCAGATCGGATGTGTCGGCTGCCCGGCGTAGCCGATCGCTGCAATCCCGTCGCGCACTCGCCTGTCGAGCTCGGCGAAGCCTGCCCCGGGCTTACAGTGGTCGATCGCGCGGCCGTAGACCTCCAACAGCCCCGCCTCGAGCTCGCGGTAGTCGGCGCGCAGCTCACCGATGCAGAGCAGCTTCGTATGGTCGGCCCAGTAGCCGTCCGCGCAGACCCAGATCTCGAACAGGGTCGGCTCGCCTTCGACGACCGGCAGGTCGCCCGTCGCCGTGAACGTCTTGATGCCGCGGCCGGCCCAGATCAGCGAGAACCCGAAGGCCAGCTCGACCTTCCCTTCCCACCCGGTGCCCTGCCCGTGGACGAAGCCCTGCCAGAGCGCGGCCACCTCGCTCTCCTTCATCCCCGGGTGCAGCGATCCGCGCACGTGCTCCATCGCTGCAGCGCAGATCTCGTTCGCCAGCCGCATACGCTCGATCTCCTGCGGCGTCTTGAGCGCGCGCGCGGCGTTCAGCAACGGCATCGCGTCCTGTGCGGAAGGCCACGCGTCGAACCAGCTCTTCGTGAACGTGGTCGGCTCACCGACCATCCGGTCGGTCGCCTGCGTGCCCATCGACAGCTCGAGACCGACGTTTTCGTAGTCCCTCGTCGCTGCGAGTGCGGCGTCGAGCGTGCGCGCCGGCACCGGTCTTGGATCGTCGGGCGCGTAGCCCTGCACGAGCCGTACGTCGCTCGTCCACGACATCCGGTCGGCGTCGTCCTCGGACGCTTCGAGGCAGATCAGCACCGGCTCGCCCTCGCGCGGGAATACGCAGGCGTCGTAGCCCTTCATGCCCCAGAAGTTCGTCAGGTAGAGGACGTTGTCCGGCGTGCGCACGACGAGCGCGTCGAGCTCGTGCTCCGCCATCAGCGTGCGGACACGGCCGAGCTTCGCGTCGTCGCGCAACCAGCTCATCAGATTCCCGCTCCGGCGCCGGCGAAGCCGGCACCTCGCTCCTGGGAAACTCCTGCGAGCCTACGTCTCATCGCCCCAGGGACGAATCCGCGGGGGCGCGGGCTCGCCGTGACCCTCCTGCCACGAGCTGACGGGGTTGCGCAGCACGCCGATCTTCTCGATCTCGGCCTCGATCACGTCGCCGGGCTTGAGATAGAGCAGCGCGCGCTCCTCGGGCGACTTGAAGCCCGCGACGCCGGAGACCGTTCCCGTCGAGAGCACGTCGCCCGCCGAATAGCCGAGTGCCGAGAAGTTGGAGAGGATCTGCGGGATCGTCACGCTCATGCGCCCCGAGTGCGACTCCTGCCGCTTCTCGCCGTTCACGCGCAGCTCCATCGCCAGGTCGTGCGGGTCGGGGATCTCGTCGGGCGTGACGATCCACGGCCCGAGCGGACAGAACGTGTCGATCGCCTTGCAGAAGCTGAAGACGCCCGACTTCATCTCGCCGCGCTGGATGTCGCGCGCCGTGATGTCGTTGAAGATCACATAGCCGCCGATGTAGTCGGTCGCCTCCTCGGGCGAGAACCACTTGCCCGCCTTCTTCAGCACGATCGCCAGCTCGAGCTCGTAGTCGAGCTCGTCGGTCAGGTGCTCGGGATAGACGATCGGCTCGTCGGGCCCGATGATCGCGTCGACGTTCTGGAAGAAATTGATCCACGGCGCGATCGCATGCGCCCAGTTGACGTTCTTCGACTCTTCCTCGTGCTCGCGAAAGTTTCCGGCGGTGTGGAAGAACTTCTTCGGGACGATCGGCGCGCGCAAACGAACTCCGGTGAGAGCTGCGCGCTCGGCGGTGTCAGCCGCGCCGCCGCGTTCGAAGTACTCGCGCATCGTGGGCACGTCGAGGCGCACGACCTCATCGCCCTCGATCCGGCCGACCTTGCCGTCGTCATAGGTGACGAGCTTCACGCGCAGATCCCCGTCATGAGCTTGTTCATGAGCAAATTTGCCTTGCGACGAGCGCGTAGGTCTCGGCCGTCTTGACGAGGCCGTCGATATCGAGGTTCTCGCCGAGCTCCACGTCCATCAGCCCGGTCGAGGTGCCGTAGTTGAGGGTGGGGATGCCGTAGCGCGTGAGTGCCGATGCGTCGCTGAACCACCGGGTCACGTCGCGCTCGGGCACCTCCCCGAAGACCTCCGCGTGGGCGGCGTCGACGGCCTGCACGAGCTCGTGGCCCTCCTCGATCTCGGCACCCGGCGCGGTGACATAGACCTCACCCTCGATCCCGTAGTCGGGGAACCGGTCTGCGAGCGAGCGCACGAAGTCGAGCACCTCGCGCCGCGCAACGCCCATCGGCTTCGTCGGCGGGACGCGAACGTCCAGGTGGAGGTCGGTGTGATGAGGCGTTCGCGAAACACGCCAGCCGAACCCGCCGCGCACGGCCCCCACGTTGACGATCGCAGGAGCTCCACGATAGGAGTTGGACGGATCCTGTTCCCAGGTCGGGATCCAATCGAGCACGGCGCTCGTCACCTCGTGCATGCGCAAGATCGAGTTCTGGTCGCGCTTGCCCTCGCTGAATGCCGTGTGGATGAAGTTGCCGTGGGCGCGGATGCGCAGCCAGAGCGCACCGAAGTGCCCCAGCACGACCTTGCCCTCCGTGGGCTCGCCGAGCAGGCACATATCGGCGACCCCGCCGTGGGTGACGAGATACCGCGAGCCGGCGGCATAGCCGCGATATTGCGCACCCTGCGCCTCGGCGTACTGCGTCTTCTCGATCTCGCCGCAGACGGCCGCAATCAACACGTCACCGCGCAGCTTCACACCCGCGTCCTGCAGCGCGCGCACGGCCTCGACGTAACAGGCGAGCGCGCCCTTCATGTTCGAGATGCCGAGACCGTAGAGGCGACCACTCTTGACGAATGCCTGCGGCTGGAAGCCGGGAACATCCTTCAGCCACGGCTCGCGGCCGGAGTAGGACGTATCCATGTGCCCGTTGAACATCAGGCTCTTGCCGCTGCCGCTTCCAACCAATGTGCCGAGCGCGTTTGCACGCCCGTCCTCGACCTGCTGCCACTGCACCTGCAGGCCCAGCTCTTCGTAGAGCGAGACCATCAGCTCCGCCATCCGCTGCTCGTCGCCCGTGAAGCTCGCGACGTCGATCATGGCGCTCGCGTTCTCGACGAGGCGCGACTTGTCGATCCTCAACGCCGTCCTCCGCAACCTCGGACGCGCCCCGAGGGGCCATGGCCGGTGTCAGACACCGATACGAGACTGTCACGATTCGCCCACGGACGCAGGGCCAAGCGCAGCCTCTCGCCGGTGTCAGACACCGCAAGCAAACCGCCACGATTCGTCCACAGCCGCATCGCCCGGTCAGTCCCGAACGTGAGGGAGAACGCGCTCGCCGAACAGGCGGATCTGCTCGTGGCGGTTCTCGCCCCACAGTTCGAGCATCACGTGCGTGCAGCCCGCGTCCTTGTACTCCTCGATCGCCGCGATGCAGTCGGCCGGCGTGCCCGCGATCGGCTTGCACTTGTCGAGGATCGCGTCGGTCACCAGCTCCTTGGCGGCAAGCCTGCCGCCGCGCTCCATCGCCTCGGCGACCGGCCTGATCTCGTCCTGCTCGAGACCTGCGAGGTCGAGCAGCGTATCCGCGCTGCCCTGGATGTTCTGCACCTTGTTGGCGAGGTACATGCCGGCGATCTCGCGCGCACCGTCGCGGCCCTTGTCGCGATCGGATTCGTGGATCGACGCGACGACGGTGCAGCCGATGTCGATGTCGGCGTTCACGTTGCCCCGGGTATAGCGCACGAAGGCGGGCGTCGTGATCGACGGGGTCAGACAGCCGTCGGCGATCTCACCGGCGAGCGCCTGCATCTTCGGCGCCGTCGCGGCGACGTATACCGGGGGCACGTCGCGAGGCGAGTGTGCCTCGGCCTGGAGCGCAGGGATGTCGGCGCTCCACGTGTCGCCGTCGTATTCGAAACGCTGACCGCCCAGTACGCCGCGCACGATCTCGACGGCGTCGCGCATCGGGCCCAGCGTCTTCTTGGTCTGCATCTTCGTGTTGTTGAGGAAGATTTTCGACGTTCCGAACCCGACGATGAAACGGCCCGGACCGGCAGCTTCCTGCACGACGCGCGCGTCCATCGCAACCTGCACCGGATGCCGCGTCGAGGCGGCGATGATCCCCCAGCCGATCGTCAGGTTCGTCGTCTCGCGCGCCATCAGCGCGGAGACGACCGTCGAGGAGCGGGCCTCCATGCCGTGCTTGCGCCACCACGGGTACGCCTCGGCGAGCCAGATCGTGTCCATCCCTGCCGCGTCCATCGCGCGCGCCGACGCGAGCATCTCGTCGAGCGGCTCCATGGTGAGCTGCATGACGCCGATGCGAAACGGAACCGCCATCAAGCAGCTCCGCCCGCGACCGCGGCCTGCACCTCGCGGTCGAGCGCGGAAAGCACGTGCTGCACCTGCTGGTTCACGATCGGCTGCAGCACGCGCTGGCCCATCGAGCCGACCGGGCCGGCGAGCTTCACGTCGGCCGCCCACTTCATCAAGGTGCCGCCGTCGACATCTCCGAGCTCGAACGACGTGATCATCGACAACATTGCGCCGACACCCTGGCCCTTGATGTTGAGTTGCGCGTATTCCGGCGCGCGCTCCTCGGTCTTCGCCATGTCGATCTTCATCTTCAGACCGCCGAGACCGAGCGGGATCTTCACGTTGGCTGTCCAGCGGAGCTCGTCGTGGATGTCGAAGCTCTCGACCCCCGGCATCGTCTTGGCCATCGAGGCCGGATCGTTCAACACACCCCACACAGCCGACCGGGGAGCTGCGAACGTGCGCTCGCCCGAGACGTTCACGCGTCCACCACCGTGACGCGCCCGCCCGCCTCGACCGGATGCTGGAGCATCTCCCACACCCGGTGGTACGGGTTGCTGCTGTCCCAGACGATCGCGTCGCCATGGCCGCGCAGGGCGTCCTGCACCGCCGCGCAGACAGCGTGGATGCCGGCGCCGCCACCTTCGCCCATGCCCTTCGTCCCGAGCGGGGTGAACGGCGACGGGCTCTCGAGGCTGCCGGTTTGCAGAGGCGGCATGTCGAGCGCGTGGGGCACGTGGTAGTCGTAGAAGTTTGGCGTCAGCAGATTGCCGTCTTCGTCGTAGACGAAGCTCTCGTGGGTTGCGGCGCCCAGCGCCTGCGCGGTCGCGCCCATCACCTGGCCCTCGACGATCTGTGGGTTGATCCGCTTGCCGCAGTCGTCGACGGCGGCGTAGTCGACGATGTCGTAGTAGCCCGTCTCCGGGTCGATCTCGATCACGGCGACGTGGATCTGCGTCGCGTAGGTCAGCGTCAGGTTGCCGAACTTCTTCTCGATGTCGGGCAGCTCGAACGGCGGCCGGTAGACGTAGCGGCAGTTGAGCGTGACGCCGAGGTCCTCCGGCAAACCCGCGTTGTTCGCGTTGATGATCGCGCCACACGCCATGAACGGCAGGAACGCGTCCGGGCTCTCCTTGATGCGCACGCCGCCGTCGGCCAGCTCAAGCGCCTCTTCGGGCACACCGCCGAAGACGGCGCCGGCGAGCTTCTTGATCTCGACGGCGAGCATCTCGGTGGCGCCCTTCACCGCTGAGAGACCGGTGACCGCGAACTGCGAGGCGTACGTGCCGGAGAAGCCGGCGTGCGAGTTCCAGTAGGAGTCGTGCCCCGCCCGCACGTGCACGTCGTCGACCGAGCACTTGAGGATGTCGGCCACGACCTGCGCCGCCGTCGTCTCGTGGCCCTGGCCCTGTGGCGTCGTGCCGAGCGTGACGACGATCTCGCCGAAGATGTCGAGCTTCACGGTCGCGACCTCGTTGTTGCCCGAGAACTGGAGCTCAGGATTGATCATCCGCGACTGGGCGAAGTTGTTCGTGCCCGAGTCGAGCGTCGAGCCGATGCCGAAGCCGAGGAGCTTGCCCCGGGCCTGCGCCTCCGAACGCCGCTGCGCGACGTTCGGATAGTCGACCAGGCCGAGCGCGATGTCGAGCATCTGCGAGTAGTCGCCCGAGTCGTAGACGCAGCCGTTCGGCGTCTCGTAGGGCATGTCCTCGACCTTGATGTAGTTGCGCTTGCGCACCTCGACCGGATCGAGATCGAGCTCGTGGGCGACGATGTCGATCACGCGCTCCGTGAACCAGAGCTGCTGCATGCGCGAGTAGCCTCGGTTCGGCGACACGGGCGCCTTGTTCGTCGCGACCTGCGTGAAGTCGACGCGAATGTTGCGCCACTTGTACATCCCCGGTGCAACCTGCGCCCAGATGACACCTCCGAGCGGCTCGTAGCGCAGCCACGCACCCGCATCGTCGAGCGCCTTCGTGCGGAACCCGAGCAGCGTGCCGTCGCTGCGAACGGCCACTTCGGTCTCGTGGAACCAGCGCTCGTTGCCGTGCGACATCGACATGTGGAAGTCGGTGCGCCACTCCGTCCACTGGACGGGCCGGCGAAGCTTCCGCGCGAGCAGGCAGCAGGCGACGAGCTGAGGATGCGACGTGATCTTGTTGCCGAAGCCGCCACCGATGTCTTGCGTGACGAAGCGGAGCTTGTCGAGCCCCGTCCGCATCGCCGGGCCCATCATGATCGCTGCGAAGCCAGGGAACTGATTGTTGGTGTGGATCGTCCACTGTGCGGTGCCGCGGTTGTACTCGACGAGGGCTCCGTCGCACTCGAGCGGGGTCGAGTTGAAGCGGTGGAAGTGGAGCTCGTCGATCTTGACGATCTTGTCGGCCTCGGCGAACGCGGCGTCGAGGTCACCCCACTCGTAGGTGCCGTGCCACATCAGATTGCCGCCGGCGTCTTCGTGGATCGTCGGTGAACCCTTGTCCCGTGCGTGGCGCGCGTCGGTGACGGCCGCAAGCGGCTCATACTCGATCTCGACCAGCTCGGATGCATCACGCGCGAGCTCGCGGGTCTCGGCGACGACGGCGACGACGGCCTCGCCGACGTAGCGCACCTTGCCGACCGCGAGCGCGTAGTCCTTGATGTTCCCGCCCGGCACCGACGAGATCTGGAAGAACGGATCGGTGAGCGCGGCCACCTCCTCGCCGGTGAGCGTCCCGTAGACGCCCGGGAGCTCTTCGGCCTTCGAGACGTCGAGCGACGAGATGTGCGCGTGCGCGTACGGCGAGCGCACGAAGTGGATGAAGCCCATCCCGTGGCGCTTGATGTCGTCGACGAAGACGCCCTGGCCCTGGACGAGGCGGCGATCCTCCTTGCGCGGGACGCTCTGGCCCGACCAGGTCTTCTCGGGTGCTTCGGTCTCAGCCGGCGCGACCGTCGTCGTCGTCGTCATTCCGACGCCGCCTTCACTGCCGCGAAGATATTCCAGTAGCCCGTGCAGCGGCAGATGTTGCCCTGGATCGCCTTCTTGATCTCGTGCTCGGACGGATGCGGATTCTCGCGCAGCAGCGCGGTCGCGCTCATCAGCATGCCGGGCGTGCAATAGCCGCACTGGAGGGCATGGTGGTCTTTGAACGCCTGTTGCAGCTTCGAGAGCTCCTCGCCGTCGGCGAGCCCCTCGACCGTCTCGATCGTCGCCCCGTCGGCCTGGACGGCAAGCATCATGCAGCTCTTCACGAGCGAACCGTCCACGATCACCGAGCACGCGCCACAGTTGCCCGTGTCGCAGCCGATGTGGCTGCCCGTCTGGTCGAGGTCGTCGCGGATGAAGTGGATGAGCAGTTTCCGCGCCTCGACCTCGCGCTCGTACGTCGTGCCGTTGATCGTGACCGAGATCGACCGTGAGTTCGTGACCGTGCTCACCGCGTTCAGCTCCTGGCTTGGTTGACAGCTCGGACTGCGAGCACCTCGGCGAGGTGTGTGCGGTACTCGCTCGAGGCGTGCACGTCGGACGGCGGATCGAGATTCGCCTCGCGCACAGCCTCACGGACGGCGTCGTCGTCGGTCGACGCAGGCTGCAAGACGACCGGGATTGCGTCGACGCAGCCGAGCGCGATCGTGACGCCGCCGTCTACCGACGCGGCGGCGCTGGCGATGCAGGTGCCCTCGACGCCCAGCGTGACTGCGGCGAAGCCGTCGCCGCGCCCGGCGGGCACCGTGATCTTGGTCAGCAGCTCACCCGGAGCGACAGCCGTCATGTAGACGCCGAGGAAGAACTCGGAGGCGGGAACCGTGCGCTCGCCGCCCGCGCCCTGAATCGTCATCCGCGCGCCGAGCGCGGCCATCAGCGGCGGCAGGTGGTTCGTCGGGTCGCTCGTGCAGAGGTTGCCACCGATCGTGCCGCGGTTTCGCACCTGCACGTCGGCGATCTGGGCGCAAACTTCACCGATGATCGGCCGCGCGCGCGCCTCGCCCGATGCGACGAGCTCTGTGTAGGTCGTCATCGCGCCGATCTCGAGCGTGCCGTCGGCGCCCAGCTCGATCCCTCTCAGCTCTTCGATCCCGGCGAGGTCGACCAGGGCGTCGGGCGAGCCGGCCCGCGCCTTCATCACGTTGATCAGCGTCTGGCCGCCGGCCAGGGCGCGGGCGCCGTCGTCGGCCGCGAGCAACTCGATCGCCTCTCCCAGCGATCCCGGCCGCGCATATCCGACCTCACGGAGAAGCATCTCAAGGTGTTTTATAAAATGTCAGGCGCGCCAATGCAAGCGACACCCGGCGAAACGGCTAGGCGAGAAGCTCCCGCCGCCGGGCCAAAGCAGCGAGCACCGCGTCGATGTCGTCCTCGGTGTTGTAGGCGTGCGCGGAGACTCTCAGGTTGCCGTCTCGCTCCGAGGTGACGATGCCGTCCGCCCCAAGCGCGGCAACGAGCCCGGGCGCATCGGTCGAGCGGATACAGACGAGCGCACCCCGCTTGGCCGGGTCGCGCGGCGTCACCACGGTGCCCCCGAGCTCGTCGACACCGCCGATCAGGCGCTCGTTCAGCGCCGTCACGTGGGCCCGCGTCTCGGCGACGCCGATCTCCTCCATCAGCTCCAGGCCGGCGATCCCCGCGTAGATCGCCGGGACCGGCGGCGTCCCGGACTGGAAGCGGCGGGCCGTCGGTGATGGCGAATAGTCGCTGTTGTCCATCTCGAAGATGTTCTGGTCGGCGAACCATCCCGTCTGGGTCGGCACGAGGCGCTCCGAGAGCCCAGGCCGCATCCACATGAAGCCGAGCCCGGCCGAGCCGAGCAGATACTTGAGCACCCCGGCCGCAAGCACGTCGACACCGAGCTCGCGCACGTCAAGCGGGTACGTGCCGATCGCCTGGTAGGCGTCGAGCACAACGAGCGCGCCGCGCTCGCGGGCGATCTTGGCAATCTCCTCGATCTCGAGGCGCGAGCCGTTCCGGTAGCAGACGGCTGCAATCGAGACGACCGCGGTCTGCTCGTCGATCGCCGCGTCGAAGCGCTCGACCGGGATCTCGGCGCCGTCGGCGTGCACGTGCACGACCTCGGCGCCGCGCAGCTCCTGTGCGTGCCAGATCTGGCCGATCGTCGGAAACTCGAAGTCGCTGATCACGACCTTCGGGCGTGCGGTGAAGTCGATCGCGCTCGCGAGTGGGCTCACGCCGGCCGACAGCGACGTCGTCACCGCGACGTCGTCGGGCTCGCCGCCCACGAAGCGCGCGAAGGTCGCGCGGGCGGTCTCCGTGCGCTCGACCCAGTACTCCCACGGCGCACCGCGCTCGTCCCAACCGGTCAGATAGTCGTCGTAGGCTGCACGGACCGAATCGGAGAGCGCACCCTGCGAGCAGGAGTTGATGTAGGTGAGCCGCTCGAAGATCGGAAAGCGCGAGCGACATCCGTCGACGGAGAGACCGGCGACACTCGTCATCTCAGGCCGATCCGCTCGAACGGGCGCGTCCAACCGCGGGCGGAGCCGGGCTTCGCCCGGCGGGAGCCCAGGCGCGCTCCGCGACGACACGGCAAGAAGAAGGGGGCTCGTGGGGGAAAC
>DATLQV010000054.1:0-4190 GCA_035534955.1 Gaiellaceae bacterium
GCTCCGACCTTCTCCGTTGGTACCGAGAGCGTGAACTGCTGCAGCTTCTTGGCTGCCGCAACCGGCGGGCTGACGATCGCGTGCGCCGACGCGCCGGCCGTGATGATGAGCGCGATACCGCTTACGAGCGCCAGGACGCTCACACGGGCTCTGGGGGTCATTGCCTCTCTCCTTGTCTCAGCAAACGATTCGGCCGGCCGCCCAGCGGGACGGCCGGCCCGATTCACACGCTGAGTGCGAGAGGCGGGCCCCGCTTTGCGAGCGCGAGCGAGATCGGGGTCGCGCGCGGCGGCTGCGACACGCTCACGGGCGCGACCAGGGCAGCCGGGGAAAGACGTGGCCGTACCGGCGTCGAGGCCCCGAGCGCGCGTCCGGCACGCTCGGCGACACGCAACAGGAAGCGCGCCGCGAGATAGGCGGCGAGACCGAACGGGAGTTGAAGGGCGAGCCCGGGCAGAAAGGTCGGCGCCGCGAACTCGTGCCACGGCATCGCACCACTCGCGAGGAAGCGCTCGAGGTGCTCCTGCACCGTGAATCCAACGAGCGGCAGCAGCGCGAACGTCCAGGCGGGCAGCGCCCGCTGCGAGCGACCGCGTGCACCATCGAAGACGCTCACGAGCAGGGACAGAACCGTCACCGACGCCCCGAGCCCGAGCACGAATGGCAAGAAGTCCAGGTAGCTGTGCCCGGTTTCGACCAGCTGGCGCAGCCGGACACCCGTGTCCGGGTAGACCAAGCGAAAGGCGAGCACGTGAGCTGCCTGCGAGCCCATGAGCATCAGCGGGACAGCGACAAGCCAGGCGAGGCTGCGGCGCATCACTCGCAATCCTGCCACAGCAAGGTCGCTCGTTCGCGGTGCTCGTGTCAGGCACCGCGATTCGCGCACGCGCTTCGCGTTGGGGCCGTCCGCGTCAGCCGCGGACAGCAACCACGCGTGACGTGCCGAGCGGTCGCCGCGAGGCGTCGAGCGCCGTGACCGAGACGAACTTGGGGTGGCCGGCGATCGGGACTGCCGTTTCGAAGCCCGATGCGACCACGGTCTTCACCGGCTGCAGGGCGTTGCGCACGTCCCCCGCCGACACCTGCCAGCGGGCAGTCTGCGTGCTGCCGTTCCAGCTCGCATAGACCGTCACCTTGCTGCCGCGCCGGATCGCCGCGACCGCCGGAGGTTGCTTCGGGTGGCCCACCCAGGCGCTCTTGAACGCGCGGTAGTTCCAGGCGTTGCCGTCGAACTTCGCGTCGAGGCGCACCTCGCCGCCGGGCCCGAACTCGGTGAGATACGGCTGGGTGCCCCAGCCCACCATGACGGCGTTCCCACCGAGGACCTGGACGTTGCCCATCGCCGCGACATCGAGCGGAGTCGGGTGACGGTACTGCTGCAGAAGCACGGCGCGCATCCCGCCGAGGTCGAGACCGAGGCGGATCCCACGCGCCTGCTGCGATGACGGCGACGGCCCGTCGTCGAACACCGTGACCGTGCCGTCACTGTGCCCTCGGGCGTCGTGCTGGTACATGAACGTCGCCTCGGCGTCGAGCTGGAAGTCGCTGCTTCGCCCACCGAGCCGCCACAGCACCTGCCCGGTGTGCCGGTCGAGCTTGTAGATCGCAGACGTGTTGCGCGCCGAGACGAGCAGGTTGCCGTCGAGGTCGACGTCGATCGAGTTGACGTGGAAGTAGTCGAACGGGTCATGGAGGGGGGCATACGTGTCGGTGATCGGGACGTGGTCGAGGCTGTGCCATTCGAAGAGCACGCTGCCGGTCTCGACGTCGACCTCCTGGACGATTGAATCGAGCGCCGTCCCGGCGGCCGGTCCGCCGACGGCGGACAGGTCGGCGGTCACCGGGTTGAATGCCGTCAGGAGTGCCGTCCCCGCGGGGGTGAGCAGGAACTCGTGGACGTCGGCCCTGAAGCCGTTGCCCGCCTGCACGCGCGTGACCTCTGTGTAGGTCTCGTCGACGATCACCCCTTCGCCCTCGCCGACGCCGGCGTTCGAGATCGTCCCCTCCCACCAGGTGAGGACGGGCTTCCCCTGGTAGACCTGCGCGCGGAAGTTGATCGCCAGCGGGTCGATCGAGCGAAACCAGACGACGCGACCGTGGTTGTCGAGGAGCAGCGGGCCGCGCTGGCCGGGCCCGTTCAGTGAGGCGACGAACAGGTAACCGGGCGACGGGTTCGCCATTGTCGTCACGGTCACCGTCGGCGGCTTGAGCGACGGTTCGCTGAAGAATGCCGCGTACCCGGCCGAGCTGCGCTGCGAGAGTGCCCAGGTGCGACCCGGTTGAGCGAGTGCCCACGCGCCCAGGCCGGAGGCGACGAGGAACTCCTTGCGCGAGTAGTGCCTGCCCACCAAGCGAATCCAACAGGATTTCGCAGGCGGGCGTTAGGATCACTGCGGTGGACACGGCCTCGCTGGGCGACCAGTTTCCGACTCTGGCATTCGACAGCCCCGGCGCGCACGTGCTCCGGCTGACCCTGCGCTCGGAGGGCCGCCTGAACGCGATCGGAGCGCAGATGCACGGCGAGCTCGCCGACGTCTGGCAGGCGATCGGCCGCCTGCCGGATGTGCGAGCCGTGATCGTGCGCGGAGCCGACGGTGCGTTCAGCGCCGGCGGCGACCTCGACCTCGTCACGCAGATCGCCGGCGATCCGGAGGTGCGTCGGCGCGTGTTCTGCGAGGCGCGGGACCTCGTCTACAACCTGCTCAACTGCCCGACCCCGATCGTCTCGGCGATGACCGGCCCCGCCGTCGGCGCAGGGCTCGTCGTCGGACTTCTGGCAGACATCTCGATCGTCACTCCCAAGACACGGATCATCGACGGGCACACACGGCTCGGAGTCGCCGCCGGCGATCACGCGGCGATCGTGTGGCCGCTCCTCGTCGGGATGGCGAAGGCGAAGTACCACCTGCTGCTGTGCGAGCCGATGAGCGGTGTCGAGGCGGAGCGGCTCGGTCTGGTCTCCCTGTGCGTCGATGAGGACGAGCTCGAGGCGAAGGCGCTCGAGATCGCCGAGCGCCTCGCTGCCGGTTCGCGCTCGGCGATCAGCCACACGAAGCTCGCCCTCAACAACTGGCTGCGCTCGGCCGGGCCAACATTCGACGCGTCGCTTGCGCTCGAGTTCCTCGACATGGCAGGCACGGACGTGCGCGAGGGGATCGCTTCGCTGCGCGAGCGACGCGAGCCACATTTCGGCGAGCTCGGCTGAGCAGCGCGCCCGACGGCGAGAGCAGCCGTTACGCTTCGCTCACGATGGCGATCGCGCCCAAGCAGGTCGAGGAGCTGCGGTCGACGATCTCGGGTGTCGAGGTCGAGCCTGTGTACGGCCCGAGCTCGTCGTTCGATCCCGACCGGGATCTGGGTGCTCCGGGGGCATTTCCGTTCACGCGGGGTGTGTACCCGTCGATGTATCGGGGCCGGTTGTGGACGATGCGGCAGTTCGCTGGGTTCGGGACGGCGGCGGAGACGAACGAGCGCTTTCGCTACCTGCTCGAGCACGGGCAGACGGGGTTGTCGACGGCGTTCGACATGCCGACCCTGATGGGTTACGACTCGGACCATCCGCGGTCGGAGGGCGAGGTCGGCCGGGAGGGCGTGGCCGTCGACTCGCTCGACGACATGCGGACGCTGTTCGACGGCATCCCGCTCGGGGAGGTCTCGACGTCGATGACGATCAACTCGCCGGCGGCGATCCTGCTCGCGTACTACCTCTGTGTGGGGGAGGAGCAGGGGTTCGGGCGCGACGTGTTGCGCGGGACGATCCAGACGGACATCCTCAAGGAGTACATCGCGCAGAAGGAGTACATCTTCCCGCCGGAGCCGTCGATGCGCCTGGTCACGGACATGGTCGAGTTCTGCGCGCACGAGATGCCGCGCTGGCATCCGATCTCGGTCTCCGGGTACCACATCCGCGAGGCCGGCTCGACCGCGGCGCAGGAGCTCGCGTTCACCCTGGCCGACGGCTTCACGTACGTCGACTGGGCGATCGAGCGCGGCCTCGACGTCGACGAGTTCGCCCCGCGGCTCTCGTTCTTCTTCAACGCGCAGATGGACTTCTTCGAGGAGATCGGCAAGTACCGCGCCGCCCGCCGGATCTGGGCGCGCGAGCTCCGCGACCGCTACGGCGCCAAGAACCCGAAGTCGTGGCTCATGCGCTTCCACACGCAGACGGCCGGTGTCTCCCTCACGGCACA
>DATLQV010000055.1:0-43036 GCA_035534955.1 Gaiellaceae bacterium
TGCGTCGTTCACCCCGTCGCCCACCATCACCACCGGCCGCAGCTCCGGCTGCGCACGCAGCGCCTCGACGATCTCGAGCTTCCCTTCCGGTGACTGCTCGGCGTAGACGCGGTCGAGGCCGAGCTGCTCGCCGACCGCCTCCGCGACGGCAGCGCGGTCACCGGTCGCCATGGCGATGTGCTTGATGCCGCTGGCGCGCAGTGCGGCGACGAACGCGAGCGCGTCTTCACGGACGTGGTCGCCCATCACGATCGCTCCACACAACGCGCCGTCAACCCCGACGAGGATGCGGGCGCGCCCGGCGTCGAGGCCGCCGTCGAGCTCGCGCGCCGCCGGTTCGACGCCCGTATATCCCCTTGCGTCGAGCCAGGCGGAGCTACCGACCGCAACGTGCACGGCGCCGACGAACCCTTCGACGCCCTGGCCGAGCCCTTCCTGGACATCCCGCGGTGCGGTGAGCACGAGCCCCCGCCGCTGCGCGTCGTGGACGAGCGCCTCCGCGAGCACATGGGCGGAGACCTGCTCGATCGACGCTGCCAGCCGCAGCAGCTCGTCGGGCGCGACCCCGTCGAACGCCACCACGCGCTCGACCTGTGGAACACCAAGGGTCAACGTCCCGGTCTTGTCGACGAGGACGGTACGTGCCTCACCGAGCTTCTCGATCGCGGTCCCGCCCTTCACGATGACGCCGCGGCGCGCGGCACGCGAGACGCCGGCGACGAAGGCGATTGGCGCAGCGAGGATCAGCGGGCACGGCGTCGCGACGACCATCACCGCGAGGAAGCGCAGGGACTCGCCCGACACCGCCCACGCGAGCCCGGCGACACCGAGCGCCACCGGCAGGAACACGATCGCGTAGCGGTCGGCAGTGCGTACGAACGGCGGCCGCTCGGTCTCCGCCTGGCGGACGAGCCGGACGATCGCCGCGTAGGCGCTGTCGGCCGCTAGGCGCGTCGCGCGCACGTCGATCGGGTCGCCCGCGTTCGACGAACCGCTGCGCACGGCCTCTCCGACCTCGCGCGCCACCGGCAAGGGCTCGCCGGTGAGAGCCGACTCGTCCAACACCGCACCCTGGCTCAGGACGTCCGCGTCCACCGGGACGACCTCGCCGGCGCGGACGACGATGACGTCGCCCGGTCGAATGTCCTCGACCGGCACCTCGTCGATCCCCGCGGCCGTCCGGCGGTGCGCGACCCGCGGCATGCGGGCGAGCAGCTGGGTCAGCTCGCGGCCGGCACGACCGGTCGCATATTCCTCGAGCGCGTTCCCGCCGGCCAGCATCAGCGCGATCACCGCCCCGGCCAGGTACTGCCCGAATGCGAGCGCGGAGGCGATTGCGACGAGCGCGATCGCGTCGACCCCGACGTCGCGGCGCCAGAGCGACCGCGCAACCGACGCCGACAGCGGCACCAGCATCGCGGCGGTCGATGCAGCCCAGACGGCGTTTCCAGCCTCCGGATGGACGAGCAGGTGGAGCAGCCCACCAACCGCCAGAGCGCCGAGCGCCCCGAGCGCGAGCAGGCGGCGCGTCACGCCGAGGCGTGCGCCCGGGCTTCGATGTGCTCGGCGAACTCCGCCCCGCCTGCGAGCGCCTTGCGGACGGGGCACCTGGCGGCGACTGCTTCAAGTCGCTCGAGCTGGTCGAACGTCAGGTCTTCGCCGAGGCGGATGTCGATCTGGAAGCTCCGCGGGGTCGAACGGTGGTCGTACACGACATCCACCGACACGTCACCGAGCTCCCAGTCCTTCGTGCGGGCGTACATCACGAGATGGGTCGAGATGCACGCCGCAAGTGCGGCGGGCAAGAGCTCGTGCGGCGACGGCCCGCTGCCCGATCCCCCGACCCGCTCGGGCTCGTCGGTCATGAGGCGGTGCCGACCGTCGACCTGGACGTCCTGCTGCAACGTCCCGGGAGTCGAATGCGCCGTCGCGTTGAGTGTCACTGTCGGATGCTCCTTCCTGAACGGTGCAACCAGTCTCGCCACGAGCCGTCTGCCCGGCCATCGGGGCGTCTGCTGAACGCGTTGCGGCAAACCCGTATCTGCGCAAAATGACGAGGGAGCGCCCCCAGACGCTCCCCGTCAAACCCGCGTAATGGTGTGACCGCCGCTCAGATGGCGATCTCTCTGCGGTTTTGCGCTGCAGATGGCACAGCGGCAATGCGCATCGTCCGCCACCGCCGGCAGCGTGGCATCCGCGAACTCCCTGACTCGGGTTATCCCCCGGCCGGCACGTAGTGGGTCGCGCGCGCGAGCACCGCCTGTGCGGCCGCGAGCCGTGCGACCGGCACGCGGAAGGGCGAGCACGACACGTAGTCGAGGCCGACGCTCTCGCAGAACGCGATCGACGCGGGGTCTCCCCCGTGCTCGCCGCAGATGCCGATCTCGATCGAGGGTCGCGTGGCGCGTCCGCGCTCGACGGCGATGCCGATCAGCTCACCGACACCGTCGACGTCGAGGGTCTGGAAGGGGTCGTGCGCGAGCAGGCCGTGCTGCAGGTAGTGGGTCAGGAACCGTCCCTGGGCGTCGTCGCGCGAGACTCCGAGCGTCGTCTGCGTGAGGTCGTTCGTACCGAACGAGAAGAACTCGGCATACACCGCGAGCTCGCCGGCACGCAGCGCCGCCCGCGGTAGCTCGATCATCGTGCCGACCAGGTAGTCGAGGCCGCCTTCTTCGGTGACCGTCCGGGCGGTCAGCTCGACGAGCCACTGGAGTTCGGAGGCGAACGCGACGAGCGGATGCATGATCTCGACAGCGGGGAGCACACCGGTCGCGCGCTCGACCGCATGGGCGGCCCGCACGATCGCCCTGATCTGCATCTCGTAGATCTCGGGCCGCTCGATGCCGAGCCGGCAGCCGCGCGTGCCGAGCATCGGGTTCGCCTCGCGTAACGCCTCGATCCGTTCGCGCACGCGCTCGTCCTCGACCTCGGAGGGGTTGGGGAGGAACTCGTGGAGTGGCGGGTCGAGCAGGCGGATCGTCACCGGCAGGCCGGCCATCGCCGTGAAGATCCCCTCGAAGTCGGACTGCTGCATCGGCAAGAGGTGCGCGAGCGCAGCCGCGCGCTCGGCGTCGGACGAGGCGAGAATCAGCTCGCGCACGACCGGCAGCCGGTCGGCTGCCATGAACATGTGCTCCGTGCGGCAGAGGCCGATCCCCTCGGCGCCGTTTCGTCGTGCGCGCTCGGCGTCGGCGGGCGTGTCGGCGTTCGCGTACACGCGCAGGCGGCGAACGTCGTCGGCCCAGTCGAGAATCGTGGCGAGGTTCGCGTCGGGCTCGGGCTCGACGAGCGGAGCGAGCCCCAGGATCACGCGGCCCGTGCTGCCGTCGATCGTCAACGGGTCGCCTTCCCGGATCACGACGTCCCCGATCCGGGCGAGGCGCTCGTCGAGGTCGATCTCGAGCGCCGCGCAACCGGCGACGCACGGTTTGCCGAGACCGCGCGCTACGACGGCGGCGTGCGAGGTCATGCCCCCGCGCGCGGTGAGGATGCCGTGTGCCGACAGGAGGCCGTGGATGTCGTCTGCCGTGGTCTCGGGCCGGACGAGCACGACGGGCTCACCGTCGGCACTGCGCGCCACGGCGGTGTCGGAGTCGAAGACGGCGTGGCCGCAGGCGGCACCCGGAGAGGCGCACAGGCCGGTGGCCACGACGACCACACTCGCGTGGGGGTCGATCGTCGGATGCAGCAGCTGCTCGAGCTGGTCGGCGTCGATTCGCTGCACCGCCTCTGCGCGCGACAAGAGACCTTCCGCCGTCATGTCGACAGCCGCACGGAGCGCAGCGGTAGTCGTGCGCTTCGCGCCGCGCGTCTGGAGCAGGTACAGACGGCCGCTCTCGACGGTGAACTCCACATCCTGTACATCACGGTAGTGGCGCTCGAGTTCTGCGACCGCTTCCTCGAGCTCGGCGTATGCATCGGCGAGCACCAGGCGCATCTGCTCGACCGGCTGCGGCGTGCGCGTACCGGCGACGACGTCTTCGCCCTGGGCCTGCGGTAGGAACTCGCCGTAGAGCCCGGGCTGCCCCGAAGCCGGATCGCGGCTGAAGCAGACGCCGGTGGCGGAGCGCTCGTCGCGGTTGCCGAACACCATCTGCATCACATTGGCCGCGGTGCCGGCATCGTCGGAGATCCCGGAGGTCTCGCGGTACACGCGCGCCCGCGGTGCGTTCCACGAGTCGAACACGGCCGCGACCGCGGCGAACAGCTGCTCGCGCGGATCCTGAGGAAAGTCGCCGCCCGTCGCGAGCAGGTAGATGCCGCGGAACGTGTCGACGAGCTCGTAGAGATCGTCGTGGGCATGGTCCGGGTCGCGGTGGGCCTCGAAACGCTCGAGCTCCTTTGCGAAGAGGACAGGCTCGACTCCCGCGACGACCTCGCCGTACATCTGGATCAGGCGCCGGTAGGCGTCGAGCAGGAACGGCAGCGCCAACGGCATCGCCCGCCGGATCACCGCGTCGTTGAGCCCGAGGTTCAGGACCGTCTCCATCATCCCCGGCATCGAGACCGGGCCGCCCGAACGGACCGAGACGAGCAACGGATCGACCGGGTCGCCGAAGCGCCGGCCGGTCCGCCGCTCGAGCTGCGCGAGGTGCTGCTCGATCTCGGTGCGCAGGTCCACGGGCAGCGCCCCCGGCTCGCCGAGGTGGTGGCGGCACGCCTCGGTCGAGATCGTGAACCCCGCCGGCACGGGGAGACCGAGCACGGTCATCTCGGCGAGACCGAGCCCCTTGCCGCCGAGCAGGTCCCGGCCACCCTCGCAGGGTTCGTCGAAGTCGTAGACGAGCTTGGCAGTCATGCCGCTGCCGGTTCCGGTACGACGAGCAACGGGCGGGCCAGCTCGCCGATCAGCGCCCTCGACGTGCTGCCGAGCAGAAAGCGCTTCAGACCGGACCTGCGCTGCGAACCGACGACGACGAGGTCGACGTCGAGGTCGTCCGCGAGCGCCGCGATCTGCGCCGGCGCATAGCCGACGAGCAGCTCGGTCGTGTACGGCACGCCGAGCGCGTCGGCCAGCGCGGCCGCCGCCGTGAGCACGACGGAGTGCTCGCGGTCGGGCACGCGGTCGGGCTTCCCGTCTCCGGGGATGAACTGGTCGCCGATGATCGAGGCGACGTTGACGAAGATAACCTGAGCGCCCTCGTCGACCGCCAGGGCGAGCCCCTGTTCGAGCGCTGCGCCGGCGGACTGGGTGTCGTCGACGGCGATCAGGATGCGGTCCAGCTTGCGCGTCATGGAAGCCTCCCTTGTCAGGACCAGCCTGCACGGCTGCCGCCCGGTCCGCACCGGGAATTTGCCGCAGCAGCCTGAGGGCGTTCGCCGATTCCACGGTGCGGGCAGCGGGGCACAATCGGAGGGAAGCCGCCCAGAGAAAGGAGGCGCACCATGTACCGGACTGTGCTTTGGGCAACCGACGCGTCGCCTGTGGCGGATGGCGCGCTCCCGGAGGCTGTTCAGCTCCTGGAGCCAGGCGGCCACCTGATCGCGTTCCACTGTGACGAACGGTTTCTCGGTGGACGCTCGGGTGGCATGCCCGTTCTCGCCGACGAGTTCGACCGGCGCGGCAAGCTGCGCGCGCAGGTCGACCAGCTGAAGGCGGACGGGATCGACGCCGAGCTGATCGTCGAGACGACCCACCACAACACGGCAGGCGAGATCGCCAAGGCCGCGGAGATCTACAGCGCAGAGGCGATCGTCTGCGGCACGCGCGGATTCGGCGTCGTTGCCGGAGCCGTTGCCGGCAGCGTCGCGATGCGTCTGCCGCACCTGGCCTCGTGCCCGGTCGTCGTTGTGTCCGAGAAGGCCGCCGAGCGGGCCTCGCTCGCCACGCGGTAGGCAACTCCACGTGGGGCGCCGCGTGCAAGCGCGACGCCCTACGCTTTCTGCGGTGACGACGATCCAGATCGAACATCTCCGAGTCGTTCGCGGTGGACGCGTGGTTATCCCCGACCTGTCCCTCGAGGTCGCAGCCGGCCGTGTGACCGGCCTGCTCGGGCCGAGCGGCTGCGGCAAGTCGACGCTGATGCGCTCGATCGTCGGCGTCCAGGTCGTCGCCGGCGGCACGGTGACGATCCTCGGCCGAGCGGCCGGCGACCCCACCCTGCGCCGTGACGTCGGCTACGTCACCCAGGCTCCGTCGGTCTACGCCGACCTGACGGTCACCGAGAACCTGCGCTACTTCGCCTCCGTCACCGGTGCGCCGCCCTCGCGCATCGGCGAGGTGATTGCCCAGGTCGCGCTGCAGGACGCTGCCGGGCAGGTCGTCGACTCGCTTTCGGGCGGGCAGCGGACCCGCGTGTCGCTCGCAACCGCCCTCGTGCACCGTCCGCACGTGCTGGTGCTCGACGAGCCGACCATCGGGCTCGACCCGATCCTGCGCGTGGAGCTGTGGCAGGCGTTTCGCGAGCTTGCGGCGAACGGGGTGACACTGCTCGTCTCGAGCCACTCGATGGACGAGGCGGCCGAGTGTGACGACCTGCTCCTGATGCGGAAAGGCGCCATCCTCGCGGCGACGACGCCCGCCGGCCTCCGGGCGAGCACCGGCGAGAACGACCTCGGCCGTGCGTTTCTCGCGGTCGTCCGCGGCAGCGAAGCATGATCGCGACCGCCCGCCGCGTCCTCTGGCAGATCCGCCGCGACCGCCGCACCGTCGCGTTGCTCGTCGGGGTGCCGGTCGGTTTGCTCGTGCTCCTTCGCTACGTGTTCGCGTCGCAGCCCTCGACCTTCAAGCACGTCGCCCCGCCGATGTGCGGTCTCTTTCCGTTCACGCTGATGTTTCTCGTCACGTCGATCGCGATGCTGCGCGAACGGACGTCGGGCACGCTCGAGCGCCTGATGTCGCTGCCGTTGTCGAAGCCCGCGCTCCTCGGCGGCTACGCGCTTGCGTTCGGCGTGCTGGCCGCACTCCAGGCGGTCGTCGTCTGCACGGTCGGGTTCACGCTGCTCGGCCTCGACGCGGCGCACGGAGCCTGGCTCGTAGGGGTGCTCGCGATCGGCAACGCGTTGCTCGGCATGTCGCTCGGCCTGTTCGCCAGCGCCTTCGCCCGCACCGAGTTCCAGGCGGTGCAGTTCATGCCCGCGATCGTCTTCCCGCAGCTCCTGCTCTGTGGCCTGTTCGCGCCGCGCGGCGCGATGTCGGGGCCCCTGCAGGCGGTTGCCCGCGCGTTCCCGCTCACGTACGCCTTCGACGCGCTGAGCCGGGCCACCCATCCGGGCCGTCTCGGCGGATCGTTCGTGCTCGACACCGCCGTCGTGGTCGGCGCGACGCTCGTAGCACTTGGGCTCGGCGCGGCGACCTTGCGCCGCCGGACGCCGTAGGCCGCCACACCGGCCCTGCGGGTTTCCCCGATGCGGGCGGGCGCGGCGAGGCAGAGAGTGTGTGCCATGAGCTCAACCGTGAGCACGCTCGGCATGGTCGTCACGGCACTCCTGATGGTGCTGGCGGGCCTCTCGAAGAAGCGGCTGGAGTGGAAGCCGCGTCCCACACCGCGAGGCCGCGTGCGCAAGCCACCCACCAGGCCCTCGGCCTGACCCCGATGACAATGCCGGTCGCCGGCTTGCCAACGGCCGGGATGCGAACCGGTCGCTCCCGCGAGGGCCACAGGCTGCGGCCGGGACGTCCGCCCGCGGACGCGAAGCGGCGCGCCCCCGAGCTCGATACCGTCGCCTCTCGTTGGCAGATCGCCCTCGACACCGCCGAGCGTGCGCTCGGAGCAGGCCACGGCTTGCTGCGCGAAGCGGACCTGCGGCACGGACGGCATGCGCTGGCGCTCGAGCGCCAGCAAACGGCAGAACTGCTCACGCGGCTCGCCGAGATGACCGGGCGACGGCCCGCCCCGTGGCTCTCGCCGACGCCCGTGACCCGAGGCATGCTCGGACTCCGGACCACGGTCCGGGCCTGCCTGTTCGACCTCGACGGGGTCGTCACCGACAGCGGCGTCCTGCACGCACGGGCCTGGGCCGAGACCTTCGACCAGCTGCTCCTGCGCCTGGCCGAGAAGACGGGCTGGCACTTCATCCCGTTCGACCGCGTCGCGGACTACCGCGCCTACATCGACGGCCGGCCCCGGCTCGAAGGCACCCACGCGTTCCTCGCAAGCCGCGGCATCCGCCTCCCGGAGGGCACGCCGGAAGACCCGCCCGACGCCGACACCGCCTATGGCCTCGCACGCCGCAAGAGCGAAGCACTGACGCGCGGGCTCCGTGAACGGGGCGTGACGGCGCTCCCCGGCGCCCGCCGCTACCTCGAGGCCGCCGGGCATGCGGGGCTCACGCGCGCCGTCGTCTCGGCCAGCACCCGCACGTTGCCGATGCTCGAGCTCGCCGATCTCGCATCGCTCGTCGAGGAGCGGGTCGATGCCGATGCAATCCGGGTCGAGGGCCTGCGTTCCCGCCCGGCTCCCGACCTGCTGCTCGCCGCCTGCCGCCGCCTCGAGGTACGCGCCGACGAGGCGGTCACTTTCACTCACAGCCCCGCAGGCGTCGCAGCGGGTCACGCAGCGGGGCTCGAGGTGGTCGGCGTCGGCGTCGGCGAGCCGGCCGAACAACTGCTCGGGTTCGGCGCCGAGCGCGTCGTTTCGTCGCTCGTCCAGTTGCTCGATCCCCGGCTGGCCGGCAGCCGGCGGCCGGGCGCCTGAACGCGCCGCATAGCGCCGAGGACTGCGGCTTTCCCGCACCGGCATTCCGCAGGGAGCCCGATGGCGAACGGGCGCACGGCCAGCAAAGTGACGGAAAAGGCCGAAACGGACTCGCGGCCGCAAGTGAAGGGAGCGAGAGATGCGCAAGTTGTTTGAAATCGGAGGTGTACTTGCAACGGTGGTGCTGGTGGTGTTCGGGACCGCAGCAATCGTGCTCGGCGTCAACGGTCGCAACACCGTTCGCGACAGCCTCAGAGCCGAGGCAATCGTGGGCTCGGCCGACATGACGCCGGCCGCGATCGCAACGGAGGCCAAGGCGGCCGGGCTTCCGGCGTCGATCAAGCTGCCGACGGCGAACATCGCCGGCAAGCCGATCGTCACCGGCCAGCTCGCCCGCGACTTCGCGCAGTACATGCGGATCCACGCGCTCGAGGCGAGCGGTGGCCTGACCTACTCGCAGATGCCGCGCTATGCCTCGGCAGACGGAAAGGGCACCAACAATGCTGCCGTGGCAACGAAGGGCGCGAACGGGCAGCCGCTCGACAACCCGGTGCGGAACACCTGGGTGACGGAGACCGCCCTCTCGACCGCGCTGAACGCGAGCTACCTCGCCGAGAACGTCGCGCTGTTCGGCATCGTCGTGGGCATCGCCCTGTTGTTGACCGGACTCGGTTTCGGCGTCCTCGTCGTCGGCGGGTCGCTCCGCGGGCGCGAGACGGCGCTTGCACTGTTCGGAAAGAAGCGCAGGCCGGATGCTCCAGGGACGAAGGCTGTTCCCGCCGCCTAGCACCTGCACAGCTCGGGGCGGGCCGCCTGCAGACGGGCCCGCCCCCTCAGCTGGGCAAACGAAGCCGAAGGAGCACGCCGTGAAGGGCACCCAGGTCAATTGATGCTCGGCATCCGCGACACGCGTCGTGTGGCCTGGCGGCGGCAGCACGCACGCCGGCACTACGTCGGGTACGTCACCGTCACCGAGAACTCGGTCAGGCTCGCCGGACACGAGCACGCCACCGGGATCGACATCGCCCTCTCGATTCCGCGCGACGCGATCCGCCGAGTGCGCGTGGCGCGGGACGCGGGCGAAGAGGTCGTCGGCGAACGGTCGGTCGTGCTCGAACTGCGTGACGACGAGCCGATCTTCGTGCGGCCGCTCTCGAACGGTTCGCTCGACCTGGACGGGTTCGCGCGCCGCCTGCAGGCGTCCTAGCTCAAGCGTAAGCACGCTCGCGCACCCCACTGAACCTGGTTCTCGCCGCAGGCGAAACCAGGTTCACGTCTTCGACCTTTGCCGAAGCGCTTCAGACACGATCCTGGTTCCGGCTGCGCCGGCAACCAGGATCGACCATCCCTCGCCACTCCACGTTCCCGTGAGGGGCTCGCGGTGATTGCCGGCCTGCGCGGAGGCCGCCGCTAACGGCGCAGAATGCCGCCACGACGAGGGGAAGAAGCCGGCGAAGCCAAACTGACATCGTCGCCCGACGGTAAAAGCAGTCACACACCGACGCGATCACCCGTCGAGGGACATTCACGGCCTGGCTCACTCGAACTGCCGGCGACCTCCCGAGAACCAGCGCTTCGAGATCTCGGAGCGTGGTAGAAACCACGTCATGGCCGAGCTACTGCTCTTTCACCACGCACAAGGACAGACGGCCGGGTTCCTTGCGTTCGCCGACGAGCTGCGAGCTGCGGGGCACGTCGTTCATGCCCCCGACCTCTACGACGGCAAGACCTTCGCCGACCTCGACGAGGGCGTTGGCTACGCCAAGCAGGTCGGCTTCGACACGATCGCAGAGCGCGGCCGACTGGCCGCCGGCGGCTTGCCGGACGAGCTTGTCTATGCCGGGTTCTCGCTCGGGGTGATGGCAGCGCAGGAGCTGGCCCAGACGCGCCCCGGGGCGACGGGGGCGTTGCTGTTCAGCGCCGCCTTCCCGGCCTCCGAGTTCGGCGGGTCGTGGCCGCCGGGAGTTCCGCTTCAGATCCACATGATGGACGCCGACGAGTGGGCGCTGGAGGACCTCCCCGCCGCGCGCGAGCTGGTTGAGACAGTCGAGGGCGCGGAGCTGTTCCTGTATCCCGGCGACCGACACCTGTTCGCCGACAACAGCCTGCCCGACTACGACGAAGGTGCCGCGCAGCTGCTCAAGCAGCGCGTGTTCACCTTCCTCGACAACATCGAGTAGCTGCGACTACTCCCCGTAGGCGGCCCCGTCCGGGGGCTAGGACGGCTCGAGCTGGCCGTGCTCGATCGCGTAGCGGACGAGCTCGGCGCGGGTCGAGAGCTGGAGCTTCCGCATGATGTGCGCCCGGTGCGTCTCGGCCGTTCGAACCGAGATGAAAAGCTGTTTCGCAATCTCCTGGTTCGTGTGACCGAGCGCGAGCAGCCGCAGTACTTCGCGCTCACGGTCGGACAACGGGTCGGAAGCGGCAGCCTCCTGCGCGGCTGCGTCGGCCGCGACCATGCGCGCACCGAGCGCAGGGTGCACGTACCGATTCCCGCTTGCGACTTCCCGCACGGCGGCGACCACCTCGGCGTCGACGGCCTCCTTGAGCACGTAGCCGCTCGCGCCGGCCGCGAACGCCTCACGCACGTAGCTCGGGTCGTCCTGCATCGAGAGCATCAGCACCCGCGCGTCGGGCGCCTCGCGCAAGAGTTTTGGCAGCGCGTCGATCCCGCTCTCGTCCGGCATGACGACGTCGAGCAGCACGACGTCCGGCTTGTGGGCCCGCACCTCGAACACGGCGTCGCGAGCGTTGCCGGCATCGCCGACGACATCCATGTCCTCCTCGGCCTCGAGCAGCAGCCGCAAGCCGGTGCGCACGACAGCATGGTCGTCGACCACCACGATGCGAATCACGACAGCGGCACCTCCGCGACGAGCGTCGTCCCGGTCCCGCGGCGCGACTCGATCGTCAGCCGCCCTTCGAGCAGGGCCAGTCGCTCGCGCATGCCGGAGAGACCGATGCCGCCGTGCTCCTCGTCCTCGGCGCTGAACCCGTGACCGTCGTCCTCAACGAGCGCAGTGGCCGTGCCGGCGCGCCGAACGAGCAGCACGCTGACACGGCGCGCGCCCGCGTGCTTGGCAATATTTGTGAGCGCTTCCTGCACGATCCGGTACAGCGTCGTCTCCACCTCGGACGGCAGGCGCCCCTCGCCGAGCTGGGATTCGAGGTCGACATGAATCCCGGTCGCCTCCATGAACGTATGGACAAGCCGTTCCAGTGCCGCGACGAGGCCAAAATCGTCGAGTGCTTTCGGCCTCAGCTCGACGGCGAGGCGCCGGACGTCCTGCAACGTCGCGACCACGAGCTCGCGCAGCCTGGCGAGCGCCGCCGGGACATCCTCGGCGCTCTCGACGGCCTTCAGCCCGAGCAACACCGAGGTGAGCGCCTGGCCCGTCTCGTCGTGCAACTCGCGCGCGAGCCGGCGCCGCTCCTGCTCCTGGCCCTCGATCACGCGACGTAGCGAGTCGCGCTGGACGCGGCGCGACAGATCGACGGCGACCGCAGCGCGTTGGGCGAAGTGCTCGGCGAGCCGAAGGTCGGCATTCGTAAACCGTGGGTCGCGACCGCGACGGTCGTGCGCGAAGACGATCCCGATCGGTCGCCCATGGGCAAGCAGCGGCACATAGAGCCCCGTCGTCGCGTCGAACTGCCGGGCGACGTCCTGGACGACCTCAGGGTCGTCGACCACCGCGTCGACCCGCTCGCTGCGCCCGCGCTCGAGCACGGCGCCGGCCTTGGAGCGGTGCGGGAATACGCGGTGCAGGAGCGCGCCGGAGTCGTCCGCCGCGATCGCCTCGATCCGGAGCCCGCCCGGGACGGGCAGCGCGATCACAACCACGCGCGCGTCGATCAGCTCACGGAGCCGCTCGACCACGAGTTGCAGGAGTCGCGGCAGCTCGAGCTCTCCGGCGAACGCCGATCCGATCTCCTGGAGCGACTCGAGCTGCCGCGACCACTCGGTGGCGGATTCGTAGAGACGGGCGTTCTCGATCGCCACCGCCGCCTGGGCCGAGAGCAGGCCCACGAGCTCCTCGTCCTCGTCGTCGAAGTCTGCGCCGCCGTCCTTCTCCGTCAGGTAGAGGTTGCCGAAGGCGACGCCTCGCAACATGATCGGCGTACCGAGAAAGGTCTTCATCCGCGGGTGACCGGGCGGGAAGCCAACCGAGCGTGCGTCGTCGGCCAGGTCGTGGAGACGCAGCGTGCGTGCATCGGTGAGCAGTGCGCCGAGGACTCCGCGACCGCTTGGCGGATCGCCGATCACTTCTCGTTCGTCCTCGTCGATGCCGTGCGTGACGAACTGCTCGAGGCTCGTCCCCGTCGAATCGATCACACCGAGCGCCACGTACCGGGCGCCGGTGACCGCCGCCGCCCCCTCGACGATGCGCTGCAATACGGCGCCGAGCGAGAGCTCCGCGTTGATCGCGAGGCTGGTCTCGAGGAGCGTCCGCAGGCGCGTCGCTTGCCCAATCGCCACCCGGGTATCGTCGCAGAACGGGTCGGAGCGGTCACCAGGTCTTCGGAGACCTCGCCGGTGACGGCCGCCCGAGCCGTATGCGCATGTCGACCGCGACGCAGCCGTCAGGGCCCGCGAGCACCGGGTTCAGGTCGAGCTCGGCGACCTCGGGCACGTCGACAGCGAGGCGCGAGAGCCGGTGCAGGAGGTCGGTCAGGGCACCGCGGTCGGCAGCGGACGCGCCGCGCCAGCCGTCGACGAGCTTTGCCGCCTTGCCGGTGCCGACAAGCTCGCGCGCGTCCACGTCTGTGAGCGGTGCGAGTGCAAAGTTCGCGGAGCCGATCAGCTCGGCGAGCACTCCACCCGGCCCGAAGGCGACCAGCGGACCGAAGACGGGGTCCTGCACGAGACCGGCGAGGAGCTCTGCGCCTTCGGTCACGTACTGCTGCACGATCACCGGCCCGCCCATGCGCGTCGCCGCCTCGCGAACCTCTGCGGTCGTGCGCAGGTCGAGCGCGACACCGCCCGTCTCCGTCTTGTGAGTGCCGGCGGCCGCCGTCTTGACGACGACAGGCAACCCCAGCTCCTCCGCCGCCGCCGCTGCTTCGTCGGGGGTCGCGGCGCGACGCTCGCCGACGAGCGGGATCCCGTAGGCCGCGAGCAGGTCGTGAGCGTCCTCCGGGCCAAGCCACCCTTCCGGCGCGGCGTCGACGATCGTCCGAGCCGAAGCGGCGTCCACCGCCACGTCGGGCACCGTTCCCGCCGGCCGCCGCAACCAGGCTGCGCGTTGGGCGGCGAGCCCAAGGGCATAGGCGGCGGACTCCGGATACTCGAATCCCCCGTGCCCTGTGCCGTCCGCGCTCATCACCACGGAGAGCAGCGGCTTCTCCGACTCGCGCGCGAACCGCACCAGCACGTCTTCGACCGCACGCGGATCTTCGACGACAGGCGGAACGAAGAGCACGATCGCGGCGTCGATGTTCGGGTCGGCGAGGATCGGCGGCAGCACGCGTTCGTAGGTCGCCGCATTCGCCGAACCGAGCAGATCGATCGGGTTCGCGAGGCTCGCTTCGGGAGGGGTCGCTTCGGCAAGAGCCGAACGCGTCTCGGGCGCCAGCTCGGGCAGCACAAGCCCCTGGGCCTCGCACGCGTCCGCGCAGAGGATGCCGAGCCCGCCCGCGTTCGTCAGCACCGCGACGCGGTTGCCGGCTGTCGCGGGCAGCGCCGTCAACAGGACGGCGGTGTCGAGCAGCTGCTGAAGCGTCGAGGCGCGCAACACGCCCGCCTGCCGGAAGAGCGCGTCGACGACCGCATCGGAGCCTGCGAGCGCCGCGGTGTGCGACGCGGCGGCGCGCGCGCCCGCGTTGCTCGTACCGCTCCGCATCGCGAGGATCGGCTTCGAGCGAGCAACGCGCCCGGCGACGCGCGCGAACTTACGCGGGTTGCCGAACGACTCGAGATACAGCAACACGACGTCGGTCTCCGGATCGTCCTCCCAGTACTCGAGGAGGTCGTTGGATGAGACGTCGGCCTTGTTGCCGATCGAGACGAAGGCCGACAGACCGAGGCCGCGGGCGTCCGCCTGCTCGAGCAGCGCCAGCCCGAGCGCGCCGCTCTGCGACGAGAAGGCCGCCCGTCCGGGCGGGAACGCACGACGTGCGAACGTCGCGTTCAGGCGGCACGACGTCGAGGCGACACCGAGGCAGTTCGGCCCGATCAGCCGCGCACCGTATGCGCGCACGAGCGACAACAGCTGCTCCTGGCGGGCGAGGCCTTCCGATCCGGTCTCGGCGAACCCCGCCGAGATGACGCAGAGCGCACGCACCCCCGCTCGAAGAGCCGATTGCGCCGCGTCGAGCACCTGGTCGCCCGGCACGCAGATGACTGCGAGATCGACGAGCGCCGGGATCGTCTCGACCGACTGGTAGCCGGGCACGCCGCCCACCGGGTCGCCCTTCGGGTTGACGGGGTATGCGGCGCCGCTGAAGTCGGCGGTGATCACGTTGCGGAAGAGCTCGCCGCCGATCGTTCCCCGGCGCGCCGACGCGCCGATCACCGCGACCGTGCGCGGGTTGAAGAACCAGTTCAGCGACGCGGCCACAGCCGAGTGGTCGCGCTCAGCCATGCGATCGAGCACCTCCGCAGACGTCGCGAGCGCGAACTCGACCTCGACGACGCCCCCGACGTAGCGGCGCCTCACTTCGAAGCCGGTGTCGCCGAACACACGCAGCATCGCCGCGTTCTCCGGCAGCACCTGCGCCACGAACCGCTCGATCCCGGCGGCGCGCGCGTGCGCAGCCAGCCGCTCGAGCAGCCGGCTGGCGATCCCGCGCCGCTGAAACTCGTCGGCCACGACGAACGCGACTTCCGCGCGAGACCGGTCACGAAGCCTGATGAACGTCCCGAGTCCAATCACGCGAACAGCCCCGTCGTCGCCCGTGAGCTCGCCGATCAGCGACAGCATCTCGTTTCCGTCGCTCCTCAAGAACGGCGCGACGAGCTGCGCCCCGACGCCGACGGAGCCCTGGAAGCGCAGGTACCGGCTCTCGGGCGACAGGCGCGAGAAGAGCTCGAGCAGCGCCTCCTCGTCGGCGGGAGTCGTCGGGCGCAGCCGAAGCGTCGACCCGTCCCGCAGGACGACGTCTTCGCGCGCATCGAGAGCGACCATGCCACCAGTGTTGCCGATCGCGGGCCCGCAGCGATCCGCCGCCGGCCGTCGCACCGGTGCGGGAAACTACGTATCCGATACGGGTCGCACCCCGGATTCCGCGCCGCATTCGTGACGGCACGATCGAGGTGTCGAATCCAGGAGGTCACCGATGAAGCCCATCGTCCTTGCCACCGACGGGTCGCCGTCCGCGGCCGAGGCAACGTTGCACGCGGTCGAGCTCGCTCGCGCCCTCGACGCGCCGCTCGTCGCCGTCGCAGTGGAGCATGTGACCGTTCCGGCATACGGGTACTACGGCTACGCCGACCTCGTCACGGAGATGACGAAGATCGAGGCCGAGCACGTCGAGGAGACGCTCGCCCAGGCAAAGACGGTCGCGGCCGAGGCCGGTGTCGAGTGCGAGGCCGTGCACGCCACCGGCGGAGTCGCCGAGAAGATCTGCGAGATCGCAAAGGATCGCGACGCGCAGCTCGTCGTCGTCGGTGCGCACGGCTGGGGCCCGATCCGGCGGCTGTTGCACGGCAGCGTGTCGACGGCGGTGCTGCATGACGCCGCATGTCCGGTGCTGGTCGTCCGCGGCGGCGTCGAGACGCTGACCGAGGCCGTCGCGCCGTCCGCCGGTTCACGTCGCGTCGGGCTCGGTCAGTAGCCGTGTGACGCAGAGCACCGTGACGAGCGCGATCACCACGTCGTTGCCGATGCACCACTGGCAGATCGCGCCGATCGGGCCGAGCTGCGCCCAGAGCAGGTAGCCGCTGAAGGCGACCCCGACCAGGGAGAGCAGCACACCGGCGAACGCAGAGGCGACACCGCGCACGGCGGCGGTGCCGATCAGCGCCGCATAGGCGACCAGTCCGAGCAGGGCAACCGGTACACCGGCGAGCTCTGCGTACTTCGACCGCTGCACCGTTTCGCAGCCGCCGGTCGTGCAGATGGGCGCGATGTGGGCGTAGTGGATGTAGGTCAGGTATGCGGCGATCGCCCCGCCGACCACCGCTACTCCGGCGATCGCGCTCCGAAGTCTCACTTCAGCGCGGCGGCAAGAACGGCGCTGAAGCCGCTGGCATCGAGCGGTGCGTTGAGTTGCGCCGGCGCTCCGAGCGAAAGTTGAAGCACGAACGTCGGGGTGCCGCCCACGCCGAGGGCGGAGGCTTGCTGATGCGCATTCGTCACCATCGCCGCGACCGCTGCCGAAGGCATGGCGGCGATGATCGCGTCGGCGTTCGCACCCGCGGCCAGCGCGGCCTTCCGGATCGCGGCCGCATCGATCCAGCCGCTGTTCTCCGGGCCCTGGATCGCATAGAGCGCGTCGGCCATGTCCCAGAGCTTGTTCTGCTTACCGGCCGCGTAGACCGCAGCCAGACCCGCATCAGAATTCGGGCCGAGGATGTTGATGCCGCGGTAGACGATCTTCACCCGCCCGGCCCTGACGAACTCCGAGACCACGGTCGGCAGCGCGCCGAGCTCCCATTCGCGGCAGTAGGGGCACTGTGGATCCTCGAACACCGTGAGCGTGGCGGGCGCGGTCGCGACCCCGAGGGTGTCGCCGTGCTGGGGAATGTCCGCGAAGATTGACGCAGGCGTCTGCGCGGTACCGCCCGTGCCCGTCGGCGCCGCCAGAGTGGTCGTCGTGGTGGACGAGCCGCCGCCGCTGCCCGCGACGAGGATCACGAGGACGACGACCACCACTGCAACGGCGGCCGCACCTGCGAGCAAGAGAACGCGGTTGCGGTTCACGCGGCAAGCATGCCGGAAAGCGACCCACCGAGACTCCGTGATCTCCCGCATGAATCCGAGAGGCCCGGTTGCCCGGGCCTCTCGGTCAAGCGGCTGGAACCGTTCCTAGCAGCCGGTCGCCGGAGCGCGGAAGCCCGCGAACGGGTTCAGGTCGCCCAGCAGCGTGTAGCGGCCGCCGGCCGAGACCTGGTTCGCCTCGGAACCGGTGCTGCTCGCGGGCAGGCGCAGGAACCACGGCAGGAACACCTCGTCCTCCGGGTGGTAGTACCCGTCGGCGCTCTGCGAGCCGTTCGGGTTCGGGCCCTGGTCGAACGTGTTCGTCCCCATCGCGAAGCCGATCCCCACCACCGGGTCACCGGTCTCGAGGATGCTCGTGCACCCGTACTGCGGCGCGGTCGGGGTCAACCACGGATTGACGTAGTTGTCGACGAACGGATCGTCTGCCCATTCGGCGATCTCGTGCGAGAGGGCGTGGATGTCCTGCAGCGCCCAGTCGGTGCCGCCGTTCGGCCTCGAGTAGATGCCGGGCTGGACCCACGACGCCCACGCGAAGGTCTGCACCGGCGCGTTGCCGTTGCTGTTCGCGCTGCCGTTGCCGTTGCCCGTCGCCTTCGTGCCGTGGTAGCCGATCACACAGCAGTTGAAGATGTTCTGGCCGATGTGCAGGAGCACGTTGTCGGTCAGGTAGATCGGCAGGTGTGTCGGGTCGGCGGTTGTCTCGAGGTTCTTGATCTGCGCCGACCACCAGCTGATGTTGATGTCGGCGAAGACGACACCGCGTCCGCTCTGGAGCAGTGTGCCCTGGTTCGACGGAACATCGATTGTCACAGCAGGCAGCACGTTCGGGTTCAGGATCAGGTGGTAGTTGCTGATCCCCGTCTTGTTGAACTGGGCCCGCATCGTCGCGTCTTGCAGCTGCAGCGGGACGCCTGCATCGCCCTGCGAGAGGACGCCGCCGGCTCCACGGATGAAGGCCGGCGCGGCCGGAAAGGCGCCGGCCGCCGTGGCCGCCGGCGTCGAGCCGTAGTCGTTCGATGCGAACTGCGGCGACGCAAGCGTCGCTGGGACCACCGAGGTACCGTCGAACGTCAGACCGCCGACGTTGACGATGATCGGTGTGATGTCCGCCTGAATCGTCGTCGAACAGCCGAGGCCCGAGCAGTTGTTCGGATCGGAGCCGACCATGTTGTAGCCGTACGTGACGCCGTTCGACGGATCGAGCGTCTGGCCGAACCAGTGCGCGACCGTCCGGGTCGTCGGCAGCACAGTCGCCCCACCCTCGGTCGTCGTCAACGCCTGAAGCTGGGCGTCGCTGATCACCTGCGGCGTGATCGTCGCTGTACCACCTGCAGATGCCGACGCGCTGATCACCGCGACGAACACGGCCGCGAGCGCGAGCAGCATCGAAAGCTTCGCCTTGGACATGAACCCTCTCCCCTCGTTCTCTGACGTAGCCGTCCGAACGATCCCCACGGACGTGGATCGCAATATAGACCGGGATTTCCCGAATGCAACGACGCCGCTCCGGCGGCTAGGCTCAGCGCGTGGCCCTGCTCCAAAGCCGCCTCGAGCACTCGGATGACTCCGCGCGGCGGCACGCCCTGATGGACGGGCACGTGGCGCAATTGCGGGCCCGGACGGCGCAGATCGCCGCGGGCGGCGGCGAGCGGGCGGTGGCGCGCCACCACGAGCGCGGCAAGCTCCTTGCCCGGGAGCGGATCGACCGGCTCGTCGACCCCGGGACCGCCTTCCTCGAGTTGAATGCGCTCGCCGCGTGGGAGGTGTACGAGGGGCAAGCACCGAGCGCGGGCATCGTCACCGGCATCGGCGTGGTCGAGGGGCGCGAATGCGTGATCGTCGCGAACGATGCGACGGTGAAGGGCGGCTCGTACTTCCCGCTGACGGTGAAGAAGCACCTGCGGGCTCAGGAGGTGGCCGAGCAGAACCGACTGCCGTGTATCTACCTCGTCGACTCGGGCGGCGCGTTCCTGCCGCTGCAGGCGGACGTCTTCCCCGACCGCGAGCACTTCGGGCGGATCTTCTTCAACCAGGCACGCATGTCGGCGCAGGGCATCCCGCAGATCGCGGTCGTGATGGGCTCGTGCACCGCGGGCGGTGCGTACGTGCCGGCGATGAGCGACGAGACGGTGATCGTGCGCGGCACGGGAACGATCTTCATCGGCGGGCCGCCGCTCGTGAAGGCGGCCACCGGCCAGGACGTGACCGCGGAGGAACTTGGCGGCGCCGACGTGCACGCGCGCCGGTCGGGCGTCGCCGACCACTACGCAACAAGCGACGAGCACGCGCTCGCGATCGCCCGGCGCATCGTCGCCAACACCCACGGGCGCAAGCCGGAACTGCCTTGGACGCGCTCGGCGCCCGAGCCGCCCGTGGTCGACCCGTCCGACCTCTACGGCCTCGTGCCCGACGACCACCGCACCCAGCTGGACGCGCGCGAGGTGATCGCCCGGCTCGTCGACGGCAGCCGCTTCGACGAGTTCAAGACGCTCTACGGAGAGACACTGGTTTGCGGCTGGGCCCACGTCGAAGGCTACCCGGTCGGGATGATCGCCTCGAACGGCGTGCTGTTCGCGGAAAGCGCACAGAAGGGCGCTCACTTCATCGAGCTCGCCTGCAAACGCCGCGTGCCGCTCGTCTTCCTCCAGAACATCACCGGATTCATGGTCGGCAAGGAGTACGAGGCGGGCGGCATCGCGCGCGACGGCGCGAAGCTCGTGATGGCCGTCGCCTGCGCCGACGTGCCCAAGTTCACGGTCGTGATCGGCGGCTCGTTCGGCGCCGGCAACTACGGCATGTGCGGCCGCGCCTACTCGCCGCGCCAGCTCTGGATGTGGCCGAATGCCCGCATCTCCGTGATGGGCGGAGAACAGGCGGCAACGGTGCTCTCGATGGTCGGCGACGCCGACCCCGACGAGATCCGCGCCACCTACGAGCGAGAGGGCAACCCGTACTACTCGACAGCGCGCCTCTGGGACGACGGCATCATCGACCCGCTCGACACCCGCCGCGTGCTCGCGCTCGGCATCTCTGCGGCGACGTGGGCGCCGATTCCGGAGTCGGTGTTCGGCGTCTTCCGAATGTGATGTGGGTCCGGTTCGTTCTCTGGAGCCTGGCCGATTCGCAGACGACTATCGGCGAGGTCTTCGACCTCGAGGCGTCCGTCTCCGTCGCGTCCGGCCCCGCCCGCCTCGGGCTCGCGCTCGAATGACCGCACTGCGCGTCGAGCGCGACGGTCCGGTGCTCCGGGTCGCCATGGCAAGGCCGGAGCGGCGCAACGCGTTCGACGCCGCGCTGATCACCGCGCTGACCGATGCATTCGCCGACGTCGGCGACGCGCGCGCGGTGCTACTGACGGGCGACGGCGCGTCGTTCTCGGCGGGCGCCGACATCGACTGGATGCGCTCGTCGGTCGACCTGACCTACGACGAAAACGTCGCCGACGCGCTTCGCCTGAACGCGATGCTCGAGGCGATCGACGCATGTCCGGCGCCGGTCGTCGCGCGGGTGCAGGGACACGCGCTCGGAGGCGGCTGCGGGCTCGTCGCCTGCTGCGACGTGGCGGTTGCGGCGGCGGATGCGCAATTCGGCTTCAGCGAGGTGAAGCTCGGGATCGTGCCGGCAGTCATCTCTCCCTACGTGCTCGCGAAGATCGGCACCGGCGCCGCTCGCAGGTACTTCACAACCGGCGAGCGGTTCTCGACGGAGGTGGCCCTGCGAATCGGCCTGGTGCACGACGTGGCAGACGACCTCGATGCGGCGGTCGAGCGCGTACTGGGCGAACTGCTCACCGCCGCCCCCGGCGCCGCGCGCGCCGCAAAGGAGCTCGCGCGCGCCCCGCTCGCGGCCGAGGAGACGGCCCGGTGGATCGCCGGCCACCGCACGAGCCCCGAGGGCCAGGACGGCCTGCGCTCCTTCCTCGAGCAGCGCGCGCCCGGCTGGACGAGCAAGTAACAGTCTGTTACTTGCTCCCAGGGCTAGATGGTTAGGGTCCGCGCGTGCAGAAGGTACTGGTCGCAAACCGCGGGGAGATCGCCGTCCGGGTGTTCCGCGCCGCGCGGGCCCTCGGCCTCGGCACGGTCGCGGTGGTCGCGCCTGACGACATCGGGTCGCTGCACGCCCGGTCGGCAGACGAGACGGTCGAGATCGGCTCGTACCTCCAACCCGAGGAACACATCCGCGCGGCGAAGCGCTCGGGTGCCGACGCGGTGCACCCGGGCTACGGCTTTCTCGCCGAGAACGGTGACTTCGCCGAGGCGGTCGACGCCGCCGGCCTGACGTGGATCGGCCCGCCTCCCGCTGCGCTGCGCGCCGGCGGCGACAAGCTCGCTGCGAAGCGCATCGCCGCCCAGGCCGGTGTGCCGACGATCCCGGAGACCTCCGAGCCGCCACTGATCGTCAAGGCGGCGGCGGGCGGCGGCGGGCGCGGCATGCGCATCGTCTCGACGCCCGGCGAGCTCGACGAAGCACTCGCGGCCGCGCGGCGAGAGGCACAGTCGGCGTTCGGCGACGACCGCGTCTACCTGGAGCGCTATCTCGAGCGGCCACGCCACATCGAGATCCAGTTGCTCGCCGACGCGCACGGCACCGTGCTCGCCCTCGGCGAACGCGACTGCTCCGTGCAACGCCGCCACCAGAAGGTGCTCGAAGAGTCGCCGTCGCCGGGGCTCGACGCCGAGCTTCGCGCCCGGATGTGCGCTGCCGCGGTGCGGTTCGCACAGGCGATCGGATATGTCGGGGCCGGGACGGCCGAGTTCGTGCTGGCAGGCCGCGAGTTCTTCTTCCTCGAACTGAACGGCCGCATCCAGGTGGAGCACCCGGTGACCGAGGCCGTCAGCGGCATCGACCTCGTGCAGTGGCAGCTGCGCATCGCCCGCGGCGAACGGCTCGACCTGCGGCCGCAACTGCACGGCGCCGCGGTCGAGGTGCGTCTCTACGCCGAAGACCCGCGCACGTTCCTGCCGCAGGCGGGTCGGATCGAGCTGCTTCGCCTACCGGCGTCGGTGCGCGTGGAGACGGGCGTCGAGGAAGGAGACGAGGTCGGTACCGCCTATGACCCGCTGATCGCGAAGCTGATCGCGAGCGGCGAGACCCGCGACGAAGCTCTCGACCGCCTCGCGGCCGCCCTCGCGGCGACCGCGGTCGGAGGCGTGACGACGAACCTGCCGTTCCTGCGCTGGCTGGTCGCGCACCCGGCGCTCCGCGCGGGTGAGACAACGACCGCGTTCCTCGCCGACTACCCACCGCTGTCCGCGCCGCCGGCCGCCTTCGCCGATCCGGTCTGGCACGGCGCCTTCCGTCTCAATCTGCCGTCGCCGCCACGCCGGCCGCCGCTCGACGTCGATGCGGCAGCGCACGCGCACGGGCCGGCGGAGGAGTCGAGCACCATCTTCGCCCCGATGCCCGGGACGGTGCTCCGGGTGAACGTCCGGGCCGGCTCGACCGTCAAGACCGGTGACCCGCTCGTTCTGCTCGAGGCGATGAAGATGGAGACGCCGCTGCTCTCGCCCTATGACGCGACGGTACGCGCCGTCCACGTCGGCGAAGGCGACCGGGTCGCGGGCGGCGCGGTCCTCGTCGAGCTGGACGACTAGCTCCGGCGAACCTCCGCCCTAGATGGTTGATCGGTAATTCAGCGCCGTCGCGGCTGGGGGCCTGCACACGGCGCATTGCGCCCGCCGCGCCCGCCGCCAAGGCCCACCGGCCTTGACCCCGGTCGCGTCGACCACACTGCATGGTACAGACCCTCCCCGCAACAACGACAATTACCGATCAACCATCTAGAAGATCTTCTGGAGCTTCATGGCCGCACCCATGTCGCCCTTGATCTTCAACTTGCCCGTCATGTAGGCGGTCGTCGGGTTCTGCTCGCCGCTGACGATTTTTGCGAACGTCTCGCCGGTCGTCTGGATCGTCGCGTCGGCCTCGCCCCCGCCTTCGGCCACGGTGATCGACCCGTCCGCCACCTTCACGAGCCACTCGCCCTCGCCCTCGATGTCGAACACATACGAGTTCGTCATCCCTGCGAGCTTCGCCGCATCGGCGCGCGACTCGAGACTGTCGAAGAATTCTTTGGCTGCCACCGCTCTTACCAGCTCCTCAGATCGTAGGTTGACTCGAATGTCAACCTACCGGAGCGAGCGCTACGCCGCGCCGGCCTGCGGCAGGTGCCGCTGGATCAGGAGACGGGAAAGCCCGTTCTGCGCGGCCGCGAGGCGGCGGCGGTTCTCCTCGAGCAGGTCCCGGTCGGCGCCGGTAGCGCGCAACGCCTGCCGCTCGACCACAATCCGCCCGATCTCCTCGGTCAGCGTCTCGACCGTGTACACAACACTCGTGACCTGAGCAGCGTGCATCTCTCTGATCCTCATCGGCCTGTCCTACTCCATGCTTGAGCGAGCAGTTGTGACCTTCGACGCGTGTCGAGCGCCTCCTCGGTAGGATCGCCCTCCGTGCGGGTCGAGACCAGGGAGCCCGGCAGCTCCGACGTGCGTGCACGCATCGACTTCGGTCTGAAGGCCGGGGAGTTGCGTCAGACCGACGGCGAGATTCGCGTCGGCCTGGATGCACCGCTCGACGCGGACGGACTACGCACCGCCGCTGCACACGCGGCACGTGCGCTCCGCAGCGACGGCGGGACGATCGCCTGGCGGGCAGAGACTGCTGACGAAGTACGTGCGCTCGTCGAGGGCACAGCGTACGGCGCCTACGACGCCGGGCTCTTCAAGCAGAGGTACGAGGCCCGCACGGAACTGACGCTGGCGCTCCACGCACCGGAGAGCTTGCACGAGCTCGCCGTGCGGCAGACCACGATCGTTCGACACCTCGACGCGGCGCGGGATCTCGCCAACCGGCCGCCGAACGACCTCACCCCGGTCGCGCTTGCCGCGCACGCACGCAACTACGCCTCGGAGGAGCTGACCGTCACCGCGCACGACCGCGAGTGGATCGAAGGACAAGGCATGGGCGCGTTTGCCGCCGTCGCAGCCGGGAGTGCCGAGGAACCCCAGCTGATCGTCATGCGCTACGAGCCCCCGGACGCGGTTGACGAGCTGACACTCGGCCTCGTCGGCAAGGCGATCACTTTCGACTCGGGCGGAGTCTCGCTGAAGCCGTCGTTGCGGATGCAGGACATGAAGGGCGACATGTGCGGCGGCGCGGCCGTGATCGAGGCCACCGCTGCGATCGCCGAGCTCGGCCTTCCGGTGCGCGTGCTCACGGTCGTTGCGGCGACCGAGAACATGCAGGACGGGAAGGCATACAAGCCCGGCGACATTCTTCGTGCCGCGAACGGGAAGACCATCGAGATCATCAACACCGACGCCGAGGGCAGGCTCGTGCTGGCCGACGCTCTTCACTACGCGCGCGAGAACGGCGCGACCCACGTGATCGATTTTGCGACGCTCACGGGCGCGATGTCGATCGCGCTCGGCGACCTGTACGCGGGCTGGTTCTGCAACGACGAGGGATTTGCCGAGGCGATCGACTCGGCTGCGCGCACGAGCGGCGACCTCGCCTGGCGGTTCCCGCTGCATCCTCGCTACCGCCGCTACGTCGACTCCGCCTTCGCCGACATGAAGAACGCGTCGGAGTTCCGCGAAGCGGGCGCCGTACTCGCCGCGGAGTTCCTGCGCGAGTTCAGCGGCGAGGGCCCCTGGGCGCATTTCGACATCGCCGGCCCGGCGTTCATCAAGCGCAGACGGCCGGACTACGCTCTCGACCAGGGCGGGACCGGCTACGGCGTCAGGCTGATCGTCGAGCTTGCGCAGGCGTTCGCATGAACTTCGACCTCGAGCCCGAGCACGAACTGGTGCGCGACACCGTCCGGCAGTTTGCACTGGACAAGATCGCACCGGTCGCTGAGGAGCTCGACCGCGAGAAGCGGTTCCCCTACGAGATCGTCGCGGAGCTGGCCGACCTCGGCATGATGGGGATGACGATTCCCGAGGACTACGGCGGCGGCGGCACAGACGCGCTTTCGTATGCGATCGCTGTCGAGGAGTTGACGCGCATCGACTCGTCGGTGGCGATCACCGTGGCCGCCCACCACTCACTGGGCACGCTGCCCATCTATTACTTCGGCACTGAGGAGCAAAAGCGCCAGTGGCTGCCCGAGCTCGCGTCCGGCCGCAAGCTTGCCGCCTTCGGGCTCACCGAGGCGAACGCCGGCTCCGACGCCGGGGCGACGCGCACCACCGCCGCTCTCGACGGCAACGAGTGGGTGGTCGACGGCTCCAAGATCTTCATCACCAACGCCGGCACCGACATCAGTGCCTGCGTGACGATCACGGCGCTGACCGGTGACGGCGAGATCTCCAACATCATCGTCCCGAACGGCGCACCCGGATACACGATCTCGGAGCCCATGCAGAAGCTCGGCTGGCGCGCCTCGGATACGCGCGAGCTCGCGTTCCAGGGCGTTCGCGTGCCCGCGGCGAACCTGCTCGGCCCGCGCGGCGAGGGTTTCCGCCAGTTCATGCGGATCCTCGACGGCGGCCGCATCTCGGTTGCCGCGATGGGCGTCGGCCTCGCACAGGGTGCCTACGACCTCGCGTTCCGCTATGCGCAGGAGCGGGAGCAGTTCGGCAAGCCGATCTCGAAGTTCGAGTCGGTACAGCAGAAGCTCGTCGACATGGCGACCGAGATCGAGGCTGCACGCAACCTCGTCTGGAAGGCGGCGTGGGAGAAGGACCAGGGCCGGGACTTCGGCCGGACTGCAGCCATGGCGAAGCTCTACTCGGGCGAGCTCTCACATCGCGCAGCCAACTGGGCGCTCCAGATCCACGGTGGTTACGGCTTCATGGACGAATATGCGATCTCGCGGCTCTATCGTGATCAGAAGATCCTGGAGATCGGCGAGGGGACGAACGAGGTCCAGCGCATGGTCATCGCTCGTCATCTCGGCATCTAGATGGGTTTCCGGAGATTGATCGCCGCCGCGGTCGGTTAATCTCAGGGACGTGCTGGTCTTCCGGCAATTCGTGAACGAGGACCTCGGCTGCGCCTCGTACCTGATCGGCGACAGAGACGCCGGAGTCGCGGTCGTCGTCGATCCGGCGTTCGACGTCGAGCAATATCTGGAGGCGGCCGCCGCCGAGGGCATGCGGCTCGAGCGGGTGCTCGAGACCCACACGCACGCCGACCACCTCTCGGGCCACGGCCGCCTCGCGCTCGAGCACGGCCTGCCGGTCGCGATCCACGGGATCGCAGAGCCCGGGTACCCGTTCGACGAGCTCGTGGACGGGGAGGTGCTGGCGGTCGGAAGCGTCCACATCCGCGTGCTGCACACGCCGGGGCACCGTCCCGAGCACTGCGCCTTCGTCGTCGACGAGCACATTGCACTGACGGGCGACTCGATGTTCGTGGGCGACGCTGCGCGCCCCGACCTGGCGGTCGCAGCGCGTGAGGGCGCCGAGGACCTCTTCCGCTCGCTGGCAAAGCTGGCCGCGCTCGGCGAAAGCGTCGAGGTCTATCCCGGGCACGTCGCGGGCTCGCTCTGCGGCGGCAACATGAGCGCCGAGCGATCGTCGACGATCGCCAAGGAGCGCGCCTCCAACAGCGCTCTGGGGTTTCGCAACATCCAGGAGTTCGTGCTCGTCTCGGCCTCGGTGTCCACGCCGAGGCCCCCGACGACCGAGCTCGTCGTGTCGCTCAACCGTGGCCCTTGGGTGGGCAGACCCACGGACCCTGCGCAGCTCGCCGAGCCCGGCGCCGCCACCGTGCTCGACGTGCGGCCGTTCGCCGACTTCGTCGGCGGGCACGTGCCGGGCGCCATCAGCGTGCCCGTGAGCGGCTCGTCGTTCGGGACGAAAGCCGGTTTCGTGCTGATCGGCGACGAGCCGATCGTGCTGCACGCCCGCTCGGGCGACGAGGCGATCGAGGCCGCGTGGCGGCTGTGGGCGGTCGGGCGGCTCGACCTCGCCGGGTATGTCGTCGAGCCCCAGGCGACCGAGACGCTCGCCACCGTGGACGTCGCGGAGCTGAAGCGTCTGCTCGACGCCGACGACGTCCAGCTCGTGGACGTACGCGAGGCAACCGAACGCGACGACGGCTACATCCCCGGCTCCCGCAACATCCCGTACCGGCTGCTGCGGAAGCTCGGCTACGACGCGCTCGAGCGTTCACGGCCCGTCGTCACCGTCTGCGAGAGCGGCCCCCGCGCGGCGATCGCCGCGTCGCTCCTGCAGCGCGAAGGCTTCGACGTGCGTGCGGTGATCGACGGTGGCACCGCCGACTTCACCGACACCGTCGCGTTCCGCCGCTGCGGCGGGTGACCTCCTAGCGGAGGCGCTCGAACAGGTAGCCGCTCGCCGCCAGCGCACCGCAGATCTGGGCGCAGTGCTCCTCGTCGCGAGTGACGAGCGTCAGTTCGACGCCGGTCTCGACGACGTCGATGCCCGTGCCTTCGCGACGGTGGGTGATCTCGACGATGTTCGCCCGCTCGGCTGCGACGAGCTGCAGCAGCTTGAGCAGCTCGCCCGGATGGTCCGGCACGCTCGTGCGCAGCCCGAGATACCGGCCCGCTCGGGCGAGGCCGTGCCGCATGACCGACATCAGAAGCGTCGCGTCGATGTTGCCGCCGGAGAGAAGCGCGCAGACCTCGCCGCGACCGCCGGTGGCCTTCCCCGTGAGCAGCGCTGCGAGTGATGCCGCGCCGGCGCCTTCGACGACGAGCTTCACCCGCTCGAGCAGCAACGTGATCGCCTCGGCGATCTCCTCGTCCTCGACGTGGACGATGTCGTCGAGCAGGTCGTCCAGGATCGACATCGTCAGCTCGCCCGGGTGCTTCACCGCGATGCCGTCCGCGATCGTGCCTGCGCCGGTCTTCCCGGCCTGCACGCCGATGATGCGCACGCCCGGGCGGAGCGCCCGGAGGGCGATCGCGATCCCTGCTGCGAGGCCGCCGCCGCCGACCGGCAGCACGAACGTCGCTGCGTCCGGCAGCTGCTCGACGAGCTCGAGGCCGAGCGTTCCCTGGCCTGCGATCACGGCCTCGTCCTCGAAGGCGTGCACGAAGGTGGAACCGGTCGCCTCGGCGCGCTCGAGCGCCGAGGCCAGCGCGTCGTCGAAGCTCGCGCCGGCAAGAACGGTCTCGGCGCCGTAGTTCCGCGTCGCGTCGACTTTCGCCATCGGTGCGTCCTGCGGCATGAAGACCGTCGCCTTGATGCCGAGCTCACGGGCCGCCCAGGCGACCGCCTGGCCATGGTTCCCGGCGCTGGCCGCGATCACGCCGCCCGCCCGCTCGGCCTCCCCGAGGTGCGCCAGCTTGTTGACTGCACCGCGGATCTTGAACGAGCCGGTGCGTTGCAGGTTCTCGGCCTTCAGCCAGACGCGCCGGCCTGAACGGCGTGAGAGCGTTTCGGAGCCGTAGACCGGCGTCACCCGCGCGTGCACGGTGACGCGCTCGCGCGCGCCTTCGATATCAGCGAGGGTCGGTGCCGTCTTGCTCGTCAACGTGGAAGACCTTCTGGAGGATGTCACGAACGGCCGTCAACGGGTCGAGGCGGCGCGCCTGGACGTCGTCGAGCAGCCGCCGCAGCTCCGGATCGTCGCGCACCGCAGCCTCGATGTGACGGCGGGCCCGTGCCGATGCGACCTGGAAGACCTCGGCGGCGAGATTGCGCTGACGCCGGCGTTCGAGCTCACCCTCGGACTCGAGCCACGCGCGGTGCTCACCGACCTTCTCCCACAGCGTGTCGACGCCCTCACCTCGCACGGCCTCGGTGAGCACGATCGGGGGCTGCCAGCCGCCTCCCGGCCCGAGCGCAAGCACCTGCCTCACCTCGTTCAGCATCGTCTTCGCCATCGGATGGTCCAGCTTGTTGATCGCGATCACGTCGGGGATCTCCATGATTCCGGCCTTCAGTGCCTGGATCGAGTCGCCCGAGCCGGGCATCAACGCGAGCACGACCGTGTCGGCGATTCCGAGCACGCCGACCTCGCTCTGACCGGTCCCGACCGTCTCGAGAAACACGACGTCCTTGCCCGCGGCGTCGAGGATGAGCAGCGCCTGCAGCGTCGTCTCGGCCAGCCCGCCGAGGTGGCCGCGCGTGCCCATCGAGCGGATGAAAACGGCGGGGTCGAGAAAATGGTCGGTGAGGCGGATGCGATCGCCGAGCAACGCGCCCTGTGTGAACGGGCTGGAGGGGTCAACTGAGATCACACCGACGCTCTGCTCGTCGGCCCGCGCAAGCCGAATCAGCGTCGAGATGAGACTCGATTTCCCGACTCCAGGCGGGCCCGTGACGCCGACTGCGTACGCGTGGCCCGTCTTCCGATAGACGTCGCTCACGACCTCGTAGGCCAGCGAGTCGCCGTTTTCGACGAGGGTGATCGCACGTGCGAGCGCCCGCGGATCGCCCGCCAGCACCGCCTCGCCGAGACGCTCGCGCGTCCAGTTGCGCCGTTCGCTCACGCCGGGATGCTACGCAGCCGGCTCGGCTGCGACCCCCGGAGGCGGTGCAACGCCGCGTGCGAGCATGTAGGCGGTGACGCCGCCCGCGGCGGTGAGGGTGCCTGCGATCGCGTAGGTCCAGCGGGCCCCGGTGGCGTTCGTCAGCGCGCCCGCGAGAATCATCGCAACGCCGAGCAGGGCGTTGTGCGCGCTGATGATCACGGTAAAGGCCCGGCCGCGCAACCGGTCCGAGGTGTGCTGCTGCACGATCAGCACCGTCATCGGGAACGCGAGGCCGTTGCCAAAACCGGCGAGCACCATCGCGAGCGCGGCCACCCAGATGTTCGGGGAGATGCTCGCCCCGAGGATCCCGGCCGCCCACGGCGCGAAGACGAACGGGTAGATCCGCACCACCTGCCGCCGTTCGAGCAGGGCGCTGGTGACAAGGCTGCCACCGACGAGCCCGATGCCGGTGGCTGTCCACAGGAGGCCGTACCCGAAGGCGCCCGAGTCGAGCGACCGGGTTGCGAGGAAGATCTCCGAGACGTTGACGAGACCGCTCGCGAGCATCGTCAGCCCGAAGGCGGCGAGCACGATGAGCAGCGCGCGTGACTGCTTGAACGCGGCCAGCCCCTCGACGAGATCGCGCCAGTGCCCGCGTGTGATGCCCTGTTCGCTCTGCAGGAAGCGCGCCGGAATCTGCAGGAGCAGCGCGGCGGAGAACAGGAACGTGACCGCGTTGATCCAGTAGACGAGGTGCTCGCTGGACGCACTGACGATCGCACCGCCGACGACCGGGCCAACCGCCGTCGCCAGCCAGTCGCTCGCCTGGAGGAGCGACGTCCCGGCCGCGAGCTCCGCCTCGTCCAGAAGGTTCGGCACGCCGGCCAGCACCGCCGGGCGAAAGAACGAGTTGGCCGTGCCGGCCACCCCGGCGAGCAGGACGATCTCGAGCGCGGTGTCCGCGAAGGGCAGAAGGGCGAACACCACGAAACGGGCGAGATCGGCACTGACGATCAGCCGCTTGCGAGACAGCCGGTCGACGAGCGGGCCGGCGGCGAGACCGACGACGACGGACGGCAGGAACGTGACGAGGAAGAGCGTGCTCACCCACCACGGCGAGCCCGTGCGACTCGTGATGTCGATGGTGAGCGCGATCGTGGCCATCCACGTCCCCACGCCGGAGCCGAGCGTCGCGAGGAAGAGCAGCCGGAAGTTGTCGTGCCGGAGCACAGCCGCGCGGCGGCCGAGCGAGAACCGCCCGCCTGTCCCGCCGGTCACGCCCGAGCGAGCACCCGTCCGAGTGCCTCTGCGAACAGGTCCAGCTCGTCGGGCGTACCGACCGAGATGCGGATCGCGGTCGGCGACCCGAAGCCCGCGAGCGGCCGCACGATGATGCCCTCGTGCAGGAGCCGGTCGAACAGGTCGGCCGCGTCCACGCCCGTGTCGACGTAGACGAAGTTGCCGACCGACGACACGACGTCGAATCCGTGAGCGCGCAGCAGCGATTCGAGCCGCTCGAGCCCTGCGGCATTGACGGCCCGGCGCCGCTCGAGCTCGGCATCCTCGCCGACGCTCGCGAGCGCAGCAACCTGTGCGGGCGTCGTCAGGTCGAAGGGTCGCCGTACCTTCGCCATCGCTGCACAGACCGGCACCGGCGCGACGGCGTAGCCGACCCGCAGGCCTGCGAGCCCATAGATCTTCGAGAACGTGCGCAGGACCGCCACCCGGCGGCCGGCCTGCAGGTAGCGCTCGACCGCGTCCGGGTAGTCGTGCCGGTCGATGTACTCGAAGTACGCCTGATCGACGACTGTGAGCACGTGCTCGGGGACGCGCTCGAAGTACGCGTCGAGCTCGTCAGACGTGTTCATCGTCCCGGTGGGGTTGTTCGGGTGACAGACGTAGACGAGCTTCGTGCGCTCGTCGATTGCCCCGAGCAGCGCGTCCAGGTCGTAGCAATGGTCCGCGAGCGGGACGAGCGTCGCCTCGGCGCCCTGTTTGCGGGCGTAGATCACGTAGCTCGGGAACGACGGCCAGCCGCAGACGATGCCGTCGCCGGGATCGAGGATCGCCTGGCTCAGCATGTCGATGCAGCCGTCTGCGCCCGCCCCCACACACACCTCGCCGAACGCCACGCCGTGGCGTGCGGCGAGCGCCTCGTGCAGCCGGTAGACGCCCCCGTCGGGGTACCGGTTGAGATCGCGCGAGGCCTGCTCGAGCGCGTCGAGCGCGGCGGGAAACGGGCCGAACGGCCCCTCGTTCGAGGCGAGCTTGATCACACGGTCGAGGCCGAGCTCGCGCTGTACATCCTCGACCGGCTTGCCCGGCTGGTAGGGCTGCAGGCCGCTGACGCTCGGACGAAAGAATCCGTCGTGGATGCCGGCTTCAGCGCGCTTCACGGCACGGGAGCCTACCCGTGACGGTTGCCTACGGTCGACATTCTTCGAGCAGCCCCACCCGAGGCCCGTAGGCTTTTGGCATGCCGGAGCTCGGCCTGGTCCCGTTGCCGATCGTGCTCGTGCCGACCGAACGGATCCCGCTTCACATCTTCGAGCCCCGGTATCGCGAGTTGATGGATGAACATCGTCGTCGAGCCCAGGCAGGACGAAACGGCAAGGTCAGGCCGCCGGGCTCAACCGGCTAGGACCCCGGCGCCGCCGCGGCGAGCGTCGCCGGCGGCCGCCGCTACTCCGTCTCGCACCTCGACCGCGTTCGCGCCGCCGAAGAAGAGGTTGCGGCGGCGCCAGCGCACGACGTCGTAGCCGAAGGACACGACGCGGTCGAGTTCGGCCGGATCAAAGCCGCCCTCGCAGTGGACATGCGGCTCATCGACGTGAACACGCGGCTGGTCGATCGCCGCCGCGACGTCCAACCCGTGGCCGACCACGCCCGCGATCACCTGCATGATCGCTCCGCGCAGCCGGACCGAGCCCGCGCTGCCGACCACGAGCCGCGGCCCCGCATCGCCGACGACGATCGTCGGCGCCATCATGCTCGTCAGCCTCCGCCCCGCGGTCATGGGGCCGCCGGCGACGAGGTCGTACTCGCCGAGCATGTTGTTCAGGTGGATCCCTGTGCCCGGGACGATCACTCCCGACCCCGAGCCGGTGGACGAGGAGAGCGAGGCAGCGGCACCTTCGGCGTCGACGACCGAGACGTGGGTCGTCCCGCCGGCGGGCGCCGCCTCGACCGCGCCCGGCATCGCCTGCTCGATCCGCCGCAGGCCGCGGGCGAGGCCCTCGGCCGAGAGCAGCCGCCCGGGAAGCCCGCCGCGGTGCAGGCCGCCGACGAACCGGTCGGCGCGAACACGGGTCTGCTCGCGCATCACCTCGGCGAGCGACGCGATCGCCTCGGCGCTCCCCGGCGCGCCGCTGCCGGACCGCTCGAGCAGCGCGAGCCCGTAGGCGATCAGAATCCCACCCGACGACGGCGGCGGATTCGAGAGCACCTCGTGCCCGTGGTAGAGCGCGCGCACCGGTCGCCGCCAGGTAACGCGGTAGTCGGCAAGGTCCCGCGCCGTGATCGCGCCGCCCCCTGCGCCCACCGTGCCGGCGATCTGCCGGGCGAGGTCGCCGCGGTAGAGCGATGCGGCGCCACCCGCGGCGATCTGCTCGAGCGTGTCGGCGAGATCATGGAGCCGCAGGTCGTCGCCGGGGCCGAGCCGAGCGCCGTCCGGGCGGCTGTAGATCCGCCGGCCTTCGGCGGTGTGGCGCAGGATCAAGTCGAGAATGGCGTGGAGGTGCGCCTGCGGCCGAGAAAGCTCCACGCTGCCACGGGCGAGCTCGATCGCCGGCTCGACGAGCAGGCGCCAGGGCAGCCGGCCGTAGGCGCGGTGTACCGCTTCGAGGCCCGCCGCGGCGCCGGGGACGGCACACGAGGCCTCGCCGATGCGGAACACCTGGGTCGTATCGCTGTCCGAGCCGAACGCGACATCGACGGCATGCATCGTGGCAGCGCCCGGTTCGCGGCGCCCGAGACCGGGGCGAGCGGCGAAGAAGTCGGCCACCCGGGCCGGGCGCCCGTCTGCGGGCCGGATGAGGGCGAACCCGCCCGCCCCGGGGCCCGTCAGCGGGCTCTCGACGACCCACGCCGCGAAGGCTGCCGCGACGCAGGCGTCGACGGCGTTTCCGCCCTCCTCGAGCACGCGCGCCCCGGCCGCCGCGGTCAGCGCATGACCTGCCGCGACAGCGCCCCTCATGGAAGTCCGCCGGCAGCCGATGAGGTGGAGGTGGCGTGCATTCCTGGTCGAATCTTCACCGATTCACAACGGACGGACGCCATGAATCCGCTACCACGTACCGAACAGGGCGATTGAACATGACCATCTCTCGGAGGAATCTGGCGCTTTCCCTGGCGATGCTCGCTCTGCTCGCCGTGGTTTCGCTGTCCCCGCAGCTGCTCGGGGCCCACGTGGCGTCGGCGTTCGAGTCGCTACGCGGCGCCGACCCTCGCTGGCTTCTGCTCGGCGCAGCCGGCTTCGTTGGTGCATTCGTCTGCACCGTCGGCTCCTGGCGCGCGGCGCTCGCCGCCGCGGGCGGGCGCATCTGCCCGAAGCAGGCTGCCGCACGGCTCGCGGTGGGCTCGATGGTCAACGCGTTCGCGCCGGCCAAGCTCGGCGACGCGATCAAGATTGCGCTCTGCTCGAAGGCGATCGACGCGCCCGGCCGCATCTGGACAGCCGGAGGCGTGTACGCAGCGCTCGCCGCAGCGCGCTCGCTGATGCTGGCCGCCCTGCTCGTCGTCGCCTTCGCGAGCGGTGCAATGCCGCTCTGGCCCGTGTTCGTGCTGCTCGGAATCGTTGCCGCGCTCGCCGTCGCCGCCACCTTCTCGGGGCGTCTGCGCCGGCACCCGCGGATCGCCCATGTTCTCGACGGCCTCGCCGCCCTCGAACGGTCGCCGCGCGCCCTCGCGACGGTGCTCGCCTGGACCGCCGGCATGGTGGTGGCCCGAGTCGCAGCGACGGTCGCCGTCTCGGCCGCGCTCGGCATCCCGCATCCTGTGCTTGCTGCGCTGCTGATCCTCCCGGCGCTCGACGTCGCCTCCGCGTTCCCGGTCACCCCCGGCAGCATCGGCGTCGGCAGCGGCGCCGTCGCTGTCGCGCTCGCGAGCCGCGGCATCGGCATGACCCAAGCGCTCGGTGTCGGCTTCGCGATGCAGGCGCTCGAGACGCTCGTCAGCATCACGACCGGTGTCGCCGGCGTTCTCTATCTGGCGAAGCCGGGCGCTGCACTGCGCCGCTGGACGATTCGCCTCGCCATCCTCGGCGCTTCCGCTGCGGCAGCCACAGGCCTCAGCCTGCTCGTGTTCGACGCGATCTAGCTGTAGATCGGGCTACGGCTCGCGCAGGAACGACGGCGGCTCGAGCGTCTCGGCCCCGCTGCCCGACGACCCCGTGAGGAACGCCCCACGTCGAGTCGCCGTGCGCCCGCCGATTCCGGTCGCCACGACGGTGATCCACATCTGGCCGGTCAGCCGATCGTCGATCGTCGCACCGAAGATGATGTTGGTGTCGTCGGTGGCGGCCTCGCGCACGGCCTCCGCCGCTTCGTTCACCTCGTACAGCGTCAGATCGTCGCCGCCGGCAATCGAGAGCAGAATGCCGCGTGCGCCGGTGATCTCGGTTTCGATCAAGGGGCTCCGCAGCGCACGCTCTGCCGCTTCCTTCGCGCGATTCTCACCCGAGGCGTACCCGATGCCCATCAACGCCGAACCGGAGTCCTGCATGATCGTGCGAACGTCCGCGAAGTCGAGGTTGATCAAACCGGGATTGGTGATCAGGTCGCAGATCCCCTGGACACCGTGCCGTAGCACGTCATCGGCGATCCGGAAGGCATCGAGCATCGAAGTCGACCGGTCGAGCACCTCGAGCAGGCGGTCGTTCGGCACGACGATCAAGGTGTCGCAGGCCTCGCGCAGGGCCTGCAGGCCGTCCTCAGCCTGTTTCTTGCGGCGGGTGCCCTCGAACTTGAACGGCATCGTCACGATCCCCACCGTCAGCGCGCCGATCTCTCGCGAGATCCGCGCGACGACCGGCGCGGCGCCGGAACCGGTGCCGCCGCCCTCGCCGGCGGTGACGAAGACCATGTCGGATCCGCGCAGAGAGCGCTTGATCGCGTCGTAGCCGTCCTCGGCGGCACGACGCCCGATCTCGGGGTCGGCACCAGAGCCGAGGCCCTCGGTGATCTCGCTGCCGATGTGAATCTTGGTCGCCGCGTCGCTCATCTGGAGCTGCTGGATGTCGGTGTTGACCGCGATGAAGTCGACCTGGTTGATGCCGGCATCGATCATCCGATCGACCGCGTTGAGACCTGCACCGCCCACGCCGGCGACCCGGATCACCGCCAGGTACGAGGCGCTGTCGCGCGCGCGTTCGAGCCGCGCGGGCTGTTCGGGCAGCGGGTCGAGCCAGCGCGCGAGCGGCCGGCGCTCCCCCGGGGCCGGCTCGTGCTCGGGATCGGGCGCAGGCGCGACCGCGCGAATCGGGGTCGGCGCCTCGACCGGCCGCGGTGCGCGCGGCTCGCGCGCGGCGGGCGGCGGCGACGAGACCGGCGGCTCCGTGGGAAGCTGCTGCTGGCCCTCGTCGCCGGATCTGGGCTGGCGCTGGGCGGCCTCGGTGGCGCGGAAGAGATCCGCGAGCGGACCCTCACGCATGCTGGCGCGATTTCTGGCCACTGAGCACCTCCTTTGCGAGGTCACGGTACATGCCGGCTGCCTCTCCGTTCGGTTCGTAGGCGAGCACCGAGGCGCCCTTGACCGGCGCCTCGGCGAAGCGGACGGTCTTGCGAATCCGCGTGTTGTAGACCAGGTCGCCGAAGCTCTCGCGCAGGATCTCGTCGGCCTCGCGCGAGTGCGTGACGCGTTTGTCGTACATCGTCGGAACGATCCCGATGATCTCGACGCGCGGGTTCAGATTCTCGCGCACCATCGCAAGCGTATTCTCGAGCTGCACGAGGCCCCGCAGGGAGAGGTACTCGGTCTGCACGGGCACGACGACCCCGGTGGCCGCGACGAATGCGTTGATCGTCAGCAGGCCGAGCGACGGCGGCGTGTCGATCAGGATGAAGTCGTAGCGATCCTTGATCGACGCAAGCGCCTTCTCGAGCGCGCGCTCGCGGCCGATCTGGCTCGAGAGCGCCATGTCGGCGCCCGCCAGGTCGATCGACGAGACGGCGATGTCCACCTCGACGCGCTCGATCACCTGCTCGATCGGCAGGCGGTGCACCAGCACGTCGAACATCGACTTCTCGATCGTGTCGGGATTCAGCCCCTGCGACATCGTCAGGTTGCCCTGCGGGTCGAGGTCGATCAGCAGCACGCTGTGACCCTCTTCGGCGAACGCCACCCCGAGGTTCAGGGTGGTCGTCGTCTTCGCGACGCCGCCCTTCTGGTTCGCGAGCGCGATGATCTGCGTTTCGCCAGGCACAGGCACGCTCGCAGGGCGAACGTTGGGACGCGGAAGGAGGCGCGCGAGACCCATGTGAAGCGCCATTTCGGGTTGGCTCAGCTCATTCCTTCCGCCTCCTCGCGAAGTTTCGTCGCGGCAGCCCTGGCCCGCGCGTCGCCTTCCCTCCTCGCCCACGCCTCGGCCTCGGGCACGAGCGCGCGCAACTCGCCCAGCAACGCACCCGCGGGCCCGCCCGCCCGGAGCTCGTCGATGCGTGCGAGTCGCGCCATCACCGCCGCCGCGACACGGTCCGTCTCGTCCATGCTCCGACCGTAGCCGGGAAGGTGTGACGTGTCTGTGCCGGGTTCGTGAAACGTCAGGCGACGCGGAGCACGGAGGCCGGCCGCGGCCTGATCCCGAGTAGCGTGTCGTCCAGGGCGAGCACGAGCTCAGCCCGGTTCCCGTGCAGAAGCGTTTCGACGAGCGCCCGGCGAACAGCGTCCCGCGCGTCGCGGCCGAGCCGCTCGGCGCGCAGCAGCTCGAGCAGGTCGCCTCGCTCCCGCCCCTTCTCTCCGAGCAGCACCGCCGTCCGCATCGTGGCCGCCCAGACCCCGGCGTCGCCGCCAAACAGGCAAGCGAGCCCTTCACGGACCTGCGCGGAGCGGAACGGCTCCTCCGAAAAGAGCGAGAGCTCCCAGCGGTCGAGCGCCTCGCCCAGCTCGCGGTCGGCATCGGCGAGCGGCAGCTTCGAGCGCAGGTCTGCAGCGAGGCGCGCGCGCAGCTTGTCGAGCCGAGTTGCCTCGCCTCGCGGCTGCGTCGCCGCGATCGGCAGCAGCGGCGAGATCCGCAGCGGACGGAAGTCGAGCCGTTCGAACACGACCGGGCCGGCGGCGATCGCGCCGGCAGTCGCGAGGCGCAGCGCCGTCACCGCGTCCGCGAGCTCAGCGGCGGCGTCGGGCGGCTCGGACTCGTCGGGTGCAAGCTCGCGCTGGAGCGCGAGCACGAGCAGACGGTCGACGTCGCGGCCGAACTCGGGCGGCAGCAAACCGCGGGCCTCGGGCCACAGATGCGAGATCTCGCGCGCGACGGCCGGCCGCAGGGTGATGCCGCCGCCAAGATCTGCGTCACTGCCCGCCGACAGCCCGATCACCGGTGCAAGCGCCACGTACGTGCGCGCGGTCCCGAACAGCGTGCGCTCGAGATCGCCGTAGGCCGCGTCGAAGGCCTCGTCCTGCCAGTCGAAACCACCGCAGCGCTCGGCGGTCCACGTCAGCATCGGTACGAGGATCGAGCGGAACAGCGCCTCGTCGCCGGTGTCGCCGATCCCCGAGTGTGCGCGGGCGAAGATCGCCGCAGCCGGCTCGAGCTTCAGATCGTCGATCGCGTTGCGGGCATCCGGTAGGCGGCGCAGGGTCGGTGCCTGCTCCTCGACGAACCCGCGCACGAGCGGGCGGTACTCGTAGAGGGACGGGCCTTCGCGCGTCGCGTGCTCCTCGAACGCGAACGGGACCTGAGCACCCCGCTCGGCCGCGAACGCCGCGAGGCAGAACGCGCGCATGGACTCGTAGAGATGCGGTGCGCGCAGCGACACGCGCTTCATTTAGACGCCTGACAGGCGGTCTCCTGCCTGCCCGGACGCTACGCACGCAGAACGGCGCGGCGCGGGCCCGCAAGAAAGCCGGCCTCGACGAGGAGCTGCAACGCGTCGGTCTCGACAACGGGCTCGCCGTCGAAGCGCTCAACGGCGAGGCGCTTCCCGCCGGTCGTCCTGACGTGGTCGACGAGCGCCGCGAGCGCCGGGCGCAACCACGCCTCCTCCGGGTCGCGCAGCGGCACGAGCGAGCGCCCGCCCCGCTCGACGTACAGCACAGCCTCGCCGCCGAGCATCACGACATACGCGCCTGCGACCCGTGCCGCACGTGCGCCGGCCCTCCGCGGCCACGGGAGCGCGGCGCCATACGGCTGGGCCGGGTCGGCGGCGGCCAGCACGAGCGCGTCCGGCGTGGCAGGCGTTTCGCGCAGCTCGCGCAGCCGCTCGACGGCGCCGCCGAGTGCGAACTGCGCGCCGCCGAGGCCCTCGACGAAGTAGCCGCGGCGGCAGAGCCCGAGCGTCTCGAGCGCACGCAGCTCCGTGTAGACCGCGCCGTAGCCGCCGGGAATCCCCTCGGCGCGCACGGCCTCCCGCGTGACGATCCCCTGCCGCTCGAGCAGCAACTCCGCGAGCGCGCGCCGGTTGGGCTCACCGGCAAAGAGGCGCTCCGTGCGCGACCACCGGCCGGCGGTCGCAGTCGGCCCCTGGACGCGCCGGCGCGAGAAGCGCCGCGGCCGCCGCTCGGGCTTCGGCTCGCCGAAGCGGCGCTCGGCCCGCAGCGGTGTCCACGCGTCGTTCCCCACCTCGCCCGCCCAGACGAGGTCCCAGAGCGCGGGCAGCGCAACGCCCTCGTCGAGCCCGGTCCCGGCCAGCAGCTCGTCCCAGAAGAGCGCGCCCGCGAGCGCGGCACGGATCGCGTCGTGCTCGGCGCCCTCCGGCCGCGGCAACGCGGGGACCTGCCCGAGCGCGGCGGCGTCCTCGCGGAAGTACAGGGCGACGCGATCCTGTCCCGCCCCGACCCATACGACCTCGCCGGTCGCGGTGAGCGCATCGAGATGCTCGGGCCGGTAGCCCGGCACGCGCCGCGGCAGCACGTCGTTCTCCCAGAGCGCGACCGGCAGCGGCAGGGCCTGCAACGGGACTAGCGCTTCGCGCAGCGAAGCGCGCCGGTCGACTCCGTGCCAGCCCGGCAGGAAGCGCGCCAGCGCCTCGCGGTCGACCGGCTCGACCTCGCGGCGGAGCGCCGCGAGCGACGCGCGGCGCAGGCGGCGCAGCACGTCGGGGTCGCACCACTCGCGCTCGACGCCGCCGGGACGAAGCTCGCCGCGCACGAGCTGCTCGGCCCGCTCGAGCCCGGCGAGCACCGCGCGGACGTCGCGGCCGAACCGCTCGTTGGCCTGCCCCGACGTGAACGGGCCGCGACCCTTCGCGTAGCGCCGGACGAGCTGCACGAGCGATTCGGGGCCGCCTTCGAGGTAGACGTCGGGCAGCCCCGACGGCGGCATCACACCGAGCGCGTCGCGGTAGCGACCCGCGTCCTCGACGGCGATCAACCGTTCCTCGGCGGCGATGCGCACGACGAGCGCGCGCCGTTCGTCGAGCAGCGGGCCGGCGAGTGCGGGGTCGTACTCGCCGGCCCGCAGATCGCCGCGCACCCGCAGGCGGTCGTGCAGCTGGTCGGGCGTCATCGGGCTGCCGCGAAGCTGGCGTTCGACCTCGATGACCGCGTCGGCGTCGAGTAGGTCGCGCAGCTCTTCCTGGCCAAGCAGCTCGCGCAGCAGGTCGCGGTCGAGCGAAAGGGCCTGTGCCCGGCGCTCTGCAGGCGGCGTGTCGTCCTCGTACATGTAGGTCGCGATGTAGTCGAAGAGCAGCGATGCGGAAAACGGCGAAGCGGTCTGCGTCTCGACCTCGACGAGGTCGATCTGCCGCGTCGCGAGGCCCTGCAGGAGCAACCGCAGGGCGGGCAAGTCGAAGACGTCCTGCAAGCACTCGCGGTAGGTCTCGAGGATCACGGGGAACGAGCCGTACTTGCGCGCGACCTGGAGCAGCGATTGCGCTTTCAGCCGCTGCTGCCACAGCGGCGTGCGCTCACCCGGACGCCGGCGCGGGATCAGGAGCGCGCGGCCGGCGTTCTCGCGGAAGCGCGCGCCGAAGAGCGCGGTATCCCCCACCTCGGCAACGACGAGATCCTCAACCTCGCCCGGGCCGATCATCAGGTCCTCGGTCGGCGGCGGCACATCGGACTCGGGGAAGTGCAGCGCGATCCCGTCGTCCGACCAGATCGACTGCGCTTCGATGCCGTGCGCCTCGCGCAGACGCGCGGCGATCGCCATTGCCCACGGCGCGTGCACACGCGCGCCGAACGGCGAGAGGATGCAGACCCGCCAGTCGCCGATCTCGTCGCGAAAGCGCTCGACCACCACTGTTCGGTCCGAGGGGACGATGCCTGTGGCGCCTTCCTGCTCGCGCAGGAAGGTGAGAAGGTTGCGTGCGGCGCGCTCGTCGAGGTGAAACTCGGTGCGGAGACGCTCGGTCGCCTGCTTCTCGCTCAGCGCCGACAGCTCGCGGGAAGCCGCGCCGATCTTCTGGCCGAGCTCGTAGGGACGCCCGATGCCCTCGCCCTTCCAGAACGGCACCGCTCCCGGCAGCCCCGGCGCCGGCGAGACGAGCACGCGGTCGCGTGTGATCTCCTCGATCCGCCAGGTCGACGCGCCGAGCAGGAAGGTCTGCCCCGCTCGCGCCTCGTAGACCATTTCCTCGTCGAGCTCCCCCACTCTGCCGCCGCCGTCGACGAGGAAGACGCCGAACAACCCGCGGTCGGGGATCGTGCCGGCGTTCGTGACGGCGAGCCTGCGGGCGCCCTCGCGTGCGCGAATCACGCCACCGGTGCGATCCCAGACGATGCGCGGCCGCAGCTCGGCGAACTCGTCGGAGGGATAGCGGCCGGCGAGCATGTCGAGGACGTTCTCGAGCTGCGGGCGGCTCAGGTCCTTGAACGGATACGCGCGCGTGACGAGGTCGAACAGGTCGTCGACTGAGATCTCCTCATCCGAGGCGATCGCGACGATCTGCTGAGCAAGGACATCGAGCGGATTCCTGGGAATCCGCGTCTCCTCGATCTCACCCTCGCGCATCGCGCGCGCGACGACGGCCGACTCGAGCAGGTCGGAGCGGAACTTCGGGAAGATCCGCCCCTTCGACGTCGCGCCCATTTCGTGGCCCGCGCGCCCGATGCGTTGCAGTCCGCGTGCGACCGACTTCGGCGATTCGACCTGGATCACGAGGTCGACCGCTCCCATGTCGATGCCGAGCTCGAGGCTCGACGTGGCGACGAGACACGGAATCCGTCCGGCCTTCAGATCCTCCTCGACGAGTACACGCTGCTCGCGTGCGAGCGACCCGTGGTGAGCGCGGGCGATCTCTTCCTCGGCAAGCTCGTTGAGTCGCAGTGCGAGACGCTCGGCGAGACGGCGGTTGTTGACGAAAACGATCGTCGAGCGATGGGCGCGCACGAGCCGCAGCACTTCCGGGTAGATCGACGGCCAGATCGAGTGCGCGCCGTGCTCGGTGCCGCTGTCCATCTCCTGGCCGTCGGCCGGCACGGGATACGAGAGCGACGCCGTCGATCCGAGTTCGCGCATGTCTTCGAGCGGCACGACCACCTCGAGGTCGAGGTCTTTCCGCGTGCCTGCATCGACGATGGTGATCGGCTGTCCACCGCTGACGAACCGGCCGATCTCTTCGATCGGCCGTTGGGTCGCCGAGAGGCCGATCCGTTGGAAAGGGCCGTTCGCCAGCGCTTGCAGACGCTCGACCGAGATGGCGAGGTGGGCACCGCGCTTGGAGCCTGCAATCGCGTGGACCTCGTCGACGATCAGCGTTTCGACGCTGCGCAGCGTCTCGCGCGCCTGTGACGTGAGCATCAGGTAGAGCGACTCCGGAGTCGTGATCAGGATGTCCGGCGGCTCCTTCTGCAGCTCGCGACGTTCCTTCTGCGGCGTGTCGCCGGTGCGAACCCCAACCCTCAAGTTGGACTCGAGGCCTGCGAGCGGGCCCCGCAGGTTGCGCTCGATGTCGTAGTTGAGCGCCTTCAGCGGCGAGACGTAGAGCACCCGCAGTCCCTGGCCGGGCGAGCTCGTCAGCCGGTCGATCGCG
>DATLQV010000056.1:0-3999 GCA_035534955.1 Gaiellaceae bacterium
CAGCAGGCTGTCGATCGGGCCATCGTCGAGCTGCTCGCGAAGAGCGCTGGTCGTAGCTCAGATCGCCATGACGTTGCGGGCCTGCTGTTCGATAGAGCTGTCCCCAGATCGCACCCGCCGGACCAGGAACTGCTCGACGAACTGCGGGCACTGCTGTTGGTGGGGCACGAGACCACTGCGGCCGCGCTCGGCTGGGCAGTAGAGCGCCTAGTGCGTGAGCCGGCGGTGCTGACGCGGTTAGAGGAATCGCTCATCGCTGGCGACCAGAGCTACCTCGAGGGTGTCATCCGCGAGGTGCTCCGATGGCGGCCTCCGGTAATCGACACCGTACGCGAGCTGACGGCACCGATGGCTCTCGCCGGCCATCTCCTCGAAGCCGGCACCCTGGTAGTCGTGGCACCGCTGCTCGTCCACCACCACCGTGAGCTTTACTCGTCGCCCGCAGCGTTCGTCCCCGAACGGTTCGTCGGCGGATCTGCACCCAGCCCAGCGACGTGGATTCCCTTCGGTGGCGGCACGAGGCGATGTCTCGGAGCGGAGTTGGCACTTGTCGAGATGGAGATCGTGCTGAGCGAGCTGCTCTCCGCTTTCACCCTCGAGCCCACGGTCTCTCGCGGCGAACGGGTGCGCCTTGCCGGCACGGTGCTTGTCCCGGCGCGTGGGGCAACCGTCGTCCTGTCCCGCCGCGTCGCGGCTACTGGCTGAGCCCGACTCGTCGCTTTAGAAGGTCTACCCGAACGAGCTCGGCGTATTCTCGGTTTGTCGTGCTCAGTCGGGATGCGGCGAGCCGGCTCGCCGTGCGGCCCGACCGTCCACCTCGAAAAAGAGCTGAGCCGCTGCCTGGCGGATCGCCGTCGACCACGTCGGATAGGCGTGCACCGTCTGGGCCAAACGGCCAGCGAACGCGTTCGTCCGCATCGCGAGGGCGATCTCGTGGATCATCTCGCCCGCCCGCGGGGCGACGATCGTCGCGCCAAGCACGACCCCACCCCCGGCCGATCCCACCAGGCGGCGCGGTCCCACAATCAGCTTCACAAAACCCTCCGTGCGGCCGGCGAGCACGGCCCGATCGACCTCCTCCATCGGCAAGAACGCGACCAGTGCACGGCCACTGCTCGCGGCCTCCTCTTCGCTGAGACCAACGCGGGCGACCTCCGGGTCGGTGAAAGTCACCCAGGGAATCGACGTCATCGCAAAGCCCGAACGACGAAGGCGGCGAGTGGCGTTTCGCACCGCGATCCGTCCCATCTCGTCCGCGGCGTGCGTGAAGGGCATCCGCCCGGTCACGTCGCCGACCGCGTAGACGCCCGCGGCGGTCGTGCGCAGGTGTCGATCGGTCCGGATGAAACCGTGGTCGTCAAGCTCAACGCCACCGGCATCCGGATCAAGGCCCTCGGTCACTGGCCGGCGGCCGACCGCAACGAGGAGCTGTTCCATCTCGATCGCGTCATCGCCGAGCCGCAGTCGCATGCTCTTTTGATCGCTCGTTCGCTCCACCGCAGTCACGTTGGTGCCAAGACGAAGCGTCACGCCCTCCGACCGAAGCGCTCGCGCGACGGCCGCACTCGCCTCAGGCTCCTCTCGCGCGAGGAGGCGCTCGGCGGCTTCGACGACGTGCACCGTGCAGCCAAAGCGAGCAAAAACCTGCGTAAGTTCGCAACCGATCGCTCCGCCACCGAGCACCGCGAGCGAGGACGGCAACGTCGAAAGCTCGAAGATGTTCTCGTTCGTGAGGTAGTCGAGACCTGCGAGCCCGGGAATCGATGGATGCGCGGGCGCCGATCCGGTCGCCAGCACGACGCGGTCCGCCTGAAGGGTCCGAGCACCAACTGCGAGCGTGCGCGTTCCAACGAAACCAGCGCGGCCTTCGATGACTTCGACCCCTTCTCGCCCGAGCGCATCGGGACTCTCAGTCGAGGCGATCTGCTCGACCACTACATGCATCCGGGACATTGCTTCCGCGAACGACAGTCCTTGTGACGCGGCCTCGATCAGGGTCTTCGACGGGACACAGCCGGTGAAAGTGCAGTCGCCGCCGACGCGCCCATCCTGCACGATGGCCGTGCGAAGGCCGCGACGAGCTCCGGCGCGTGCCGCCGCGATCCCACCGGCTCCTCCTCCGACGACGATCAAGTCGTAACGCGCGCTCCGCGCGCCCGTCGAGGTCTTGCGGAGCAGGACATTGTCATCGGTGGGCTGAGCGTCACGCGACCGGCGACTGCTTGTTGTGTCGGAGATCGCCACGCTCTCAGCTGCCATTTTTGCCAGCGGCCGGGTCTTCGCCGGCCGCGAGGTGGGCAGCAAAATGCTGCAGCCGATCGAGCGCTCCTTGGTCGACCGCGTCCCGTTGCTCGGCGAGCGCCGACTTGATCTCGGAGTAGACCTCGACTTCGAGGCCGCAGCGGAGACAGTCCTCGAGGTGCGCAGCGACCCGGCGCGCCGTCGCCTCGTCGACGTTGCCATCGAGATAGGACTGGAGAACGGGCATCGTCCGCATGCACCGCATCCGGCTGATCGCCCCTTTCCACATCTTCTTCATCGCATGCTCCTTTTCGGGGCAAGACCGGCGGCCGTCAGACGATGGCGGATACGAGACCGCGCGCGATGCAAGCGGCTCATGACGGTCCCGACGGGCACGCCGATCACCTCCGCAGCCTCCGCGTAGGACAGCCCATCGATGTCGACGAGCTCGACCACTTGGCGGTGCCGGTCGGGCAGCGCGGCGAGGCTCTGGGCGACGACCGCGTCGAACTCCCGGCCAACCACGACCTGCTCCGGCGAAGCACACGCGCTGTCGGGGTCGGTCGCTGACCAGGATTCGACGGTTTCGCCCTCGTACAAGAGGCGCGGTCGGCGCCTTCGGTGCCGTTTCAACTCGGCGTTGCGCATGATGGTCAAAAGCCAAGCCCGCGGGTGCGCGCCATCGAAGCGATCGATTGCTCGAAAGGCCGAGAGCAGCGTTTCTTGCACAAGGTCTTCGGCATCGGCGCCATTGTGCGTAAGCGAGCGAGCCACCCTGGCGAGGACTGCAACTTCTGGGAGGACGTAGCACGCGAAGGCATCCTCGCGTCGCTTTTCCTCGCCGATAGCTGGCACAGTGGTGAAATCCCCTCCCGACCTCCGGCATTCCATGGAATGCGCGCCGGCACTCAACGGATTTCGAGACCGTGAACCTGCGCGAGCACCGCGAGCACTTGGCGCTGCGACGATCAGTCGAAACCTACCTCGACGGTGAGGCCGCGCCCGACGTCGAAGCGGCCGTGGCGCGGCATCTCGAGGTGTGCTGGACGTGTAGCTGTGACGCCGAGTGGCTGACGATGATCAAGAGCGCGCTCGTCCAGATCGACCGACGGCGGCCCCCCGAGCTTTCGATCGCCAGGCTGCATCGCTTCGCCAGCTCACTTGTCGACAGTGCATCCCGATGAACGCTCTCCCCGACAATGTCGCGCCGCGATCGTGGCACCAGTATCTCGAGTGGTTCCATGGACGACGTCCCGGCATCACCGAGGAGATTCTGGCCCGAGCGGTCGGGGATGTGGGCGGCACGAACCCCTACAAGTGGGCGCTGCAAGCCATCTCCTCAGAGAGCCGAGTCCTCGACCTCGCGTGCGGCAGCGCACCGCTGGCCTCGGCGGGGACCATTCACCACTGGGTCGGAATCGACCGCTCTACTGCGGAGCTGTCGATGGCTCGCGAGCACACCGCCGCGCCGCTCGTCCGAGGGGATGCCTCGGCCCTTCCCTTCGCGAGCGGATCGTTCGATGTCGTGGCCTGTGTGATGGGGTTGATGGTCTTCGAAGATGTCGACGTCGCCCTCGCCGAGATACACCGGGTGCTCCGTTCCACCGGGACGGCCGTCTTCCTCCTACCGGGCTCCTACCCGCTGCGCATGCACGATCGCTTGCGCTACCTGCGGGTGCTCATCGCGCTTCGCTCGTTCGGACCGAAATACCCGAACCGAGTCCACCTCGGACGCCTCGGAGCTCGCCTCGGGCAGGT
>DATLQV010000057.1:0-28473 GCA_035534955.1 Gaiellaceae bacterium
AGTTGGAGCGTCTGCTGCAGCCCCAGTTCGACATTCAGGGCTGCTTCCTCATTCCTCACACCGAGGCGCGCAAGCTCCTGCCCGACCGTCCGGCCGGCTACCAGTCGCAGCGCGACGGCCGGGGCCCGGCTGCCTGGCAGAACGACTGGCTGTTCGTGCCGCTGCACAACCGCCGCGGCTGCCGCATCGGCTACATCTGGGTCGATGACCCGGTCGACCGTTTGCGCCCCGACGCCGAGCGGCTGCAGATCCTGCGCGCATTCGCGAACCAGGCCACGACGGCGCTCGAACAGGCCGCTCAGTTCGAGGAGATCCAGAACGCCGCCGAGCATCATCGCGCGCTGATCGACGCGTCACCGGTGGCAATCGTCGACTTCGACTTCGACGGCCGCGTTCGCTCGTGGAACGCAGCGGCCTGCGAGATGTTCGGCTGGACCGAAGACGAGGTGATCGGACGCGTCAGCCCGATCGTCCCCGAGGAGGAACTCGACTTCTTCATCATGAACCTCAACCGCATCGCGAGCGGCGAGACGCTGCGCGACCTCGACCTGCGGCGCCTGCACCGCGACGGCACGCTGATCGACGTCAACACGTCCGCTGCCCCGATCTACGATGCCCATGGACAAGCGGTGGCGGTGATTGCGTCGATGGTCGACGTCACCGCCCGCAAGCGCACCGAGCGGGCGCTCGTGGCGAGCGAGGGACGGAAGGATGCTGTGCTGCGCGCGTCGCTCGACTGCTCGGTGATCGTCGACCACCTGGGGCTCATCACCGAGGTGAACCCGGCAACCGAAGAGACGTTTGGCTGGACGCGCCTGGACGCGATCGGCAAGCCGTTCCTGGAGCGGGTCGTTGCGCCTGAGCATCGCGAGGGCCTGGCCGGCGTGCTCGAGACCGGCGGCGGGCCACTGCTCGGCATCCGCCTCGAGATCAACGCACTGCGCTCCGACCACCGCACGTTCCCCGCCGAGGTGGCGATCACCCGAGTCGATGTTCCCGGCGAGATTCTGTTCGCGGTGTCGTTGCGCGACGTCACCAGACGCCGCGGCTACGAGGAGCGGCTGCGCGAAACGGAGGCGAAGTACCGGACGCTGGTCGAGCAGATTCCCCTCGCCACGTACATCAACCACGTCGGCATGCCGGTGCAGACGACGTACATGAGCCCCCAGATCGAGGCGATGTTCGGCTACCCCATCGATGACTGGCTGGCCCCGAACTTCTTCCTCTCGAAGCTGCACCCCGACGACTACGACCACGTGCTCGCGGAAGTCGAGCGGACACACCAGACCGGTGAGGACTTCCGGGTCGAATACCGGATCATCGCCGCCGACGGACGCGTCGTCTGGGTGCTCGACGAGACGGTCGCGGTGCGCGACGAGGAATATCGCCCGATCCTGCTTCAGGGCTTCATCGTCGACATCACTGAGCGCATCGAGGCCGGCCGGCCGCGCGCGCTGCTGCGCCCTGCCTCCTGAGATCGCCGTCCTCTCGAAGGTCTACACGAGCGGACGGAAGGCGAGCTCGCCGAGGCGACGGTAACCCGCAACCGAGGGGTGGTCGCCGTCGGGATTGCACCACTCCGCTCTGATCCGGCCGGGCCGTTCCCGGTCCTCGAGCGTGTCGTGGAACGGCAGCAGCGGCACCCCGAGCAAGCGGATGAGCTCGTTCAGCCTGCGGATCGGCGTCTCGTTGCGCGGCCAGCCGTTGTTCCACGGTAGGACGTCACACACGGCGACCGCGAGGCCGAGCGCACGCCCGCGCTCGACGATGGCGCGGAGGTTCGTCGCCGCAACCTCGACCGCGCGTCCCTGGGCGATGTCGTTGATGCCGCCCTGCACGATCAGCTGGTCCGCACCCAGCACGGCTTCCTCGAAGCGGGTGGCGATCTCGTCGGTGCGCTCACCCCAGACGCCGTGATTTCGGAATGCGAGCTCCGGATGCAGCAGCCCCGCCCAGTGCTCCCACTGTCCTTCCGGATCGCCCGTTGCGCGCCGCGCGTCCCAGTACGGCGAACCCTCGGTGATCGAGTCTCCGAGGCAGGCGACGACGGTCACGCGAGGAGCGTAGTCGGAGCGGCGCTACTTGACCGTGAGGGCCGCGCAGGAGGTGCCGCTGTGGTGCCGGGCGCGATCGACGGCAACGACACAGAAGGTGTAGCGCCCCTTGGCCGCCCGGGACGGAATGTGCCAGCCGACGAAGTAGACGGTGCCGTTGACGACCGGCCCGTACCCCGTCGACGGGCTACCGATCGTCTTGCCGTCTCGCTTCACCGTGGTGAGTGCTCGCGCAACGCCGCTGTCGTCGTAGATCTGGAAGCGGAGCTTGGCGGTCGTACCGCGCTTGCCGGCACTCACGAGCGCGCGCGTTGTTGGAGCCTTCACATCGGAAACGATGGTCGTGGGACCGTTTCCGTTGAGACCGGTCGGAACGCCGGCGACCGTCGACGTCGGCGACAGCAGCGTCAGCGAGAGAGTGCTGTTCGCCGGCGTCAGGACACCTTGCTGCGAGGTCGCCGTGGCCGACAGCACGAGCTGGCCGGGCGTGATCACCTTGGCGGAGACCTGCACGTTCGCGCGCCGGGCGTCCTTCGAAAGCCAATCGAGGAAGCAGACGACCTGGGTCGTCCCGCTCGTCTTGCAGCCCGACCCGCGATCGGAGGTGCCCGAGACGAACTGCAGGCCGCTCGGGAGCGTGAGCGTCAGGTTCAGGCTCTGGGCGGGCTGCGCGTTGGCGTCGTACACGCTCAGCGCGAACTGCACGACGTCGCCCGCCACCGGGGCGGTGTTGCTCGCCGTTCCGGTCACCTGCAGGTCGGGCGCCGTATCGGCCGCTGCCCGCACTGCGTGCGCTACGTCGCGGGCGAGCGGTTTCGCCGTTGCCCCGCCCGCAACGACCAGCAGGGAAACGAGGCAAACGCAGACCGAAGCAAGCCGTGCGAGCACGGCTCTTGTGTCGGCAGCGAGGGCCGCGAGCTTTAGCTCCGGCCGAGGCTCAGAAGAAGAACTGGCGCCAGGCCGTCCACCAGTCGTCGGCGCGCGAGGCGATCTGTCGCGAGCCGGTGATCTCGACATTCGACCGGTAGCGGAACTTCTCGACGTGGTCCGACGTGTTGAAGTCGACGAGGATCTCGCACGGCGAGCCGGGGTGATAGGGCGCGACCGCCGACAGGTCACCGAGCGACCGGCGCGCGGCATCCTCGATCAGATCGCGGGCCCGCGTCGCCGGCAGCTGGCGCGCGCTGAAGCGGCCGAGGCCCTTCTTCACCGGTGCGACCGTGAGCCGGTCGCCGAGCAGCTTCCGTCCCTCGCGGCACGCCGCGTCGTCGCCGGTGACGAGCACGACCGGGCAGCCCCAGGTGCCGCAGAGCGCGGCGTTGATCCCCGTCTCGCCCACCTCGACCCCGTTGAAGCGGAGCCGCCACCAGGATGAGCCGCTGACGGTGTGGGCGAGCACGCCGTCCCGGGTGCCGGCCATCGCGTGCATGCCCACGAAGAGCGCCGCGTCGACCCCGCCCTCGAGGTACTCGACGTACTCCGTCCACTCGTTCTGGACGACGTACTCGCAGTCGGGGTCGAGCTCCTCGGGGATCAGCGAGTTGAAGGTCCACCCCTCGCCGGCGCCGTGGCAGTCCATCACGACGATCTCCGTCGCGCCCGCCGCCTTCGCGCCGCGCACCGCCGCATTGATCTCGCCCGTGTAGAGCCGGCGTCCCTCCTCGTACATCGCATGGCCGCCGGTCACCTGCTGCCACTTGACGATCCCGGCGACCCCCTCCATGTCCGAGACGACGAAGACCTTCACGTCCCTGGCCGCCTTTTTCTCCCGCCCGGCGACGCCGGGCTCCGCCAACGGCGCCCCAGGAACGTGAGCGAGTTCATTGGGCCAACGATACGACGCCGACGACCTCGCCACGACTGTTTTGCACTTCGGTCTCCCGAAACTCGTCGATCCCGAGCACGAGCGCGAGTGCCGGCCGGATCGCACGGTAGGCGCCGTCCTCGGCTTTGAGCGCGATCCCGCGACCGTCGACGTGGGCGGCGCAGAACAGCCCCTCGGCGCCGCCCTTCGCAATCCACCCCTCGCGCAGCCGCATCAGGTCGGTGTCGGGGGCATCGCTCGAGCCGCCGACGAGCTCGGGGCGCGCGCGCATCGCAGCGCGGATGCGCTCGGGTGTGCGGGTCAGCAGAGCGGCCGCGGCCGCGAGCGTCGTCTCGAAGGTCGGCACGCCGCAACCGTCGACGGCCGTCTCGCCGCCGCCGAGGAGCTCTGCGATTCGCCGCTGCAGCGGGTGTGCCGGGTCACGGTAGGGATGCAGCGGCCAGCCGTTGGCGGAGCAGGCAGCGAGCATGCCCGCGTGCTTGCCCGAGCAGTTGTGGCCGAGCTTGCCGTCGGGGCGGCATTCCTGCAGGCCGTTCTCGAGATCGTCGACGGTCGCGCCGGCGCGGGCGAGCACCTTCCGCGCGGCCGCGAGCTGCGCGGGCTCGGCGCGGTGCGAGGCGCATGCGATCGCGAGCTCGTCGTCGTCGAGGTCGTCGTAGCCCTCCAGGAACGGGATCGCCTGGATCGGCTTCGCCGACGAGCGCAAGAAGAAGCGCAGGTCCGGGTCGCCGAAGCTCTGGCCGTCGGTGGTGGCCACGTGGACCCGGTGCACCGCCTCGACGACGCCGCCGCGGCGCACGGTTACCCTGATCGCATCCACCGACGCTGGAGACTACGTTGCCGGAACTGCCCGAGGTCGAAGCATGGCGCCGCTCGCTCGGCCCGCTCGTCGCGCGCTCGCCGATCGAACGGGCCGGCCCGGCGCACATCGCGACGCAGAAGACGATCGAGCCGCCTCTCGCAGCGCTCGACGGCAAGACCTTCGCAGGCGTGGAACGGCGGGCAAAGCGGCTCCTGCTCCCGACCGGCGACGGCGAGCTCGTCGTGATGGTGCACCTGATGAGCGCCGGCCGGTTGCGGTACGTCGCGCCGGACGGGAGGGGTGCGAAGGCACCGATGTTTCGCGTGCGCTTCGCCGACGGCGGTGAGCTGCAGCTCACCGAGGCCGGTTCGAAGAAGCGAGCGGGCGTCTGGCTGCTCGAGCCGGACGTCCTGCGCGAGGAGCTCGCGCACCTCGGGCCCGAAGCCGACCGCCTTCAGACCGTGGATGTCGCCCGCATCCTCGCCTCGGACTCGCGCCGCCTGCACTCGCTACTGCGCGACCAGCGCCTGATCGCCGGCATCGGCCGGGCCTGGGCGAACGAGATCCTCTGGGGCGCTCGGCTTTCGCCGTACGCGCTCTCGACCCAGGTCTCGGCTGAGGAGACCGAGCGGCTCGCGACGGCAATCCGAGACGAGCTCGGACGCGGCCTCGAGCTGCGCCTGGCGGGCGCGAAGGACGATGAGACCTACCGCGTGCATGGGAAGCTCGGCGTGCCGTGCGCGCGCTGCGGTACCCCGATTGCGCGCGTCGACTTCGAGGAGCACACGATCTACTACTGCCCGCAGTGTCAGACCGAAGGGCGTGTTCTGAAAGACCGGCGCCTTTCGAGGCTGCTCAAATGAAGCCCGTATGGCCGGGCGGCGGGTACGTCTGGCGCCCTCGTTAGCCTGCCCTCCGTGATCAGGACGCAGCCCCACACCGGCGGTTGGCTCGAGGTCGTCTGCGGCCCGATGTTCAGCGGCAAGAGCGAAGAGCTGATCCACCGCCTGCGCCGGGCCGAGATCGCAGGGCAGCGGGCGCTGATCGTCAAGCCGCTGATCGACAACCGCTACGACCTGGGCCACGTCGTCTCGCATGCGGGAGCGAAGATGCGAGCGGTCACAGCCGGGTCGAGCGACGAGGTTCGCCGCCTCGCCTCCGGCTACGACGCCGTCGGCATCGACGAGGTGCAGTTCTTCGACGCCGGCATCGTCGACGCGATCGACGTGCTCGTGCGCGACGGCGCACGCGTCGTTGCGGGAGGGCTCGCACAGGACTTCCGCGGCCTGCCGTTCGGTGCGATGCCGACGCTGCTCTGCGTCGCTGAGTTCGTCGACAAGCTGGAGGCGGTCTGCCACCGCTGCGGCGGCCCGGCCACGATGACGCAGCGGCTCGTCGACGGCGCCCCCGCGCCGTTCGGCGGCGAGACGATCCAGGTCGGCGCGCTCGACTCGTACGAGGCTCGCTGCCGCTCCTGTTTCGAGCCCGGCTTCGACGCCGTTCTGGCGCCGCTCGCATCGGCGCACGGCCGTCGCGCCTGACGCACTGACTCTCCCGCCGCCGCCTAGAGTCGCACGCGCAGCGTCTCGCCGTCGAGCTCGGCGGTCGCGCCGAGCTCTGCGAGCACGAGCCCCGCTACGACCGACCCGAAATCGCGGAGCTCCTCGCCGACGAGGACAACGCCCGCGGCAGCAGTCACCGGCTGGAGCACGAGTAGCCGGCCGTCGACGCGCCAGGTCACGCCCCCGACTGGCCCGTGACGGATCGCTGCGATGGCGAGCGCCTCCAGCGAACGCTTGACCGCGTCCACGTCGGTCTCGACCGACTCGCCCGCACCCTCGACCGCGACCCGCTCGTCGCCGGAGCGTGCAAGCTCGAGCGTGTCCGCTTGCCGAAGGGCGGGCTCCCAGCGGCCGCTTTCGATACGGGCGGCCGTCCCGAGCTCGTCGAGCAGCGCCGACATCTGTTCGCTCGCCTCCTCGATCATCGCCAGGAACCGCGCGCTGCGCGGATCGGGGTCGCCGGAGCGGGTGAGCGTGCGCGCAAAGCCGTACACCGTCGCAAGCGGCGTGCGCAGGTCGTGGCAGGCGAGCGAGACGAGACGTGGGAAGCGGCTTTGGGGCACGGGCGCGATACGGTTGTACCCGATGGCGGAAACTCGAAGCAGCCCGGCCGGTGACATGCAGGCGTCTCTTCCCGAGATTCAGCTCGGGCTGACCCGTGCCGGCGTGACCGGCGTGCAGAAGGCGATCCGGATTCGGCACGACGGCCACGAGAAGACATTCGCCGCCGAGATCTCCTGCACGGTCGACCTCGACCCGAACCAGAAGGGCGTGCACATGTCGCGCTTCTCCGAGTCGTTCAATGCAGCGCTCTTTGGCGAGGCGATCAACGAAGTCGTGATCGGCGAGGCCTTTCTCGTCGAGACGCTCGCCGAGCACATCGCACGCCACATCGTCGAGCGCCAGCACGCGTTGCGCGCCGAAGTGCGGATCGAGGCGCAGTACCCGCTCGAGCGCAAGACGCCCGTCACGGGGCTGCCGACGCAGGAGATCGCGAAGCTGATCGGCATCGCCGCAGCCTCGCCCGAACGTGTGCGCCGCGTCGTCGGAGTCGAGGCGTGGGGCATCAACGCGTGCCCGTGCGCGCAGGGACTCGTGCGCGACGCGGCTGCGGGCCGCCTGGCCGAGGCCGGCTACGGGGGAACCGACATCGAGCGCATCCTGGAGCTCGTCCCGCTCGCGACACACAACCAGCGCGGCAAGGGAACGCTCCTGATCGGAACTGCGGCGCACATCAACGCGGAGCACCTGGTCGGCATCGTCGAGCGGTCGATGAGCTCACCCGTGTTCGAGCTGATGAAGCGCCCGGACGAGCTCTTCGTCGTCGAGCACGCTCATCTGCAACCGCGCTTCGTCGAGGACTCCGTGCGATTTGCGCTGAAGGAGACGCTCGACCGCTATTCGGAGCTCGCAGACGGCGATTTCGTCTTCTCGCAGCAGGTGAACCTCGAGACGATCCATCGCCACGACGTGGTCGCCGAGCGCACCGCAACGGTCGGCGAGCTGCGTGCGGAACTCGAGGGCGAGGCTGCGCCCAGCCACACCGAGTTGCGCGACTGGCTCAGCGCTTCTTCTTGACCGGCCGGTGCACCGGCAGCTTCTTGAACGTCGCACGAACCGTCACCGCAGCGTCCGTATGAGGCGAGCAGGCGATCGCTGTGCCGGTGCAGGTGCCGCTCCAGTGCAGGAACTTCCACCCCTGCGCGGGCGCCGCCCGCAACCTGAGCCCGGCGCCGGCCGAGACCGTCTTGGAGCAGGCGGGCGAGCAGACGATCTTGCCCTTCCCTGTCGTGAGGAGCCTCACCGCGACCGTCGCGGGGGCGAACACCGCGGTGACCGACGTCGCCTGCGTCAGGTCGAGGCTGCACGAGGCAGTGCCGAGGCACCCTCCCGACCAGCGGACGAACCGCGAGCCGTTCGCGGGCGAGGCCGAGAGCGTCACGTTCGTTCCTTGATCCCACTGCGTCGTGCAGGTGAGCGTGCAGGCGAGCCCGGGCAGATCGCTCGCCACGGCACCCGATCCGGAGAAGCTGACGGTCAGGGGCACCTGCGGGGTGTCGAGGTGGCGGAGGAAGATCACGTTACGAATATCGGGCCAGGTACCGCTGTGCCCGTAGTAGTCATCGTGGTTGAAGTCGAGCACCATGTCCTGCAGCGGCCGCCCGTCCGTCACCGGGTAGAGCACGTCGCTCGGCGAGTCGCACGGGTGACCGGGGTCGAAGACCTTGAACGGATCGGTGGCGGGGGTGCATGCGTTGGGCGCGCCGGCCGGCAGTGCGCCAAACGCGTGCAGGAGCTCGTGGGCCTCGATCCCGTCGGTCGGGACCGGAGGGCTCGCGCAGCCGTTCAGCCAGACGACCGCATAGCCCTGGCCCTGGTCGAACGTGCCCTGGCCCGTGCCGCACACATCCGGTGAGACCGCAGGGCCGTCGTAGTAGACGACGTAGTCCTTGTAGAAGTTGAAGAAGCCCATTGCCTCGAGCTGGCTCCTGAGGAGGCCGAACGCCACCGACGAGCCCTGGTAGGCGCTCGCCGGGCTCGGCAGGCGCACGTAGGAGATGTCGAGGCACGTGCCGCCGGGGAAGTTCGCCAAGTCGTAGCGGGGAACGCGCGTCGGGTCCTGCCCCACCCACCAGGCGCTCATCGAGGCAATGTCGTCCGCCACCGTGTTCGCCTCGGCTGCGAAGTTGTCGACACCGTCGGCGGGCGCCGCGACGATCACATGCACCTGCGCCCCCGCGACCGCGTCGGGCCGGTCGATCGCCGTCTCGCCGGCGCCGCACCACCCCGACGCGAGTGCGCCCGGCGCAAGCCACAGCGCGAGCGCCGCCGACACGACGAACAGCGCCCTACGCACGCGCGGGCCGCCGCCAGTGGAACCGGTGCTCGGTGCCGGCGCGCAGACGCCGAAGGTTCCCGCGATGCAGGAAGAGGATGGCTCCTGCGGCCGCGACGCCGAACAGGATCACCGACGTCGGATAGCCGTAGATCGCAGCGGTGACCGGCAGCGCGATGCCCGCGACGACCGACGCCACGGATGCGTAGCGCACCACCAGGAAGACGGCGAGCCAGATCAGGCCTGCGGTGAGCGCGACCCACACGGCGACGCCGAAGAAGACCCCGCCGCAGGTGGCCACCATCTTCCCGCCCTTCGCGAACCGCAGGAAGAGCGGCCGCCAGTGCCCGAGCATCGCTGCCGCGCCCGCGCAGATGCCCGACAGGTGGTGCGGCGAGACGAGAAGCATCCCGAGGAGCCCGGGCACGAACCCCTTGAGCGTGTCGAGGAGGACGACCGGCGCGCCGAGCCAGCGCCCGTAGGTGCGCCAGACGTTGGTGGCGCCGATGTTGCCCGAGCCGACCTTCCGGATGTCCTCGTGGCGGACGAAGCGCACGAGCCAGTAGCCCCACGGACACGAGCCGAGGAGGTAGCCCAGCACGACCAGTGCCGCGAACGCCATGCGCGGCTCAGCCTAGCCGCTGTTACGACACCCGGATCCCGTAGCGCTGGACCCAGTCGTTCACCACGTCGTAGTCGAGGTTGTTCATGAAGGCGTCGATGTACGAGCCGCGGTCGGTTCCGAAGTCGATGAAGTACGCGTGCTCGTAGACGTCGAGCGCAACGAGCGGCGTCGCGTTCCAGACCGGGAAGGTGTTCTGGGCGTCTCCGATGTAGTTGAACAGCCGGCCCTCGTCCCAGTCGTAGGCGGCCCAGGCCCAGCCTCGGCCGCCCATCCCCGTCGCCTTCAGATCGGCCTTCCAGGCGGCCACCGAGCCGAAGTCGCGCTTGACGAGGTCGCCGAAGACGCCGCTCGGGTCGCCGCCGATGCCGCCGAGGTGCTCGAAGTAGATCTCGTGGTTCTTGACGCCGCCGATCGCAAACGTCAGATCGACCTTGAGCGAGCGGAGCTCCGAGTAGACCTGGTTGGCGCTCGCAAGGTCGACGGCCGCGAGCTTCCCGAGAATCTCGTTCCGCTTCGCGACGTACCCCTGATAGAGCTTGTAGTGCGCCTCGACGGTCTCCCGCGAGATGCCGTCGAGCTCGTACAGCGCAGGCTTCAGCTCGCGCGCCGTGATTTCCTCGTGGTTGTAGGCAAGCGCCATATCTCTCCTCGTCCGTAAGCTCGGGTGCGGCGCGGAGCATATCCTCCAGCCAAGAACCGAACCGAAGGAGAGGTATGCCCTACGCGCTCCCCCAGCTCCCGTACGGCTACGACGCGCTGGAGCCCGTGATCGACGAGCAGACCATGCAGATCCATCACGGCAAGCACCACCAGGCCTACGTGGACAACTTGAACAAGGCGCTCGACGGCACCGAATGGGACGGCAAGCCGATCGAGCAGGTCCTCGGCACGCTCGCAATCCTGCCCGAGGACAAGCAGGGCGCCGTGCGCAACAACGGCGGCGGCCACGCCAACCACTCGCTTTTCTGGCAGATCATGAAGCCGGGCGGCGGCGGCGAGCCCTCGGGCGCCCTTGCCGATGCGATCGCGGACACGTTCGGCGACGTGACCCAGTTGAAGGCCGCCGTGAACGACGGAGGCGTCAAGCGCTTCGGTTCCGGCTGGACGTGGCTCGTGTGGGACGGCAGCGGGCTCTCGGTCTACTCGACGCCGAACCAGGACAGCCCGTGGCTGCAGGACGACGTGCCGCTCCTCGGCATCGACGTCTGGGAGCACGCGTATTACCTGCGCTACCAGAACCGCCGGCCCGACTACCTCGGTGCCTGGTGGGACGTCGTCAACTGGGACGAGGTCGCACGCCGCTACGACGAGGCGCGCGGGTAAGCCCGCGCGCCTCGCGCGCTCTCGTCCGATGTCGGACCAGAGGTCTCACAACCGTGCGCTGATCGCAGGCGGAACCGGTCGTGTCGGCCGGGCGATCGCCGAACGCCTTCGCGCGGACTCCTGGCTCGTGGTCGCGGCCGGCCGCTCCGACGGCGATCTGCGCACCCGTCCAGGAGCCGTCGAGCTCGTCGAGCGTGCCGTCGCCGAGCTCGGCGGGCTCGACCTCGTCGTGCACGCCGCAGGTGACGGCTTCACCCCGAAGCCCGTCGGGGAGGTGACGGAGGCAGACTGGGACGCCGCACTCGACGTGACGGCGAAGGGAACGTTCTTCCTCGCGCAGGCAGCAGCTCCCGCCCTGCGCGCGGCGCACGGACTGCTCGTGATCGTCGAGGACGTCGCCTCCTACCAGGCGTGGCCGTCGTTCGGCCCGCATTGCGCAGCGAAAGCGGCGCAGGCGATGCTCACCCGGGTGTTCGCGCGTGCGCTCGCGCCCGAGGTACGCGTGTGCGGCATCGCACCAGGCCCGGTCGCTGTCGCCGAGGACCAGGAGGAACGCCGGGCGGCCGAGACGCTCCTCCAGCGCGTCGGCTCACCCGCCGACGTGGCCGAGGCGCTCGTCTATCTCGCGCGCGCCGGCTACGTCACCGGAACGACGCTCGTCGTCGACGGCGGACGGCTGCTGAAGTCCGGACGGGGATCGGCTCCGTGACCTCGGACGGCGACGAGCCTCTCGAGCAGCTCCCGCCGCCGGCGGACGCCGCGCTCGGCGAGTTTCCGCTGCTGATGCGCCGCCGCCTGGCGGTGTCGACGGTCGCGGTCGCGGCACTTGTCCTCGTCGGCGTCGCCGCCGGCTACGCGCTCGGCCACTCGAAGGCGAAACCGGCCGCGTTCACGGCGAAGCAGGCGATCCCGATGCAGGGGAAGGCAGCGCTCGCCGTGCTCCGCATCGGTCCGAGCGACTCGGTGGGCAACTCGCCGCTGGAGCTCGACGTGAGCGGACTGCCGGTCCAGCCCAACCGGCAGTCCGACTACGAGCTCTGGCTGACGCGGGGCGGCAAGCCGGTGGTTGCGTGCGGCTCGTTCCGGGTCAATGCGAACAGCACGACCGTGCGGCTGTCGGCACCGTTCCCCCTCTCGAGCTACGACGGCTGGGTCGTCACCGCGCAGCCGGCAGGCACCGGCGCGCCCGGCGCCGTCGTCCTGAGGGCAAGCTTCTAGATCTAGACGTCGAGCCGCGAGTCTTCGAGGTCGATGTCGCGCTGCACGCGGTGCATCACCTCCTCGGTGATCACACCTTCGTTGCGCAGGGCGAGCACTGCGCCTCGCTCGGCATCGAGCAGCTCGCGGCGAAGCCGCTGGAACGCCTGCGACCGCTCCTCTGTGCCCGCGTCGTCGACGCCGTCGTAGCGGGCCCGGAACCGTGTCGCGCGGAACCGGTAGGAGCCGCGCATCCGCTCGAGCGTGTCCTCTCGAACCCAGCCTTCGGCAGCGAGCTCCTCGAGCCGGGCCAGCGCCGCTTCCGCCGCTTTGATCCGCGCCTTTGCGTCTTCGCGCTCGGCGCCGCCGTCGTCCTCGACGCCGAGGACACGAGCAAGGAGCGGCATGGTCAAGACCTGCCCGACGAGAGTCACGAGGATCACGACGAACGTGATGAACACGATCGTGTCGCGATACGGGACGTTGGTCGGGAGCGCGAGCGCTGCAACGAGCGACACGGCGCCACGCACACCGGCCCAGGCAAGGATCACCGGCCACTGCCACGGCGGATACGGGTCGCGCTCGCGGACGCGCCGGAAGAGCCACCGCGGCAGGTAGCTGAAGATCGGCACCCAGAGCAGCCGCGTCACGATCACCGCCGCGGAGACGAGCGCCGCTTCGCCGATCAGCGAGCCGGTGATGGGGAGCCGGCTTGCGATCGCGTGCAGTTGAAGCCCGACCAGCACGAAGAGGAGCGCGTTGACGAGGAAGACGAGCAGCTCCCAGAAGGCGTTGCCCGAGAGCCGCGTCTGAACCGTCGTCAGTTGCGGCGTGTACCAACCCATGTAGACCCCGATCGTCACCGCTGCGAGCACGCCCGACACACCGATCGCCACCGCGGGCAGGTAGGCCAGGTAGCCGGAGAGAAGTGCGATCGCCACCTCCGTCGGCGTGTCGTCCACCCGCCGGCGCACCTGCCGCACGACGTAGCCGACCGCGAGCCCCACCGCGATGCCGCCGACAACGCTGACGACAAGCTCGAACGACGCGTGCCAGAACGAGAACGTGCCGGCCACGGCCGCGCCCACCGCCGTCTTGTAGAGGACGAGCGCCATCCCGTCGTTGACGAGGCTCTCGCCCTCGACGATCGAGACAATCCGCCTCGGGAGCCGCACACGGCGTGCGACCTCGGAGGCGGCGAGCGCATCGGTCGGGGAGACGATCGCACCGAGCGTGAACGCACTCGCCCAGCCGAGACCGGAAACCGCTGCGTGTGCGACGAGCGCAACGGCGCAGGTCGTCGCCGAGACGAGTCCAACCGAGAGCAGCGAGATCGGTCGCAGATTCGAGCGCAGATCGCGCAGACCGGTGAAGAACGCCGCCGAGTAGAGAAGCGGCGGCAGGATCGCGACAAGCACGAGGTCCGGCGGCAGTTGGACGTGCGGGAGGCCCGGCACGAAGCCGAGGAGGAGACCGCCGACGACGAGGAAGACCGCGACGGGCAGCCGGCCGCGCGCGCTCAGCACGAGCATCGCGGCGAGCGCCACGAGCAAGGCGAGGAGCTGGAGCTGGTCGTGAGCGGTGAAGTGCACCGAGAACGACGATAAGACACGGAGCCTGGTTCGCCGAAAGCGAACCAGGCTCCGGTCGCTCTACCTAGGCAGCGTCGGCGAGGTCTTCGTTCTGCGCGAGCTTGCGCAGGGCCTCGGTCTCGATCTGGCGCACGCGCTCGCGGGTCAGGCCGAGCTGCTTGCCGATCGCCTCGAGAGAGGCGGGGCCTTCGCCGACGAGACCGAACCGAAGCTCGATCACGTCGCGTTCACGATCGGGCAGGTTCGCGACCGCCTGGCGCACGGCCAGGTCGCGGAGCGAGGCGGACGCCTCCTCCTCGGTCGACGGGCCGGTGCCGGCGATCAGGTCGCCGAACGATGCATCGCCGTCATCGCCCACGGGCATATCGGTCGACGCAACCGCGCGAGCGGCGTCCATCACCTCACGAACGTGGGTGATCGGCAGCTTCGAGTGCCGTGAGATCTCCTCGGGCGTCGGATCGCGCTCGAGCGTGGCGACGAGCTCGCGACGCGCGCGGGCGACCTTCTGCTCGCGCTCGACCACGTGCACCGGGATGCGGATCGTGCGCGCCTTGTTGGCGACGCCACGCTGCACCGCCTGGCGGATCCACCAGGTCGCATAGGTCGAGAACTTGAAGCCCTTGCGCCAGTCGAACTTCTCCGCGGCGCGGATCAGTCCGAGCACGCCCTCCTGGACGAGGTCGCCGAGGGTGATGCCCTGCGTCTGGTAGCGCTTCGCGATCGAGACGACGAGGCGCAGGTTGCAGTTGATCATCCGCTCCTTGGCCACCATGTCGCCCTTTTCGATGCGCTTGGCGAGCTCGACCTCCTCGGCCGCGGTGAGCAGCGGGTAGCGGCCGGCCTCGTTCAGGAACATCTGGAACGAATCGGTTGTGTAGAGGCTCGTGCCGATCGACAGGTCGAGCGCGTGCTCCTCGTCCTCGTCCACCGGGTCGGGCGCGACGTCGTGCACGGCAAGCTCGTGAGCGAGCGCCTCGGCCTCGGCCTCCTCGAGATCGTTCGTGAGGACGGCGTCGGCTACGTCGGCAGGGGTGATCGATCCGTGTTCGTCACGGAGGTGGAGCAGCGCATCGAGCGCATCGGCAACGGCCGCGGTCATGCTGATTTCAGTCAACGAACTCCTTCGGTCTTTTGAGGAAAGACGGGCGCGCAGGCTGCGCGTCAGCCGTCAAAACTCTGAACGCCGGGAACGGGAAAACCATTCCCTCTGTCCTACTGGGCAGACAGAACTTAGTGACAGACTGTTACAAAGATGTTAGGACTGCGGCGAAGACCTGATTAAGACTGCTAAGGCGCCGTGCGGTCGTTTGCAACAAATGCCGCATAGGTGGCGGGCATCTTCTGGCCGAAGAAGGTCTCGACCGCCTCGGCGTAGCGCCGGATCTCGAGTTGTGCGAACTCGGCGTTGCGCAGCGAGACGAAGTTCATCAGCGCCCGGGCGTTGACCGTCCAGTAGAACTGCGTGTAGGCGCCGACCGGGATCACCGACCGGGCGAGCTCGCGGGCGACACCCTTTTCGACCAGGCGCTCGTACGTGGCATAAGCCCCTGTGTAGACCGCCTCGAGCTCTGCACGGGTCTCCTGGGCGAGCTCGGCCGAGACGGGCTCGAAGGTGTAGGCCCCCGGCTTGCCGACCTGGCTGCGGACGTCGCCGGGCTCGGGCACGTAGAAGTCGTCGGTCGCCTTCGCATATCTCATGCTGAACTCGTTGAACGAGCCGATGCGGTGGCGAAACCATTCCCGCGCCACGAAGATCGGGCAGCGGATGTGGAAGCGGAAGGCGTTGTGCTCGAACGGTGAACCGTGCCGGTCGCGCATCAGGAAGCGGATCAGCCCCTCGTCGGATGGCTCCATCTCCGTCTTGCGGCGGGCGAACGAGACCCGCGCGCCGTTGACGACCGAGAGGTCGTCGGCCATCGCGCCGTCGAGCCGGACGAAGCCGTGATCCAGGACCTGAATCGTGTCGTCAGCGGGGATCTCGATCTCGTCCAAGCTGCGGGACCCTAGCTCCCTCCCCGGACAGAACGACGCTGCTGCCCCGGGTTGGTGCCAGGCCCCGGGGCGGTGCCAGGCACCAACAAGCAGGCACCAACAAGAGCGCAACGAGTTGTCCACACCCCTTGCGCTGCGGCCGGCGAACCGGCACGCTGGCCGGACTCGGGCGGGATGTCCGGTCGGTGCCTGGCACCGGCGCAAGGCGGCACAGGCGCCGCAAGGGAACGAAACAACGGAACCGCCGGCGGTAGCTTGTCGGCGTGATCAAGGTCGGCACCTCCGGCTGGTCGTACCCGTCGTGGCGGCCGGGCTTCTACCCGGCGCAGCTCGGGCCGGCCGAGTTCCTCGGCTTCTACGCGGAGCGCTTCGACACGGTCGAGCTGAACTCGACCGGCTACCGGCTGCCGAGCGCCGACCAGTTCCGCCGCTGGGCCGAGGCGGTGCCGGACGGATTCGAGTTCGCGGTCAAGTTCTCGCTCGTGCGCCTCGACCGCGTGACGACGTTCCTCGAGCGCGTGCTTGCACTCGGCGACCGGCTCGGGCCGGTACGGGTCGTCTACGAGGGCCCGCGCGACGAGGGGACGCTCTCGTTCGTCGAGGGCTCGCTACCCGCCGGCCTGCGCATCGCCTGGGATTTGCGCGACGAGTCGTGGGCCGGCGTCGCGGGCGTCGTCCGCGTCGGCGACCCCGCCGCCGAGCCGTTCCGCTATCTGCGCCTGCGCGAGCCGCCGTACACCGACGACGAGCTACGCACGGTCGCAACGACGATCCGCGACCCCGCCTACGTCTTCATCCGACACGAGGACGAGCCGACCGCGCCCGCGATTGCAGAACGTCTCCGCGTCTACCTCTCGGGAGGCGGGCCGACGGCCTGACGCTCAACGCCCGCGCGAGCGGTAGTTCTGGCCGGCGCCGGTGAGCTGGCTCAGCTTGTCCTCATTGATCTGGTCGCGGATGAGCTTCGCCTCAGCGCGCGCAGCCACCTCTTCGGCCGTCAGCGGCCGCCGTCCGAGCGCCCGTGACACCTTCTGCAGGATTCCCACCTCCTGATGTTAACCCGGCCCGGCCTAGTAACCGGCCGTCGCGCTCGCGCGTGCAAGATGCGCGCCCGAGGAGAGGATCTCGCTCACCTGCTCCACTGCGAAGCGGATCTCGTCGTCGGATGTGAAGAAGTGCGGGCCGAAGCGAAGGCCGGCATCGGGCCGGTAGTCGCAGATGATCTCGCGCGCCGCAAGCTCCGCGTGCACGGCCTGGAAGTCGGGCACCCAAAAAACGACCGAGCCGCCGCGAATCGCGGGGTCGCGGGGCGAGGTGAGCTCGAAGCCGGCGGCGTCGACCAGGTCGACAAGCAGCGCCGTCTGGCGCATCGAGTTCGCGCGGATCCGGTCGACGCCGATCTCCGCGACGATCTCGTAGCCCGCGCTTGCGGCGTAATTCGCCGCGACGACGGGCGTACCGGTGAGAAAGCGGGCGGCTCCGGGCGCCGGCGCCATCTCGGCCTCGAACGCGAACGGCCGCGCGTGGCCTTGCCAGCCGGCAAAGGCGGGCTCGAGCCGGTCGGCAAGGTCCGGCCGGACGTACAGCCAGCCGGCCCCGGGGCCGCCGCAGAGCCACTTGACCGAGCCGCCGACACAGAACTCGACGCCGAGGGCCGTCACGTCGAGTGGCACCGTTCCCGCCGACTGGTATGCATCGAGGCAGACGTACGCGCCGGCCTCGCGGGCGCGCTGGACGATCCGCTCGACCGGCTGGATCTCAGCCGTCTTGTACAGCACGTGCGAGACGGGAACGAGCAATGTGCGCTCGTCGACCGCGTCGATCACCGCCTCGGCGTCGTCGCACACGACGACTTCGGCGCCGAAGCGCGACCACGCCTGCTGCACGTACCGCACCGACGGGAAGAGTCCCGCCTCGAAGACGATCCGGTTGCGCGGCGGCTTGAGGTCGAAGCACGAGAGCACAACCGCCTCGGCGACCGTCACGTTCTGGTGCATGACCGTCGACCCGGGAGGCGCGCCGATGATCCCGCCGATCAGATCGCCGGTCGTGAACACCGAGTCCCACCAGCCCTCGCCCCAGGCCCGGACACCGCGCGTCGCCCACTCGTGCGCAAACCGCTCGAGCCGCCGCGCCGCCTCCGCCGGCATCGCCCCCAGCGAGTGGTTGATCAGGTACGTCGTCGACGCGAGGATCGGGAAGCGGTCGCGATAGCCGGTCAGCTCCATCGCACGATTATCGACCGTGCGCAACCGTCGGCGTTGCGGTGGCCGGCGGCGGGACCGGTCGGGCCGGCGGCTTGGAGTCGACGAGGATCGCAGCGACGAGCAGCACCGCAACGCCCACGAGGCTTTCCCCGACCAGGCTGCGGCCGACCCGCGACATCAGCCCGGCGTCGCCGCGGCCGACCGCGGGCCCGACAACGAACTTGTGAAGCGCGCCCCACACGAGCGCGACGCACACGAGCCCGATCTTCACGAGCAGCACGTGGCCGTAGCCCGCCGTCCAGAGGTCGTGCAGGTGCGGCAACCGAACGACGCTCAGGTAGATCCCCGCAGCAAGGACGAGCGCGATCAGCACCGTTGCAAGCCGCGAGAAGCGGGCGAACGCGGGGCTGCGCAGCTGCGGCGCCTCGAACCAGAGCAGCCCGCCCATCGTCGCAAGCCCGCCGATCCACAACGACGCCGAGTCGATGTGGATCCAGTCTGCGATCTCCGTCTTCCACGACGAGCCGGGATCGACGGCGTCGTGTCCCGAGAACGAGAGCCCGCCCGCGAACACGAGCGCGAGGACGAACGCGGGGACGAGGAACTCGACCCGGTCAACGAGCCACGCCAGGTAGACGAGTGCCAGCACGAGCGCGAACGCGAGCGTCATCGCGACGAACGCACGGCCGAACCGCGTCGCCGCCATCGGCGAAAGGTCGCCGTAGAGAAACCTGCTGAACGGCAACTGCAACGCGTCCTCTGAGCGCAGCGAGAACGCCGCAACGCCAACTTGCAGGCTGGCGAACGCCCCGGCGCCGGCGGTGACCGCGATCTTCCGCTCGAGCGCACGTGGCACCTCGAGCCCGCGCAGCACGATCAGCCGCAGGCCGAGCGCTCCGATCGTGAGCGCGAGGCCGAGGAACCAGAGCCAGCGAACGACATCCTCCGTCCGCGTCGGGCCGCCGGCGCCGTATGCATCGTTGACCGACAGCGCGGGAACGCCCACTCCGAACGTCCAGACGCCCGACACGACGTGCGAGTCGGCAGACACCGCCCGCCATCGAACGGTGTACGCGCCCACGCGCAGCGGCCTGACGTTCGCGACCACGTCGGTGCCGGCGGTCCTGGCGACGCCGGCGAAGTTGGCGCCGGAACCGTTCAGCACCTCGATCGCGCCGGGCAGGATCTTGACGTACTGGTCGAAGTGCAGTCGAATCGCCGGCGGCCCGCGCTGCAGCTCTACACCGAACTTCGGCGACGCCGACTGCAGCGTCGCGTGCGCAGCCGCCGCCGCCGGAAATGCGAGTGCGGCCAGCACGACGAGGAGCGCGCGCATCACCTGTGCGGAGCTCCTGCGAGCGGCGACAGATGCCCGAACACGGGTGCCACGTCGCGGTCGGCGAAGAGCATCACCGACACCGCCACGATCGTCAGCGCAAAGCTCGCGCGCAGGACAGACGAGCGTGGCCGCCACACGAGTGCGAGCGGGATCACCGCCCCGACAACGAACGTCCACCCGAGCAGGTGGTGGAGGAAGGCCGAGCGAGCGAAGAACCACGGGTTCTGCTCGTGGACGATGAACGCCGTCCCGGTGACGACGAAGGCGACCGGCCACGTCAGCCGCCACCACGGCGAGCGCAGTCGCCCGTGCACGAGCCCGAGCTCGGCGGCTCCGGCGGCCATCAGCACTTCGGCCCACGACCCGTGCGCGTACATGTGGATCGCAGAGTTCGTGAAGAACGCCATCACCGGCCAGAGCAGGAGTCCCATCGTGAAGGCGAGCCCGGGCCACAGGTACTTGCGCCAGGCCCGCATCTGCCAGACCTCCTTCCCGACGATCGCCTCGCAGAGCAGGCAGAGCGCGACGAACAGGATCCCCACCGCGAACAGCCAGTGGACGAGCTCAGCCGGCGGACGCATCGTGTTCCTCGAGGTCGTTGAGCAGCGGCCGCGCGACGACCAGCGAGAAGACGACGCCGACGACGACGACGAGCAGCGGCGACTCGACGAGGAGCCACCAGACCCCCTGCCCGCGGGGGTGCAGCAGGGTCACGCGCCAGGGCTGCAAGATCGCCCAGATGACGCCGCCCGCCGACACGGCGGGGCCGATCGTCGAGACGATCCACGCGCGGCCGATACTCGCCGTCTCCACGGGTAGGCGTTGAACGAACGGTGTTTCCATGTCCTCCTCCGGATCTCGTGCGCACGACGGGGCGCCCGCGGAGCCGTGTGCTGTTGCCGCGGGTCAGGCGGGGAGCGGCGGAGGACGAGAGTCGAAGACGAGCCCGAAACGGCGGCGCGGCGCGGCGTCGTCGCCGGCCCGCGGATGCGGTGCGGTGGGGACGCGGAGGGCGGCGCTGAGGATCCGCCGGGCGCGCTCGATCGTGCGCACGGCATAGTCCTCGACCTCGTAGAGCCAGCCGGCCACCCGCCAGAGCGCGGCGAGCAGGACGGAGAGCATTGCGAACACAGGCAACGCATAGGTGTGCAGCCAGGGCGAAAAGAGCGGCCAGCGGCCGGCAGCGATCCCCTCGACGTCGGTCTGCACGAGGTAGACGACGCTCGTTGCCACGAACGAGGCGAGCCAGATCCGCGGGGAGAGGCCCGGCCGCAGCCGGGGAACGCGCCGCCCCGGGTCGTGCCCGACGCCGGCGAGCAGCCGCTCACCGGCGTTGGCCGCGGCGAACGCGCGGGCACCCCGTGCGAGCAGGCCCGCGCAGGCAAGCGCCGCGACAACCTTCAGGGCGACGAGCAGGAACGGGTAGTAGCGGGCGTCGGACGGCGCGAGCGGCTGGACGTGGAACGCCCGGTCGACGTCCGCCGTCAGACTGCGCCCGGCAACCTCGGCGAAGATGACGAGGAGCACGAACGTGGCAAGCCCTCGACGGTGAAGCAGCCGTGCTTGCATCGTCGCCCGATCATACTCGCGCCCGCTGGTGTACCAACCCTGCGATCAGGCCGGGGCCGCGATCGGATCCGGGAAAAACCGCACGCACTCTTCGGGGCAGCGCTGATGGCGGCCGCTCCCGTAGTGGAAACCATGCAGGCAAAAGTCCACAGCAGGAGGTTTTCCGAGATGAAGCGCACACTGATCGCCACCGGAGCCGTCGCTTTTGCCGGGCTCGCCCTCGCGGCGACGGGCATCGCATCAGCAAGCAGCGCCGGCGCCGCCAAGACCACCAAGGTCACGATCGTCATGCACGACCCCGGCTGCCACTGGTTCCAGGTCGGCAAGTCGCTCGAGAAGAGCCTGAGCGTGAAGGGCCCGGTTTCGCTCTACAACATCGACGAGCGCGCGATGATCGTCAAGGGACTGCACGGCACCACGCAGGACCGCGTGGGCGGAACGATCAACCTCTCGAAGGGCGTCTACCACATCACGATGGTCAAGCAGGCACCCGACGACAACCACCTGACCCTGACCGTTCGCTGACGTTGAAGGAAGCAGGCACGAAGCGAGCCCCGCAAGGGGCTCGTCTTCTTGGCTCTGCGAGGCAAGCCGACGGGGAGACTCGAACTCCCGACCCCTTCATTACGAGTGAAGTGCTCTACCAGCTGAGCTACGTCGGCACGACCTGCTCAAAGCAGCGCGCCCAGTGTAGCCGCGGCGAACTAGCGCTTATGACCCTGGCCGCCGCCGTGGTCGCCGCTGCCACCGTTGCCACCGTCGCCGTGACCGTCGCCGCCGGCGCTCGTGTGGCTGCTCGGGCCGAAGGGGAGAATCGGCGCAGACGGCATGGGCTGCCCGAACGGGACGCTCGACGGGATGCTCGACGGCGCGCTCGACCCGGCGGGCGCCGGCGGCGCAGGTGCGGGTGCGGGTGCGGGCGCGGGAGGAGGCGCAGAAAGAGCGGACGACGACGGGGCAGCCGGCGCGGAGTCTTGGTGCCCGCCGTCCTTGCCGTTCCCGTGCCCGTCGCCGCTTCGAACCGTCGGAGCCGGGAGCGGCGGCGCACTCGGGGCCGCCACTGACGACGCCTCGACCACCGGAGCCGGCGCGGCCGCCGGAGCAGGCACGGCCGCGGGAGCCCATGCGGCAGGGGCGTTCACCGTCGTGCTCGGGCTGCCGCTCGTCGCGTGGCCGTGGTCCTTGCCGCCGCCGTTGTCCTTGCCGTTGTTGCCGGAGCCCTTCTGGGTCTGCCCGGGTGCAGCGCTGACCGGAGGTGCGGCCGGAGTCGAGACCGGAGTCGAGGCCGGAGTCGAGACCGGAGTCGCGGCCGGAGTCGCGGTCGCGACGGTCGGCGTCACCGGGGGCTCGCTCGGCGCAGCCGCGGCGGTGTGCGCGACCGTCGGAGCCGCCGGAGCCGCAGCAGGCGCAGGAGCAGGCGGCGAGGCGGGAGCCGCAGCCGGCGCGGGCACGGGTGCGGGCCCAGGCACGAACTCCGGTACGGGCATCGCTGCCGGGCCGGGCGTCGTCTGCACGAGCGGGTCGCCGAAGACGGGTGGCGCGTGCCCGCCCGCAAGCGTCGCGGCGCCCACGGTTTCGAGGCGCACAGGCGCAAGCGGTCGCCCGGGAGCCGGAGCGAAGCTGGACACGGCGGGCGCGGCGCTGACGAGTGCGCTCGGGACCGGGACCGGGGCGACCGGCGCTGCCGGCTGCGCAACGACCGCGGCCGGCTTCGCACCGTGGGTCGTCGGCGCCGGCGCGACGACCTGCTCGACGGCGTGCCGCGCCGCAGGGCTCGCGGCGATCACCGTCGTCGCGGCCACGGTCGCGACGGTGGCCGCGATCTTCGCGCCGCCGGTGATCAGAAGCGACTTGAGGAGCGCGAGCAGCGAGCCGGCATCGCTGCCCGCCCGCACGCGCTTGGCGACGGCTTTCTTCGGCGACTCCTCCGTCAGCCCGGCTGCGAGGGAGCGGCGCGCGCGGAAGAGCAGGGTCTCGACCGCGGGCTGCGACAGACCGAGCTCCTTGCCGATCTCCGCGTAGGAAAGCCCCTGCCATTCGCGCAGCAACAGCGCGCGGCGCTGCTGCTCGGGCATCGCATCGAGCGCCTCGGGCAGCCGGATCAGCTCGTCCGCATCCGCCTGGTGCGCCGGGACGAAGTCCTGCATGGCGTCGAGGTCACCCGGCGTCTCGAGCCGGCGCCGCCGCGTCGAGGAACGCTGCCGGGTCAGGCAGACGTTCTGCGCGATCTTGTACAGCCAGGCCGACTCGAACTCGGGATCGATGCCGCGCTGCAGTCCGCGGAAGGCGTTCAAGAACGTCGACTGCGTCGCATCCTCGGCCTCCTCCCGGTTACCGAGCTGATGCAGGCAGTACGAATAGATCTGCCGGGCGTACCGCTCGTAGAGATCCCGGGTGGCGTCGGCCTCGCGCGCGGCACGGCGCGGGATCACTCCGGTAGCGCGACCTATGGACGGAACTGCGACCAACGAAATGTCTCTCCTTCGTTTGGAAGCGTCTGGCCGCCCACGACGCGTGCGCTCAGTGTGTGAGGTTCCCGGTCGGTTGGGAAGGAAAACTGCGCAAAGTTTACAATTACTCTTTACAAGACTAGATCCCCAGCTCCCGCCCGATTCGCACGAACAGCGCCTCCAACGCGAGCTGCGGAGCCAGATTCAGCTCCTCGACGCTGCGCCAGGTCTCCCGTACCGCCTCGGCGGCACGCTCGGCGCCGAGCAGCCGCTCGCGGGTCCCGTCCTCGCGCAGCGCCGGCAGCTTGTCGAGGTGGAGCGCCGCCGCTTCGGCCCCGACCGCCACCACCACGAGGTCGCGATACCACGCGCCGAGCTCCTCCAGCTCGGCCAGGAGCTCCTCGCGCTCGGCGCCCCGCGCCGCCCGCTTGACCCGCTGCTCCGCATCACGCGCGCTCAACTCGAGGCCGGCGACCCGCGCCTCTTCGGCCTCGCGCGCCTCGGCAGCACACGCCTGCGCGTTCGCGAGCAGCGCAGCCGCTGCGTCGGCCGCGTCGAATCCCTCGGTTCGGTAGACCGCCCGGGCCTGCTCGATCAGGATGTCGCGCCGTGCCGCGGAGGCAGGGTCGAGCAGGCGCTCCATACGGTCGAGCCGGCCTGCCGCGACGCGCGCAAGCGAGGCGCGGGACGCGTCGTCGAGCTGCGGTGCGCGCGCGTCGACGAGCTCCCTGATCGTGCGTTCCGAGAGCCGGTGAAACGGCACGAGCTGGCAGCGGGAGAGGATCGTCTCCGGCAACGGCCCGAGGTCGTCGGCGATCAGCACGATCACCGCGTACGGTGGCGGCTCCTCGAGGTCCTTGAGCAACGCGTCCGCGGCGTCCTCGTTCAGAAGATGCGCCCGATGGATGAGATACACGCGCCGGTCGGCCTCGAAGGGCCGCATGTGCAGGTCACGGCGGAGCTCGCGAATCGCGTCGATGCGAATCATCTCGCCGAGGGCGTCCAGCTCGTAGAGGTCGGGGTGGAACTCACGGTGCGTCCCGATCAGGGCATGCGCGAAGGACCGAGCGACCTCGCGCTTCCCGACGCCGGGTGGCCCGTGGAAGAGGTAGGCGTGAACCGGGCCCTCGCGCAGCGCGGCCTCGAGCAGCCGCCCCGCCTCGGCGTGCTCAGAAAAGCGGGCGAACGTGCTCACGGACCTCTTCCGCGATCTCCTCGGGCCGGCGTGCGCCGTCGAGCGTGACGATGCGCTGCGGGAACGTCGCCGCGAGCCCCCGGTAGGCCGCGTCGACCCGGCGCATGAAGTCGTCTCCTTCGCGTTCGATCCGGTCCGGCTGGCCGCCGCCACGCCGCCGCGCCGCCACCGGGTCGAGGAGCACCAGGAACGTGCGGTCGGGCATGAGGCCCTGCGTCACGGTCAGGTTCAGCTCGAGCACGCGCTGCTCGCCGAGGCCGCGGGCCACACCCTGGTAGGCGAGCGACGAGTCGATGTACCGGTCGCAGACGACGTCGTCCCCCCGTTCGAGGGCAGGCCGGATCGAGCGCTCGACGTGCTCGGCGCGCGCCGCGGCGTAGAGCGCGGCCTCCGCCCAGGGCGACATCTCGTCGCCGTGCAGCACGGCCCGGCGCACCGCCTCGCCCACAGGGGTGCCGCCGGGCTCGCGGGTCGAGAGCACGCTGCGTCCCTGCTTGCGCAGCCAGTCGGCGAGCAGTTCGGCCTGCGTTGACTTGCCCGACCAGTCGACACCTTCGAACGTTACGAACATCAGGGCCTAATCTACGACGTCTATGCGCGCAGTCGTGACGGGGGGTGCAGGCTTCATCGGGTCGAATCTCGTCGACACGCTCCTCGCACGCGGCGATTCGGTCGTGGTCGTGGACAACTTCGCGTCGGGGAAGCGCGAGAACCTGAACCCGGCGGCGACGCTCCTGGAGCACGACATCCGCGAGCCGTTCTCGGTCGAGGCCGACGTCGTCTTCCACCTCGCCGCGCAGGCAGATGTGCAGACGTCGATGAAGCGGCCCGAGTACGACGCAGCCGTCAACGTCGTGGGCACGGTCAATGCGCTCGGCGCGGCACCGGGCGCGCAGGTGATCTTCGCCTCCTCCGGCGGCGCCGGCTACGGAGAGTGCGCCGAGCCTGCGTCGGAGAGCACACCGTTCCTGCCGCTCTCGGCGTACGGGATCGCCAAGAAGTGCGGCGAGGAGTACCTCGCCGGTTGGAACCGCATCCACGGCACCTCGCACGTGTCGTTGCGCTTCGCAAACGTCTACGGACCCCGCCAGGACGCAGGGCTCGAAGGCGGCGTAGTCGCGATCTTCCTCGAGCGCATGGCGCGCGGCGAGCGCACCGTGATCTTCGGTGACGGAACACAGAGCCGCGATTTCGTCTACGTCGACGACATCGTCGCGTCTCTGCTCGCCGCCGTCGGCCAAAGCGGCGGGCCGTTCAACGTCGGCACCGGCGAGGACACGACCGTGACCGGCCTGCACGCTGCCTGCGCGCGCATCGCGGGCGCCGACCCGGCGGCGCGGCACGAAGCGGCCCGGCTCGGCGACGTGCAGCGCTCGGTGCTCGACGCCGGTCTGATCGGGCGCGAGCTGGGCTGGCAGCCGAGCATCTCGCTCGACGACGGACTCGCCCGAACGTGGGAGTGGATGAAGGAAGCGTCGGCGGCGTAGCGAATCGAGCAGCGCCGTGGACGCGCCGCTTCATGCACCCGATTCACTGATCCGCCCGTGGAAGACCGCGACGCTCGTCGCGAGCCTCGTCGCTGCGATCGAGCTGGTCCTGCTGCTCGTCGCAGCGGTCCTGCTGCTCGCGAAACCGCTCGCCCATGCGATGCAGAGTCACGCCGAGGCCGCGGCGTTCGCGCCGGCGCCGAAGCAGACGGCCACGCTCGCCGCGCGGAGGGCGCGGGCAGCTGCGGTCGCGAAGCCCAGGCTCGCGCGGTCGGCGACCGGCGTTTTCGTCTTCAACGGCAACGGCCGCGCCGGCGCCGCCTCGGCGGCCGCCGCGAAGCTCTCGGCGCTGGGCTACCCGATCCGCGGCAAGGCCAACGCCGCCCGCCAGGACTACGCGTCGACAGTCGTCATGTACGAACGCGGCTTCGAGGCTGAAGGGCTTCGCCTCGCCCGCGACCTGCACGTGAAGGTCGTCGGCCCGCTCGACGGCGTCAGGCGCTCGGCGTTGCAGGGCGGCAAGCTCGCCGTCGTGCTCGGCGCAGCCTGAGAGCTCAACAGGTCGGCTTGCCGCTGTTGACGAGCGCAAGCGCCTGCCGGTAGGCGTCGGGCCCCTCGTCGGGGCGTTCCTTCGGATCGAGCTCGGTGAACGGCAAGAGGTAGGAGTAGGCAAGCCGCGGGCAGCCCTGGCCGAACGCGAACAGCCCGGCGACCAGATATCCCTGCGGATTCTTCGGCTGCTGCCGGATCGCCTCGTCGAAGTAGCCGCGCGCCACGGCCGGGATGCGCGACGCGTAGGCCAGCGTCCACAGCGGTTCGACGAGCAGCGGGTCGACAGCGCGTGCCCGCTTGGCAAGCGTCGTCGCCCCCTGCGACGAGAGCTCGACCGCCGCCTGGGCGGACCAGCGCTCACCGAGCCACGGCAGGAGCAGCACGCCGAACGCGAGCAGTGCTGCCCCGGTCGCTGCGAGCAGCGCCGGCGCGCCCGCGCGCCGCAGGGCGGGCCGGCCGAGCAGCGCGCCGGCGACGAGAAACGCGGGTGCCGACACGGCGACGAAATCCCAGTCGATGTCGACCAGCGAGTGGAGGAGGAACGCGGGCAGTACGAGGGCGAGCGCCAGTTCGTGCCCGTGGCGGCGCAGGCTGCCCCGCAGAAGCGACGCGGCGGCGAGCAGGAACAGGACGAGCCCGACGAGGCCGGTCTCGGTGAGGAACTGAAGCGGCAGGTTGTGCGGCTCGGTCGTGAAGTCGAGGTAGCTGCCTCGGTAGAGCAGGTTCGTCAGGTGGAACGTCCCCGCACCGGTCCCGAGCAGCTCGTGGCCGCGGAAGCCGCGCCAGGCCTGCCCCCACCAGGCGAACCGGAAGTTCGAGCTCGTCGAGGTGAACCGGGCGCCGCTGTTCCCGACCGCGCCCGAGCCGAAGCCCTTGATGGCGACGAACGCCACGGCCGCCGCCGCCGCGAGCGCGAGCGCGATCAGGAGCGTCCGCCGCAGCGTCGGCGTGACCCGCGGGCGCGGCAGCCGCTCGAGCGCCGCCGCCGCCCCCGCCCCCGCAACGAGCAGCGCTCCGAAGACGAGGCCGTCCCTCGTTCGCACGTGCAACGACTGACCGTCGCTCGTGACGCCGGGCAGCGTGAAGGCGATCGCAACGACGACCCCCGCGGGCACGGCGCCGGCAACCAGGGTGGCGGCGCTCTCGAGCCGCTCGTCGGCGAGGAGAAACCACGTGGCGACCACCAGCACCGCGGTCACGAGCCCTCCGCGCGAGTAGGTGAGCGCGAGGACGACGATCCACCCGTAGGCGAGCAGCGTCCCCGCGAGCTTCCGCCGCCACAGCGCAAGCGGCAAGGCGAAAGCGCCGAGCACGGCGAGCTGGTTCCAGAGCCCGACGGGTGCGCTGAGGCGCGTTACGCCCGGCGGCCCGTAATCGTGGAGGGATGGCAACACCTTCCCCGCGAGCGCCCAGACGGCGACCGCGCCGAGGAGGACGGCGAGCCCGAGCGCGAGCTCGCGCGTGCGCGGGGCAAGCCACAGCCCGAGCGCGGCGAACAGGAGGTAGACGAGCGAGCGGTCGGCGTAGTCCCACGAGCGATCCGGCATCGTCGACCAGCCGATCGAGAGTGCGACGAACGCGGCGAGGGCCGCGAGCGGCGCCAGCGCGAGCGCCCCGCCCGGCAAGCCGCGCGCCGCGGCGAGCACGAGCAGCGAGAGCAGCGCGCCGCCGCCGAGCCAGAGGAGCGAGTTGTTGTCGGGCCCGCCGCCGAGAAAGAGCGCGGCACCCGCGAGCAGGAGGGGGGCAGCGAGCAGCAGGTCCCTGGTCGCTCGCATCTCGCGCGAAGCTACCATCCCCCGCCGACGTGCCCGGAGGACTCACAAAAGCCTTACAGCCCCATCGTAGGCTCGATGCCTTCGTGCCGTC
>DATLQV010000058.1:0-13244 GCA_035534955.1 Gaiellaceae bacterium
AACTCGTGCTCGTCGGTCGGCCAGGTGCGGGCGATCCCGGTCAGCATCCCGGTCTCGTTGTCGCAGACGATCAGCCGCGGACGGCCCGGCAATGAGGAGAGGAACCGTTGCCAGCTTGCCGGGCGCTTGTCCGGGAAGCCCTCCAGCCGGACCAGCTGGTTGCGTCCGGCCGGGTTGTAGGCGAGCGCGGCGTAGACACGGAAGACGATCTCCTTGCCGCCGCGGTTGTGGGTCGTGCGGATCGCGAACGGGGAGTCGTCGAGGACGAGTACGTCCGGCCACTCCTTCGGAGCCAGTGCTTCCGTCAGCACCGGCGCGTAAATCTCGATCCAGTCCTCGACCATGCTGCTGTCGTTGCTGATCCGATGGCCGTGCGTCGAGGCACGAACGGTTGCGGCTGCGCGGCGGTAGCTCGTCCCGGCGCCGACCCGGATCAGCGTCGCAGCGATCTCACGGGTCGTGTAGCGCTGAAGGCGCGGTGCGGGGGCGCCTTCGTAGCTCGCAAGGGGCCGCTCACAGTGCGAGCACTCAGCCGCGACTGTCTGCTGGCGCGGTAGCGGCTCGGTGAAGACGTGACGGCCCTCGACGCACTTGAACCGCGGCCGCCGATGGCCTGGCCGCCCATAGCTGCCATCCAGCCAGACCTTGCTCTTCGGATGCCGCGCACAACGCGGAACCGCCACTCAAACCACCTACTTCCTGTCACCAGGAGGATCGGCAGATCCCTTCTCGCCCTAGACACGATTCCGAGGGATTTCATCCCACCGGAAAGCCGCACCCCGCCGAGCGTAGGTACGGGTGCGGGCGGCTGTCTTCTGAAGCATTTCAGTACCTCAGTCTGCGACTCCCAGCCCCCAGCCGCCGTCGATCACGATCTCCTGCCCGGTGATGTAGCCCGAGGCCGGCGACGCGAGAAAGAGGGCAAGCGCTTTGATGTCGTCCGGCCGGCCGACGCGGTGCATCGGGATGTCCTTCGCGAGCGCCGCTTGCAGCTCGGGGTTGTGTGCATGACCGCCGCCGATGTTGGTGACGAAGAACCCCGGCGCGATCGCGTTGGCGGTGATGCCGTAGGCCGCGAGCTCGAGCGCGATGGTGTGCATGAGGTGCCGTGCGCCGGCCTTCGCCGTCATGTACGCCGCGCCGATCGCGGGCTCGACCTTGGTCGCCGCGAGCGACGTCGTCACGATGATCCTTCCGAACCCACGGGAACGCATGTGACGGGCTGCGGCGCGCGCGGTCGCGAAGATCCCGTTCAGGTTGATGTCGATCACGCGGTTCCAACGCTCGTCCGTATAGCGCTCGAGCGCGCCCTCCTCCACACGAGGCCGCTCGCCGCCGGCCCAGGCGCCGACGAAACCGGCGCCCGGATCGATGCCGGCGTTCGCGAACGCGACGTCGAGCCTGCCGTACGTCTCCGCCGCCTCGTCGATCGCGCGGTCGAGAGCAGCGTGATCGGTCACGTCGGCGACGGCACTCCGCACGTCGAGCCCCTCACCCTGCAGCCGGGAGGCCTGCGCGGCGACCGCGCCGGCGTCGACATCGATCAGCGTCACTCGTGCGCCGTGCGCCGCGAGCACCTCGCCGTACGCGAGCCCAAGCCCACTGGCGCCCCCGGTGACAATGACGCCGAACCCGGCCACGTCGAACTGCGACGAAACGTCCACGCGCGCCTGCCTCCTGTGAGCTCGTTGACCGGCTGAGCCTATCGCGCAGTCAAACGAAGAACCGTCGCGGGCCGGTCAACAGAAAGCAGCGTTCGCAACGGCCGCGACGGCCGGCGCCGCGCCCGGCGGCAGGGCACTCGGATCTTCGTTGACGAGGAGCACGAATTGCCGGCTCGCGTCGCGGTTCGCAAGCGCCACGGACAGGTAACCGTCGATCTGGCCGGAGTGTCCCCAGCCCGCACTGCAACGAACCGCGGCCGATCGACCGAGCGTCCCGATCAGTCTCGTCCGGAAGATGCCAAGCCCAGCCCCGCCGCCGGGCTCGCCGGTGGGAACGACCGACTCCATGGCAGCCATGAGCCGGCGCGGGAGGATGCGGCCTCGGAGCAGCGCTCGATAGAAGCGGGCGACATCGGTGGCGCTCGACACGATCGCCCCGGCCGCCCACCAGGCGGACGGGCTGAACCGAGTCACATCGGTGACCCTGGACTGTCTGAGCGTGTACCCGTGCGCGAGCGCCGGGCCGGCCGCCGAACCGGCCTCGAACGTCGTCGCCCGCAGACCGAGCGGCACGAACAGGCGCTGCTTCAACTCCGTCGCAAGGCTCTCGTGGGTCACCGCCTGGACGATCAGCCCGAGGACGACGTAGTTCGAGCTGGAGTATTGCCAGCGACTGCCGGGCCGAAACCGGAGCGGGCGGCTCCGTGCGAACGCGAGCAGCTGTCGCGGGCTCCACTGATGGCCGGGATCGCCGTGGAAGTACGGCCAGAACCAGTGCCAGTCGGTCGCGAAGTCGTACAGCCCGCTCGTGTGGTGAAGCAGGTCTCTCACGGTGACCGCGGCATCGGCCTTGGGGAGCAGACCGGGAACCACGTCGTCGACGCGCTCGTCGAGTGCGAGTCGCCCCTCGCCGACGAGTTGCAGCACGACGGCGGCGACGAACGACTTGGTGATGCTCGCGACGCGGAACCGGGCGGTCGTGCGCATCGGCGCCTGCGTGGCGGTGTCCGCATCGCCGCGCGCGAGCAGGAACGTCCGGTTCCCGTCACGCGCGAACACGACCACGCCGGGAACGCCGGTTGCGATCAGCGCATCAAGAGCGTGGCCGACCCTGTCCTCGCGACCGGCGGCCGGCCTGAATAGGCCGAACACGCCGAGAGCGACCACGAGCACCACGACGAGCAGCGCGGCAGCGCCCGAAACCCAAGCGGCCGCTCGTCTACGCCTCATGGCTCGACGTTCTTACCGGAACGGGACGCGGTGACCTCCGCCCGAGCGCGTGTAGACCGCGAAGAAGTCCCGGCTGTCAGGGCTGAGGTAGCGGTACGCACTCTCCTGCAGGTTCGGTACGAACTTGTTCGGGTCCTGTCCGCCTCGCCGGCCGTAGGCGATGAACGACGGCCACTCGGGGTTGATGTCGAGCTCGATCGCACGATCGGCGCCGAGGCTGACCATGAGACGCGCGAGTGACCCGGGAGTCTGGCCGTCGGCCGCCGCGTAGATCAGGTCACCGCGCAGCGTGATCCCCACGGCCGTGCGCCAGACCGCGCTGCCACCACCGAGTGTCGTGCCCCACAGTGCGGGGTCGAAGACCCTTACTGCCGGGCGGCCCGCCCAGACGAGCGGCGGGAGATTCTGGCGTGCCAGGACGAGGGCTCCGGGCCGCGTTCGCCCCTGCCAGTCGAGGATCGCGAGTCCCCCATTGCGGTACTCGACCAGAGTGCCGAAGCCGTGCAGCAGCGGCTCGTCGACGATCCCGTTGACGAGAAAGCCCCCGGCGCCGGTCGCCTGCTTGAAGCCGCCGTTGAACGTGGCCAGGAGCCGCCAGCGCTGACCGAACGGAACTTCCCCAAGCCCCCGGGGAGAGGCAAACGGCGGCTCGCTCGTGCCGGGGTACAGCGCGAGGGTCGTTCGCGTGTGATCGATCCACGCTGCGTACGCCGTCGAGCCGTTGCTCGTCAGCGTCGCGAGCAGCACTGGGCTCACGCCGCCGACACGGTACGTCGCCTGCTGCCACCCGGCACCTCCCGGCAGCGCCGGCGCGATCCCGTTCAGAGCTGCCGGCAGCGCAGGCCGCGCTGCCGTCGGGCCGGCTGCCGCGAGCTTGACGGCGGCGAGGCCGAGAGCCGCGACCGCGCCGCAGGCGACGAGGCGCACGAAGACGCGCGGCAGCACGCCGCCACGGTAGGTCACCGGTGCGCACCTGTGTGCCGGGCGCTCAAGACAGTCGAGCCGGGCGGCTGAGAGGCACAGTCGCGATCGCGCCGACCGCGATCGTGGGCAGGATCGAGCAAGCCCGGTAGAGAAGCACCGCCGCGACCACGGCGGCGCGCTGCCCGCCGAAGGCGATCAGGACCCCGGTGAGCCCTACTTCGGTGTACCCGATCCCGCCCGGCGTGACCGGGATCGTGCTGACGAGGCGACCGACCGACCACGCGGCGAAGCTCTCGCGGATTCCGACCTCTGTCCGGGCGACGCCGACGGCGAAGAGCGCAATTACGAGGATCAGGTAGCCCGTCAGCTGGTTGGCAAGCGTGGCAGCCGTGAGCGCATGCCACCTGCGTCGCAGGAGCTCGAGACTGTCTCGGCGGAAGCCGACGACAGCGTCGCCTCGAAGCCGGGTGGGCCTCCGGCCGAGAACGGCTGCGACCCGAGAGAGTGCTGCGCCGGCCCGGTCTCCTGCGCTCTGCGCCAGACGCTCGTTCGCGAGGGCGGCCACGAGCGCAGCGGCGACGACGGCGAAGAGCACGATCCCCACCAGGGCGATCGTCGCGACGCCGCCGTTGCGTGCGCCGCCGGCGACGAGCACGGCGAACGCGACCCCCGGAAAGACGAAGGTGGAGAGCTGGTTCCAGAGCCCCGTCAGCGCGACCGCCGGCGCGACCTCGGAGGCCCCGTAGCCGCTCTTGCGCAGGCCGGCATACGAAACGGCCATGCCCGCCGGAGCCCCGCCGGGCACCACGAGCGTAAACGCGGTCGAGGCCTGCGTGACGAGCAGCGCACGCACGAACCCGAGACCGGGGAGCGCGATCATCCACGGGAGCGCGAACGTGCAGAGGTTCAAGACGACCGCGCCGAGCAGCGCGACGCGCCACGGAGTCGACACGTCGCGCACCTCATGCCAGACGGCGGCATACGGCGCGAGCATGGGGAGAACGAGACCGAACGACACGCCGACGACAACCAGCGTGACCAGGGCGAGCACCGCTCGTCGAAGCGTCGTGGCCCGCCGAGGCGGTTCGTCGCTCACGGGGAGCTGCGGCAGGTCGACCCGTTGCCGGTGAGCGCGTGCAGCAGCGAGCCGAATTTGCCCGGCATGCGGAGCGAGAAATGGCCTGCGCGCGAAAGCACCACCTGGGTGAGATCACCGTGTGAAGGCCGCACGCAGGTTCCGGAAGGCGTTGCGATCCAGTACGGGCTGAAGCGGAGCCGCAGCAGGTACGGGCCCGCGCTCCGCACATGCCCGGCAACCCCCACGTGGGTCAGCGAGGTGACGAGCGCTCCCGGCGCGCCCGTGAGCAACGGTGTCGGATCCGGGACCTCATAGATCGTCGAGGTGCTCGAGTTGAACACCTCGCGAAGTCCGAGGGAGGGCCCCGCCACGAGTTGTGCCTCCGCGGGGCCGCCCAGCGGGTCGAGCTTCGTGTGCGGAAGAACGACGTAGCGAATCCCCATCCGGTGCAGCCATGCGGCGTAGGAAGGAGCTCGCAGCGGATCCTCGTACAGCACGGGGTTCTGAACGATGTCGAGTTGGCGGTACCACCCGCGCGCGAGCGCGTAGCCCGCGCGGGGAAGCCAGTACGACTCCCAATGCGCGGCGGTCGGGACGACTTCGACCCGGTAGTCGGGGTTACGGTTTCGCTCGAGGAAGCCGAGCGCGGGCTGCCAGAACGCGGCGTGGGCCGGGCGGGGGTCGAGGCGATACGGGATCAGCATCAGGTACGGGACGACGTTGTAGGCGAGCGCTGTGGCGAGCGCGACCGTCACGAGGACGCGCGGCCGGAAGTGAGCCTTCGCCGCGACGAGCAACATCACCGGGAAGACAACGCCACGCAGGCGCGTGATGTTGTCGCCGAGCGCCGACGGCACGGAGAACGCAAGCACCGAGGCGCCCGCCCAGGCCATGAAGAAGACGACGAAGACTCGCGCGCCCGCGCTTCGCCGTGAGACCAGAACGCCGAGTGTGCAGACCGCGAGCACCGCGAGCAGGTCCCAGTGGTTGAACGGGTAGATGCCGTACGACGGGAAGAGCACGAGCGCAAGGATCTGCACGCCGGCGATTGCAGCGAGAGCAAAGGGCAGCACGATGGTGCGCCGCGCAAAACCGCGTCGTGCGAACAGCACGGCAAAGAGGACGATGCAGAGAAAGACGAATGCGAGCGGGCTGAAACCGAGGGTCAGCGCCGCGGCGACGACCGTCAAGGTCACCCGTCCACGCTGGAGGAATCGCAGCGCGGCGAGCAACGTCATGAAGCCGAGCGAGTAGCTGTAGAGACCCGTGAAGAGCGGTGCCGCTGCCGCGAGCCCGAACGCCCGGACGGGCCAGCGAGCAACATGTCCCCACTCGTGGTAGCCGATCACGGCGAAGAGCACCGCCGACACGAGCACGGCAAAGAACATCACGAAGAGGTTCCCGAAGATCGCCGCCGGCAGGTAATAGAGCAGGCTGTACGAGGCGAACGGGTACTGCCCTCCGTACCAGAGGTTGTCCCAGACGAACGCTCCGTCGCGAACGAGGAGCGTCCGGTAGAGGTGCGCGGGAGCATCGCCGGGGGCGGGGCCGGCCGCGAGCAGCAGGACGGCGGTGCCTTCGGCGAGGAAGGCGACCGTGAGCAGCTCGCGCCAGGGCAGAGAGGCCGGGTGAGCGATCCGGACGGGGTTCGTCATCGAGCCCGCCGGGCGGGTGCCGCCGGGACGAGACGCCTGTCCCCTGCCTTGCCGGATGCGGAGTGTGATTCGGTCACGATCTGGGCACACGATGCCAGCACGGCCCCACTGTTTCCTGAACGGAAGGCCGGCTCCGGTACATGCGACTGTTCTCCTCGATCGGCGGTACGGTCGTGGTGATGAGTTTGCTTGCGCTCGAGGCGATCCGATTCCACCGCTTCGGCCTCGCCGGGCGCGAGCCGCTCCTGCTGATGCTCGGGGCGTCGCTCGCCACCTTCGCTTTGACCCGGATCTATACCCGTGTGGCGCGGGTTCGCAACTGGCGCAGCGGACGGGTTGGCGACGTGCATCTTCACCACCTGGTCGTGGGAAACGTGCTGACACTCGCCTGCGGGATGGTCGAGCTCGCCCTCCAGCCGCACGATATTGGAGTCGATCTGCTTGCGGTCGGCTTCGGAGTCGGGGCAGCGTTCGTTCTCGACGAGTTCGCTCTCACGGTTCATCTCCGCGACGTGTACTGGACACCGGAGGGCCGTCAATCGATCGAGGTCAGCATCATCTGGACACTCCTCGGTCTGATGCTCCTGACGGGGATCTCGCCGTTCGGGATCCATGACAAGACGGAGATTCCGAGAATCATCGGGTTCGTGGTCGTGGCGGCCAGCATCGTGCTCTCGGTGATCACCTGCCTGAAGGGAAAGTTGATGTTGGGGCTGATCAGCATCTTCCTGCCGTTTGTCGGAGTCGCGGCCGCCTACCGGTTGGCCCGGCCCGGCTCCGTGTGGGCGCAGCTCTTTTACGGCGAACGCCGGCGCGCCCTCGCACGAGCCCGGTTCGACCCCACGACTTCGGGGATCGAGGTGATGCGCAACGCGTTCGCCGACCTGCTCGGCGGACGTCACGACAGCGCCTGAGCCCCGGCCGCGCCCACCTCGACTGCCCGGTTGGACGACCGTTTTCTAGTGACCCGTCTGACCCGTCGCGGCGAGGCCGGCGTCCGTGTCGCCGAGCACCTCGCGGTGGCCGATGCCGAGCGTCTTGATCCAGCGCTGCTGACCGGAGGTGAGCGCGATGAACGAGCCGAGCTCGACGAGCTCTGTTTCGTCGAAGTGCCGGTGCAGGTCGGCCCACAGCGCGTCGTCGGCCTCGTCGGGATTCCAGGCGATCGCTCGGGTGTAGCGGAGCGCAACCTTTTCCCGTTCGTCGAAAGCGTCCGAGGAGTCGAACACGAGCAGTTCGTCCACCGCACTCTCCTCGAGCCCGAGCATGCGCGCTGCCTCCGAGCGCTGGCCGCCGCAGTAGGAGCACTCGACCGTCTTCGAGACGTACAGGCGGCAGAGCTCCTTGAGCTTGTGGTCGAGCACGCCCTCCCGAAAGGTCGCAGCCCAGAAGCGCGAGAACGTGCGTAGCACCTCCGGGCTGTGAGCGCGGACGGCCTGGCTCTCCGGCCGGGGCGTTCCGTGCAGGCGCGCCTGCTCGATCGCGGCGCGAAGCTCGGGGTCGTCGATCGTGGCGGGGTCGACATAGCTGATCCGCGGCATCCCGAGAGCGTATCGCGAGGGCGACCCCGTTCCTGCCACCTGGCGCCGCAGTGAGGATCCGGTTGCCGGGTGTTCCATTCGTCAAGACAGTGGTCTAGTATCCGGGACGTGACGCTGAGGGTCGCAGACGGCGAACTGTCGCCGGGCGAGTGGAGTGCGCCGCGTTTCAGGGACTCGGCAGACGTGTTTGCTCCGAGCCTTGACTCGCGGCCCGGGACCGCATTACGGTCGCCCGGTCGCCCGGGGCCTAACCGTGCGAGCGCGGGCACGTCCAATTACGCACGAGCTCGCCCCTCCGGTGGGTATCCGACGCAAGGAGGACGCACTTGACGAGATCCTGATCGGAGGAGGCGCGGCACACGTGCCGCGCCGATCGCCTCGTTGTTCGTCCTTCGAAGCTCGACAATCAGAGGAGAGACCTGATGAGATCGCTGAAGATCAAAATCGGTGTTGCCGGTGCCGCCAGCTGCCTCGTGGCGCTGATGCTGGTCGCATGGGCCACCGGCGCAGGACCGATCGGCTCGGGCACCGCATCCGCGACGAAGTCCGTCTGCGGCATGGGCACCGGCAAGAAGGCGACGGGTAAGCCGATCAAGCTCGGCGGCATCGACATGCTGATCCCCGGCGTCGACTTCACGACGATCGGCAAGGTCGCCAACGCCTACTTCCAGTGCGTGAACGACAACGGCGGCATCCACGGCCAGCCGATCCAGTACATCCTCTACAACGAGCAGCTCAACCCCGCGCAGGAAGCGGCGCTCGCCCGCAAGCTGATCACGAGCGACAAGGTGGTCGGCGTCGTCGGCAACACGAGCTTCGCCGAGTGCGGCACGAACTGGAAGTACTACAAGAGCAAGGGTTACGTCGTGATCGGTGCCGGCGTGCAGGCGGAGTGCTACAGCACCCCGTCGTTCGCCGAGGTCAACTCGGGCCCGCGCTACAGCAACGTCGGCGCTGCGCAGGCGCTCATCAAGGCCGGCGCCAAGAAGCTCGCCATCGCCTCGCCGGACACGATCTCGGCGTACGCGGACGGCGGGCCTGCCCTGGTCGCCCAGGCAGCCGGCATCCCGGTCAAGATCTTCCCGACCCACCTGCCGGTCACCGACGCGACCTCGCAGCTGCTCCAGATGTACCAGTTCGCCGGTGACGGAGGCGGGATTCTCCTCGACTTCACCCCGGACACCGCGCCGGCCTTCATGAAGGCCGCCGAGGCGCAGGGGATCGTCAGCAAGGTGCTGTGGGGCTCGTCGACCCCGATCGCGAACACGTTCATGTCGGGCCAGTTCTCGCCGGCATTCGACGGCCACCTCTGGATCGACAACGAGTTCTCGAACGTCGACCCGAAGGTCGGGCCCGACTCGGCTCTGATGTTCCAGGTGCTGAAGAAGTACGCTCCGTCGATCGCCCCGCAGGCGTTCGCGCAGATGGGCTACCTCGATGGGAAGTTCGCGGTCAACGCGCTGCTCAGCATCAAGGGCGCGGTCACGTGGAAGTCGTACAACATCGCGGTCAAGGGCCTGAAGGACCAGAAGAGCGACATCCTCTGCAAGCCCTTCTACGTCGGGAACCTGCCCTACCACATCCCCAACAACACGAACATCATCGTCGACTACAAGAACAAGAACGTCGTCGTGAGAAGCGGCTGCACGGCCTTCCAGGCAGTCGACCCCGCGATCTCCCAGACCCGCGTCTGGGAGAAGAAGTACCACCTGAACGGCCAGTAACCACATGGTGAAGATCAGGGTGTCCGGAGGCTCCGCATGACCGAACTGCTCGCGTTCAGCGTGTTCGGTGTCGATTGGCTGTTCCTCAAGCCGTTCATCGTCATCGGCCTGGCGTTCGGCGGCGTGTACGCGCTGTCGGGTGTCGGACTGGTCGTGCTGTACCGCGCGACCGGCGTGCTGAACCTCGCGTTCGGCGCCATCGGAGCCGCCGGCGCCCTGATCGCCTACTACATCGTCAACCACACGGGCTGGCCGCACTGGCTCGCCTACACGATCTGCGTCGCGTTCGGCGGGGTCGCGAACCTTGCCTACGGCATGGTGTTCGGCCCCGCCTTCGCGCGGCGCGACGCACTCGTGAAAATGATGGGAACGCTCGGGCTCGCGTTGATCCTGCTCGGGCTGATGGCGTGGCGCGCACCGGCCGGCGGTGCGTTTGCGCGGTTCTTGCCGCTCGGCACGACGAACACGCATTACGTGATCTTCAACACGACCGTGAACCTGACGCAGATCATCGCGATCTGCCTCGCGCTCGCGATCACGGCCGGCGTGACCATCTTCCTGCGCGTGACGAAGCTCGGGACCGCAATGCGCGCACTTGCCAACGACCGTGAGGCGACCGCGATGCTCGGCGTGCCCGTGCGCAAAGTCGAAGCGGCCGCATGGTTCGGCTCCGGCCTCGCCTGCGGCCTGGCCGGGCTGCTCCTTCCCGACCTGCTCACCTCACTCGACTATTCCGCCCTGACATTCCTCGTCATCTCGTCGTTCGCCGCCGCCCTGATCGGCCGGCTCCGGTCGCTCTGGGTGACGATGTTCGGTGGGCTCGCCGTCGGTGTGGCGCAGGCCGTCCTGTCTCCGTATACGACCGTCTCCGCGTACCGTTCGTCCGCGCCGTTCGTCCTCGCGATCGCGGCTCTTCTGTATCTGTCGCGGCGCCGCGTCGTGACGATCTCGAGGGCTGCGAATTGAGCTCGGTCAGCGCGTTTCTCGGCCGCGGCACCGCAATGCGCGCCGCGGCCGCCATCGGTCTGCTCGCAATCGCGATCTTCGCGGTGCCGCACCTGGCAGGCCCCGACTGGATCACCACCTACACGAGTGTCGCCATCTACTCGGTGGTCGCGCTCGGCTTCGGCATCCTCTACGGACGCGTCGGGCTGATCTCCCTCGGCCAGGTGGCGCTGCTCACGATCGGCTGCTGGGCCGGCACCCGCCTCGCGTACGCGACCTCGCTTCCGTTCCCGGTCGTGCTGCTCCTCTCCGGCGCAATCACCTGCGTGGTCGGGGTGTTCGTCGGCCTGCCGGCACTCCGGCTCTCGGGCCTCTATCTCGCACTGGTCACACTGATGTTCGCGGGCGCCACCACGATCGTCCTCTCGGTGACCGACTTCCCGAACGGCGGCGGTGGCTTCACCGGCCGCTCCGCCGCAGACGCCCTGACCACGAGCACGCCGCCGGTGCGCCGCCCGTCGTGGGCGAACGGCGACGTCGCGTACTACCGATACACGGTCATCGTCTGCGCGCTCCTCTTCCTGCTCGCGCTCGTTCACGTCGCGACCAAGCCCGGCCGCGCCTGGGCGTCGATTCGCGAGAGCGAGCCGGCCGCGCTTGCCGCAGGCGTCAACATCACGCTCTACAAGCTGTGGGCGTTCGCGCTCGCGTCGTTCATGGCCGGCATCGCGGGCTTCCTGCTCGCAGCGCAGGTGGGGGTGCCGCGCGCGATCACGTTCCAGACCCAGGACTCGCTGACGCTCGCCGCAACCGCGCTGATCGGGGGCATCTTCAGCGTCTGGGGCGCGATCGTCGCCGGAGTCTTCAACCAACTGCTGCCGTTCCTCTTCCAGGCGCAGTGGGGCATCAACCCGAACTTCCTCCTGATCATCTTCGGCGCCGGTCTCCTGCAGGTGCTCTTGACTGCGCCCGGCGGGCTCGTCGACCAGGTGCCGAAGGACCTCGCAAAGCTCGGCCGGCTGATCTTCAACGGCGTCCGCAGGCTCTCCCGGCCCAGGCAGGAGGACGCGAAGTGATCGAGGTCTCGGGATTGACCGTCCGCTTCGCCGGCATCACGCCGATCGACGACATGTCGGTCACCTTTCCCGGCGGAACCTGCGGGCTGATCGGCCCGAACGGAGCAGGCAAGACGACCTTCTTCAACGTGCTGAGCGGGTTCGTCAAGCCCGCTGCCGGATCGATCTCGGCCTTCGGCGAGAATCTGCTCAAGCTGGCGGACTACAAGCGGGCGCGCTGGGGCCTGCGGCGCACGTTCCAGACCGAGATGGCGATCGAGCGGCTCTCGGTCTACGACAACGTCGCGATGATCCACGAGCACTCGGGCGCCAGGCGCTCGTCCCGGCGAGCCGACGTGCTCGCCGCGATCGACTTCGTCGGCCTGGACGTATCGCCGAAGGACAAGGTCGGATCGCTCGGCGCCCGCGAGCGCCGGCTCGTCGAGGTCGCCCGCGCCGTCGTCGGCTCCCCCCGCGTCGTCCTTCTCGACGAGCCCGCCGCCGGGCTTCCCGACGAAGAGACCGCGGAGCTCAGCGAGGTGATCCAGAAGATCCCGGGCCGGTTCGGGGCGCTCGTCGTGCTCGTCGACCACGACATGACCCTCGTGTCGGCCTGCTGCGAGACGACCGCCGTCCTCGACTTCGGCAAGCTGATCGCCTCGGGCCCCACCGCCGAGGTCCTGCGGAACGAGCACGTGATGCGCGCCTACCTCGGCACGGAGGCAGAGCTGTGAGCGACGGGCTGCACCTCGACGCGCTGTCCGTCCCACGCGGCGGCCGCCCGGTCGTCCGTGAGGTGACGATGGAGATCCCACCCGGCCAGGTGACCGCCCTCCTCGGTGCGAACGGGGCCGGCAAGTCGACACTCGTGCTGGCCGTTGCCGGCCTGATCCGCCCGAGCGGCGGTCGTGTCCTCCTCGGCGAGCGCAACCTGACCGGCGTGCGTCCCGAGAACGTGCGCCGCGCAGGTGTCGCCGTCGTCCCCGAAGGTCGGCGGCTGCTCGGGGAGCTGACGGTGGAGGACAACCTGAAGGTCGCAACCTACGCCATGAGCCGCGCCGATGCGGCGAGCGGGATCGAGTACGCGCTCGAGCTCTTTCCCGAGTTGCAGAAGCGCTGGTCCGCGCAGGCGCGCCTCCTCTCGGGCGGCGAGCAGCAGATGCTCGTGCTCGCCCAGGCCCTCGTCTCGCAGCCCAAGGTCATGCTGGTCGACGAGCTCTCGCTCGGCCTCGCGCCTGTGGTCGTCAAGCGGCTCGTCCCCACGCTCGAGGCGGTCGCTGCGAGCGGCGTCGGCGTGCTCCTGATCGAGCAGTTCGCACACGTCGCACTCGCGCTCGCGCAGAAGGCGTACGTGATCGAGGGCGGCCGGATCCACTACGACGGCACGGCGCAGCAGCTCAAGGACGAGCCCGAGATCCTGCACTCCGC
>DATLQV010000059.1:0-32280 GCA_035534955.1 Gaiellaceae bacterium
CACCGCTCGAGCGTCTCCCGCTCCACCTCATCGAGCACGACCTCCGCACGCTGCGCCATGATCTCCCCAATCCTCGTGGTTAAGGAGGACGTTTCGACGCGAACCCGCGGGGTCCCTGCGAACTAGCGACTCAGGACACTAGATGGTTTGGGCGGCGCCGGCCGCGCTCAGGCCGCGGAGTTCTGAAGAACGTTGCGCAAGTTCTCGAGCTGGCGCTCGACGCTGCCGCAGACGTCGTCGCAGAGCTGCCAGATTCCGTCGTCGACGACGCGGTAGTACACGAAGTTCCCCTGCTTGCGCCGTCCGACGATGCCCGCGGCGGCGAGCGTGCCGAGATGCTTCGAGACGTTTTGCTGCGTCGTGCCGACGGCGACGGCGATCTCCTGCACACTCGCCTCGCCGCCGTGCAGATGGTCGAGCAGCTTGATCCGCGTCGGCTCCGCGAGCAGCTTGAAGCGCGCGGCGATCAGCTCGGCGAGCTCATCCGGTAGTGGGTGGGGAAGGGGCATCGGCGCAGCGTACGCGAGCGACCGGGCGCGGAGGGAGCCGCCGGCTCCGCACCCGGTCGCCGCGATCTCTCAGGCCGGCGTCGGATGCGCGTGATGGTGAAGCTTCAGCGCGCCCTCATGCCAGAGCCCGTAGCCGGAGAGCAGCATCAGCAGGATCCCCGGGATGACGAAGAACCACGTGAACAGCCGGAAGTTCGGCAGGCTGTCGACCGATGCGTAGTCGTTGACGTTCGCCTGCATCGTCGAGACGAGCGGCTTGTAGTGGGCGAGTCCCGCCGGCACCTGCGCGAAGATCGGCATCACCGGCGTCAGCATCGGCATCAACGGCTTGAGCTGCTGCGCCATCTGCGGATCCGTCGCGGCGTTGGTGAACTGCGTCGAGACCGCGCCGAGCGGCGTGAAGACGTTGTTGTAGTAGTCGGCCGTCTTCTGGACGCTCGCCGCCTGCATGAGCGGGTGGAAGTCGTTCAGCATCCGCTGTCCCGCCGCCGTCTTGCCGGGCATCCCCATTGCGAACGGGACGACGACGAGCGCGAGTCCGATCACGAGGATCGGCCACAACACTTTGCGTTCCATCTCTCCTCCTTGGCCTGTGTGTTGCAAGCGTGGTCCCGCGCGGCCGGTTGCCCATCGGAGTCGGACCCGATCGTTGAAGCGGTCAACTACGTAGGAAAGTAGTTGTCCGTAGTCGACTCGCCTCCGACTCCTGATGCGAGGCCCCGCGCTGGAGCGGAGGCTTCGAGCGACGACGAAAAAGAGGAGGAACGAAAGTGACTGCAACGATCGACGAACTCACGAATCTCCAGGCCGACCATGTCGTGGACGCTCGCGGCACGTCGTGCCCGGGCCCGATCCTCGCCGCGAAGAAGGGCATCGTCGACACGCCCGTCGGCGGCTTGATGGAAGTGCTCGCCACCGACTCCGGCACGCTCAGAGACCTGCCGGCCTGGTGCACGAAGGTCGGCCACGACTTCCTCGGCCACATCGAGGTTGCCGGCTACTACCGGCTCTTCATCCGCCGGACGAAGTAACGCGATGGCCGACCGCCAGCCGCGGATCCTCGTCTTCTCCACGACGAACATCTCCGATCCGGGGATCGACCTCGCGGGGAGCCGGCATCTGCACTACCCGACGTCGGTGTCGACGATCACCGTCCCGTGCTCGAGCGGAATCCGGCCGAGCTGGATCGTGCACGCGTTCGAGCGCGGCTTCGACGGCGTCTTCATCGCGGCAGACGGCAACGAATGCAACTACCTGCCCGACTGCACGGACCGGACGGCACGGCTCGCCGCCGAGGCGCAGGAGCTGATGGAGGAGAAGGGCTACGCCGCGGAGCGGCTCAAGATGGCGGCGGTCTGCTCGGTTTGCGCCGAGCCCTTCGTCGCGTACATGAAGGACTTCGCGGAGAAGCTGACCGCCCTCGGGCCGGTCGGCGTCGCCGCGTGACGAAAGGAGCTTCGAGATGACGATCACCCTCGACGAGATCAAGACGGTCGACGAAGCGCCGGCCGAGAAGGCGATGAAGAAGACGATCATCGTCTTCAGCGGTGAGATGGACCGCGTGTTGGCCGCGTTCGTCCTTGCCAACGCGGCCGCCGCGATGGACGACGAGGTGACGATGTTCTTCACCTTCTGGGGGCTGAACGTCCTCCGGAAGGACCATCCGCCGCATCCGCGCAAGACCCTGCTGCAGAAGATGTTCGGCCGGATGATGCCCCGCGGCCCGGAGCATCTCACCCTCTCGCACCTGAATTTCGCGGGGATGGGGCCGGTGCTGATGAAGAAGGCGATGCGCGACGCGCACGTCCTCTCGCTGCAAGACCTGATCGACTCGGCGCGCGAGCAGGGCGTCAAGTTCATCGCCTGCACGATGTCGATGGACGTCATGGGCATCAAGGCGGAGGAGCTCGTCGACGGCGTCGAGTTCGCGGGCGCCGCGGCGTATCTCGGCGAAGCCGACGAGGCGAATGTCAACCTCTTCATCTAACGGAAGTCGCGCCGTCCCGCGCGTTCCTCGGGCGTCGCTGGCAAGCGAGCCAAGCGAGCGAGGCGAGGACAGTACGCCGGGTACGGCCGAGCTGAGCGAGCGCAGGCTCGCGCCGCCAGCGGCGTCAGTCGCCGGCGGAACCGGGCTCCGCCCGGCGGGAGCCGGCGACGGCGAGGGACGCGCGGAGTACGACGCTCTCGTTGTCGGGAGCGGCATCGGCGGCATGGAGTCGGCGCTGAAGCTCGGCGCTATGGGCTACCGCGTGCTCGTCGTCGAGAAGGAGCCGAGCGTCGGCGGCAAGATGATCCTGCTCAGCAAGGTCTTCCCGACGCTCGACTGCGCAAGCTGCATCTCGACCCCGAAGATGGGCGAGACGACGCACCACCCGAACCTCACCGTCCTCACCGACGCGGAGGTTTCCGGGGTCCGGCGCGGCGACGACGGCCGCTTCAGCGTCCGCGTCCTGCAGAAGCCGCGCTTCGTCGACACTGCGCTCTGCACCGGCTGCCGCCTCTGCGAGAGCGCCTGCACCGTCTCGGTGCCCGACCAGTACAACGGCGAGCTCGTCGCGCGCCGGGCGGCGTACATCCCCTTCCCGCAGGCAGTTCCCCAGAAGGCGCTCGTCGAGCGCGCCGGCACGTCGCCGTGCACTTACTCGTGCCCGGCCGGGATCAAGGCGCACGGCTACGTCTCGCTCGCACGGAGCGGGGAGTACGAGAAGGCGTTCCAACTCGTGCTCGAGACGACGCCGCTCGTGGGCAGCCTCGGCCGCGCCTGCTACGCGCCATGCGAGGATGAGTGCACGCGCGGCGAGCTCGAGGGCTCGCTCCCCATCCGCCAGATCAAGCGCTTCCTCGCCGACCGGCACTACGCGAACGCCGACGGGCCCGGTGTCGACGCGGGGGCGGAGACGGACAAGAGTGTTGCGATCGTCGGCTCCGGACCGGCCGGCCTGACCGCCGCCTGGCAGCTCCGGCTGCGCGGCCACCGCGTGAAGATCTTCGAGGCGGCGCCCGAGCCCGGTGGAGCGATGCGCCTCTCGATCCCCAGCTACCGCCTGCCGGCCGAGGTGGTCGAGCGGGACGTCGCGAACGTCACCGCGCTCGGAGTCGAGATCGAGACGAACGCGCGCATCGACGACCTCGAGGCGCTGCGGCGCGACGGCTTCGACGCCGTCCTGCTCGCGACGGGAACGCCGGTGCCGGTGAGCCTCGGTGTCCCCGGCGAGGAGCTGGACGGAGTTTCCCCGGCGCTCGACTTCCTCCGCGGCGTCAAGCTCGGCGACGCCCCGGACTTCTCCGGCAAGCGCGTCGTCGTGATCGGCGGCGGCAACGTTGCGATTGACGCGGCGCGCAGCGCGCTCCGGCTCGGCGCGAGTGAGGTCCACGAGGTCAGTCTCGAGTCGCGGCCGCAGATGCCCGCGTACGAGTTCGAGGTCGCCGAGGCGGTCGCGGAAGGCGTCGTCCTCCACGACTCCTGGGGGATCCGAGGATTCGCCGGCGAGGCCGGCGTGAGCGCCGTCGAGCTGAAGCGCTGCACGACGGTCTTCGGCGCGGACGGGCGCTTCAACCCGCAGTACGACGAGGCGGACACGGACGAGCTCGCGTGCGACGTCGCGATCGTCGCGATCGGGATGCGGCGCGAGCGCGACGTGAAGGTCGATCCGGCGACGACGCAGAGCGCCGAGCAGCCGTGGCTGTTCGCGGCCGGCGACGTCGTCGCGGGCCCGACGAAGATCGTGGACGCGGTCGGCGCCGGCCGGCGCGCCGCGTTCATGCTCGACCGCCACCTCCGCGGCGAGAGTCTGACCGCCGTCCCGTTCGACGAGCGTCTCTCCGCCGTCGAGCACGACGACGTCCTCCGCCGGCAGCGCAGTCACAGCCGCCGCGATTCGCTCGCGCCGGCCCTCGTGCTCGCCTCGCATCCGACCGACTTCGCGGAGCTCGAGCCCGGACTCAGCGAGGAGGAGATCCGCGCGAGCGCCGGCCGCTGCCTCGACTGCGGCGTCTGCTCCGAGTGCCACGAGTGCATCTCGGTCTGCCCGGCGAACGCGATCGACCTCGATCAGCGCGAGCAGGAGACCGAGGTCGGCGTCGGCTCGGTGATCGTCTCGACCGGCTACACGCTCTTCCCCGCCGACGCGAAGCCGCAGTACGGCTTCGGCCGCTTCCAGAACGTCATCACCGGCGTCCAGATGGAGCGCCTCCTCGCTCCGACCCGCCCGTACAACACCGTCCTGCGGCCGAGCGACGGGAAGGTGCCCGACCGGATCGCCTACGTCATGTGCACGGGCTCCCGCGACGAGACGGTCGGCAATCCGCTCTGCTCGAAGTTCTGCTGCATGTACTCGATCAAGCAGAACCAGCTGATCATGGGCGCCCTGCCGCTCGCGGACGTCACCGTCCACTACATCGACATCCGCACGCCGGGTAAGGGCTACGACGAGTTCTTCGAACAGGCGAAGGCGATGGGAGGCCAGTTCGTGAAGGGGCGCGTCGCCTCGATCGCGGAGGGTGAGGAAGGCAACCTCATCCTGCGCTACGAGGACGTCGAGAACGGCGGCCACATCGCGGAGGCGGAGTACGACCTCGTCGTCCTCGCGGTCGGTGTGCGGCCGAACCTCGACACGAAGACGTTCTTCTCCGAGGAGGAGCTCGCGCTCGACGAGTTCGACTATGTCGACGAGCCGGAGGAGGACATCAACCCCGGCGCAACGAGCATCCCGGGCGTGTTCGTCGCCGGCGCCGCCTCCGGCGCGAAGGACATCCCCGAGTCGATCCTCCACGCCGGCGCCGCCGTCGCGCAGGCAGCCGCGTGGCTCGAGCGGGCGAAGGTCACCGCATGAGCGGCGCGCTCCCGGATCGCCGCATCGGCGTCTATGTCTGCCATTGCGGCGGCAACATCTCCGACTACGTCGACGTCGATCGCGTGATCGCGAGCATCGAGAGCGAGCCGGGCGTGAAGGTCGCCCGCACCGCGATGTTCACGTGCTCGGACGCGACGCAGACCGAGATCGTGAACGACATCCAGGGGCAGGAGCTCGACGGGCTCGTCGTCGCCTCGTGCTCGCCGAAGCTCCACACGTTCACGTTCCGCAACGCGGCGAAGCGGGCGGGCCTGAACCCGTACCAGTACACGCAGGTCAACATCCGCGAGCAGTGCTCGTGGACGCATACCGATGACCACGAGGGCGCCACCGAGAAAGCGATCCGGCTCGTTCGGGCCGGGATCAATCGCACACGGCTCACTTCTCCTCTCGAGCCGCTCGTCGTCGAGACCTCGCAGCGCGCCCTCGTGGTCGGCGGCGGCATCGCCGGCCTCCGCGCCGCGCTCGGCCTCGCGGAGATCGGGCTCGGCGTCTTCCTCGTCGAGCGGACTGCCGAGCTCGGCGGCTGGGTCGGCAAGCTCGGCGAGATCTTCCCGCACGGGAAGGACGGCCGGGAGATCGTCGCCGCGCTCGAGGAGAAGGTGCGCGCGCGGCCCGACGTGACCGTCCTCACGAACGCCGACGTCGTCGGCAAGTCGGGGACCTACGGGAACTACGTCGTCTCCATCCGGGTCACCGGAGACACAGGTCCGGAGACGATCGAGGTCGAGGTGGGCGCGATCATCGTCGCCACCGGGTTCGACGCGTATCAGCCCGACGAGGGCGAGTACGGCTACGGGATCGAGGGCGTCGTCACGCTGCCCGAGTTCGAGCAGCTCCTCTCCGCCTCCGACGGCCCGCTTGAGGTCGACGGCCGCCCCGTGCGCAGCATCGGCTACGTCTACTGCATCGGCAGCCGCCAGCCGGACGGCAACGCGTACTGCTCCCGCTACTGCTGCCCCGCGGCGATCCACGCCTCCCTGCGCGTCGCCGACCGTGACGCCGGCGTGAGCCAGTACCACCTCTACCGCGAGATCCGCGCGTACGGCGAGCACGAGCTCGCCTACTCGGAGTCCCGCAAGCGCGGCTCGCTCTATCTGCGCTTCCCCGACGACGACCCGCCTGAGATCGCGCGCGACGAGGCCGGCCTCAAGGTGACCGTTCGCGACCTGCTCACCGCCGGCGAAGAGGTCACGATCCCGGTCGATCTCCTCGTCCTCGTCACCGGGATGGTGCCGCGCTCGAACGAGGAGCTGATCCAGGCCCTGAAGCTGCCGGTCGGGCGGGACGGCTTCTTCAACGAGATCCATCCGAAGCTGCGGCCGGTCGAGACTGTCGTCGACGGTGTCCTCATCGCCGGCGCATGCCAGGGACCGAAGACCTCGAGCGAAAGCGTCGCCTCCGGGCTCGCGGCCGTGACGCAGAGCGCGGCGATGCTCAAGCTCGGCCGCGCCGAGCTCGATCCGCAGGTCGCGGTCGTGAACGGCGAGGCGTGCACCGGCTGCGGCGACTGCGTCGCGTCGTGCCCGTTCGGTGCGATCACGATGACGGGACCGAACGGAAGCGCCCTCGCGCTCGTCGACCCCGCCGGCTGCAAGGGCTGCGGCGGCTGCACTCCCGTCTGTCCTGAGAACGCGATCGATCTTCTCGGCTACACCGACGCGCAGGTTCGCTCGATGATCGACGGACTCGCGGAGGTGGTCGCACTATGAGCCGTGATGTCCGGGAGATCGTCCGCGAGGAGCCGCTCGTGCGGAGCCGGATCCTCGGCGCGCTCGCCGACGGCCCACACACGGTGCCGGAGATCGCCGCGGCGATCGGCGCGCCCGAGAACGAGACGATGCTCTGGGTGATGGGCATGCGGAAGTACGGCCTGCTCACCGACCTGCCCGAGCCCGAGGGCGACTACTTCCGCTTCCAGGCGGTGGCCAAGTGACCGCGCTCGTCTCCCCGCTGTTCGCCGAGCGCGTGCGCGAGGCCGGCGCATTCGACGCCGAGGCGTGCATGAACTGCGGCGTCTGCACCGCGACGTGCCCGCTCGGCCTCGACGTCCTGCCGCGCCGCGTCTTCCGCTACGTGATGCTCGGCCTCGAGGACCGGGTTCACGACGAGAGCGAGACGGTCTTCTCCTGCCTGCTCTGCCGCCTCTGCGAGGAGAGCTGCCCCGCCGGCGTCCACATCGCGGAGAACGTCCGCACGCTGCGCCACCACCTCAACCGCTCCGAGCACGGACTGGTCGTCTGATGGCCCTCGCGACCGGCGACGTGCTCGGGATCCTCTCCGACAACCTGCGCCTGCGCGGCTCGGTGCTGCCGCTGCCCGCGCGCGACGTGACCCGCTGGACGGAAGGGCTCGATCTCGAGCGCGGCGGCAGGACGGTGCTCTACACCGGTCAGATGTACCAGCTCATGCCGTACATCGAGCGCCTCGTCGCGGCGGAGCAGCGGCTCGGCAATTCGCCACTCGGCCGGCTGAGCGGCCTGGGCCGTCGCGCCAACAGGATCGTCAACGTCTCGTCGTTCCTCGGCCGTCCACCGCGGCATGAGCGCGAGGAGGCGTGCCGTGTGCCGCGCGCGGTCGCGACGCTGCTGCGGGAGGCCGGCGTCTCGTTCGGCAGCCTTTTCGAGGACGACCTCTACTCCGGCGCGCTCGCCTACGACCTCGGTCTCGACGCCGTCGTCGCGGCCCAGGCGCGCCGCGTACACGAGCGCCTGCGCGGAAACGGGGTGAAGCTCGCGATCACCATCGACCCGCACACCACGCACATGCTGCACACGGTCTATCCGCACTTCCTGCCCGACTGGGACGTCGCGGTGCGGAGCTATCTCGAGATCCTCGCGGAGCGGAACGGGCACAGCGTGGCCGCGCACGGAGAGGTCGTGCTCCACGACTCGTGCGTCCTTGCCCGCGCCGAGGATGTCGTGGAGGAGCCGCGGCTCCTGCTGGCGTCCGCCGGTTTCAGCGTCCTCGAGCCGGAGCAGAGCGGCCGCTCGACATGGTGCTGCGGTGGCCCGGTCGAGGCGCTCTACCCCGAGAAGGCGCGTGCGCAGGCCGAGCGCCGTGTCGAGCAGCTGCGGGCGGCGGGCTCGGAGTGCGTGACGATGTGCCCCCTCTGCCTCGTCAACCTCTCGAAGGCCGCCGGGGACACGCTCGTGTTCCGCGACATCTCGGAAGTGCTGCTCGAGGCAAGCCGTCTACGCAACTGAGCGCGTGAGAGCCGCGTAGGCTCCCGCTCATGACCGAACTCGAGAGGCTGTACACGCATCCGGCTCCCGCCAACTCGATCTGGTACGGGAGCGCCCTGATCACCTTCCTCGCCACCGCCGAGATGACCGGCGGCAGCTACTCGATGATCCGCTGGTGGATGACGAAGGGCTTCGCCCCGCCGGCGCCGCACCGTCACGGCCCCGAGGATTTCCTGATCCTCCGCGGCTCCGTCCGGTTCTGGGTCGGCACGGACGAGCTCGTCGCGAGCGAGGGCGATTACGTCCGCACGATTCCCGGCGGCTGGCACACGCTGCAGGCGGAGACCGACGAGGTCGAGATGCTCGCCATCTTCGCGCCGGCCGGGATGGAAGGGTTCTTCCGGGAGCTCGGCACCCCCGCCGAGGCGATGGAGCTACCCGGCGGGCGCGTCGGGCCGCCCCATCCCGACAAGCTGCGCGAGCTGGGGGCGAAGTACGGCGCCGAGTTCGCACCGCCCGGAACGACCGCCGCCGACATCGGCAGCCTGCCGGCCTGGAGCTCCTAACGGAATGACGACGCGCTGGCTGGGTGCGATGGGTGGATGCGATGCAAGGACGCAGGGAGCGGGAATAGCAGAGCTATTCACGCGACTGAGGACGCAGTCAGCGCGTCCGCGCAGCGCGGCCAGACGGCCCGTCCTTCACTTGTTAGGAGCTCTTAACCGGCTGTGAGCTCCAGTCCGCCCTTCCTGACACCTGCGCGGCGTGCCAGGCGGTCCCGGCTCCGCGCGCGGCGGCTGCGGGTGCTGGGGCTCGCGCTCGCGTTCATCGCCGTCGTGACAGGGCTTGTCCTCTGGCTCACCCGCAGCTCGTCGCCCTCCGCCGGCTACGACATCTCCGCTCCGCAGTGCTCGGGGTCGTACCCGTCGAGCCCGCTGTTCGGGATCGTCGGCGTCAACGGCGGCCTCGCGAACAACGCGAACCCCTGTCTCCGCGATCAACTGAGCTGGGCACGCAACGCGCCGGGACAGGAGCGCGGCGCAACGCAGCCGCCCCTGTCCCTGTACATCGTGACCGCGAACCCGGGCGCCCAGCACGTCGCCGACTGGCCGAGCGGCGGCACCGCACCGACCTACGGTGCCTGCAACGGCCTCCTGACCAACGCCTGCTCGTACCTCTATGGCGCGCAGCGCGCCGCCTACTCCTACAGCCTGGTCGCCGCCCTCGACCCGGCCGCAGCGAGGACCGCGCCGTGGTGGCTGGACGTCGAGCTTGGCTCGACCTGGGCCGGCACCTACGAGCTCAACATCGCCGTGCTCAAAGGCTTCGTCGCGGGCCTCCACGGTGCCGGCGCGACCGGAGCGATCGGGATCTACTCGACGAGCGCGCAGTGGAAGGACATCACCGGCCTGACGGCACAGACGACGCGGGCCGCCTTCGGCCGGACGCTGCCCGCCTGGGTAGCCGGGGCCGAGACGGCCACCCTCACGGACGCTCAACTGAGCTGTGCGAGCGGCGGCTTCACCGGCCCATTGCCCACGCTCGCGCAGTATCGAATCGGCGCGTTCGACGCCGACCTCCGCTGCACTGCGCGGAATTAGACCGGCGAGATCTCGGCGACGGGCTGCTCCCGCACGAGCAGCACCCGGGCGGTCCATGCGGGCAGGTACCAGTTCCAGCGGCCGACGAGCGCCATCGTCGACGGGAGGAGCAGGCCGCGGACGAGAGTGATGTCGATGAGGATCGCGGCGGCGAGCCCGAAGCCGAGCTGCTGCATCGTCGGGATCGCGCCGATGATGAGGCCGCTGAAGGCGGCGGCCATGATGAGCCCCGCCGCGGTAACGATGCGGCCGGTGTTCGCCAGCCCGTGCGCGACTGCGCCGGTGTTCGATTTCGTCTTGTCCCAGGACTCGCGCATGCTGCTGACGAGGAAGACCTCGTAGTCCATCGAGAGCCCGAAGAGGAGGGTGAACATGAAGACGGGGATCCATGCCTCGATCACCGGCGACCGCGTGAGGCCGAGCCCGCTTCCCCAGCCCCATTGGAAGACCGCGATCATCAGTCCGGTCGCGGCGGAGACGGTGAAGAGGTTGAGCACGATCGCCTTCAGCGGCAGCAGGAGCGAGCGGAACGCGCGCACGAGCAGCAGGTACGTGAGGGCGAGCACGCCGAGGATCAGGTACGGGAACGAGCCGAGCGTCCGGGAGATGAAGTCGGCCGCGTAGGCGGCACCGCCGCCGGCAAGCACGTGCACTCCCGCCGCGAAGCGCGCCGCGGGGATGATCGTCCCGCGCAGCCGGCCTGCGAACGCCTGCGCCTGCGCGCCGTACGGATCGTGGCGCGTGACGACGTTCACTTCGAAGTAGCGGCCGGTCGGATCGTGCACGGCGGGCGCCACGGTCGCGACCTCGCGGTCGTGGCGGAGCAGCCCGGTGAGCCGTGCCATCGCGGGCGCGGTCGCGGCGCTCTGGTGCGCCTTTCCTGCGTTGACGACGATCGTGGTCGGGTCGAGCGTGTTCGACGGGCTGCCGTGCTGGAGGACAGCCAGCCCCCGCATGGCCGGCAGCGACTTCGGCAGGCCGGTGGGCGAGCCCGGGCCGAGCTGCATGCCGAGCAGCGGCATCGCGGCGAGCGCGAGCAGCCCCGCGACCAGCGGCGCGACGATCCGTGCTCGCCGCATCACCCAGCCTGCGTGCCAATGCCAGAGGCGCGACTCGCCGGCGTGACGCCGCTCCATCAGGCGGTGGGGCACGAGGCGGATCCGCTCGAGCCGGTCGCCGACGAGCGAGAGCAGCGCCGGCAGCAGTGTCAGTGCGCACACCACGCTCACCGCGGGGACGAGAAGGCCACCGAGACCGAAGCCGCGCAGGAACGGAACCGGCAGCAGCAGCATCAGCGCAAGCCCGAGGGAGACTGCGAGACCGCTGAACAGGAGCGTTCGCCCGGCGCGCATCATCGTCTCGAAGACGGCATCCTCGTGATCGAGGCCGCGCCGCCGCTCGTCGCGGTACCGGTGCACGACGAGCAGCGAGTAGTCGATCGCGATTGCGAGCCCGATCATCGACGTCATGTTCAGCAGGTAGTTCGTCAGCTGGAGGTAGTGGGCGACGATCCACGCCAGCCCGAGCGAGGTCGGGATCGTCGCGCCCGCGATCAGGAACGGCAGCAGCGCCGATCCGCTCGCGAAGACGGCCAGCAAGATCAGGAGCGCGATCGGGACGGCGAGGTACAGCTCGCCGACCTTCAGCGCGTGTGCAAGCACGGGGTTGATGGCAGCCCCGAGTGCCGCGTCTCCGGTGACGAGGATCCGTGGACCGAGCAGCGTGCGCAGCGGCCCGATCGCGTTCGTTTGCCGGCTGTCGGGAAGTGACGTCTGCACGAACGCGACGGCAGCTCCGGACGGGAGCCGCTCCAGGTCGGTGATGCGACCGCCGGGCAGCGCGCGCTCCGCGGTGTGAGCCGCCGCGACCGCGCGCGCGTGAGCGTGCGAACCCTGCGCGACGAGGACGATCGGCGCGTTTGCACCGTTGCCGAAGCGCGTCGTGAGGATCTGCTGGACGCGCGTGGAGTCGGTGCCGGGGAGCGTGAACCCGTTCTGCAGGAGTGGCACGAGGCGCAGCGTCCCGGCGACGCCGAGCACGACGACGGCCAGCCAGGCTGCGACGACGAGCGCGCGGTGGCGAAGACAAAAGGTGGTCAGGCGGGCGATGAAGTGTCCTACTAGTCGCTCGCACCGCGGCGTCCTCACGGTCGCGGCCTACGAGCGCGGGCAGCATAGTGGGCGCCGCTTTAAGGCGGGGTTAAGGGTTCAGGTGCCGGCGCCTCCCTCGTGTGAGTGTCCACCTGCCACCGATCGCGAGCCGATACTCGGGATAGTGCGTCGTCTGCTGCCGCTGCTCACTCTTGTAATCGCACTCGTCTTCTCCGCGGTTGCGGGCGCGTCGCCGCAGCGCCAGATCGAGCTCGGGTTGTTCGGCGATCCCAGCCGTTTCGCCTCGCTCACCGGCCAGAAGACAGAGGTGAGCCATACCTTCGTCAACTTCCGCCAGGGCAAGGCGCTCGGGCGGATCCTCGCCGAGACAGGCCCGGTGCCGATGGTCGCCCTCGTCCCTGGCTCGTACGGCCACCCGGTGACCGCCACGCCGGAAGGCATCGCCAAGGGCCGAAGCGACGGCTTCCTCTTCCAGCTCAACGCCGCCATCGCCGCCTACCCGGGATCGCTGTTCTACCTGCGTCCGTTCCCGGAGATGAACGGCTACTGGGAGTCGAACTGCGCCTACAACCAGAATGGCACGCGGCGCCCCGCCCGCGACTCGACCGCCTGGTCGCGCAAGGCGTTCGCCCGCATCGCGATCATCACCCGCGGCGGCACCGCAGCCGAGATCGACGCCAAGCTCGCCCGGCTGCACCTGCCCGGGATCCACCGGGATCTGCCGGTGACCACGCCGAAGCTCCAGATCGTGTGGAACCCGCAGGGCTTCGGCGCGCCCGACCTGCCCGGCAACTCGGCCAACGCCTACTACCCGGGGAACGCCTACGTCGATCTCGTCGCCGACGACCTCTACGACATCGCCGGGCACGGCGCCACCTGGGCGGCCGCACAGAAGCTCTACGACTCCCACCCTTCGAAGCCGTTCGGCTTCGGCGAATGGGGCTTGTGGGGGATCGACGACCCCGCGTTCGTGCGCGAGATGGCCGCGTGGGTGCACACGCATCACCGTCTCGTCCTGCTCGCGTTCTTCAACTACTACAAGGGCTCGATCTGGGACCTCCGCGACAAGCCGCGCTCCGCGGCGGCCTACCGCAAGTACATCTCGCCGCTCGGATAGACGACCGGAGGCTTGGTCGAGCTGATCGAGACGTTCTCGATCGAACGCAGCTGAACGCACCCACGCTTTGATCCGCCGGCAGGATTCCCTAGGCTGGCGCAGTGACCGAGCGAGTCGCCGCGCCATGACGAGCGCGCCCGCCGATGCCGTCGTCGTCGGCGCCGGGCTCGCCGGCCTGACCGCCGCGGCCGAGCTCACGCGGGCGGGCAAGCGCGTGCTGTTGCTCGACCAGGAGGGGCCGAACAACCTCGGCGGGCAGGCGTTCTGGTCGTTCGGCGGCCTGTTCCTCGTGGACAGTCCCGAGCAGCGTCGCCTGCGCATTCACGATTCGCTCGAGCTCGCCTGGCAGGACTGGACGGGCAGCGCGGGGTTCGACCGCCTCGAGGACGAGGACAGCTGGGCGGTGCGGTGGGCTCGCGCCTACGTCGAGTGGGCCGCGGGGGAGAAGCGATCGTGGCTCGAACAGCAGGGCATCTCATTCGTGGCGACGGTCGGATGGGCCGAGCGCGGCGGGATGCGCGCCGACGGGCACGGCAACTCCGTTCCGCGCTTCCACATCGCCTGGGGCACCGGCACGGGCGTCGTCAAGCCGTTCGTCGACGCCGCACACGCCGCCGTCGACAGCGGCCTGCTGACGATCTGGTACCGGCACCGCGTCGACGAGCTGCTCGTCAGCGGCGGCGCCGTCACCGGTCTCCGTGGCGTCGTCCTCGCCGACGACGACGCGCGTCGTGGAGCGGCGACCAACCGCGACGTCGTCTCCGACTTCGAGCTCGCCGCGCCCGTCGTCATCGTCACCACCGGCGGCATCGGCGCGAACCACGACCTCGTCCGGCAGTTCTGGCCGGCGCGTCTCGGCGCGGCGCCGCGCTCGATGATCACCGGCGTGCCCGCATATGTGGACGGGCGGATGCTGGAGATCGCCGCGGCCGCCGGCGTGCGCCTGGTCAATCGCGACCGCATGTGGCATTACACCGAGGGCGTCCGGAACTGGGACCCGATCTGGCCCGAGCACGCGATCCGCATCCTCCCGGGGCCGTCGTCGCTGTGGTTCGACGCGCTTGGCCGCCGCCTCCCCGATCCATGCCTGCCCGGCTTCAACACGCTCGCCACCCTGAAGCACCTGCGCACCACGCCGGACATCGCGGGCTACGACCACTCCTGGTTCATCACCTCGCAGCGGATCGTGCGCAAGGAGTTCGGCCTGTCCGGCTCGGAGCAGAACCCCGACATCACGAGCGGCGACAAGCGCGAGTTCCTCCGCCAGCGGGTGCTGAACAAGGCGGCCCCGGATCCGGTCGAGGCGTTCAAGCAGCACGGCGAGGACTTCGTTGTCGCCGGCCGCGTCGAAGAGCTCGTCGCCGGCATGAACAGACTCGCGCCCGACGCGCCGCCCCTCGACGCCGCCGCCATCCGGGCGCAGATCGCCGCGCGCGACGGCCAGCTGCACAACCCGTTCACGAAGGACAGCCAGATCATGGCGATCCGCAACGCTCGCAGGTACATCGGCGACCGGCTCTCCCGAACCGCGCCACCCCACGCGATCCTCGACCCGGCCAACGGGCCGCTGGTCGCGGTCAAGCTGCACATCCTGACGAGGAAGACGCTCGGCGGCATCCAGACCGACCTCCAGTCCCGCGCCCTCGACGGCGCGGGCGCCCCTATCGAGGGCCTCTACGCCGCAGGCGAAGTCGCGGGCTTCGGCGGCGGCGGCGTGCATGGCTACAACGCCCTGGAGGGCACATTCCTCGGCGGCTGCCTGTTCAGCGGCCGCGCCGCCGGACGCGACGCGGCTGTAAGGCTCGGGGGTTGACGCCGTCGCTCGGTCGGAAGGGACCGTGTCAGACCGTCGCCCGGAATCGGTCAAAGCGCTCCGCTAGCCGCTCGCGATCTGGCTGCCAGTTTCGACGGTTCGGCAGGTCGATCATGTGCGAGTGGAACGTCTTGAGGAGCTCGAGCATTGGGCCGTCCTCGTCCTCGAGTAGGCGTTGCGCCACGTGGACTGTGTAGTCGGGCGAGATCCCGACGAGGTTCTCGTCGAAGGCCCGGTGATGGATCGAGCAGAGCGAGAGGCCATTCGACACCATCGGCTCGCCGTGGACTTCCAGGTCGCCAGCGATGTGCGCAGCGTCGAGAAGCCGCGTCTCCTTGAGTCGGCAGATCGTGCAGCGGCTCGAGTACGCGACGAGGATGCGGCCGCGGAAACGCGCCTGATGGAGTCGGACTCGCGTGTCGCGCACGGCGTATTGCCGCTCGAGCGGATCTTCGACGAGTATCGGATCGCGCTCGTCCAGCGGTCCGACCATGCGGCCAGGAGCGACGAGTACCCGCTGCGCGACCGGATCGTCCACGATCACATAGGACGGGTAGAGGGGTTTGTAGAAGCCCGGTCGTGTCGCGATGAAGTAGACGAGCGGGACGGCATCCGCGTACGCGGCGCGAAGCGCGCGGTTGTCCGGCTGGTCGATTGAGCCGGCACGGTAGGCGTAGAAAAAGCCGTCGGGTGTCTCCTCGTCGTCGTACGGCGAATTTGCGGATGTGTTGACGGAGAGAGCCGCCGGCCCTTCTTGTGCCGCGGCGCGGAAGATTCCCTTCTGCGGCGAAAGAAATGGGATGCGCCGACCGCGGAACGCAAATCCGAATTCGAGACCTCCGCGGTAGGGGATGTCCTCGCCGTGCGTTGCCGAGAGCACGTCGAGCGACGCGAAGCAGGACGCTCGGAGGCTCTCGTCGGACACCTCGCGATCCTACGACGATCAAGCGCGGCAGTCACCGCCCAATAGCCGGGGTCTAAAAGAGCCCTCTGACGGACTCGAACCGTCGACCCCCTCCTTACCATTCTTGGTCGGAGGGGGTCTTCGTGTCTCTGTTTCGCGTAACCATGCCTATTTGCGCGTCTCGCGAGGTGCCGCGGGGATCTGCGTTTCGCCTTGGCGTGCACCCTTGGTGCACCCCTGCAAGGAGCGTTGTTCTGATCGCGCGGCGTGCGAAGACATAAGCATCTTCATGGTGTGATTTAGACGAGTCGCTCGCGAATCTGCTCGGCGAGTTCTCCTGGTTCGAGTCCGACGCTGAGGGCGATGATCCAGGACGCGAGCTCGGGGTCGGTGGCGTTGACGCGCTAGCTGTTGGCTTCGAGGAACGTCAGCGGCGTAGAGCTCGAGTGCGTCGTCGAGTGTGAGGTAGACCAACTTGAGGTCATCGTCCGTCACGGGTTGAGGATCGTTACCGGTGTGGCGTGGTGGTCTCGGAACTGTCCTCGGCGAGGATCTTCAGTGCTTCGGGATGCTCGGCGACGACACGTTGGCCGAGATGTTTGATCTGCTCGCGGAGCTTGTCGGTCGGCACGATGCGGAGCTCGCCGCCTGGTAGCTCCTCGATGAGTACCGAGGAGCCAGGCGCGTAGCCGCTTGCCTCGAACTCGCGCGGGATCGAGACCACGTTGCTGTTCCCGACACGGCGTACCTTCACGATCCTCATGGATCAAGTATATACGCGGATGTCCGAAATGCTGTAGGCCGGGTCTCGATGTAACAGCCGATGGCCAGCTCTTCGATCAGCCCGTCGAGTTTCGCGGAGCTGAGGGTGCTCACGCTGCTCTTCGGCGGTCGAGATCGGGGATCAGCCCAAGCCGGCGCGCCTCGTGCTGGATTTCGTCCGGGAGTGTCCGTCCGTCGAACGGGATGCCGTTCACGGTCACCATCCACGCAAACGGGTTCTGCTCGAGCTGTTCGCAGCGCGTCAGGTCCGGCTCGTACCAGGAAAGTCCGAGGAGTGAGCGGATGCGCGCGGACTTGTTCGCCATCGTGCTCTGCACAACCCCGACGTGCTCGGCGAGCTTGTCTGCGCGGAGGTGCGGGGGCTGCGACTTGTCGAAGAGGAAGTTGATCGAGCCCACGGTGTAGATGACGCCGGCGGCCCAGATCCGGGGATCACCACGTTCGAGCGGCGAGGGTCGCTTCCGGGCGAGGCGAACGGTGAGCGTTCGGCAGAGAGCGGCGTACTCGTCGTCGAGATGCTGCTCGCAAACCAGGTCTGTGATCGCCGCGATCGTCGTCACGTGCTCACGTAAGGCACGTGGCACCGTCCGGTCGTCGTTACGCGGAAAGACATCTGACTCAGACATCCCGCTCAGGATTGCGCAGCCTCCGGACGGAATCGCGCGGGCGTGATCGTGCCGCAGCGTGGTCTCTGAGCCAGTATCGACACATGGCACGGTGGAGACCGTCGAGGCCGTGCCCGCCACTCAGGGCCGTAAACTGGATGGGACGATGGCGCAACACGCAGTCTCGAACTCGGGCACGCGGCGCGGCCAGTGGCCATACCCAGGGCGATGCTGAGCCCGCTTCAGGAACACGTCGCCGAGGTCATCGCGGGCCAGCGAAACCGTGAAGCCCGGCTGTCGAGGGCACGTGGGCTGGTGGCGTCTCCACGCTCGGCGAGGTGACAGACGCGACCGACCCGGCGCACGAGAAGCGCCGCGCTGCGTTCGAGGTAGCGGCGGCGATCGATGATCAGACCGAGCGTCTGCTCGAGGCGGCGGCCGTTGTCGCCGAGGAGCTCGCCGAGATCGGCCGGGCGCCGATCATCGTCGGAGGGCTCGCCGTTGCCTACTGGGCTGAGGGTGTCGAAACGACCGGAGACATCGACGTGGCGATGCCCGACCACCCCGCTCTCGACGAGCATCTCGAGTTGCTCGGGCTGCGCAAGGAGGGCCGAGTCTGGGTAACTACGGACAGACGAGTCGTCTGGGAGCGTCCGGCAGATGCCTTGCCACCCGGATGGACGACGATCACCGCGGAGCTTCGCAGTCGACGGTCGATCCGCGTTATCAGTCTGGAAGACGCGATCATCGATCGGATGCATTCGCTCGATGCCACCGGCGACCTCGACTCGTTCAACCGGGCACTCACGCTCCTCGGCGTCGCCGGGATCGACCGCAACCGGCTCGAAAGCCGCGCGACCGACGAAGGCCTCGTGACCGTCCTCGGGCGTCTCGACGAAGCGGCGGCCAGGCTCGCCGATGGTCACGTTTTCGAAGCGCATGAGGTGCACGACCTGTTCGGATCGTTCGGCCGCGGCTCTACGATGTAGGTATGGCTGAGCGGATTCGGACATTCGAGGAGTGGCAGGCGGCAAAGGCCCGTAACCGGGCTTGGGCCGAGAAGGTGCGGCGAGCGTTCGGGCCCTCCGTTCGCTCGCGAGCCCGCAACGCAGATGAAGCTCGGGTTCTCCGTGAGGCGGGCACGCCAGAGCGGTTGATCGGCCCCTCCCAAGAGCGATAAGCCGTTTCTGCGGGGCGACGTCCTCGGGAGTCCGAGCACCCTGAACCGTGCGCATCGAGCAGTTCAGGTTTGTCCGAAGCCGTCGGCGAGGAGTTCGTCGCCGTCGAGTGCTGATCGACCGGAAATGGATGAGCCGAGTCCGATGAACGAGAGCCGCTGCGTCACGGGTATGCGATCGGCTGGCAATCTCGCGGTAGGGTCAGTGATCACGACGTCGATGCTGACGCCGCGTCGCATGGCCTCGGATTGCAGCCGCATGAGCGCATCCTCGGGACGTTCAACTGTGATGCTCATGAGCCAAGAGTAGAAACCTCGAGTTGGGAGGAGACGACGTCGGCGGCCTGCTCGCGGTTGAATCCGAGCGACTTGTAGGTGCGGAGCCGTCGTGTGTGCATCGCGCGTAGCACGGGCACGTGGGTGTCGGCGTAGTCGTAGACGCGGACGGTTGTCTTGTCTTCTTCGGCGCGCATGAGTCGTCCGGTGTATTGGACAAGGCGGCCTTTGAATGAGACCGGGAAGGTGAGGAAGAGGGTGTCGAGTCGTGGGGCGTCGAAGCCTTCGCCGAGGTACTGGCCGGTCGCGACGATCACGAGTGGCTGTCCGGATGGGCTGGTCTCGATCTGCTTGATGATCGTGGCGCGGGCGCGTTTGCCGAGGCGCCCTTCGAGGACGAGTGGCGAGATGCCTCGGGTGCGTAGGCCGTCAGCCAGCTGGTGGCAGTGCTCCGTCCATTGGCTGAGAACGAGGCAACGCCGTCCTTCGTTGAGAGCCTCGGCCACGTCGTCGCAGACGAGCCCGGTTCGGGCTTCGTTATCGACGAGGAGCCGAAACACCTCCTGGATCGCTGTCTCGGCTGCTGTTGGAATGGCGAGGTCGGTCTCGCGGACTCTGAGATCGAGGTTGAGTCCGCCAGCTGGGCCGTCGCTGGTCGCGATCTGGTGGCGGATCGGGCCGCATTGCATCGTGATGATCTCGTGCAGCCCGTCTCGTCGGTAGGGGGCTCCTCGATCGCGCGTGTCCGGCTCGCTGGGGCGCGAATCGACGACCGCTTCATCAACCTCGGCGGCTGGGGCTGCTCAGGTTCGGCCGGGCCCGGCGGCGGCGGCGTGCTCAGCGGCGGCCCCGAGCAGCTCGCGGTCGATAGCAGGCATATCTACTGGGTCGAGGAGGCACGTCACACGATCGCGCGCGCCGACCTCAACGGCACCCACGTCGATAAGCGGTTCATCCACTTCTCCGTGACCGACCCCTCAGACGACGAGCCGGTCACGGGGATCGCCGTCGACAGCGGCCACATCTACTGGGTCAATGAGGACGCCGGCGGAACCGCCAAGAACCCCGTCAGCGCGATCGGGCGCGCCAGGCTGAACGGTTCGGGGGTCGAGCAGCGCTTCATCGTGGACTACAGGCCCGGTCCGTTCGGATATGCACGCGGGGCGTGGGGTGGGATCGCCTCCGACGGCCGGAACCTGTACTGGGGCAGCACCATCCACTGCTGTGACGTGGACGGCGCCGCGATCCGAACGATCGCGCGCGCCAACCTCGACGGCTCCCGTGTGGACGTCAGGTTCATCCGGCTCGCCTCCGGGATGGGGGCGGGCCTCACCGGCCTGGTAGTGGCGCACGGGCGCCTCTACTGGGCGGACTACGACAGCTCGAAGATCGGATCGGCGAGCCTCGACGGGTCGAATGTCAAGACGCTGGTGCACGCGAGCGACGTGATCGGCTTGGCCGTGGACAGCAGGCATATTTACTGGATTAGCGACATCAACGCGTCGATCGGACGAGCCGCCCTCAACGGCGCCCAAGTCAAGCGCAGCTTCATCGCCGACGGCCTCAATCCCACCGGCATCGCCGTGGGCGGGGAACGGTTGAGTTATCGGTAAACCCAGCGAGGAGGAGAAGCTTCAAGTGACTACAAGACGCCTCGTGCTCATCATCCTGGCGCTCGCCGTGACCGCGCCGGCGGTCGCGCTCGGCTCGAGGGTCAAGCTGCACACCGTCACGCCGACGAAGGCGGAGCGCTCAGCGATCCTCAAAGCCTGGAATAACGGGCATCGCCTCTCCAAGGCGCATGCAGCCTGCCTCAGGGTCGGGCTCGCCGCCTCCGACCACGCCTACGGCACGGTGCACTTCCGGCTGACGAAGACCTGCGAGCACTACGCCTTCAACGGCGTCAACATCCTCAGGCGCGCCAGCGACGACCACTGGAAGATCGTGTTCGAGGGCAGCGCCTACCACTGCCCCCTGCCGCGGATCCCGAGGCGGGTGCAGCGCGACCTCGGCGTCTGCCCCTGATCGGCGTAACCATAGGCTCTCGGCGCTGACGCCTGCGGGGTGCGAACAACTCGGGCGCATGCCTCGATCATCCGGCTTCGCAGGCAGATCGACAGAGCGGGCTTAGAACCCTGTGGGCGCCGGATATTCCGGTGCGCTTGGATTTGAGCGTTCAGCCGATGCTCTGCACGGTGATTTCGAGGTCGAGGTCGACCGGCGGTCTGCACGGGTAGGGTCAGCGCCCGTGGCAGGCTGGTCTCAGCGCGTGCTTCTTCCGTTTCTCTACTGGTCGCTGCGTGAGGGGTGCGCAAACGCGATCGAGCTGCAAATCGAGGCCTTCCGGATGTGCTGTGACGATCGACGGTTCGGGTTTCGAGAGACCGAGGAGTGTCCGCAGGCGAGCGTTCTCGGCACGCAACCGCTCGACCTCGCGCGAGGCGTGATCGAGCCGGAACTGGAGATCGCGATCGGACACGTCCGTACTGGACGAGGACTCTACGTTCCGCCGCTGTCAGCGCCCTGACGATGCAGGCATGAACGAGCCGTGCCGGATGATTCAGGAGTTCCCGAAGAAAGGAGTGACGCTTGATGATTCAACAAGGCCAGGTGTTCAGGCTCAAATCAAACCGGAGCGACGGCGCCGCGCTGTGGGCCTACCGGTACCGCATCGCGGGCCGCGGTTCGAAGCGCGTCCCAGCGGGGCGGGTTCAGCTCAGAGAACGACGCGAGCGAGGCGCTCGGGCGTGATCTCGAACGGGCACGCCGAACCCAGCGGATCTCGCGACAGCTGACCGTGGCCGAGTTGGTCGAGGAGTATCTCGCGCAACATGACGTTCAGCCGGTGACACGCGAGAAGCTGCGCTGGCTCCTCGGCAAGGCGGTCGCCGCGTTCGGAGACCGACCTTTGTGCGACCTGTCATCACAGGAGATCGCGGCCTGGCGGATGACGATCCCGGCTGGCCATCGCTTCGAGGCGACCCAGGCGCTGCGTCAGGTCCTCGCCCGGGGTGTCGTCTGGGGGCTGATCGATGTCAACCCGGCGAAGGTCGGCGTCGACAACCCCCAGCCGCGACGGAAGGAGCAACGACCATTCGAGTCGTGGGCGGAACTCGATGCGGTCGCGACACGGCTCGGGGCCCGCTACGGCCCGATGGTTGTCTTCGCCGCTGCAACCGGCCTGCGCCCCGGCGAATGGATCGCCCTCGAACGGCGGGACATCGACCCCGACGCACGAGTTGCCTACGTCCGACGTTCTTTCACGAAGGGCCGACTGAAGTGCACGAAGACCGAGGCCAGCATGCGCGCCGTCCCGCTGCAGACGATCGCGCTCGCTGCGCTCGCACAACTGCCGATAGGCCCGGCGGACGAGCTGCTGTTTCCGGCCGAGCACGGCGGCTACCTCGACCTGCACAACTTCCGCACTCGCCATTGGAAACCCGCCCAGCTCGAAGCCGGCATTAAGCCGCTGCGCCGCGTCTACGATCTCCGGCACACCTTCGCGACGTTCTCGCTCCGTGCCGGCATCTCCACATTCGACCTCTCGCGCTACATGGGAGCCAGTCTGACCATGATCGACCGCCACTACGGCCACCTCGCCCGCGACGGACGCGAGCACGCGATCCAGCTCCTCGACACACTCGGCAGCACAGAAACGCACCCGTGGACGTTCGTGGACGCTACGTGGACGTCGCAAACGACGACCGGCGAGCATCCCGGCAGCGAAAAAGCGGCCTGACCAGGGAAGACACCGAAGCCCTCTGACGGACTCGAACCGTCGACCCCCTCCTTACCATGGAGGTGCTCTACCAACTGAGCTAAGAGGGCTGGAGGCGTCCCAGTGTAGCCCGCTCCTTGCTCGGCTCTCGCGCATGCGCCCGGCTACACTGCCACTCCCCCGGGGGTGTGCCCGAGCGGCCAAAGGGAACGGGCTGTAAACCCGTCGGCTCAGCCTACGGAGGTTCGAATCCTCCCGCCCCCATCGTGAGTTACGACGTCGCCATCATCGGTGGAGGGCCCGCAGGCTCGACTGCCGCCTACCGCCTGGCGACCGCGGGCGCTCGCGTGCTGCTCGTCGACAAGTCGACCTTCCCGCGCGACAAGCCGTGCGGCGGCGGCGTGACCGGGCGCGCGGCACGGCTTCTGCCGTTCTCGATCGAGCCCGTCGTCGAGGACACCGTGAGCCGGATGGATTGCGGGCTCCGCTACCGCCACCACATCTCGCGCACCGCGCGCAAGCCGATCGCGTACATGACGCAGCGCTCGCGGCTCGACCACTTCCTCCTCGAGAAGGCCGCCGAAGCCGGCGCCGAGGTGCGGGAGCGGACGAGCGCCGACGCGCGCGAGCTCGACGCGAGGATCGTCATCGGCGCGGACGGCTGCAACGGCTCGGCCGCGAAGCAGCTCGGCCTCGCCGGCGAGATCGCCCACGGCGTCGCGCTCGAGGCGAACTACCCGTGGGAGCCGCGTTTCGCCGGGGCGATGGTGCTCGAGATCGCGATCATCCACGGCGGCTACGGCTGGATCTTCCCGAAGGGCGACCACGTCAACGTCGGCGTCGGCGGCAACGAGGCGGAAGGGCCGAAGCTCCGCGCCGAGCTCAAGCGGATGTGTGAGGCGTACGGCGTCGATCCCGCCTCCGCGACCGGGACGCGCGGCTACCGGCTGCCGATGCGCGCCGCCGGGACGACGCTCGCGCGAGGCACGACCGCCGTGATCGGCGATGCGGCCGGTCTCGTCGATCCGTTCTCCGGCGACGGGATGTACGAGGCGTTCTACTCGGCGAAGCTCGTGAGCGAGGCGGCACTCGACGTGCTCGCCGGCCGTTCCGAAAATCTCGACAGCTATCAGCAGGCTGTCGAGCGGCGGATCGCGCCGCTGACCCGCGCCGGCTGGGGCGCGAAGGCGGCGTTCGAGCGGTTCCCGCACACGACGTACGCGCTCGCGCGGCTGCCGGTGACGTTCCGCGCGCTCGAGAAGCTCCTCACCGGCGACCTGCCCGAGCCGGCCGCCGCCCGCGGCGTCGAGAGGGCCGCGATCCGCGTCATCTACCGCGTCGCAAAGCTCGCCGCCTAAAGGAAACCGCCCCCGGCGCCGAAACTTCTGGCGTGGAGCTCAACGCCATTCTGAAGCAGGCGGTCGACCTCGGCGCGAGTGACATCCACCTGAAGGCCGGGCGGCCTCCCGTGCTGCGCCGCGACGGCGCGCTCGGCGACATGGAGAAGACGGAGGCTCTCACTCCGTGGGACATGGAGGACATCCTCACGACCATCTCGCGCCCCGACCAGATCGATGCTTTCCACGCGACGGGCGACCTCGACCTCGCCTACCAGGTCGCGGGGCTACCGCGTTTCCGCGTGAACGCGTTCCGCCAGCGCGAGCAGATCGGATTCGCCTTCCGGGTCATCTCGGCGATCATCCCGTCCTTCGACGAGCTCGGCATGCCGCCCGGAGTCGAGCGTCTCGCGAACGAGCCGCGTGGTCTCATCCTCGTCACAGGAGCGACCGGCTCGGGCAAGACGACGACGCTCGCCGCGGTGGTCGATCACATCAACCGCACGCGCCGCGACCACGTCTTGACGATCGAAGATCCCATCGAGATCGTCCACCAGGAGCAGCGCGGCGTGATCAGCCAGCGCGAAGTCGGGCTCGACACCGGATCGTTCGGCGAGGGACTGCGGCGCGCGCTGCGCCAGGACCCGGACGTCATCCTCATCGGCGAGCTCCGCGACTCCGAGACGGCGCAGGTCGCCCTGCAAGCCGCCGAGTCCGGTCACCTCGTGCTCTCGACGCTCCACACGGTGGACGCCGCCGAGTCGTGCGGACGCATCATCGAGTTCTTCCCGCCCGAGAAGCAGGAGGTGATCCGCTCGATCCTCGCCGGCGTGCTCCGCGGTGTCGTCAGCCAGCGGCTGCTGCCCCGCGTCGACGGCGGGCGTGTCCCGGCTGTCGAGGTGATGGTCACGAATACCCGCATCGCCGACCTCATTCGCGAAGGCCGTCCCGACGAGATCACCGATGCCGTCGCCGAGGGCGAGTTCTTCAACATGCAGACGTTCGCGCAGGCGCTGATCAAGCTCGTCATCTCCGGGGTCGTCGACCGGGAGACCGCCGCGAACGCCTCCACGAACCGCCACGACTTCCTCGTCATGCTCGAGCGGGCAGAGAAGCAGGCCCGCGTCGACGGCGCGGCGGTGCAGCCTGCCGAGCAGGCCGATGAGCCCGCAGACGATGAGCCCGCAGAGGACGCCACGACCCACGTGGGTTTGCGGGTGAAAGCCTGAGATGGACGTCGCCCTCGCCGCCTTCGCATTCGCACCCGGCCTCGCACTCGGGAGCTTCGTGAACGTCGTCGCGGCGCGCGTGCCGCTTCGGCGCTCACTCGTCTCGCCCGGCTCGGCATGCATGAGCTGCGGCCACGAGATCGGCTGGCGGGACAACGTCCCCGTTCTCTCGTGGCTCCTCCTGCGCGGGCGCTGCCGCCACTGCCAGGCCGCGATTCCGTGGCGCTATCCGGCAGTGGAGCTCGTGTCGGCGCTGCTCGTCGCCGGCTGCGCGTGGAGGTTCGGCCTCCACCCCGAGGCGCTCGTCGCCGCGGCTTTCTGCCTCGTCCTCGTCGCGATCTCGGCGACCGACATCGAGCACGGGATCATCCCCAACCGCATCGTCCTGCCCGCCGCCGCGGTCATCCTCGCGGCGCAGACCGCGATCCACCCGAGCCCGCAGTGGATCATCGGCGCACTCGGCGCGAGCGGCTTCCTCTTCGCCGCCGCGCTCATCGCGCCGCGCGGGATGGGCATGGGCGACGTCAAGCTCGCGCTCGTGCTCGGCGCGATGCTCGGGAAGACCGTGGCCGTCGCGATGCTCCTCGGCCTGCTCGCCGCGATGGTGCCGGCGATCGTCCTCTTCATCCGTCTCGGCGTGGGCGCGAGGAAGGTCAAGCTCCCGTTCGGGCCGTTCCTCGCACTCGGCGCCGTCATTGCCCTCTTCGCCGGTCACGAGCTGCTCCAGGGCTACTGGACGCTCGTTCACCGTTAGAGGCGAGCGCTAACTTTCGCGGCCCGATATGCCGATGACTCGTTCGAGGGATCGAACCGTGAAATCGGCTGCCAGTGACTGAACATCAGACAAGCCTCCCACGCCTGCGGACTACGGCCGCGGAGTCGGACGGCGTCGGCGGCGGCCTGACGCCGTTCGGTGTCGCCCAGTCGGTCGAGCTGCTCGTCGACCTGATCGGAGCGACGAAGCTCGTCCCCGAAGACAGGCTCGCGGGTGCAGCCGACCGGGCTCGCCTGACGGGCTCCTTCGCGCGCGCGCTCGTCGAGGAGGGGATCGCGACCAGCGCGGGGATCGCTCACCGTCACGCCGTGCAGTTCCGGCTGCCGCTCATCGACTTCGCAACGACGCAGGTTGACGATCACGCCGTGCTCGCGATTCCGCTACGCGTGCTCGAGCGCGCCGTCGCGATGCCATACGAGCTCGCTGACGGCGTCCTGCGCATTGCAGTCGCCGACCCGGGCGACGTGCAGGCGATCGACGAGCTGCGGCTCGCGACGCCGCATCAACTTGAGCTCGCGGTCGCGACGAGGGACGAGATCGTTGGGGAGCTCGGCCGCCGTGCGCGCGCCTCCACCGCCACCGCGGTCCCGACCGTCGTCGACGACGAGGAGTTCGAGTTCGATATGGCGCCGGAGATCGACCTCGAGGCCGACGACGGCTTGTCCGACGAGCCGCTCGTGCGGCTCGTCAACTCGATCCTGTTCAAGGCGGCCGAGGACGGGGCGTCGGACATTCACTTCGAGCCGCAGGAGGGCTCGCTGCTCGTGCGCTTCCGCATCGATGGAGTCCTACGCGAGATTCAGCGAGTGCCGAAGCAGACCGCCGTCGGCGTCATCACCCGCTTCAAGGTGCTCGCAAAGCTCGACATCGCCGAGCGCCGCAAGCCACAAGACGGGCGCATCTCGGTGAACGCAGCGGTCGCCGGGCGCAAGCTCGATGTTCGCGTCGTGACACTGCCGACCGTTTATGGAGAGTCGGCCGTCCTCCGACTCCTCGACCAGTCGAGCAAGCCGCCGACGATGGTTGAGCTCGGTCTCTCCGAGGCGATGCAGGCCCAGCTCGGCAAGATCGTCGACCGGCCGACGGGAGCGCTGCTCGTGACGGGCCCGACGGGCTCCGGCAAGACGACGTCGCTCTTCGCCGTCTTGACCGCGTTGAGCCGGCCGGAGATCAACCTCATCACGGTCGAAGACCCGGTCGAGTACCGCCTTCCCGGGGTCAAGCAGGTCCAGGTCAACCAGCGCGGCGGCGTGACCTTCGCGACGGCGCTCCGCGCGATCCTTCGGTCGGATCCCGATGTCGTGATGGTGGGCGAGATCCGGGACGGCGAGACCGCGAAGATCGCGATCGAGGCGGCTCTGACCGGCCACTTCGTCCTCTCGACGCTCCACACGAACGACGCCCCTAGCGCGTTGACGCGGCTGAACGAAATGGGCGTCGAGCCGTTCCTCACGGGAGCCGCGGTGACCGGCGTTCTCGCGCAGCGGCTCGCCCGGAAGCTCTGTACGCATTGCGCCGAGGCCTACGCACCGACGGCCGACGAGCTGGTTGCGGCCCGCGTCTCGCCCGACGTCGCCGCGGCGAGCGACGGAGCCGTGCTCTATCGCAAGCGCGGCTGTCCGCGTTGCGACATGACCGGGTACCGCGGCCGCATCGGGATCTTCCAGCTCCTGTCAATGACCGAGGATCTAGCCTCGCTCGCCGCCGGCAAGGCATCGCGCCAGGAGATCGAGCGCGCGGCGTTCGAGTCCGGGATGGGCACGCTGTGGGACGACGGGCTCGCAAAGATCATGGCAGGGCTGACGAGCCTCGAAGAGCTCGCGCGCGTCACGAGCTAGCGCGCGGTGACTCGGACGCGATCGACGCTGACATCGAGGACGCCTTTGGTGCCGTTTGCCGAGACGAAGAAGAGCTTTCCACGCTGAGCTGACGTCTCGCGCGACGCGCCCCGAGGCCCACGGGTGATCCTCAGTCCTGGGGCTCTGCGGACGTCGATGAGATCGGGCGGCTCGTACTGGACTCCGAAGATCGCGTTCTGCCGGATGATCGCGAACCGTCCGCTCGAAGGGTTGTTCCCTGCCGTGCCTGCGTAGACCGCGACGAGCGTGTAGCCGTCGCTGACGAGCCAGGCGTTCTTGACCTTGATCAGCGCCTCGTGCAGAGGCGGTGGGGTTCCCTTGGAAAGGATGTGCGGCGGAAAGCGATTTCCGGGGCGCCGCACGTACGTCTTTCCCGTCCCGAGATCGGCGACGGTCGATGCCGTGCCCGCCGTCACGCATGTCGGCGGAGACGGGACGCTTTGCCGGACGCTCCTGCCGCTCGGAACGCTGAACTCGACCGTCGGCTCCCCAATGCCGGCGTCGCACCAGTTCCGCCAGACCCAGGTGTGCACGACGCTGCTCCACGGCTTGAGCACAGCGCTCACATGCCACTCCGCCTTGACCGCCGTGCCGCCGGAGCCCTCGACCGTCAACCGGATCGTCGTCTTCAGCAAGCACGAGCGACGCCCCTCCATTGCGGTCACCCAGCCCGCGGTGAGCTTGACCGCGTTCTGGCGGTGGGTGGTTCGGGATACGAGCGCCTGCTCGAGGCCGTACCCCTCCGGTGAGCAGCGGGGGAGTGTCACGCTCGCCGCGGCGCCGCTTCCCAGCGCGGGCTTTCCGGCGGCATAGAGGACCGAGGCGAGAGCGACCAGCAGTACGAGCCGGCTCCCGACTGTCAATCGCTCTCGTCTCATGTCTTCGTCCTTCCCGCGCTCTATCTCGCGCTGACGGTGTTGGTGCTGAGGTTCAGCTTCATCGGGGCGCCCCGGCTCGTGCCGAGCTTGAGGGCTCCGGTCAGTGCCGTCGTCTCGACAGCGGCTCCCGTTGGGGCGTCGGCCGCGATCGTCAGCGGGCCGGTCGTGCCGGCGTCGACGATCTGCACGGTTTGCCTGCCGGCGCGCAGGTCCTGCCGGACGATGACGACCCGTCCCTGGGTCGGATCGTCGCCTGCAGACCCGGCGTAGACGGCGACGAGGTTGTAGCCGTTGCTGACGAGCCAGCCGTTCGTCTCGGTGAGAATCGAGGACGAGATCGGAACCGGCACGTTCGAGCCGAGGATGCCGGCTGGAATCGGATCGGGGGCGAACGCCGCCGTCGCGGCAGGCCCCGCCGGCGCGGTGGCGTCGATCGGTGCGGATGGCATGCGGTCTGCCATCGCGGCCGCCTTGTCCGCCGGGACGTTCACGTTGCCTCCGAGCCGAGGAGTCGACACGGGCGATGAGCCGGCAGCCGCCAGCGCGCTCAAGGCTCCGGCGAGACCGAGTACGACGAGTGCCGCCAGAAGCTTCACCGTGCGAGGACTGAGTGCGTTCTTGCGCATGATTGTTCTCTCCTTTCCGGTCAGCAGCCGGAGCCGAAGCAGACGAGGTTGGGGCCGACAAGACCGGAGTTCCTCGAGTTGAGGGCGTTCCAGCCTGCGGTGGCATCGAGTCCGCCCGCTGTCGCCGGGGACTCACCGGTCACGCCGTCGAAGAAGTAGTAGCCGCCCGGTCCGTTGGCATCCCAGTACTTGCGAATGACGGTCCACTGGTCGGCGCTTACCGTGTAGTAGATCTCCGGTAGAGGGAGGGCAATGCCGTGGAAGGAGACGTACGCGACGGCGCCGACGCTCCAGCCGTTGTTGCAGGAACCGTCGCTGCTTCCGGTCGTCGGGCAGCCGTCGACTGAGCCGTAGTCGTCGTAGATCGCCCAGCCTTGAGCCGTCGCCCCGTTGACGAGCTGCTTCGTGATCAGCTGCTTGTCGTAGCTGGGCTCCATGTCGCTGGCGGCGCCGGCGCCCTGGCTCATGTACCCGTGGGCCGCCTGGTAGTGCGCCAGATCCTCGGCCGTTTGTTCCTGGTCGTAGCCGGCATACCACGCATCCGTCGTGCTCATGCCCGCGCTCGACATGCGGTAGTTGCTGTTGCCGTACTCGATGATCACGCCGCCCTTGACGTGACAGTTGTGGTACCCGTCGGCGGCCCTCTCGAGGGCGAGGAGGATGCTCGCGTTCTTGAAGGTCGTGCCGCTGAAGTCGATGGTCCCGTCGTCGCCGCCCGACAACAGGCGTGCCGCGCCGAAGTCGACGAGCATGATGTCCGGCTGGTTGTCCGGCTGGTTCGTGGCGTAGACGCAACCGTCCGTGCCGGCGCCGCTCTCCAGGCCGGCCAAGGTCGAGCCATACATGTAGAACGCGTCAACGGGTGGGGGCGCCGTCGAGGCAAGCACTGGCTGAGCGGCGATGCCCACCAGCACGGCTCCGAGCGAGAGGAGCCATACGAACTTGCGAATGATCACGTCGATCTCCCTGGTTGCGGAGTTCGGAACTCGCTCCTCCCCATAACGGCGAGTGGGGTCTCCGGTTCAGGCGAACAATTCCGCGCGTGGCGGTGTGCCGGTATCGGCCGGAGGGCGTATTCGCCCCGGACTGGTGGCGGGAACGTTCGCTGTCTACTGCGCGCGGACTTCGCAGCCGAGGTAGAGCAGCGACTCCATCGCCTCGGTTACGAAGGCGGTTGCCTGGCCGACGTCGGCGAACGTGTACGGACCGGCTTGGGTCGACGGAGCGCCGCGCGGGAAGACCTCGGCCTCGACCAGGCAGGCGTCTCCGCGGTCGACAACGCGCAGGCGGGCGATCGAGCGGCCGTCGAGTTCCGCGTGGCGGACGAACAACTCGCGCTCTTCCGCAGCGAACGCGCTCACCGCGAGTCCTTGACCGCCTGCGCGACCCCAGCCCGGTCGAGGTAACCGTCCGAGCGGTACGCGATCTTCCCCGGCCGCGTGTAGACGATGAATCCCGGGTTCGGGAGGATCTGGCCCGACGGCAGGAGCGCCGTCAGCGGGCCGGCGACCGCGTCGTTGAGGACGTTGACGGAGACGAAGCCGGCATGGGCGGTCGCGGCTCCGGCGCGCGCTTCCTCGATCGTGCGCGAGTCGACCGGCGAGTCGGGGTTGTAGAACCCCGCGACGACGACCGGGTAGCGCTCGAGCGCGCTTCTGAGCGGGGCGGGGAGGAGCGGGTCGACCGTGGGCGGCACGACGTGGACGGGGTTGGACGGTGTCGATTGAGGCGCCGCAGGCGTCGTGGGGGTCGTCGGCGTCGAGCTGTGGCGGTGCAACACGAAGAAAGCCGAGCCGGCGAGCGCGATCACCAGTATTCCGACGAGGGAGACGATGCGTACCTGCGGGCTGATGGTCGTCGAAGGCATCGCAAGAGCTATCGGCCGCGAACCGAACGGGCTTTAGCCCACGGCGAGTTCTGCCGATCCCGAAGGTAACGAACAGGAAGGCATGCGGACACGCGCCCACAGCGAAGACGGTTTCCTCATGGTCGAGCTCGTCGCGGCCATGCTGATCCTCACAATCGCGCTGTTGGCGCTCATCGGGGCGTACAGCCTCGGTTACTTCTCCATCGGTTCGGCTGCACGGACCTCGTCGGTCGGCCTGATCGCGAACAACCAGCTCGAGCTCTACTCCTCGCTGCCGTACTCCTCGATCGGTCTCGACGCCACGACCCTCGCGTCCGTGAAGTCGAGCGACGCGAACTACAGCACGGACGAGAGCGCCCTGCCGGAAAGCGGCACGGACGTGACGATCACCGGTTGCGGCTCGTCTGCCCAGTGTCTGCCGGTGCAGACCGTCACCGGCGCCGACCACAAGTCGTACAAGGTCGAGACGTTCATCCGGCTCCTCCCCAATCCGAACGCCTCGACCCGCTCGGAGAAGGTCGCCACCGTCGTCATCCGGAACGCGAGCGCCTCCGGCTCGCCCAAAGTCCTGACGATGCAGACGGCCTTCGACACGGGCTCTCCGGTGTCGTCTCCGCCCGTGGTGGTCTTCTGCTCCTCCGGTCGCGGCGGATATGCGTGCGAATCGCTCCTCGCGGATCCGAAGGTCGTCTCGAACACGGTGCTCACGATCGTGGCCATGGACGACGGGCCGATCCAGACGTCCGGCTCGTCCGCGCCGACCGCGTTCCTCGACGGCATCCAGCAGCTCGGCGTCGCGACGAGCGCGACGAGCGGGTGGCCGCAGAATTACGTCGACACCTACGGCGGCTCGATGTCGGACAAGTACCAGACTCTCATCACGATCACGCTGCCGCAGGGCCTCACTGCCGGCAACTACACGGTTCTTGTCACCGCTCACGACTCCGATGGACCAGCCGCGGGCGACCCCGACCAGTGGTTCTGGCCGATCACCGTCTCTGCCAACGGCACGGTCACGGGCTAGATGGTTGATGCCACGATCTCGCGTGTCCGGGTC